>NZ_CP024588.1:0-615000 GCF_002754815.1 Roseomonas sp. FDAARGOS_362 | reverse complement strand
GCCACGGTCCCACTCAAGTCGTCCAGCAACCTCGTGCCAAATCACTCAAGCAAAACATCCAGGCTTCCTACAGTAAAACCCCTATTCACACCTTCAAGGAACAATTCCCGCCTCACAGCGCCGTCAATCCACCCAGATCGCCCTCCCTTCCGGAAAAGCCATCCAGCACAAATCAACAACACCCCTCAGGGGATCACAGACCAGCGCCCCGTCAGCCCCTCAAGACCAACCGCGCCGTCCGTGGGCCGCCTTATATGGGGGGCTTCCAGGCCTGTAAATACCCCTCTCCGCAGTTTTTCCGGCTGGCCTATCTCCGGCCCGTCAGGCGGTCCTCCAACAGCTCCAGGATGGCGTGGCCCAGCGTGATATGGAGCTCCTGCACCCGTGCCGTTTCCGCCGAGGGAACCAGCAGGACGTGGTCGCAGAAGCCCCTCGCCGGCTCTCCTTCGCCGCCTAGCAGGCCCACGGTGGCCAGCCCCATCTCCCGCCCCACTTCCAGTGCCCGCACCACATTCGGGCTCCGGCCGCTGGTGGTAAGGCCGAACAGCACGTCCCCCCGACGCCCCAGTCCGGACAAGGGGCGGGCGAAGACCTCCGCGAAGCCGAAGTCATTGCCACTGGCACTCATCGTCACGGAATCCGCCGCCAGGGCGACCGCTGGCCAGGAGGGCCTGGCGACAGCGCCACGCAGCCTCACCGTCCATTCGCAGGCCAGATGCTGCGCATCTGCCGACGAGCCACCATTGCCGCAGAAGAACAGCGTCCCTCCATCCCGCATGGCCGCCTCGCAGCGGTCCACCACCGCCAGTACGCTGTCCCGCATCTCCACCGCCACGCGGCGGCGCAGCAGGGCGCCATCCTCCATGATCCCGGTGAAGCGTGCCGCTTCCCGCGCCTGCCTGTCGCTCACCTTAACCGCACCTTCACCATCCTGATGGCACATCCCGGGGCGCGCTCTATGGGCCCGGCCCGGAGCCGCCGCAACATCCCGCTCAGGCGGCGCTGGGCAGACTCTGCAACTGCATCCGGAAGCTGTCCGAGATGTGTCGCCCCAGCCGCGCCGCCAGTGGCACATTGTGGTGCACCCGCATCGCCACCTCGAAATCCGGCAGGCGCGGCATCCCATCCTCCTCGCCCAGTACGCGCAGCCCGGCGGGCAGCATCCCCGTCAGCCCCATGGTCACCGCGAGGCCCGCGAGGGCGATGGCATGCGTGCCGGTCTGCGAGGCCGAGTGATAGGCCACGCGCCAGGGCAGCCCCGAATCGTTCAGTGCCTTGATCGCGGCCCGGCTCCAGGGACAGTCCTCCATGCACAGCGCCACCGGCAGGGGCCGGCGAAGGTGCACCGGCTGATCCGTGGCGCTCACCCAGTGCAGCGGCCCGCGCCAGAGGCGTTCGGAAAGCACGCCCGGCGCCTCGTTGCCGGCGGAGAAGAGCGTCAGGTCCAGCTCCCCCGCATCGAAGCAGCGCAGCAGTCCGGTGCTGGGCAGGCAGACCAGCTCGATCTCCACCGCCGGATGCGACTGGGCGAAGCGCGACAGGATCTCGGGCAGCCAGATCAGGGCGTAGTCGTCGGGCGTGCCCAGCCGCACCCGCCCGGCCAGTTCGGGCGTGCGGAAGCCCGCCACGATCTCGTCGTTCAGCTCCAGCAGCCGCCGCGCCCGGTCCAGCAGCCAGGCGCCGTGCTGTGTCGGCAGGAAGCCGCGTGGCCCACGCGCCAGGAGGGGCTGGCCCAACAGCTCCTCCAGCCGGCGCATCTGCATGGAGACGGCGGATTGCGTGCGGCCCACGGACTGGGCGGCACGGGTGACGCTGCCGCCTTCGGCCACCAGCACGAAGGAGCGCAGCAGGTCGGGGTCGATCCCAGGTGGAAGGCCGAACATGGCATCAATATCCTTGATGCCGATCGTCAAAACAACTCGTTTCCTTCAACAGCGTGGATGGAACATAGAGAGGTCGTCCAACAACAGGAACGACTCCCATGTCCGCCCACCTCGCTCGCAACAGCTTCGCCACCGGTGCCTGCACGGCCGCCGCCCGCGGCCGGGGCTTTGCGCAACCAGGGGCGCGTCCGGGTGTCATCCGGCAATTCCTGGACGTCCTGGCCCGCGTCCATCACGCCATCGAGAGCCGCCGCCAACTGGCCGAGATGGATGATCGCATGCTCTCCGACATCGGCATCAGCCGTAGCGAGGCACTGACCGAGGCGGCGCGCCCGGCCTGGGATCTGGAGCAGCGCCGTCGCGGCTGATCCTCCGGCGATCCCGTTCCGGAGCGGGATCGCCCCCTCCTCCGGCATCTGCTCCCGACTCCGTCATGCTTGACCCGAATCTGCCGCCTGGGCGAACATAAAGGGAACAAGCAACCCCGGAGTCGGTTCTCCTTGTCCATGAGCCCCCCAATGGACAGGCCCGCCCTCCTCGCCGCCCTGCGTGCCCGCGTGTCGCGCATGGAGCGCGCGGGGGCGGCCGAGGCCCTGGCCCGGCAGCGTGATCGCGGGAATGGCGATGCCATTCCCCTGACCCCGGCGATCGATGCCTCCCTGCCCGGCGGCGCCGGCCTGCCCCGCGCCGCGCTGCACGAGATCCTGCAGAGCAGTTCGGGTGCCGCCACCGGCTTCGCCGCCCTGCTGCTGGCGCGCAGCGGTGGCACGGTGTTCTGGATCGCTCCCTCCCCCGATGCCTGGCCGCCCGGCCTGTCCCGCTTCGGCCTGCCTCATGCACGACTGATCCTGGTGCGGGCACAGCGGGCGGTGGATGCGTTCTGGGCCGCCGAGGAAGCCCTGCGCTGCCCGGCCGTCGGCGGCGTGCTGCTCGCCGGCTATCGGCCGGACGACACCGCCGCCCGCCGCCTGCAGCTCGCGGCCGAGACTGGCGGCGGCATCGGCCTGCTGCTGCGCGAGGACACGGAGGAAGCGGGAGCCGGCGTGGCCCTCACCCGCTGGCGCGTGTCCGGCCGGGCCGGGACCGGCCTGTCGCGCCACGACCTGGGCGACCCGCAATGGCGCCTGGAACTGTTGCGCGCCCGCAGCGCCCGTCCCGCACGGTGGGATGTCGCCTGGCGCCCGGCCAGCGAGACTCTGATCCCCGAGAACCCCGCCGGGGAGGATGCGGCATGCGACGACGTGCCTACCGCCCGCCTCGCCTGAACCCGGCCGCCGCGGCACCGCCTCCGCCTTCCGCCGATCCGCCGGAAACGCGGGGCCGGGAACCGCCCTGCCCCAGGGAGCGCCGCTTCCTGGCCCTGCACCTGTCGCGGCTCCCCACCGATCTGCTGCGAGTGGAGGAACCCGTCGCCCTCTGGGGCCAGCGCGGGCCGCGCCGCCTCGTGATCGCCGCCAGCGTTCCGGCCGAGGCGCTGGGCCTGTATCCCGGCCAGCCCCTGGCGGATGCACAGGCCCTGCATCCCGGCCTGCGGCTGGAAGCTGAATCGCCCGGTGCCGTTCCCGCGATGCTGGAACGGCTGGCGCTCTGGGCGCTCCGCTTCACCCCGCTCGCGGCAGCGGAGGAACCGGACTCGCTGATCCTCGATATCGCCGGCTGCACTGGAACAGGCGGCGAGGCCGGGCTGCGCGACGAGGCCGTCTCGCGCCTCGCCCGGCTGGGCTTCGCCGCCATCGGCGCCGTGGCCGGCACGCCGGAGGCTGCCCTGGCCCTGGCCCGGGCCGGAGTCCCCGCCATCGTGCCCCCTGGCGGGGAACGGCAGGCCACCGCTTCGCTCCCCCTCACCGCCCTGCCGGTCGCGGAAGCTGTGGCCACGGAACTGCGCCGCCTCGGCCTTTGGCGGGTGGGCGAGGTCCTGGCCCAGCCGCGCATCCCCCTCGCCCGCCGCTTCGGGCCGGCGCTTACCGCGCTGCTGGATGGCGTCGCGGGCCGCGCCCGCCGCCCGATCCGCCCCGTCCGCCCGCCGCCCGACCTCGGCGTGGCGCGGGACCTGCCGGAGCCCATCGTGACCCGCGCCGCCATCGACGCGGTCTTCGCCGGGCTGCTCGACGCGCTCTGCCGGAAGCTGGACGAGGCCGGGCTCGGTGCCCGGCACCTGCTGCTGCGCGCCCATCGCGCCGATGCCCAGTGGACTGAAAACGGCGTGCAGGAGATCGCGGTCGGTACCGGCCTGCCGATGCGCGACCCGGCACATCTCGCCCGACTGTTCCGCGACCGGCTGGAGGAGCTGGCGCCGGGCTTCGGCTTCGACCGGATCGCCCTGCTGGCCGGCCGCACCGATCCGCTGGCACCGGCGCAGCAGGGCTTCGCCGGCAGCCAGGCCGATTCGGCGCGGCACCAGCTTCTTCTGGCCCAGCTCCTCGACCGGCTGGAAACGCGCCTGCCGGTCTGGCGGCTGGAGCCCCAGGCCTCGCATCTGCCGGAACGCGCCATGCGCCGCGTGCCGCCGCTCACCCCGCTCGTACCGGAGCAGCCACGCGCCTGGCGGGACCGCCCGCGCCCGGTGCGTCTCCTTCCCCGCCCGGAGCCGGTGAGCGCCGTGGCCGCCCTGCCGGACGGCGCACCCGCTCGGCTGACCCTGCACGGACGCCAGCTCCGCATCCGCCGGGCCGAGGGGCCGGAACGCCTCCTGCCGGAATGGTGGCGGGACGACCCGGCCCGGGCCCTGCGCGACTACTACCGGCTGGAAACGGAGATGGGCGACCGGCTCTGGGTCTGCCGCGCCGGGCTGGATGCGCCGGACGCCCCGGCGCGCTGGTTCCTGCACGGCTATTTCGCGTGACCGAAGCCTATGCCGAGCTGGGTGCCCTCTCGAACTTCACCTTCCTGGAGGGCGCCTCCCACCCGCACGAGCTGGCCCTCACCGCCAAGGCCCTGGGCCATGCCGCCTTCGGCATCGCCGACCGCAATTCCCTGGCCGGCCTCGTGCGCGGCCTGGCGGCCGCGGAGCACGAGAAGATCCGGCTCCGCTTCGTGCCCGGTTGCCGCCTCTGCCTGCCGGACGGCACCGAGTATCTCGTCTGGCCCACGGACCGCGCCGGCTATGGCCGCCTCGCCACACTGCTGAGCCATGGGCGGATGCGCGCACCCAAGGGCGAGTGCCACCTGTCCCGCCAGGAGATGATCGAATCCGCCGAGGGCTGGGTCATGGCGCTGATCCCGCCCGACCAGCCCGACGCGGCTTTCGCCGGGCGCCTGAGGCAGGACGCGCGCGCCCTGCGGCGCCTCGCCATGCCGCTCTTCTGCGCCGCCATCCACCGCCATGGCGGCGACGATGCGAAGCGGCTCGACGCATTGGCGGCGATGGGGCAGCCGCTGCTGGCGGCGGGCGGGGTGCGCTTCCACCGGCCGGGGCGCCGGCCGCTCGCCGACCTGCTGACCGCGATCCGCCTTGGCGTGACGGTGGACCGGCTCGGCGAGCACGCCCTGGCCAATGCCGAGGCGCATCTGAAGCCGCGGGCCGAGATGCGGCGCCTCTTCGGCCGCTGGCCGGAGGCGGTGGCGAACACCGCCCGCGTGCTCGATGCCTGCCGCTTCTCGCTGCGCGAACTGCGCTACGAATATCCCGAGGAGATCCTGGAGCCTGGCCTCACCGCGCAGCAGACGCTGGAGCGGCGCGTCGCCGAAGCCTGCCGCACGCACTGGCCGGGAGGCGTGCCGGAGAAGGTGGCGCGGCAGATCGAGGCCGAGATGCGGCTGATCGCGACCAAGGACTACGCCCCTTATTTCCTTACCGTGGACGAGATCGTCCGCTTCGCCAACGGGCGGGGCATCCTCTGCCAGGGGCGCGGCTCGGCGGCGAATTCCGCCGTTTGCTACGTGCTGGGCATCACCGCCGTGCCGCCGGACAAGCACGACCTGCTCTTCGCACGCTTCCTGTCCGAGGCCCGCGACGAGCCGCCCGATATCGACGTGGATTTCGAGCATGAGCGGCGCGAGGAGGTGATCCAGCACATCTACGACCGCTATGGCCGCGACCGCGCCGCCATCGCCGCCACGCTCAGCCGCTTCCGCGCGCGCGGCGCGATCCGCGAGGCGGGCAAGGCGATGGGGCTCAGCGAGGACATCACCGCGCGGCTGGCGAAGGGGGCCTGGGGGTTGGAACAGGCGAGCTTCGCCGAGATCGCGCGCGAGCAGGGGCTGGAGCCGGAGGCCGACCGCCGCCTGGCCTGGGCGCTGCAACTGGCCGGGGAGCTGGTCGGCTTCCCGCGGCATCTCTCCACCCATGTCGGCGGCTTCGTCATCACGAAGGGGCCGCTGACCGAGCTCGCCGTGGTGACGCGCGCCGCCATGGAGGGGCGCACCACGCTGGAATGGGACAAGGACGACATCGAGGTGCTGCGCATCCTGAAGGTGGATGTGCTGGGCCTGGGGATGCTGTCCTGCCTGCGCCGCGCCTTCGCGCTGATCGAGGCGGGCGGCGGGCCGAGGCTGGACCTGAAACACGTGCCGCAGGACTGCGCCGAGACCTATGCGATGCTATCCCGGGCGGATTCCGTCGGCGTCTTCCAGGTGGAAAGCCGGGCGCAGATGAACATGCTGCCGCGCCTGCGCCCCAGGGAGTTCTACGACCTGGTGATCGAGGTGGCGATCGTGCGGCCCGGCCCGATCCAGGGCGACATGGTGCATCCCTATCTGCACCGCCGCGCCAACCCGCAGGACGTGACCTATCCCTCCGAGGAGCTGAGGGGCGTCCTGCACAAGACCCTCGGCGTGCCGCTTTTCCAGGAACAGGCGATGCAGCTCGCCATCACCGCCGCCGGGTTCAGCGAGGCCAGGGCCGACCAGCTCCGCCGCGCCATGGGCACCTTCAAGGGCCAGGGACAGGTGGAGCAGTTCCGCGCCGAGTTCACCGAGGGCATGGTTGCGCGTGGCTACGAGCGTGATTTCGCCGAGCGCTGCTTCCGGCAGATCGAGGGTTTCGGCTCCTATGGCTTTCCGGAAAGCCATGCCGCCTCCTTCGCCCAGCTCGTCTATACCTCCGCCTGGATCAAGCGGCACCATCCGGCGGCCTTCGCCTGTTCCCTGCTGAACAGCCAGCCCATGGGCTTCTACGCCCCGGCGCAGCTTGTCCGCGATGCGCGGGAGCATGGCGTGCGCGTGCGGCCGGTGGATGTGCATCACAGCGGCTGGGATTGCGCGCTGGAGCCCGATCCCGGCAGCGTCGGCGGCCTCGCGCTGCGGCTGGGGCTCCGCCTGGTGCAGGGGCTGAACGCGGAGGCCGCCGGGCGGCTGCTGGCCACGCGCCCCTTCCGCGACATGGGCGATGCCGTGCGCCGCGCCGCCCTGCCGCGCGATTCCGTGACGGCGCTGGCCCGGGCGGATGCCTTCCGGAGCCTGGGCCTGGACAGCCGCGCCGCGCTCTGGGCCGCCAGGGCGGCCGAGCCCGCCCCGCCGCCGGACGAGCTGCCGCTCTTCGCCGCCGCGGCCGAGGCCGCCCCCACCCTGCCGCCGCTCACCGATGGCGAGAGGCTGGCGCTGGACTGGGGCGCCACCGGGCTCAGCCTGCGCGCGCATCCGCTGGCCCTGCTGCGCCCCTGGCTCGGCCCGGTGAACACGCGCAGCCTGCTCCATGCCCCACGCGGCGCCCGCATCCGCCTGCCCGGGCTGGTGCTGGTGCGGCAGCGTCCCGGCTCCTCGAAGGGCGTGGTCTTCTTCACCGTGGAGGACGAGCATGGCACCGCCAACCTCGTGCTCTATCCGGATGTGGTGGCGGCGCACCGGCCCGCCGTGCTGGGCGCGCGGCTGCTGGTGGCGGAAGGGCGGCTGGAGCGCGAGGACAGCGGCGCCGTGCCGATCCTGCACCTGATCGCGCGGCGGCTGGAGGACCATTCGGCGATTCTGGACGGCCTGCACCGGCTCGACCTGCCCGGTGGCGCCTTTCCGGCGGAGACCCAGCTTGCCCGGGCGGATGAGATCGGGCGGGGCGGTTCGCCACGGTCTTCCATCCCCCGGGCCATTCCCCGGTTGGGCCGATCGCGGGATTTCCACTGAAAAACCGGGCGCGAACCCCGAAAGCTGTTTGAGATCGGTTCTCATCTGGCCCAAGCTGTCCTTTCGCGACGCGCAGGAGGCCGAGATGGCGACTCAAGGACTGCCCAGCTGGCCCTGGCTCGGAATCACGCCGGAGGAATTGCCGGAACCGGAGGCGGTGCTGCTGGAGGCCATACGGCGCTGGTCGGAGGCGGCCCGGAAGGGCGGCTCCCCGGCCATGGCGATGCAGGCGCCGCTGGCGACGCTGGGGATCGGCGAGGCCAGGGACGATCTGGACAAGGCGCTGCGACAGCTCGGCGCCCCGTGCGGGATGGGCTGCCTGCTCAGCCCCCGGGTCCTGCCGGGCGAGGCAACGCTGCTGCTGGCCCTTGCCCTGGCGCAGCGCGGCTCGCGGCGGGAGGCGCTGGCGATCTTCCTGCGGCTGGCGCCGACGCCCCGGGCCGGCGCGGCCCTGGCCGCCGCCGTGGCGCTCGGACAGACCCTGCGCCATGCCGGGCTGCGCCTGACGCATCCGATGCGGCGCGCGACGGCGGGCCATGCCGGGCGCGGCCGGATGGGCTGAGGCGGGCGCACCCCACGGGCGGATCGCGCCTGGACGCGCGGGGGTCCGGCCTGGCTGCCCAGGGTTGGACAGAACCTCCGTGCGTGTCACTTTAGGGCTTTAGCAGTTTTAGGCTTTTAGTCTTTTATCCGCCCAGTCGGATGCAGACTCCGCCCTATGGGGCAGGCAGATCTTGCCTGAGAACCGCGCCAGGGGTGAGCGGTGCCGTGGCTCGCATGGCGGCAGTGGAACGGGGATGGTCTGTTGATTTTATTCCTATAACCTGTGATCGGCGGGCAAGCAAGGGAGTTCGCGCCGGAGAGCCTCGCTTTCCGGCAACCGCGGGTGCCACAAGCGCGGACAGGGTCTCTGTCTTCTTCCCTGGTGCCCGCTGTTTCCGCCAGTTCCGCGGGATGGAACCCGCGGGCCGGGGGAGACCGGCGCCGGCTCCCGGAGGCCAGGGCTCGAAGAGTCCTGGCGGAGAGGGGGTTCCGGGACGAGAGGCGAGGCCTCTCCCCCGGGGGTGGCCAGTGTGCCCTTCGTCTCAGCCCCAGCGGCGGGGCTGGCCGCAATCCAGGTGCACGAAGCCGTCGCGGCGGTACAGGCCGACGCCACCCATCTGCATCTCCGCCGCGAGCCGCGCCATGGCATAGGAATCGCGGTCCGGCAGGCGCACATCCGCCGCCATGCCGGACATGTGCAGCGAGGCGGTGGACACGCGCCGCGACTGCCGCGCCAGGTTGGCGTTGCGCTCCGGCGCGCGGTAGCCGCTGATCACCTGGAAGGGCTCGCCGGAATCCATCTGCTGCGCCACGGCGTGCAGCACGTCGAAGAGGCGCGGGTCCATCGGCGTCACCTCCTCGGTCGGCAGGTCGCGCAGCACGTAGTCCAGCTTCTGCAGCGCGGTGCGGACGTAGCGGCCGTTCTCCCAGTACACGCCCTCGAACTGGTCGTCCGTCTCGGCATAGGCGCGCTGGATGCGCAGCACGCGCGGGGGGCCGGAATCGGCCAGCACGGGGGTGGCGGCGGCGGCGCAGGCGAGGCCGCCCAGGGCGGCGCGGATCACCTCCCGCCGGCGGAAGGCGGGGCTGCGGGCCGCGTCCGCGCAGCAGGGGCAGTCGAGGCGGGAACGGTGGCTCATCGGGCGGCCGCCACGCGCGGGGCGCTGCGGTCCATCTCCCGCGCATAGGCGGCGTCGAGGCCGTAGATGTCGGGCCGCAGGCGCAGGCGCCCCTCCTCCACCACGGCGGTGCTGTAGATCAGCCGCACCGGGATCGGCCGCTTCAGCGGCACGTTGATCGTCTGCCGGGTGTCGAAGGTGCGCTGCATGCGCTCCCGGTCCCAGCCCATGCCATCCATGGCAAGGTCGAGAAGTTCCATGGGTCGCTCCAGTCGGATGCAGCCGGACGAGAAGGCGCGGTCGGGCCGGTTGAAGGCCCAGCGGTCCGGCGTGTCGTGCAGGTAGATGTCTTCGTTGTTGGGCATGATGAACTTCAGCCGTCCGAGCGCGCTGGAATCCCCGGCATCCTGGCGCACCGCATAGGGAAAGTTGTCGGGCCGTATCCGGGCCCAGTCCACCGTGGTCGGATCGACCTCCACGCGCTCCCCGTCGATCGTGGCGAAGAGGCGGAAGCCCTTGGCCACCATCGCCCTCGGGTCGCGCCGGAACTTCGGCAGCAGGTCCTCGCGCGCGTTGCGGGCGGGCACGCCCCAGGGCGGGTTGAACTGCACCGTGGTCATCGAGACCCGCAGCAGCGGCGTGGCGCGGTCGGGACGGCCGACCACCACGTTCATGCGCAGCAGGGTGCGGCTTCCCTCCAGCGCGAAAAGCCGGAAATCGGGGATGTTCACCTCGATCCGGCGGCCCGCGGGCGGGCGCGGCGCGGCGCGGCGCATGTCCAGCGCGACGCGGAGCTGGTCCACCCGCTGCGAGGCCGGGCGGTTGAGCTGCGCCAGGGTGATCGGGCCGAGGCGGCCATCGGCCTCCAGCCCCTGTTCCTCCTGCCAGCGGCGCAGGGCGGCGGCCAGCGCCCCGTCATAGGTCTCGCCCGTTCCTTCCACCGGCGCCGCGGCCAGCGCCGGGTCCACCACGGCGAGCCGCGCGCGCAGGGCCGGCACGCGCTGCGCGTCGCTGGCGCCGGGGTCGAGCGTGCCGCCGCCCGGGACGCGGGGCCAGCCGCCCGCCGCGACGATGGCGCGTGCCTTGGCGAGCTCCGCCTTCAGGAGCGCGGCATCGGGGGGCGCGAGGGCCGCCCGGTCGATCACCGAGGCCGGGTCGGCGGCGCCCAGCAGGTCGAGCTGCCAGCGCGGCATCGGGATGGCGGCGGGGTCGCGCAGGATGTCGGGGCGGTTGGCGGGCAGGCGCAGACGGCCCAGCAGCAGGTCGGACAGTGCCGCCGAGGCGGCCCGTATGAGCCCTGCCGCATGGGCGGCGGGATCGGCGGCGACGGCGGCCTCGGCGGGAATGGCGTAGTCGGCGGGGCTGAGCCCGTCCTCCTCCAGCCGGTGCAGGCGCTCCGCCAGGCGTTGCAGCGCGGCGGGCTGGGCATGGGCCGTGGCGGCCGCGGCCGGATATCCGCCCGGCTTTCCCCCAGGGGCCAGCAACGGCATGGCACTGCCCATGAGAGCCAGGGAGAAATCGCGTCGGCGCATGGGTGACGGGATAGCCGGGCCGGGCCAGGGCTGCCAAGCCGCAGACTTCCGCGGCGGCGCAGCGGAAACATGACGCAACATGGGCAAGGGCGGCCGGGCGTCCTCCTGCCCCGCCGCATCGCGTGCTGCCGGTCGCCCTAGCGGCCGCCTCGCATCGGGCGGGCCGTTCCGCGGCGGCCCGGGGGCGGCCGATCCGGGGTCAGCCGACCCAGAGGAAGATCAGCCAGGTCAGGAAGGCCGTCACCAGCAGGGCGTAAAGCAGGGCCCGGGCGATGCCGAACCATTCGCTGCGCGGGTCCGGCGCCCCTTCCTCCGGGTGATAGGAAGGCCGCGGCGTCAGCGGATCGGCTGGCCGGGCCGTGGCTTCGGCCCCCGTCATCCCAACGGGAGTACCGGAGGCATCCAGGTCAGGCCGGCCGGGCGATGGTAGGCCGTCTTTGTGTGAGAGCGTGTCGCTCACCGTCCTGATCCCCTGATCTGGCCCGATCCTCACTCGGAGCGAGCCGGCGGGGGGATTTTGGCACAGGTTTTTCGCTCGATCATTATCTATCGGGCGGATAGCTAAATTATTGATACGGGTTGAATAGGTTAATGCAATCTGGAGGGGAAACTTACCTCGCGCTCGCCTCGCACGCCGGAAAATTTCCCATGCCCGATCCCCGGCGGCGCTGGCGCCCATGGGAGCGGGCGGAATAGATTTCGCTGTGCTGCGGAAGGATTCCTCCCTTCGCAGGGAGCGAGATTGCGCCGTGACCTGGTCCATCGTCGCGCACGACCCGCATCGCGAGACCTTCGCCGTCGCCGTGACCACCTGCAATCTCGCCGTGGGGGCCTCCTGCCCCTTCGTGCGGGCGGGGGTCGGGGCGGTGTCCACGCAATCCTTCACCAACCGCTATCTCGGCCCCGCCGTGCTGGACGGGATCGGGGCCGGACTGCATCCGGCCGCCGCCATCGAACAGGCGCTGGCCGGTGATGACGGGCGCGAGCTGCGCCAGGTCCATGCGGTGGACCGCCAGGGGCGCGTGGCCGCCTGGACCGGGCGGCACTGCGTCGCCTGGGCGGGGCATAGCGGGGCGCCCCATGTCTCCTTCGCCGGCAACATGCTGTCGGGGCCGGCCGTGCTGCAGGATACCGAGGCCGCCTTCGCCGTGCATGGCGGCCTGTCCCTGCCCCGCCGGCTGGTGCAGGCCCTGATGGCGGGGGAGGCGGCAGGCGGCGACCGGCGCGGCCGCCAGTCCGCCGCCCTGGTGATGGTGTCCACCGAGGATTTTCCTGACCTGGACCTGCGGGTGGACGATCATGTGGAGCCGCTGCCGGAGCTGCGGCGGCTGCTCGGCCTCTGGGAGCGCCAGCGCGAGCCCGGCCTCGCCGAGGCGCCGCGCAGGGCCGACCCCGCCGGCCTGACCGATCTCGACACGATCGAGGCCCGCTGGATCGAACGCGGGCTGGACCTGCGCTTTCCGCGCTGAGCCGCCGGCGCGAACCGGACGTTGCCCGAGGCCGCTTCCGGCTCTAGATTCGCCTCCGCTCTGGCGGAGCTGAACGGGTGCCGGCCCGGAAAACTACTTGCCCCGGGACGGGGCGGCTCCCCGCCATGAGGCACCGCGCAGGCCCGGCGCGCCGACAGCCCCCGGGATGCGCCTGCCTTTTCCTTCGGGGCGATGCAGATGACGGAACATTCCTCCTTTCTTCCGGTGGCCGAGGCCTATGACCTCTGGGCCGGCACCTATGACACGCAGGACAACCCGATGGTCTTCGGGGCGAGCCGGATCGTGGAGGGGCTGGCCGGGGAGGTCCGGGGCCGCGACGTGGTGGAATTCGGTTGCGGCACCGGACGCAACCTCGCCCGGCTGCGGGCCGGGGGCGCGGCGAGCCTCACCGGACTCGACCTGTCCGCCGGGATGCTGGACCAGGCGCGGCGGCGCGGCCCGGATTTCCACCTGCTGCGCCATGACATGAGCCAGCCGGTGGCGCTGCCGGATGCCTCGGCGGATCTGGCCCTGTTCTGCCTTTCGCTGGAACACATGGCCGACCTGCTGCCGCCCTTGCGGGAGGCGCGCCGCCTGCTGCGCCCGCGGGGGGAGGTCCGGATCGTCGAGATCCACCCTTTCCTGTCGCTCGGCGGGACGGGGGCGCATTTCCAGGCCGGCGGGCGGGAGATCCGCATGCCGACGGTGGCGCATGGCTTCGCCGACTACCTCAACGGCTTCGCGGCGCTGGAGCTACGCCTCCTCGCCTGCCGGGAATGGCGGCCGCGCGACTTCGGCGGCGCGTTGCCGGACCGGGTGCTCAAGCGGGGGCCGGACCACCCGCTGCTGGTGGAGTTCCGCCTGGGCCGCTGACCCCCCTGGCGCCCGCCTCCAGCATGTCCCGGATCGTGGCGGCCAGGTCCTTGAACTCGCTGGCGCGCGGGGAGCGGGCCCGCCAGGCGAGGCCCAGCATCCGGCCGGGCGTGTCCTCCACCGGGCGCAGCTCCACATTCGCCCCGGCCAGCACGCCCCCCTCCACCGCCAGCCGGGGGAGCAGCGTGACGCCGAGGCCGCCGGCCACCATCTGCACCAGCGTATGCAGCGTGGTGGCGGCGAAGCTGTCGCCGCCGGTCGGCCCCGGCAGGTTGCAGGCGGCCAGGGCGTGTTCCCGCAGGCAGTGGCCGTCCTCCAGCAGCAGCAGCCGCTCGCCGGACAGGGCCGAGGCCGGCAGGATGTTGCGCGCGGCCAGCCGGTGCCCGGGCGGCAGGGCCGCCAGGAACGGGTCCTCCGCCAGCGGCATCACGTCCAGCCGGTCGGCCGAGGCCACGGGCAGCGCCAGGAGCAGCAGGTCGAGTCGGCCCCCCTCCAGGTCGGCCACCAGGTTCTGCGTCAGGTCCTCCCTCAGCCAGAGCCGCAGGCGCGGGAAGGCGCCGCGCAGGGCGGGCATCAGGCGTGGCAGCAGGAAGGGGCCCACGGTGGGGATCAGCCCGAAGCGCAGCGGGCCGCTCAGCGGGTCATGCGCCGTGGCCGCCGTTTCCGCCACCGCCGAGAGCGTGGCGAGCGCGTCGCGCGCCCGCTGCACGATCTCGAGTCCCACCTGGGTGAAGGCGGGCCGCTTGGAGGGGCCACGGTCCAGGATCGCCGTGGCGAGCTGCCGCTCCAGGGCGATGATCCCGGCCGAAAGGGTGGACTGGCTGACGGCGCAGGCGGTGGCGGCCCGGCCGAAATGGCCGTGATCCGCCAGGGCGACGAGGTAGCGGAGCTGTTGCGGGCTGGGATAGGCGGTCATCGGTGCAGCCGATCATAAGGACGAAAACTATTCATTTGAACCCGTGCTGCACCTGCGTCATACCCGGCCACGGCGCGGGGGCGGGAATCAGCCTCCGGCCGGACGGGCCCGGGGGTCACCATCGCGGCGCCGTCCGGAAGCGACCGAATTCTTTTGGGAAGAGGATCACTGCATGCTGACCGTCGGCGACAAGTTCCCGTCCTTCCAGCTCACCGCCGTGAAGGGTGGCCCCGAGGGGCTGAACATGAACACCGCCTTCACCGAGGTCTCCGACGCCTCGGATGCCGGCAAGTGGAAGATCGTCTTCTTCTGGCCGAAGGACTTCACCTTCGTCTGCCCGACCGAGATCGTGGCCTTCGGCAAGCTGAACACGGATTTCAGCGACCGTGACGCCGTCGTCTATGGCGTGTCGATCGACAGCGAGTTCGTGCACATGAACTGGCGCACGCACCATGCCGACCTGAAGGACCTGCCCTTCGCCATGCTCGCCGACATCAAGCGCGAGCTGTCCACGGCCTGCGGCATCCTCGACAAGAACGCCGGCGTGGCGCTGCGCGCGACCTTCATCGTGGACCCGGAGGGGATCATCCGCTTCGCCTCCGTCAACGACCTGAACGTCGGCCGCAACCCGCAGGAAGTGCTGCGCGTCCTCGACGCGTTGCAGACGGACGAGCTGTGCCCCTGCAACTGGAAGCAGGGCGAAGAGGTCCTGAAGCCGGCCGCCTGAGGCCAGCTTCCACGGATTGACCGCGCTCCGGGGGTTTCGCGCCCCCGGGGACGGTGTGCCGAGCCGGCCGCCCCGTTCCCCTGGCCCTTCCCCTGGCCCGGGAGGGACCGTTCCGCGAAAGCCGCGGGCACCGGGCGCATGGGCGCCCCCGAGGGCCGGTTCCGCCCACCGAACACAACCGGAGAGGAGTTCACAGGATGTCGCTCGACGCCCTGCGCAACATGCTGCCCGAATACGCCAAGGACCTGAAGCTGAACCTCGGCTCGCTCGCCGCCGAGACGCTCCTGACGGAGCAGCAGCTGGCCGGTACCTTCATCGCCAGCGCGCTTGCCTCGCGCAATGCCGTGGTGACGAAGAACATCGTCGCCGAGTTCGGCCCGAAGCTCTCGGCCGAGGCGCTGAACGCGGCCAAGGCGTCGGCGGCGATCATGGGCATGAACAACGTCTATTACCGCTTCACGCATCTGGTGCATGGCGACTACGCCACCATGCCGGCCAAGCTGCGCATGAACGTCATGGCGCGGCCGGGCGTGGAGAAGGTGGATTTCGAGCTCTGGTCGCTCGCCGTTTCCGCCATCAACGGCTGCGGCATGTGCATGGAGAGCCACGAGAAGGTGGTGCGCCAGCATGGGATGACGCAGGAGCAGGTGCAGGCTGCCGTGCGCATCGCCTCGGTGGTGCATGCCGTGGCGGCGGTGCTGGACGGCGAGGCCGCGCTGGCGGGCTGAGGCCCCTCCCCGCCCCCCCGGGGGTGGATGGCCAAGGATCGGGAAGGGCCGGTGCCGGACAAGAGCACCGGCCCTTTTCCGTTCCGGCGCCTGCGCGGCCTGCCGCCCCTTCCGGGAAGGCCGTGCCTCCCCTACACCGGAGGGCGATGGTTCCCTCGCGGATTAAAACGGGAACATGGTGCGAAGCCATGGCTGCCCCCGCAACTGTCAGCGCCGAGCCACCGCCAAGGGCCACCGGGTTCGCCCCCGGGAAGGCGGCGGATGGTGATGACGCGCGAGCCAGGAGACCTGCCATCGTTGACGTCAGCGCGGCCACGCCGGACGGGGTGTTCCGGCGGGAAAGAAGGGACGAAGGCCCGCCCGGAGACGGGATGCGGGGCCGGGAGACCGGGCCGCGATGACAGAAGACGTCAGGAGAAAACCCCATGTCCGCCAGCACAGCCGCCCGCGAGGCCACCCGCACGGGGGCCGATGGCAAGCCCTGCCAGCCGCCCGCCTTTCCTTCCTTCCGCGCCGACCATGTCGGCAGCCTGCTGCGCCCCGCCGCGCTGCGTGAGGCCCGCCAGGCCCGCGCCGAAGGGAAGCTCTCCGCCGAGGCGCTGCGCCAGGTGGAGGACGAGCAGATCGCCCGGGTGGTGGCGAAGCAGGAATCGGTCGGCCTGCGTGCCGCCACGGATGGCGAGTACCGCCGTGCCTACTGGCATTACGACTTCCTGGGCGGGCTGGACGGGATCGAGATCTACGAGCCCGAGGACAAGGTCCAGTTCAAGGGCGCGACGCTCGGCCACAAGCTGCGGGTGAACGGGCGGATCGGCTGGAAGCCCAGCATGATCGAGGATTTCCGCTTCACCGCCGGCTGCACCTGCCACGCCATCGCCAAGCAGACCATCCCCTCCCCCAGCGTGGTGCATTTCCGCGGCGGGCGGGAGGCGATCGCACGCGACGTCTATCCGGACATGGACGGGTTCTTCGACGATCTCGGGCGGACCTACGAGGATGCGGTGAAGGCCTTCCATGCCGCCGGCTGCCGCTATCTCCAGCTCGACGAGGTCAACATCGCCTATCTCTGCGATCCGGAGCAGATCGAAGGGCTGAAGCGGCGCGGCGAGCATGTGGAGGGGCTGCTCGACATCTATGCCGGCATGATCAATCGCGCGACCCGGGCGCGGCCGCCCGGCATGGCGATGAGCATGCATCTCTGCCGGGGGAATTTCCAATCCACCTTCGTCGCCTCCGGCGGCTACGAGCCGGTGGCCGAGGTGCTGTTCAACGCCATCGACATCGACGCCTACTTCATGGAGTTCGACGACGAGCGCTCGGGCGGCTTCGAGCCGCTGCGCTTCGTGCCGCGCGGAAAGAAGGTCGTCGTGCTGGGCATCGTCACCAGCAAAAACGGCACGCTGGAAAGCAAGGACGAGCTGAAGCGCCGCATCGACGAGGCGGCGAAGTTCCTGCCGCTGGAACAGCTCGCCATCAGCCCGCAATGTGGCTTCGCCAGCACCCAGGAGGGGAACAAGCTCTCCGAGGAGCAGCAATGGGCCAAGCTGCGGCTCTGCGCCGAACTGGCCGAGGAGATCTGGGGGCGCTGAGGCCGGGATCACCGGGATCGGGGCGGCGCGTCCGCCCCGCTTTCCCGGAGGCATGGCCGGAAGGGTAACGGCGGGGGCACCGCTGGCCATGCCAGCCCCGCGGCAAGCGCGGGAGCAGGTGTGGCTGGCGCGCGGCCTTTCGTGGCCCCATGCCTTCCGGACATGGGGAGCGGCGATGGCGCGGGCAGAATGGCCGCGTTGCGCCGGAACGACAGGTTTTCAGGAGGTTCGTGGTGGGCGCGACAGGGATTGAACCTGTGACCTTCCCCGTGTCAGGGGGAAACCTATCGCCCCAAAGCCTCCCAAACCTCCTGATCCATCCCATCAAGCCACTGAATTAACTTCCTAAAAGGCCCTACTAGGCTTGATTACGTTTGCGGCCCTTTGCCCTCTTGTGCTACCTAGATGTTACCTAGTTCGCCGCGAGGGTTGAAGAGAGAATGGCCGCGAAGATCACCTTGAAAGAGTGCCGCTCTCTCGGCCAAGGCGAAGAGCTTTGGGATAGCGTCGTGAAGGGCTTCGGCATCCGTCGCCAGCAAAGCGACGCGGTTAGCTTCGTCCTGCTCTACCGCACCAAGGACGGACGCCAACGCCGCTTCACGATTGGCCGCTTCGAATCACCCTGGAAGCCCGAAGAGGCCCGCAAGGAAGCGCAGCGGCTTCTAGCGGAAGTCGCCAAGGGCAATGATCCTGCCGAAGCGAAGCAGGAAGCGCGTAGCTCCATGAGCGTTGCCGAGCTTTGCGAAGCTTACATGAAGGCTGCCGAGAAAGGCTTGATCCTGAACCGGCAAGGCCAAGCGAAGAAGGCCACGACACTCAGAACCCGTTTCATAACGGCTGAGGCGGGGTGAGCGGCGGGAGTTCTGCGCGTTCGGAGGGTGTCTGACGTCCTTCGAGGTGGCCCATGTGGACCCCTGCCGCCCGCGCGCAGCTTGCGCGCGGCTCCCAGCCTTATGCAACGTGCCTAACCGATGCCGAGTGGGCCCTGGTCGAGCCCTTCTTGCCAAGCCCTGCAAAGACCGGACGACCCCGGTCCTGGCCGATGCGGCGGGTGGTCGATGCGATCCTCTACGTGCTCCGTACCGGCTGCGCCTGGGCGCATCTGCCCCGCGACTTCCCGCCGCCCGGGACCGTGCACCGTTGGTTCCTGCGCCTCTCGCGCCGGGGCACCTTCGAGCGACTGGCGCACGCCCTCATCATGGCCGACCGCGAGCGGGTCGGCCGAGAGGCCTCACCGACAGCGGCGGTGTTGGACGCCCAATCCGTCCGCTCGGGCGGTGTCGGCGTGAAAGGTGTCCGCGGCTACGATGCCGGGAAGAAGGTGACGGGCCGCAAGCGCCACGCCCTGGTGGACACGGACGGTAGGCTCCTGCTCGCCGCCATCTCGCCCGCCTGCCTGCATGACAGCCGAGGGGGTGCGGCCCTCCTGGCCATGTCGCGCCGCCCTTGGCCGTTCCTGGCCCGCTGCTTCGCCGACCGCGCCTACGCCGGTCCGCGGGTCGCCCGAGCCTCCCCCGTCGCCGTTACCATCATCGGCAGCGCACCCGGCCAGAAAGGCTTCGCCGTGCAACCCAGGCGCTGGGTGGTGGAGAGGTCCTTCGCTTGGTTCGGCCGCTGCCGACGCCTCGCTCGCGATCACGAGGCCACCGTCGGTTCCGCCGTCGCCTTCTTCACCCTCGCCGCCGCCATGATCCTCGTCCGGCGTCTGGCTCAGCCGTTATGAAACGGGGTCTCAGCCGCGATCATAGCCGGATCAACGCCAACATCGTTCCGTTGATCGGCCATTTGAAAGCGAATGCCGTCACTCAGAAGGACATTCGCGAATTCATGACGGCGATCATGGAAGGCAAGATCAAGAAGCGGACGAAGCTGGACAAGCCCCGTGCCGTATCGAACATCAGGGGCGGCAATGGCGCTGCGGCGCGGACCATGAGCTTCCTAGGCGGCATCTTCTCTTGGGCCGTGTCCGAGGGCATTCGAGCCGATAACCCGTGCCAGGGCATCCGCAAGCCCGCTGACGGCGTGCGGCAGCGGCGGCTAGGGGACAAGGAATATGCTGCCCTGGCCCATGGGCTGACGGCAGCCGCCCTACCGGGCGGGGATCAGAAGCCAGTTCCGGCCCCTGCCCTCGCCCTTGCCCGTTTCCTGGCCCTGACGGGCTGGCGCATGGGCGAGGCATTGAAGTTGACATGGGGCGAAGTCGATCTAGCGAAGCGGATCGCGACGCTGACGGATAGCAAGACCGGTCGCAGCGTCCGGCCTCTCTCCGAAGCGGCTTGCAAGATCATTGCGGAACAGCCTCGCGTTGAGGGTCGCGAAATCGTCTTCATGCCCGCCAAGGGAGGCGAAGAAGCCACGATGACGGGCTTCCCCAAGGCGCTCGCTCGCATCGTGAAGGCTGGCAACCTGCCGGAAGACATTACCGCGCACGTGCTGCGGCATAGCTTCGCAAGCCTTGCGGCTGATCTTGGCTACTCAGAACCCGTTTCATAACGGCTGAGGCGGGGTGAGCGGCGGGAGTTCTGCGCGTTCGGAGGGTGTCTGACGTCCTTCGAGGTGGCCCATGTGGACCCCTGCCGCCCGCGCGCAGCTTGCGCGCGGCTCCCAGCCTTATGCAACGTGCCTAACCGATGCCGAGTGGGCCCTGGTCGAGCCCTTCTTGCCAAGCCCTGCAAAGACCGGACGACCCCGGTCCTGGCCGATGCGGCGGGTGGTTGATGCGATCCTCTACGTGCTCCGTACCGGCTGCGCCTGGGCGCATCTGCCCCGCGACTTCCCGCCGCCCGGGACCGTGCACCGTTGGTTCCTGCGCCTCTCGCGCCGGGGCACCTTCGAGCGACTGGCGCACGCCCTCATCATGGCCGACCGCGAGCGGGTCGGCCGAGAGGCCTCACCGACAGCGGCGGTGTTGGACGCCCAATCCGTCCGCTCGGGCGGTGTCGGCGTGAAAGGTGTCCGCGGCTACGATGCCGGGAAGAAGGTGACGGGCCGCAAGCGCCACGCCCTGGTGGACACGGACGGTAGGCTCCTGCTCGCCGCCATCTCGCCCGCCTGCCTGCATGACAGCCGAGGGGGTGCGGCCCTCCTGGCCATGTCGCGCCGCCCTTGGCCGTTCCTGGCCCGCTGCTTCGCCGACCGCGCCTACGCCGGTCCGCGGGTCGCCCGAGCCTCCCCCGTCGCCGTTACCATCATCGGCAGCGCACCCGGCCAGAAAGGCTTCGCCGTGCAACCCAGGCGCTGGGTGGTGGAGAGGTCCTTCGCTTGGTTCGGCCGCTGCCGACGCCTCGCTCGCGATCCCGAGGCCACCGTCGGTTCCGCCGTCGCCTTCTTCACCCTCGCCGCCGCCATGATCCTCGTCCGGCGTCTGGCTCAGCCGTTATGAAACGGGGTCTCAGATAGCACGATTGGTGAACTGATCGGCCATCGCAACGGCGCCGGTATCACTCGCCGTTATATCCATCGGTCAGATGCCGTGTTGCTCGCCGCTGCCGATGCCGTGGCTAACAAGACGCTCGAACTCATGAGCGAGAAGAAGCCGGAAGCAGTCAGCGAGGCGGCATAAGAAGGGCGGCAAAGGCTTCTGCCCCTGCCGCCCTAATCCTGGCCCTAGGCTGGCCGCTGGCGCCGCTTAGCGGAGGCCGAAGGCCACCGGGGGCGCAGCCCCCCTGCCGCCCTGGCTAGGCCCTTGGCTCTGTCCCTGGCTCATCGGCGCTCGTCGCTCGCCAGAACCGCCCCCGGAAGCTCCGCCCCCGGAAGCTCCGCTTCCGCTTGCTTTGTTATGATGCTTCAAAGACCAATCGAACAACGCGGCAAGTCGTCCCTTCGGTGCATTCTCATGCGGAGCGGTGCCGTCTGCGGTAAGGAACTCATAGAGCCTATGATGGCTGTCGCAACCAAGAACGGTTGGCGAGCCATCCCCACCAGCAACGCGAACCGGCTCTTGCGAACCTTTCACGAATACAGCGGGCTTGCCTTCAAATAGCTTCCATTCATACAATGCACCGAACAAAGTATTGAATGCGTCTGCTTCAACGGCAACTTCGTTGACGAAGTTATCAACCGGCCAGTTGAGCGTATAATTCTCAACCTGCTTAGACCCCGTTTCATAACGGCTGAGGCGGGGTGAGCGGCGGGAGTTCTGCGCGTTCGGAGGGTGTCTGACGTCCTTCGAGGTGGCCCATGTGGACCCCTGCCGCCCGCGCGCAGCTTGCGCGCGGCTCCCAGCCTTATGCAACGTGCCTAACCGATGCCGAGTGGGCCCTGGTCGAGCCCTTCTTGCCAAGCCCTGCAAAGACCGGACGACCCCGGTCCTGGCCGATGCGGCGGGTGGTCGATGCGATCCTCTACGTGCTCCGTACCGGCTGCGCCTGGGCGCATCTGCCCCGCGACTTCCCGCCGCCCGGGACCGTGCACCGTTGGTTCCTGCGCCTCTCGCGCCGGGGCACCTTCGAGCGACTGGCGCACGCCCTCATCATGGCCGACCGCGAGCGGGTCGGCCGAGAGGCCTCACCGACAGCGGCGGTGTTGGACGCCCAATCCGTCCGCTCGGGCGGTGTCGGCGTGAAAGGTGTCCGCGGCTACGATGCCGGGAAGAAGGTGACGGGCCGCAAGCGCCACGCCCTGGTGGACACGGACGGTAGGCTCCTGCTCGCCGCCATCTCGCCCGCCTGCCTGCATGACAGCCGAGGGGGTGCGGCCCTCCTGGCCATGTCGCGCCGCCCTTGGCCGTTCCTGGCCCGCTGCTTCGCCGACCGCGCCTACGCCGGTCCGCGGGTCGCCCGAGCCTCCCCCGTCGCCGTTACCATCATCGGCAGCGCACCCGGCCAGAAAGGCTTCGCCGTGCAACCCAGGCGCTGGGTGGTGGAGAGGTCCTTCGCTTGGTTCGGCCGCTGCCGACGCCTCGCTCGCGATCACGAGGCCACCGTCGGTTCCGCCGTCGCCTTCTTCACCCTCGCCGCCGCCATGATCCTCGTCCGGCGTCTGGCTCAGCCGTTATGAAACGGGGTCTCAACAACTTCCCGCTTCTCGGCACGGATCACGTCCCGGTTGCCCTTAACTGCGGCAATCTCGGCCTCAAGTTCAGCGATGCGAGCGTTCGCCTGCTCAATGGTATCAGCCATTTTAAAATCCTTTCCTGTCAACCGATTCGCTTGCCGTTACGGAATCTAATTTCCTGCCGTCCAATAATCGGATTGAGCGGCGCGTTGCGGAACATCTTGGAAGTCACTTCAACCCGGTTATGCTTCTGACAAAGCTTCTTCGGGCGGAAATTACCGTTGGTCATACTGAATACGAAAGCCGATCCGCAGCATTCGCAATTAGTTTTCCAACCGACAATTCCTTCATTCACTTCGATGCATTTGAATAAATTATCTTCAAACTCAACTATCGTTCCAACTGCCGGGAACAATTTATATTCGAGCATTTGTCATTCAAACTCCATTGAGGTTCCGCTGCGCTTCATATTCCTGCCGCAGCCTCATAATTGTATTCTTGCTAACGTTAATTCCTTCCCTCTTTAGATTCTCAACGCATTGCCGAACGGAAATTCCCGAAGAGACTGCCATACTGATTTGCGTTTCGCGATTAATGCTCATATCGCGAACTGCCACAAGCGAAGAACCCCATTCGCCAACATCCTGTTCACGAAGCCAAGCCTTCATCTTAGGGGCCTTTGCGGCGTCCTTTTGCTTGGTGACTTCAATTTCAATCCAAGGGTCCGAACGCTTAATGAATAGCTCGGTGTCAAGAGCGGCATAGAATGCGCTGGAACCACGAGCGCGGCCCGACGCTTCGTGCCCGGTATGATGAAGCGTCACGGTAGAGCATCCGGGAAAAGCAGCGCGCAAACGATCAATTCCCGAAATATATTTAGTCATTCCCGCCGTTGAGTTTTCGTCTTCGTCGCCAAACGCTCGATTGAGAGTGTCAATGATGATTAGAGCGGGATGCCCATAATGATCTTTGATGCCCTGAACCGCCTCAATCGTCATGGCAACACTTTCTTCATCAGTCATTGGCGGCAGGTAATCGGCAACAGCGAAGGGAACATTTTCAAGCGAAGTGCCATAGTATGCGGCCCAAGCCCTGCAACGCTTTGCGATGCCGTGCTTGCCTTCGCCAGCAAGATAAATGACCGGCGCGGCGCAATGCATTTCTCCGCCCATGAACTCGTGCCCGGTAGCTGCGCTTAGACCAAGAGCTAGTGCGACAAAGGTTTTGCCGACACTTGACGCGCCAACGATACCGATATTCGCATCAGCCGGAATCAATCCTTCTACCAGCCATTTCACTTCCGTTTGCTCAATAGAATTAATCATCGTAATTCCAAGCTTGGGTTTAGCCTTAGCAGGCTGCGGCGGCTGCCAAGCGTTCGATTGCGGCGCTTGCTGAACTGGCTTCGCAGCATTGCTATTCGGATTAGTCCAACCGCGCTTCTGCGCTTCGGCGAAGATCAAATTCAAACCGCCATCGGCAGCGGTGGCAGCATTCCAAAGCTCGCGGTTCTTGTGCTGATCGTAAGAACCGTCATTTGCGGCGGCGCTCCATCGATCAAACACCGGCCATCCGCTTTCACCCTCACCCTTGAGCGCGATCATGGCATGGCGCCAGAAGCCGCCCTTCGTCGGTGGGATGGCCCATAGCGCCGCTTCGGCCTCGGCTAGCCGCGTGCTGTTGCCCGCCGATCCTGCCGGGGCATAGGCCGTGGCATCGAACACCATCGGCACGCCGCTAGGGCTGGCCGCAGGGGCAGGGAACGGCACGACATTGCCCGGCGCCAGGGCGGCAGCCTGCCCTTCGGGCAGGGAACTCGCCCCCGTGGCGATAGCCACGGGCTGCCGCTCCGGGAAAGCCGCGCGAAGCTGATCCGCCGAGTAAGGTGGATCGCCATCGCGCTTGAACACAACTTCTGAAAAGAATCCCGGCTCTTTCTTATTCCAAGCGAAGCCCGGAAGCCTCATTACACGACTTGGATTAGTAACGCTCGGATCGCTTTCAAAATACGCGGCAAGACGCTGTTGCATCGCACTGAAATCAGCAACCGGAAGATCAGAGACTTTCCAATAGACGTGGAATTTTCCCGGCGAGCTTCGAACGATAAGGTGGGGAACAACACCGATCTTCTCGATATCAGTAAAATACTCGAAGAATTTCCGCTCATTTTCAACAACCTGATCTATATCAATGAACACCGACCGAATACGGGTAATATCTTCGTCCTTGTGGCCGCCTTCGTTCACCACAAAGAAGATGCCCGCGCCGCTATTATTGAGGCTGACAAGTTCGCGCTCACAATCGGAAGGCCGAACATTCGACTTCGTGCGAATGAGGTTCTTTTTGTTGCGCGACTTGTTGTCATCGAATGTGCGAAGATTCCACTTCGCATTCGGTTCGAAGAAGTCGAGGGTTGATTGAGCAATAGCGATATCGAACTTATTAGCCGGTGTCTGTAGAAAGGCCGGAACTTCACTTGCGGACATAGTCACGCTCCCATTCGGCCGTCATCCAGTCAAACCACGTATCCCAATTATCGGCTTCTGCGCATAACTTCCAAATCCAGGCTTCAAAAGTAAGACATTCGAAAAAATGTTGATCCAACGTCTCAACAAAATTTCGAATGTTTTTGCCGGTCACTGTATTTCTAATGCCGTCAATATTGTCGCCGAAACCAATAACTGAAAACCTCCGGTAATATGCGGAACCTCGCTTCTCATACGCGCTAATGATTTCCGGGTCGTACCATTCGGTAGAGATTCTCTGTCCCGCAAGGTAATAGCCACGGTATGTCTTGCGCCAACCGCGAGGAATTTTGCCGACTAATCCGGGGGGCGGCTTTTGGTCCTTGTAATAAATAAAACGCTTGCTTGCCTTAGGATGGCTGCGTATATATTCCAGCATTAGATTTTCTTTCTTTAGCATGAAAACTCAAGCCCGATGCCCTAGCGGTGTCGGGCTTTTCTTTTATGCGGCCTTGTTGCAGGGAAAATGCATTCGCTTTTCGGCCCAATCGAGCAAATCGGCCCAACGGTAAAGAACGCGACCGCCAAACTTTCTATAGATCGGACCTCCACCGCGAGTGACCATGCTTTCAAGTGTCTTGTAAGAAGTCGGATATCCCGCTTCGGTCAACGCGGCGGCGGCATCCTTACGAACAAGCAAAGCATCGGCGTTCGTCGGAACCATGACGTTAAATCCTTTTCGCTTTTCGGGGCGGGCTGTATTGGCCCGGTGACGGCATAATTGCGGGCTTTGCTTTTTCTTCGCAAGCCCCTTTTTTGCTAATTCCTCATTTTCTCACGAAAAGTAATTACTTTTTCTTTCATTTAGTTCAGCATTTGGAATTAGAGCCGATTTAATCATCGCGATTATTTGGAGTTTGATTATCGCGATGATTAAAAGGGGATTGCCGCGAGCTTTAAGGGCCGATCCTCGATCCCCCCTGCCCGAAGGGCAGGCTGCCGCCCTGGCGCTTCCCCTGGCCCTCGGCAAAGGCCCCAATCCTGCCCAAGAGGATCGGCGCTGGCTGGCCTTGGGCGCGTAGGAGCCATCACCCTGCCCGGAAGCCTCGCAAGGCCCCTGGCGGGCGCCTTAGCCTGGACCATTTGGGCGCCACTAAAGGATGTGCGGCCAGATCAGGGCGGCAGTATCGGGGGCTTTGCCCCCGATAGGTTCAGTTCCAATTACCGCGAAGAAGAGAATGGCATTTGAATGTCAACGAAGCGCGCCAGTTGGAAGCGCCTCAAGCCATAGCGGAGCGCGTCATAACCGTGATCGGCCTGGCTGCTATCAATGTCTTCCGGTTTCCGTTCATCGCGAGTGAGATAGGGAAGCGTTGTCCAAAGGTATTCGCAGCGCCGGGCAATATAGAGGCCGGGCTTATCCAGCTTGCCAGCATCACGAAACATGGTCCGCATTGTCTCAAGACCGGAGAGACGATCGCCCTTAATAGCCGGTTCGAAGTAAACGCCAGCCGTTTCAAACTCTTTCGCGATGCTGCCCGTAGAATGGCCGGTTCGTGCGAAGCAGGCATCATCCGCCACGCCAAAGGGCTTCGCGTGCCACCGCTTGCACATGGCAAGGATGCGCTCCGAAACTTCCGGCACGGTCAGGCAAAGACCCGCGTTGTAATTGCCGGGCCGGTTCGTCGCGACTTCATCCAGCACAAGAACGCTATCACGCGGAAACCATTGATCGCGGATGTAGGCACCGGGCGAGGTAGCGAGAAGTAGTCGGCCTTGAATAACTCGTAAGGCACTGATCTAGCTGTGAGATTTTCCGGGCTCGGCGACCTGGATTTGCAGGGTTCGATTGTTTTCGACGACAAACCCTGCGAATCTTGTGGGCATGAAGCACCGCCCGCGCCCGCCGGAACAGGCCGATCTGCTGCGGCCGCGGCTGGTCGACATGATCGATGGGCGGCACGAACTGGTGCGGCTGGCGGCGCTGATCGACTGGTCCTGGTTCGAGCGGGAATGGGCCGGCTTCTTCCCCGCCGCTGAGGGACGGCCGGCCACGCATCCGCGTCTGGTCGCCGGGCTGATGTACCTCCAGCACGCCCATGGCCTCTCCGACGAGGCGGTGCTCGCGCGCTGGGTGGAGAACCCGTACTTCCAGCACTTCACGGGTGAGACCTTCTTCCAGCACCGTGCGCCCATCCATCCCTCCTCTCTCAGCCGCTGGCGCGGTCGCATCGGTGAGGAAGGTGTCGAGTGGTTGCTGACCAGGACGATCGAGGCGGCTCAGGCTTCGGGAGCTGTGACGTCGAACAGCTTGGCCGAGATCGCAGTGGACACCACAGTGATGGAGAAGGCCATCGCCCATCCGACCGACAGCCGCCTCTATGAGCGGGCCCGCCACTCGCTGGTGACGCTGGCGCACAAGGCCGGGATCGCCCTGCGCCAGAACTACAATCGCCTGGCGCCGCGCCTGGCCGGCCAGGTGGGGCGCTACGCCCACGCCCGGCAGTTCCGCCGCATGCGCAAGGCGTTGCGCACGCTCAAGGGCTACACCGGCCGCATCCTGCGCGATGTTGAACGCAAGCTCGGCGCCGTCCCTGACGGGCCACTGCGGGCGCGCATCGAGCAGCGCATCGCCCTCGTCACCCGCCTGCTGCTCCAGACACCGAAGTCGTCCCGCAAGCTCTACGCCCTGCACGAGCCCGAGGTGGACTGCATCGCCAAGGGCAAGGCGCGGGTGCGCTACGAGTTCGGCACGAAGGTCAGCATCGCCACCACCCTCGCCGGTGGCTTCGTCGTCGGCATGCGCAGCCAGCCCGGCAATCCCTACGACGGCCACACCCTCGCCGACGCCCTCCAGCAGGTCGAGACCCTCACCGGCCAGCGTCCCAGCCTCGCCGTGGTCGATCGCGGCTACCGCGGCCATGGCGTCACGGCAACCAGGGTGCTCGTCAGCGGCACCAGCCGCGGCCTCACGCCCCGCCTGCGCCGGCTGCTCCGCCGCCGCAGCGCCATCGAGCCCGAGATCGGCCACATGAAGACCGATGGCCGCCTCGCCCGCTGCGCCCTCAAGGGCACGCTCGGCGATGCTCTCTACGCCGTCCTCTGCGGCTGCGGCCACAACATCCGCAAGATCCTCGCCCACCTCAGGGCCCTTTTGGCCGCTCTCCTCGCCGCCCTCCGACAGGCAATCCTCACCCCGATCAGCCAAGCCAGCGTCCCGACAGGCCGCACCCTGCTCGCAGGGGCGACAGCCTGAAGACGTTGTTCAAGGCCGACGAAGTAGCGTCACGCTTGGCGCTGCCGATCCCCAATCGTGGCTTAGGTAGAACTCCGAATCCCAATCGGCGCCAAGATCGCTTGCGGTGAAGTTCGGGATCGCAACGCGCTTCTCATCCAGCACGGTCGCGAACATGGCACCGCGAGAGACGGCCCAATCGCCATCGGTCCATGCGCGAAGAAGCTCCGGATCATCGGGGCAGGAAGACGTTAGCTGATCGGCATACGTCTCGCGGTCGATGAAGACGTTCCCGGCGAAGGTCGAAGGGCAGTGCATGAAGAGGCGCTTGCTCTTCTCTTCGGTGAAGACTTCCCAAGGTTCCGCGCCGTTGAAGACGTAACGCTTCGCGAGCCATTGATGCCCCACGCCAGCCGGGTTCGCCGCAACGATCATCCGAACCGGCATATCCTTCGGACCGCGAAGGTTCGAACGCAGCATGTCCAGCAAATACGGATCGGCAAACTGTCCAGCTTCATCCACAATGAGAAGATTGAAACTGCGGCCCTGATACTTCGTATAATCCGAGGCGCTTTCTAGCTGTCCAAGCTCCACATAAGCGCCGTTCGGCATTCGCCAGACATGCTCTGCGGCATTATACCTCGCTGCCGTGCCGTAAACCGTTCCGAAGACTTCGCGCAAAGTATTCTCAAAGTCGGCAAGGCCCTTATAGCTCTTGCGAATGTAGAGAATGCGCGACTTGCTGCCGTATTGCTCCACATGCCGCAGGATCAGGAGCGCGATGCACCACGACTTGCCGCCACCGCGACCGCCGCCAAGAAAAAGATCAACCTCTTCCGGAACGGCGAAAACACGTTGCTGAAAGCTGTTAAGCTCGATTGCTTCACCGCTCATGGTCAATGATCTTCTTCTTGTCTTGCTTCACCACGGCTTCAAGCTTTTCGGCACCGGGAAGTGCGAAAGTGATAGAAACGCGGTTCGCAATGTCGCTTTGGTCGCCTTCACGGTATCCATGCCGCGCCTTGAGCAAGAACATTGCCGCAGTCGCGTTGCCCTTTTCGGTCGCGGCTTTGAAGAGGGCATTGAAGAGCGTATTATGCTCTGCATCGCGGCCCATATCGAAGGCGCGTTGAAGCTCTTCGTCTTCTTCAAGCCAACGATCAAAGGTCGTTACTGAAACGCCAAGCTTTCGCGCGATTCCCGCTTTGCTCCAACCATTCGCAGCCATATCGGAAATGCGCTCAAGCGCGTCTTCCGGCGGATTCTTCCGCAGCGGATGAGTTAGGTCTTTGGCCATTGTCGGCACCTATTCGGTTGTTGAAGCGGCAGTCTCCGGGGCTGTCGCCCCGGAGAGGTTTTTCGCTTCACTTGCTCAAGAGGAAAGCAAGCGGGATCGCCTTACGCTCAACAACCCGGTTCCAATGCGAACCGTCGCGAAGATCGGCAATCGACGGGCTTTCGTCGGCAAGAGTGCCTTCGATCCAATCGAAGCCGCTTGGATGCACCGCGCAATTATTCCGCGAGTGCAGAACTTCCATGCCGCCGCCATTACCTGCCGCCGGAACACTCTCGATTTCCGTTCCCTTGGCAACATTCGGCGCCGTCATGCCGTAACTCAGCGCACCGCTACCGGCGAGGATTGTGGTGAACTTGGTCCCATCATTCGGAAGACCGTCATCAACGATAACGACCATGCCGCGATAAGTCGGAATGGGCTTGCCCATGCTCGGCACGGTCACGAACTCGATATTATCGTTCTTGAGTGCGCGAGTATAAACATGGCTATGCATGAAGATGGCCGAAAGACTGTCCATCGCATCGCCAAGCGTCGCAGCCGCGTCAATCACCGCCGAAGCGTTGAAGTTCGCCGCCTCGGCGGTCATAGCCGAAATATCAACGATCATGTCCGACGCATCATTGTTCAGGTTATCCGCAAGGATGCCCTGTAGCGTCGCCACAACCCGCCGCTGTAGCTGCCGCGACCAATAATCCGTAACCCGGCCCTGTAGCGCGGCCAGCGGATCGCTTCCGGCAAGCTCACCGGCAAACTGCATCGAAGACCAAGACTGATGCAGGAAAGACTTGCGAACGCGCTGCTTAAACGCCGTGATCTTCTGCGGAGTAGAGAAAACTTCCGGATCATCGTTCGAACGATCCGCTTCCGCGTTACCAAGATCATTCCAAGCGGGAACATTGAAAGTCTCGCCACCGCGCTTTAGCTGTGCGTCAATGGCAGAGTTACGAACGATGGCGCCGGAGCTAAGAAGCGCCGTCTTCTCCATCGTGTTCTGAACGGTGTAGGAAGTGAAGGTTTCCGGGACGACAACGTCCGAAAGGCGCGTAACTGCCATAATGAATTTCCGATCAATGGATTTGGATTGATCGGGCTAAATCGTCACAAACGATTTCGTGCCAGGATCGCTACTGCGATCAGGATCAGAGTTGGAATTAGCGTCGCTACTGCTTCGCGATTTCCAACCCCACGACCCCAATCATGGCGGCGGTTCGAGGCCAAGGCAAGGGCTTATCGAGGCGGCAGCAGGGGGCGTTGCCCCCTGGATGGCTTGGCTCGGCCCGAGCCTCTAGGATTGGCGTAGGCGGCTTTTCGAGGGTTTGGGCTATAGGGGTAGCGGACGTGTGCCTAGAGGCCAAAATTGGCGCAGGAAAATGGCGGATTTCGGTGTGCCTGATTGCCGGGTCCGGCCATGGGCCGCCTTATCTGCTTCTTCGTCGGTCAGACAAGACGTTAACTGATTGGTTGAGCTTCGCGTTGACTCCACAACCGAATCGCATTACATAACGATGCTTTAATGAAAGGTTAAGCTAATAGCGAATGAAGAACTGCCGTTTGAGAAAGCATTTCGTGAAATTCGAGAAGCGAAGTCTGAAAGCAGCAAATTAGCAACCAATGGTGGGAGATGGTGGCACGCTTTTGTAAACGTGTGGCGCGAAGACCTCAATCGAATCAGTCAAGAAAACTCCGCTGAGTTGCAGCGATTGTATCCTGTTTCGTTTTCGCAGGCTACAACGAATAAGGGTGCCGTTTGGGAAACGAAGCTTTCAATCGGCTTACATAAAATCAGAGATATTAATGATGAGGATGAGCCTATCCAAAACATTCCGAAACTCGTTTTCGAAATGAATAAGGACGGCAACGCTCATTACAGCGCCGATGGGTTGTCAGGTTTCGAGAACGGAAAAATCCCGCTTGATGACCAAGACTATTATAACAAGCTTGAAGAAGTTCTAGCGCGATATGTAGTCGGCCTTGAACAACGTCTTCAGGCTGTCGCCCCTGCGAGCAGGGTGCGGCCTGTCGGGACGCTGGCTTGGCTGATCGGGGTGAGGATTGCCTGTCGGAGGGCGGCGAGGAGAGCGGCCAAAAGGGCCCTGAGGTGGGCGAGGATCTTGCGGATGTTGTGGCCGCAGCCGCAGAGGACGGCGTAGAGAGCATCGCCGAGCGTGCCCTTGAGGGCGCAGCGGGCGAGGCGGCCATCGGTCTTCATGTGGCCGATCTCGGGCTCGATGGCGCTGCGGCGGCGGAGCAGCCGGCGCAGGCGGGGCGTGAGGCCGCGGCTGGTGCCGCTGACGAGCACCCTGGTTGCCGTGACGCCATGGCCGCGGTAGCCGCGATCGACCACGGCGAGGCTGGGACGCTGGCCGGTGAGGGTCTCGACCTGCTGGAGGGCGTCGGCGAGGGTGTGGCCGTCGTAGGGATTGCCGGGCTGGCTGCGCATGCCGACGACGAAGCCACCGGCGAGGGTGGTGGCGATGCTGACCTTCGTGCCGAACTCGTAGCGCACCCGCGCCTTGCCCTTGGCGATGCAGTCCACCTCGGGCTCGTGCAGGGCGTAGAGCTTGCGGGACGACTTCGGTGTCTGGAGCAGCAGGCGGGTGACGAGGGCGATGCGCTGCTCGATGCGCGCCCGCAGTGGCCCGTCAGGGACGGCGCCGAGCTTGCGTTCAACATCGCGCAGGATGCGGCCGGTGTAGCCCTTGAGCGTGCGCAACGCCTTGCGCATGCGGCGGAACTGCCGGGCGTGGGCGTAGCGCCCCACCTGGCCGGCCAGGCGCGGCGCCAGGCGATTGTAGTTCTGGCGCAGGGCGATCCCGGCCTTGTGCGCCAGCGTCACCAGCGAGTGGCGGGCCCGCTCATAGAGGCGGCTGTCGGTCGGATGGGCGATGGCCTTCTCCATCACTGTGGTGTCCACTGCGATCTCGGCCAAGCTGTTCGACGTCACAGCTCCCGAAGCCTGAGCCGCCTCGATCGTCCTGGTCAGCAACCACTCGACACCTTCCTCACCGATGCGACCGCGCCAGCGGCTGAGAGAGGAGGGATGGATGGGCGCACGGTGCTGGAAGAAGGTCTCACCCGTGAAGTGCTGGAAGTACGGGTTCTCCACCCAGCGCGCGAGCACCGCCTCGTCGGAGAGGCCATGGGCGTGCTGGAGGTACATCAGCCCGGCGACCAGACGCGGATGCGTGGCCGGCCGTCCCTCAGCGGCGGGGAAGAAGCCGGCCCATTCCCGCTCGAACCAGGACCAGTCGATCAGCGCCGCCAGCCGCACCAGTTCGTGCCGCCCATCGATCATGTCGACCAGCCGCGGCCGCAGCAGATCGGCCTGTTCCGGCGGGCGCGGGCGGTGCTTCATGCCCACAAGATTCGCAGGGTTTGTCGTCGAAAACAATCGAACCCTGCAAATCCAGGTCGCCGAGCCCGGAAAATCTCACAGCTAGATCAGTGCCTTACGAGTTATTCAAGGCCGACTATGTAAGCGCGGCGGTTCGTTCAACCATCAAATAGCGCCATCCCTCAGGGACAGCCAACGCTCTGTCCCTCATCCCGGTTCTGTAGAACCGGGGATTGAGGGACATAGGTGCGTCCGAAGAAGACAGAGACAGAGACAAAGAGGGACAGGGACAAGAAAATTGGCAGATTTCTGCCGATTTTGCAGGGACAAGGGACAGGGACAGGATGGGACAAAGGCTGTCCCTCAAGCCGAATTTCAGGGCTGATTTCGCGTCTCTCAGGGACAGAGGGACAAGGGCCATCCCAGGGCGCTTGAAGCTTCGGAGAGGCTCGCGCCGTCCCTGCACTCTTCTGCTAAAAAATACGCATGCAAACTATTTGAATGCTGATGATTAGCATTCTACCTATTTTACTGCACTCTTAGGTTGAGGGATTGCAACCCATCCGGGTGGCAACGCCACCCGCTGCCGCCCTAACCTAAGCCCATTTTTCTAAGAGTTGGACGGCTGCCGCGAACTGCTATCGCGCTAACTACCAGTCCGAATTATCGCTAACGATCCCCTCGCTGGCGCTACCTATCTGTTACCTAGAGAGGTAGCTGCTACCTGGGATCAGTCGCTAAGTTATTGAAATCATGGTGGGCGCGACAGGGATTGAACCTGTGACCTTCCCCGTGTCAGGGGGACGCTCTCCCGCTGAGCTACGCGCCCGCTCGCGGTGTGGCGCCCCTGTATCGCGGCCCGATGGGTTTAGCAAGATGCCGCGCGTGACGTTCCGCATCGCGGCATGTAAGAAAGTCAGGATGGATCTGCCGCCGCCTGAGAATGTCGCGCCGCTGACCGAGCCGCCCTTCATTCTCTCGCGGCCCGGGCACCAGGCCATTCCGCTGGTCTTCGCCTCGCCGCATTCGGGGCGGAGCTATCCGGCCGACCTGCTGCGCAGCACGCGGCTGGACCCGCTGACGCTGCGGCGGTCCGAGGACAGCTTCGTGGACCAGATCTTCGCGGCGGCCCCGGATTTCGGCGCGCCGCTCCTCGCCGCCACCTTTCCCCGGGTCTATTGCGACGCGAATCGCGAGCCCTGGGAGCTGGACCCCGGCATGTTCGACGAGCCCCTGCCGGAATGGGTGAACACGGCCTCCCCCCGGGTCGGGGCCGGGCTGGGCACCATCGCCCGCGTCACCGGCACGGGGGAGAACGTCTATGACCGCCGCCTCCGCTTCACCGAGGCGATGGACCGGGTGCAGAACCTGTGGGAGCCCTATCACGGCGCCCTGGCCTCGCTGATCGAGGAGACGCGGCACCGCTTCGGCTTCTGCCTGCTGATCGACTGCCATTCCATGCCCTCCAGCGTTCCCGCCGCGGGGCGCACGGACATGATCCTGGGCGATGCGCATGGCACCGCCTGCTCTCCCCGCGCGACGCGGGCGGTGGAGGATGGGCTGCTGTCGCTGGGCTACCGGGTCCGGCGCAACGATCCCTATGCCGGCGGCTATGTGACCCGCCATTATGGCCGGCCGCGCCAGCACGTGCATGCGCTGCAGATCGAGATCTCGCGCGGCCTGTACATGGATGAGCGGCGGATCACGCCCCTGCCCGCCATGGAGACGCTGCGGCAGCGGATGACGACGCTGCTGCAAAGGCTTTCGGAGACGGACTGGAGCTTCCTGGGCCGCTGATCCCGGCCGGATCGCGCCGGGCAGCGGGCAAAAAGAAAGGCGGTGCCCGAAAGCACCGCCGAGTTTAGGGAGGAAACGTCCAAGAAAGGCAAACAACCCGGGATCACCGTGTTGCTGCAAGACGAAAGCTAGCCTCCCAAACACCTGTTCGCAAGCGTTTTTGCGCGCCGCAGCATGAATTGTGGTCAGACCAGCCTCCCGCGGCGCACAAGGCAGGATCGTTGACCTATTCCGGCCGCCCGGCGGAGCCTGGGAATGCTGGCATGGGCCTCGCTTCTGGATGGCCATGCTCCGCTGCCTGACCCTCCTCCTGATCCTTCTCGCCAGCATAGCGGGCGCCAGGGCCCAGACCTCCGCCCCATCCCCCTCCACCCTCTGCCGGGCCGCGATCGCCGCGGCAGAGCGGGAATACGGCCTTCCGGCGGGGCTCCTGGCCGCCATCGGGCGGGTGGAATCGGGGCGGCGGGACCCGGAGACCGGCGAGCGCGGCCCCTGGCCCTGGACGATGAATGCGGAGGGACGCGGCAAGTTCTTCCGCACCAAGGCGGAAGCGGTTGCCGAGGTGCGGCAGCTTCGGGCCGATGGGATGAGGCTGATCGACGTGGGCTGCATGCAGATCAACCTGCACCACCATCCCAACGCCTTCGCCAGCCTGGAGGAAGCCTTCGACCCGCTGTCCAATGCCCGCTATGCCGCGCGGTTCCTGAAGGATCTGAATGCCACGCGCGGCGACTGGATGCGCTCGGCGGCGAACTACCACAGCAACACGCCGGAACGCGCGGCCGCCTATCTCGCGGCGGTGGAGGCGCAACTGCCGGAGGCGCGGCGCGAGGCGGGGCTGGCCCCGAGCTGGAATCCGGGCTGGAATCCGGCGGGGCGGGCGCCCGGCGGCGCGGCGACGCGCCTCACGATGGGCCAGCCGGTGGGGGGCCAGCCGGTGGGGGGCCACCCGGTGGGGGCCAGCCGGTGGGGCGCGGGCTACCCTTCGGCGGCGTGCCCTATGCCGGGGCGCCGGCGGTGGTGAACCGCATGCCCGTCGCCGGGGCGGCGCTGGGCGGCATAGCAGGCGGGACTCCGGGCGGAACTTCCAGCGGCCGCGGGCTGGCGGCCTACCGCGCCGTCCCGATCCCGCTGGCCACCCGCACGCCTGTGGCGGGCCGGGGCTGAGCCCGCCCAGGCACCGGCACCGGCACCGGCATCAGACCACGAGGTCGAGCGGCGCCACCGGCTCGCCATGCTCGACGCTGGCGATGTTGCGGTACATGCGGGTGACGGTGGCGGCGAAGTTGTCGCGTGCGGCGGCGCCGATATGCGGCGTGACGATCACGTTCTCCATGTGCAGCAGCGGATGGTCCGCCGGCACCGGCTCGGTCTCGAAGACATCGACGCAGGCGGCCTGGATCTCGCCGGCGCGCAGGGCCTCGACCAGATCGGATTCCACCACCACGCCGCCACGGGCGACGTTGACCAGCACGGCGGTCTTCTTCATCGCCCGGAACTGCGGCGCGGCGAAGAGGCCGCGCGTCTGCGGCGTCAGCGCGCAATGCAGCGAGATGACGTCGGATTCCGCGAGCAGCGTCTCGAAGGGCACGTGCTCCACGCCGAGCTCCGCCTCCTCCGCCGGATTGAGCCGGTTCGGCTTGCTGTACAGGACGCGGCAGGAGAAGCCGCGCAGGAGCCGCGCCAGGCTCTTGCCGATATAGCCCAGCCCGACGATGCCGACGGTCTTGCCGCTGAGCATGAAGCAGTGCTGGCCCACGGCCCCCTTGAGCCATTCGCCGCGCTCCAGCCCCTTGTGCCCCGGCAGGATGCCGCGCGCCGTGGCCATCATCATCGCCAGCGCCGTCTCGGCCACCGGCACGGCGTTGCTGCCGGTGGTGCGCATGATGCGGATGCCCAACTCGCGCGCCGTACCGAGGTCGAAGTTGTCGATGCCGACACCCCATTTGTGGACGCCCCGGAGCTGCTTCGCGCCGCGCATCATCGCGCCGGTCACCGGCACGTCGCCGGAGATGGCGTAGTCGGCCTCGGCGATCGCGGCGGCCTGGGTGGCCTCGTCCCGCGCGGTGGTGGTGAAGATCGAGAAGCCGGGCGGCAGGAGCCCGTTCAGCGCCTCCATGCGCTGCGGGCTCAGAGGGTCGAGGAACACGATTCGGGCGACCATCGGCAAGGCTCCTGCTCGGGCGGGGATGCCGGCATTATGCGGCACATCGCCACAGCCGCCAGGGCTCCGCCGGGTCAGCCGCGCCCGGGCCCGTGCAGCGCGCGCACCATCTCTACCGCGAAGCGCGCGATGTTGCGGCGGAGCTCCTCCTCTTCCTTGGGCTTCGGCTCGGTGATCAGGTGCAGCTTCAGCATGCGGCCGGCCACGCCGCTCATGCACAGGGTCTGCTCCTGCGGCTTCTTGCCGGCCATCAGGTCGAAGGCCTCGCAGGAGATCACGGGCGTGCCGCCTCCCACGCCCAGATCGGCATGGCGCTGGGCCAGCAGCCGGACGCCACCCTCGCCGCGCTGCAACTCGGTGCGCAGATAGGCGGCTTCGCTGGCCAGTTCCGCCGCCAGCACGGCGGAGAAGGGCCCGTCCGGCACCGTTTCCGTGGGCTTGCCGTAGAGATAGACGGTGGCGCGGCCGGAAGGCCCCGCATAGCGGGCGATCAGCCCTTCCACTCCTTCCGGACTGGGGGAAGGCTGTTCCACCTCCTTGCGGCGGAAGCCACCCGCCTCGCCCGGCAGCGCGTTCCAGAGCGCGGCCAGGGAAGGCTTGGCAGGCACGGCGGGGGGCCGGGCGGAAGGGTCCGGCGCCCCGGCCGGCGCGGCATCGCCGGGACGGGCCGCGGGCGTATCCGGCGCCGGGGCTGGGGTCGGGGCCGCCAGGGCGAAAGCCGGGACGGACAGGCAGAGAACCCCCGTCAGCACCCGCGACCAGCCAAGCATGGAAACCTCCGTTACCCTTGTCATCGGGCGCGGAGGTCGCATGAGGGGCGGAACAGCACAACCGGCTGTCGGGTGTCGTGCTGTAACAGGTCCTCCCCTGTCCTCGCCCGGGGCACGGTCGCCCTGCGCGCCATTCCGGGCGGCGAGGGCCGTCCGGCCAGCGGGTCTCAGGCCGCCTTGCGCGGCGCTGCCTGTTCCACCGCCCGCACCACGGCATCACAGAAGGCCGGCAGGTCCTTGGGATTGCGGGAGGTGATGAAGTTGCCGTCCACCACGCAGGTCTCGTCCACCCATTCCGCCCCGGCGTTGCGGAGGTCGGTCTTCAGCGAGGGGTAGGAGGTCATCTTCCGTCCCTTCACCGCCCCGGCTTCCACCAGCATCCAGGGGCCGTGGCAGATCGCTGCCACCGGCTTGCCGGAATGCGCGAAGCCCTTCACGAAAGCCACCGCCGACTCATCCTGGCGCAGCTTGTCGGGGTTGGTGGTGCCGCCGGGCAGGACCAGCGCGTCGAACGCCTCGGGCTTCGCTGCCGAAACCTCCAGGTCCACCCTGATCTTCTCGGAGGGCTTCACGTCCTCGTCCATGGCCTGGATCTCGCCGGACTTCAGGGACAGCACCACGACCTCGGCCCCGGCGTCGCGGAGCGCCTTCATCGGCTCCGTCAGCTCCACCCGCTCGACGCCGTCCGTCGCCAGGATGGCCACCTTGCGGTTCTTCGCGTCTGCCATGGGAATACTCCTCGCCATTCCGTTGAACCGGGGGGGTGCGCGGCATGTTGAGCGCCACGCTCCGCCTGGCCGGAAAAACGAACGGCAGGGCCAAGGGTTGTGCCCCCGGCCATGCCCGATCCCCATGTCCGATCCCCAGCCTGGCCTCAGCCGGTGCGGGCCCGCAGCGCCTGGACGCCCTCCTGCCAGGCGGCCCAGGCCGCGTCCGCCGCCTGTCCGGTACGCTCGGCCTCCTGCGAGGCGCGGTTCAGCTGGGCCCGCGCCTGTTCCCGGGCCTGGCCGCTGCGGTCTTCCGCCGCGGCGCGGGCGCGGACCAGGGCGGCATCGGCCAGCCCGGCCTCCCGCGCCGCCGCCTGGAACACGCCCAGCAGGCGGCGCTGTTCCGCCAGGGCCTCCACCAGCCCGGCGAGCTCCGCCCGGCCGCCGGCGGCCTCGGGCAGGTCGGCCAGCACCTCGCGCAGGCGCTCCAGCACCCCCGGCCCGTTCAGCGGTCCGCCGGGCAGGTGCGAGAGGTCGGCGTTCAGGTCCAGGCCGCGCCAGGGCAGCAGCGCGGGGTCGCCGAGGCCGGGGTCCCAGAGCGGGATGGGCTGGTGCCCGGGCTGGCGGAAGGCGAGGCGCAGGGTGGCCGCGTTTCCGTCCAGCACCGTCTCGTGGCGCAGGCTGTCGCCACCCACCGGGGCGGCCTCGAAGACCGGCTCCATTTCCGGCCGCCGCTTCAGGTCGATCAGCATCCGGCCCTTCGCGCCATGCGGGTCGATGGCGAAGGCCACTTCCTCGATCCGGTCGAAGTCACGGATCACCCGGTTGCGCTCGAAGCGGATGCCGGTGGAACGCTCGGTCCGGCTGATGCGGCTGGAGAGCTGCACGTCGCGGTCGCGCCCGAAGGCGATCACCCGGCTTTCCCCCGGCGGCAGGGTGGCGAGCTGGGCGTCGCCGAGGAAGCTGCCCGCCTCCGGACCGGTCGCGCCATAGACCGTGGCCAGCCCGGCCGGCAGGGTGCGGCCGGTGTCGTTGCGCAGGCGCAGCGCCGCCAGCGGGAAGCGGGCACCGGCGTCCTGCACCCACCAGACCCGTTCCGCCGGGATTCCCGCATCCAGGAAGGGGATGTTCGCCGTTTCCCCGCCGCGCAGGCTGAGCGGCTCCGGCAGGGTGAAGGCGATCCGGCCCGGGGCGAGCTCCGCAGTGGCCTCGGCCGCGGGAGGCGCCATGGAGGCGGGCGCCGCGGCCTCGGCGGCATCGGCCCCCATGCGATAGGCCGGGCGCGCGGCCAGGGAGCCGATCGCGGCCCCGGCCGGGGGTGCCGGCGGCGCGGGCGGGGCCGGGCGGGCGCCGGTATCGGGGTCCACCAGCACCGGCGCGGCATGCGCCACGGGGATCTCCGGCCGCTCCACCAGGATGGGGTCGTAGAGGTTCTGGCGATAGGACGCGGCCTCTCCCGAGAGCAGGGTCAGCCGCACCCCCTCCCAGTCGGCGCCGGAAAGGTTCTCCACCACCGCCCAACCCTGCAGCCGGGCCTTCGCGGCATCGCCGGCGGTCCCGGCGGCCGGCGCCTCGATGCGCCAGGAGGGCTTCCAGAGCGGCGCCCCGGCGACATAGCGCAGCGTCACCTCCCGCGCCCGGTCGGCCTGGAGCGCGATCTCGACCTGCCGCTCCTGCCCTGTCCCCGCCGCGGCCAGGGCCTCGGCGGCGCGGCGGATGCGGGCGGCCAGGGCGGTGTCGCGCAGCGTGACCTCCACCCCCTCCCCGACCGTGGCGCCGGCGATGCCCTTCTCCGTCACCAGGGAGACGTGCAGGCCCTTTTCGTCCTCGATCGCCCCGGCGAGGCGGCCGGCGAGCTCGCCCACCGTGACCTCCTGCCCGCGCAGGGCGTTCAGCAGCGCCGCGCGCCCGGCGAAATCCTCAGGCCGCAGCGGCAGGCCGCGCAGCGCCGCCTCCGCCAGGTCGCGCGCCGGCAGGCGGATGCCCAGGACGCGCCCGGCCGGGTCGGAGACGGCGAGGCTCTTGAGCAGGTCGTCGACGGAATCGACCGGGACGCGGAAGGAAACCCCCTCCCCGGCCTCCAGCCGCCCGGTGCGCTCGTATTGCGCGATCCCGGCGGAGGACAGCGTCACGGCGCGGACCGGCAGTTCCGCCGCCCCGGCACGCCCCGCCGCCGCCAGGGCGAGCAGCGAGCAGGACAGGAGCAGCGGCAGTTTCCGTGGCATGGGCGGCCTTCCTCGAAAGTCACTTTCGGGGAGGCTTAGACGTCATCCCCCGGGCCGCACAGACTTGAAGAATGGCGCCGCGCTTCCCTGGCACAGACTTGAAGGACGGCGCCGCGCCTTTCGCCGTGTCAGAGATGCGGGCCGGGGCGCGACGGCAGGTGCAGCAGGCGGGCCGCCAGGTCCGCGAAGCGCGAATCCCGGGCCGAGGCCTCCTTCAGGCGGGCCAGCAGCAGGTTGCGGAAGGCCGGCTCGAAGCGGGCCGAGACCTCGGCCAGCCGTGCCCGCATGAAGCGGGCGCGCAGCATCGCCTGGTCTTCCAGCAGCCGGGACCGGGCGGCGGCGGCCGGCGGAAGTTTAGCTGGGCTCCTCATGGCGCTTTCCTGCCGGGCGGCGCGGCCGGGGGCAAGGGGGGCTGCCAACTCCCGGCCCCCGTCCGAGCCTCAGGGCGCCGCGAGGGCAGGGCGCCGGCCGAGCCGCCAGCCGAGCAGCGCCGCCGCCAGCAGCAGCAGGGCGGCGATCAGGAAGGACAGGCCGGGCCAGGGCAGTGCCGAGCCTTCTTCCACCGTGGCGGCGTAGATGCCCCCGAAGAAGAGCGGCGCCACGATCCCGGCGATGCTGACCACGCTCATCACCGCGCCCTGGAGCTGCCCCTGCTGCGACTCCAAGACCTGCCGGGTCATCAGCGATTGCAGGGTCGGCATGGCCAGGGCCCAGAAGGCGTTGGGCAGCAGGGTCAGGGCGAAGAGCGTGCCCGTGGGGGCGAGCCCCATGCCCGCCACGCCCACCGTGCCGCAGAACAGGCCGATCACCATGGTCCTGTGGTCGCCGAGGCGGCGGACCACCGGCCCCACCACCAGCCCCTGCACCACCATGTCCAGCGCGCCGACCGCGGCCAGCAGCAGCCCGACCTGCCAGGGACCCCAGCCGTAGCGTTCCCCGGCATAGAGCACGAAGACCGCCAGGAAGACGGTGTGCCCGAAATGCAGGAGGAAGGTGACGCAGGCGAGGCCCGTGAGCTCCGCCTTCGAGCGCAGCAGGCGCAGCGCCCCGAAGGGGTTGGCGCGGCGCCAGGAGAAGGCCATGCGCCGCTCCGGCGGCAGGGATTCCGGCAGGACCAGCAGGCCGTAGAGGAAGGCGACGCCGCTCAGGCCCCCCGCCACCCAGAAGGGCATGCGCGGCGAGATGTCGCCCAGCACCCCGCCCAGCAGCGGCCCGGCGACGAAGCCGGCGCTGAAGGCGCTGCCGATCAGGCCATAGGCGCGGGCCCGCCCTTCCGGCGCGGTGACGTCGGCCATGTAGGCATAGACGGTGGTGAAGCTGGCCGAGGTGACCCCCGCGATGAGCCGGCCGAGCGCCAGCCACCAGAGGCTGGGCGCCAGGGCCATCAGCACGTAGTCCGCCGCCAGCCCGGCCGCCGAGACCAGGATGGTGGGCCGCCGCCCGTAGCGGTCGGAGAGCGAGCCGATCAGCGGCGAGGCCAGGAACTGCATCCCCGCCCAGAGCGTGACGAAGAGCCCGTTGACGATCCCGGCCCGGGCATTGGAGCCGGAGAACTCCTCGATCAGCACCGGCAGGACGGGGATGACGATGCCCATCGCCATGATGTCGAGCATGGCGGTGACGAGAATGAAGCCGGTCGCGGCCTTGCGGCGCCCGGCGGAGAGAGTGACCTGCATGGCATGTCCTGTGCGGCCGCCGTCGCCTGGCGCGTCATGGGGCGCGGCGTGGCGGCGGCCTGTGCGGAGATGGTCGGGACCGGCCCTGCCCATGCCGGATTCGGCGCGGGCGGGGATGGCGGGGATCGGTCAGGCGAAGGGCCTGATCCGGCGGGAGGGCGTCATGGGGGATTGCCGGGAAGGGTTCATGCGGGGCGGCGATGCCGTCATCGGACCGGCTACGATGGACGTGGCCGGGGGGAGCTGCCGAAGCGCTCCGATCAGCGGGTTTCCGCGATCTCCGACATGATTCCGTTCCTCCTGGAGCCGCGGCGGAACCGTCGCGGCGGGACGATGCCTAGGACGGCGAGGGAAAGCCGTCAACGGAAAGATCGGTGGCATGGGGCGGGCGCCGGCCCGGCATCCGCGGGCCGCCTCCCCTTGCCCCTTCCTTCCGGGGCGTGTTTCCTGTGCCGCAGAAGCGCCGAGGCGCCGCGCCAGTCCCGGGCTCGATCCCTTGCTTACGGTGGAGCTTCCCGAACCATGTACCGACGCACCCTGCTGGCCGGGGCCGCGGCCGCCGCCGTCATGCCGCGCCCGTCGCTGGCGCAATCCGCCGGCTCCCGTGTCCTGACCTACGTGCCGCAGGCGGATCTGACGGTGATCGATCCGGTGGTGACCACCGCCTATATCACCCGCACGCATGGGCTGATGATCTGGGACCAGCTCTACGGGCTGGACGCGCAGCTCAAGCCGCAGCCGCAGATGGTCGAGGGCCACACCGTCGGGAACGATGGCAAGCTCTGGACCTTCCGCCTGCGCGAGGGGCTGAAGTTCCATGACGGCGAGCCGGTGCGCGGGCGCGACTGCATCGCCTCGATCCGCCGCTGGGCGCAGCGGGATTCGCTGGGCGGCGCGCTGATGGCCCGCACCGAGGAGATGAGCGCGCCCGACGACCGCAGCTTCGTGATCCGCCTCAAGCGCCCCTTCGGCGCGATGCTGGACACGCTGGCCAAGGTCGGCCCGCCCGCGCTGCTGATCATGCCCGAGCGCCTGGCGCAAACGGACCCGGCGGTGCAGATCAAGGAGGTGATCGGCTCCGGCCCCTTCCGCTGGAAGGCCGACGAGCGCGTGGTCGGCGCCCGCGTGGTCTATGAGAAGAACAAGGACTACGTGCCGCGCGGGGACGGCACGGTGGAATGGGGCGCCGGGCCGAAGATCGTGAACTTCGACCGCGTCGAGTGGAACGTGATGCCCGACCCCGGCACCGCCACCGCCGCGCTGCAGAACGGCGAGGTGGACTGGTGGGAGAACCCGCCGAACGACCTGCTGCCGATCCTGGAGGGCAATCGCGGCATCCGGACGGAGGTCGCCACGCCGCTCGGCACGCTGGGCACCGGCTGCTTCAACCATCTCTTCCCGCCCTTCGACAAGGCAGCGGTCCGCCGCGTCGTCCTGCGCGCCATGTCGCAGGAGGATTTCATGACCGCCGCCGCGGGCACCGACACGTCGCTGTGGAAGGCGGGGATCGGCATCTTCACCCCGGGCTCGCCGATGGCCAACGACACCGACCTGTCGGTGATCACCGGCAAGCGGGACATGGCGGCGCTGAAGCGCGAGCTGGCCGAGGCGGGCTACAAGGGCGAGCGCGTGGTGCTGATGGCGCCGAGCGACAACCCCGTCCTCGCCGCGCTGGGCGAGGTCTGCAACGACCTGCTGCGCCGCCTCGGGATGAATGTGGACTATGTCGTTTCCGACTGGGGCACGCTGGTGCAGCGCCGTGCCAGCAAGGATTCCCCCGAGAAGGGCGGCTGGAGCATGTTCAACACCACCTGGGCCGGACTCGACATGGTGAACCCGGCGGTGACGCAGGTGCTCCGCTGCGGCGGCAGCAGGAGCGGCTTCTTCGGCTGGCCGGACATCCCGGAGATCGAGCGGCTGAAGGAGGCCTGGCTCGACGCGCCGGACCTGGAGACCCAGAAGAGGATCGCGGGTGACATCCAGCGCGTGGCCTTCCAGGAGGTGCCGTTCCTGCCCACCGGCCAGTATCTCTACAAGACCGCCTATCGCAGCAATCTCCGCGACGTGCCGAAGGGGCTCTTCGTCTTCTGGGGCATCAAGCGCGCCTGAAACCGGAAAAGACACGATGACCGCGTTCGAGAGAATCAAGGCCTACCAGCCCGAGCTGGAGGCAATTCGCCATGACCTGCACATGCATCCCGAGCTGGGGCTGGAGGAGCACCGCACCGCCGACATCGTGGCGCGGAAGCTGGAGGAATGGGGGATCGAGGTGCATCGCGGCGTCGGCGTGACCGGCGTCGTCGGCGTGCTGCGTTCCGGCAACGGCGCGCAGTCGATCGGCCTGCGCGCCGACATGGACGCGCTGCCGATGCAGGAGATGACGGACCTGCCCTATGCCTCCACCGTGCCGGGGAAGATGCATGCCTGCGGCCATGACGGGCATACCACGATGCTGCTGGGTGCCGCGCGGTATCTGGCCGAGACGCGGAACTTCAACGGCACGGTGAACTTCATCTTCCAGCCGGGCGAGGAAGGCTGCGGCGGCGCGCTGGCGATGCTGGAGGACAAGCTGTTCGAGCGTTTCCCCTGCGACCGCATCTTCGGCATGCACAACCACACCGGCATGGCGGTCGGCACCTTCGCGGTGCGCAACGGCCCGGCCATGGCGGGCGGCGCCTTCTTCGACATCACCATCGGCGGCAAGGGCTCGCATGGCGCGCGGCCGGAGGGCAGCATCGACCCGGTGCTGACCGCCTGCCACATCGCGACCGCGCTGCAGTCCATTGTCTCGCGCAACCTGTCGCCGCGCGAGCAGGCGGTGGTGAGCGTGACCAAGGTGCAGGGGGGCGACGCCTACAACGTCATCCCGCAGACCGCCGCGATCTCCGGCACGGCGCGCTTCTTCTCGCGCGAGGTGGGCCAGCAGATCGAGGAGGCGATGCGCCGGCTGTCCGACGGCATCGCCACAGGCTTCGGCGCCACGGCGAGCGTGGAGTGGCGGCTGATCTTCGCCCCCACGGTCAACACGGCGGAGCATGTGGACAGCGTGATCGCGGCCGCGAAGGACCTGGTCGGCGAGGAGAGGCTGACCGTGGGCAAGCCGCCGGTGATGGGGTCGGAGGACTTCTCCTTCATGCTGGAGAAGGTGCCGGGCGCCTATCTGAACGTGGGCAACGGCGAGGAAGGCTTCTCGCCGCACCATCCGGGCTACAGGTTCGACGACGCCTCGATCCCCTATGGCTCCGCCATGTATGCGCGGCTGGTGGAGATGGGGATGCCGAAGGGCGTGGAGGGCTGAGGCGCGGGCGGGAGGCTCAGCCTTCCGCCGTGCCTTCCGCCTGGCGGTCCAGATGCGCCGCCAGGCCCTCCGGCAGCTTCAGCCGGTGGGCCAGCGCCTCCAGATAGGCGCGTTCCGCCGGCTGGTCCGGGTCCACGGCGAGGCGGGAGGCGAGATAGAGCTCCGCCGCCTGTTCCGGCGTGCTGGCGGAGGCTGCGACCTCCGAGACGCCGGCCGGCGCGGCCAGCGCGTCGAAGACGAAGCCCTTGGCCTCGGCATCCAGCCCGGCCTCATCCACCTTCGCGAAGATCCGGCGCTGTTCCTCCGCGTCGATATGCCCGTCCGCCTTGGCGGCGGCGATCATGGCGCGGATGAGCGCCAGCTCGAAGGGCTGGCCGTCCGAGGCCGGCTTCGCGGCGGGGAGGAAGCGCTGCTCCACCCGCTCGGCCTCCTGCGGCGTGGCCAGCGGCGACTGGTGGGGCGCCTGCCCCTTCTGCCAGTTCTCGTAGGCCCGGCTGGCCAGGGCACCGAGCAACGCGGCGCCGCCATGGGTGAGCGCGCGGTTCAGCCCGCTCTTCTTCTTTCCGCCGCCGACCAGCAGGCCCAGCAGCCCGCCCGCCGCGCCGCTGGCCGCGAGCCCGCCCTTGCCGGACTGGCCCATCGCCTGCCGCGCGGCATCGGCCAGCCCGCCCAGGGAGCCACCGGTGGAGCCGCCGGTGGAGCCGCCGGTGAAGCCACCGGGCAGGTTCAGGCCGGAACCTCCCGCGGAGGTGCCGCCCGGACTGGTCCAGGGCGAATTTCCGCCCTGCCCTGGCGCCGGCTCAGGGCGGCGTGCCGGCGTGGAGCCCCCGGCCATCTGGCGCAGCGCCCCGGCAGCGGCGCCCTGGCCGAGAAAACGGTCGAGGAGGTTCTTGGCGTCGATCATGCGCCCCATGTCGGGACCGGGCGCGGCCGCTGCAAGATGGACGATCCTTCATGTGATCGCCCTGTCCCCGGTGGCGGTGTTTTCAGGCGAAGAAATCCGGCCAGGAGGCCGGTTTCGGCGCCGCGCCGCGCAGGCTGGTCTGGATCTCGGCATCCAGCGCCTGAAGGAAGCGGGAACGCTGCTTCGCGCCGAAGCTCCCGTGTCCTCGCGTTTCCACGCCGATCTCCCGGAGGTGGCGCGAGACCTCCCGCCCCGCCAGGGCCTGGCCGATATTGTCCTCGTTCCAGACGGTGCCGCCGGGCGCCACCGCCCTCGCCCCTGCCTTCAGGCAGCGGGAGGCCAGCGGGATGTCGGCGGTGACGCAGACATCGCCGGGGCGGATATGTTCCGCGATCCAGTCATCGGCGGCATCCGCGCCGGCCTCCACGATCACGCGGCGGATGTCCGGCGATTCGGGCAGCCGCACCCCGCGCGCGCCGTTGGAGACCACATGCGTCACCAGCCCGAGGCGCGCGGCGGTGCGGAAGACCTCGTCGCGCACCGGGCAGGCATCGCCGTCCACGAAGATCTCGGGCCTTTCCGTCATCCTCAGGTGCCCAGCGTCGCGCCGCCATCGAGCCGGACGATGCAGCCGGTGAGATAGGCGGCCTTGTCCGAGGCCAGGAAGGCCGCCATCGGCCCGTACTCGTCCGGCTCGCCCATGCGGCCGGCGGGGATGGTCTTCGCGCGGGCCGCGATCACCTCGTCCAGGCTCTTGCCGCTCTTCTTCGCCGTCGCTTCGGCGGTTTCCGTCGTGCGGGCGGTGCGGAAGGCGCCAGGGGCCAGGATGTTGCAGGTGATCCCCTCCCCCGCCACCTCGGCCGAAAGGGTCTTGCTCCAGCCCGCCAGTGCGGCGCGCAGCGTGTTGGAGATGGCGAGGTTGGCGATCGGCTGCTCGATCCCGATGCTGCCCACCGCGATGATCCGGCCCCAGCGGCGTTCCCGCATCCCAGGCAGGAGGCGGTTGGCGACCTGGATCGGCGAGAGCACGGCCGGGCGGAACCAGGTCTCCAGCATCTCCGGCGTCAGCCCCAGCGCGGTGCCCGGCGGCGGGCCGCCATGGTTCAGGAAGAGGATGTCCACCCCGCCCAGCGCCGCCAGCGCGCCGTCGGCCAGGGCATCCATGTCGGCTGCCTTCGCGACATCGGCGGGGATGCCCACGGCCTTGGGCGCACCCAGGGAGCGCAGCGAATCGCAGGCCTTGTCCAGGCTCGCCTGCTCGCGCCCGGAAATGGCGAGCGCCACGCCCTCCGCCGCCAGGGCCTCCGCCACCGAACGGCCGAGGCCCTTGGAGGCGCCCATCACCAGCGCCCGCTTGCCCCGCAGACCGAGATCCATCGGCTTTTCCCTTCCCGTCAGGTTTCGCCCGGAAGCTGGACCGCCGGCCGGCCCAAGGCAAGCCGCCGCCCGGCCTGGAACAGGGCAGCCGGCGAGTCCATGCTGCGCGCCGGACTTTCCGGGAAGGAACCCGCCATGGCGAAGCCCAGCATCCTGCTCACCCGTCACTACCCTCCTGCCGTGATGGAACGCGCGGCGCGGGACTATGCCTGCGTGACGCGGGCGGAGGATGGCGGGCTGACCGGGGCGGCGCTGTGCCGCCTCGCGGCGGGGGTGGAGGGCATCCTCTGCGCCGCGGGCGACCCGATGGACGGCGCCACCATCGCGGCCCTGCCGGACAGCGTGCGGGTCCTGGCCACCTTCAGCGTCGGCACCGACCATATCGACCTGGAGGCCGCGCGGCGCCGGGGAATCGTGGTGACCAACACCCCCGACGTGCTGAGCGTGGCCACGGCGGAGATCGCCATGCTGCTGGTCCTGATGTGCGCCCGCCGCGCCGGGGAGGCGGAGCGGATGGTGCGGGCGCGGGAATGGGTCGGCTGGTCGCCCACGCAGCTCCTGGGCGTGACGCTGGAGGGCAAGAGGCTCGGCATCCTGGGCATGGGGCGCATCGGCCAGGCGCTGGCCCGGATGGCGCGGGGCTTCGGGATGGAGATCCACTACCGCAACCGCGGCCGCCTCGCCCCGGAGCAGGAGGAGGGTGCGGTCTTCCATGCCACGGACGAGGCCTTCCTGGGCACGGTGGACGTGCTGTCCATGCATATCCCGGGCGGCGCCGCGACGCGGAACTGGCTGGACGCGGGGCGGATCGCGCAGCTCCGCAAGGGCGCCATCGTGGTGAACACGGGCCGGGGCAGCACGGTGGACGACGCCGCGCTCTGCGCCGCCTTGCATTCGGGGCACCTGCGCGCCGCCGGGCTGGATGTCTTCGCCGGCGAGCCGCGGATCTTCGAGGGCTATCATGGCGCGCCCAACGTCACCCTGCTGCCGCATCTGGGCAGCGCCACCGAGGAGACGCGCGACGCCATGGGCTTCCGCTGCCTCGACAACCTCGACGCGTTGCTGCGGCGTGGCGAGGAGCCGCCGCACCGGGTGGCATGAGCGGAGCGGACCGGGAAGGGCGGTGGCGGAGGCGGGCACGCCATTCATGACAGATCCGCGGCATGAATCCGCGGTCCGGGGGCTTGCCCTGCCTTCCGGGCTCGGCTATCCGCCCCGTCATCGGACAGGTGGCCGAGTGGTCGAAGGCGCGCGCCTGGAAAGTGCGTATACGTCAAAAGCGTATCGTGGGTTCGAATCCCACCCTGTCCGCCACCTTGACCGAAATGGCCAATCGTAAGAACGATTTACCACCAATCGCCGCCGATTTCCCTCCAGAACCCGATTCTGGGAGCAGCTTAAGAGCCGGGATGTTGGCGATTCGTAATATTCAGGACCGGATAAGCCTCGTGACCTGTAGCCGGGTCTCATTTCGAGTTTGCCGCCTTCCTGCGCCTTCCCTCCCGTTTGCCCGACACGTCGATGAGCCGACGAAACGTCGGGCACTCCATATGCGAGGGCGCGGGACAATCGGCGACATGGCGAAGCGTGTCGCGCAGCGCGGTCAATTCGCGGATCTGGCGGTCGATCTCCGCAGCCTTCTGGTGAAGCAGGTCGCGTGGCAGTTCCGGCACGCCGTTCTTGCCGAAGATGCCGGCAATCTCGCCGAGCGAAAACCCCGCCGACTTGCCCATCGCGATCAGCTTGAGTTGCAAGAGCACCTCGGGCGGAAACTGGCGACGCAGTCCGTGCCGGGAAACCGAGGAAATCAGCCCGGCTTCCTCGTAGTAGCGCAGCGCTGAAGGCTTGATTCCGCTTTGTGCCGCGACCTCTCCTATATCCAGAAATTTCATGCTTGACCTCAAGCCGACTTGAAGTGGCAGCCTGCTCTCGAAACGAAATTCAGGCAAGAGGGCAAGACGATGGAACAGGCGGAGTCGCGCGCATCGGCGAAGGCACAATCGAGAATCACGATGGCCCTGGCTCTGACGATGCTGCTGGCGTCGCTGGGCACCAGTATCGCCAATATCGCGCTGCCAATGCTGACAGAGGCATTCTCAGCGCCGTTCGCGCAGGTGCAGGGAGTCGTCGTCGCCTATCTTGCAGCCCTGACAGTCTCGGTCGTCGTCGCCGGACGACTCGGCGACAGTTACGGGCTGAAGCCAACGCTCGTCGCGGGTCTAACCATCTTTACCATCGCGTCTCTGTTCTGCGCGGTTGCGCCGAACCTATGGCTGCTGATCGGCGCGCGGACACTACAGGGCATTGGAGCTGCTTTCCTCATGACGCTCGCCATGGCGCTGATGCGCGAGATGGCGAGCCAGGCGCGTATCGGGCGGGCCATGGGGCTGCTCGGCACGGTATCGGCGATGGGAACAGCGCTCGGCCCCTCGCTCGGCGGCCTGCTGATCCCGGTAACGGGTTGGCGCGGCATCTTCTGGGTACAGATGCCACTAGCGGTTCTTGCACTGGTCTTCGCTGTCGCGACGCTGCCGGATGATCCCGGCAAGGGAAAGGCGCCGTCGCCAAGCCTGTTGTCGGTGATGAACCGGAGCCTTGCGCCCAATCTTCTCGTCAATATCCTGGTCGCCGCCGTCATCATGACGACGCTGGTGGTCGGCCCCTTCTATCTCACCCTTAATCTCGGTCTGGAGGCCATGTATGTGGGTCTCGTGATGGCGGTCGGCCCGGCGGTCGCCATTTTCAGCGGGGTTCCTTCCGGATGGCTCGTCGATTCCTGGGGAAGCCATCGTGTGCTCGCCGCCGGGCTCATCCTGCTGGCGGCCGGGGCGTTCCTTCTGGCTTTTGTACCGAACATGATGGGCGTCGTCGGCTATCTGCTATCCATCATCGTGCTGACGCCGGGCTACCAGCTCTTTCAGGCGGCCAACAACACAGCCGCATTGGCCGATGTGCCGAAGGAGCGGCGCGGCACGGTTTCCGGCGCTCTGAACCTGTCGCGTAATATCGGGCTGATCGCGGGCGCATGGCTCATGGGCACCGTCTTTGCCTTTGGCGTCGGAACCGGGGAGTTCACCAATGCGACGGCCTCGGCTATTGCCGCAGGGATGCGGCTTACCTTTCTTCTGGCCGGCGGCATGATGCTTGTCGCGATCTGGATAGTGTTTGGGTCATACAGACCCGCCAAACCCCCGCTTTGACCGCCATTCCCACGCAATCGGCACCCAAAATCCGCCGATTACCGCATGGCTTCAATAATGTTCCTTGGGATCATAGGCTTATAATGATTTCGTAGTGCTCATCTTCGTCGGGCGCTGTCCGCCAGAAGACCTTATTTCTGACGCAGCATCGGAGCGGCTTCGTTCGGCTCACCGTAGCGGATGCCGCGAACCATGCCGCGCCGGCGCCGATCCGGCGGCGCTGAAACAGCCCCCTTCACCAACGCTTTCCGACAGGCCGCGTTCTTCCCTGCGGCAGCGACCCGGGATGGACGGATAGGGAGGACGACCATGCGGTTGATCTTGTGCCTTGCGGCGCTTCTCATGCTGAGCGGCTGTGGACTGGTGGCCCTGCCCTTCCGCGCCACGGGCGATGTGGTGCAGGTGGTGCCTGTCGTCGGGGGGCCTGTCGGCAAGCCGATCCATGCGGTGGGCGACGCGATCGACTGAGGACACGTGCCGCGGGATGGTGGTCACGGCCCGCCCCTATATCCGGTCGAGCCATTCATCCACGGCCGCCTTGGCGGCGCCGGGCGTCGGGAATCGCGCGCCATCCTGCGGATGGCCTGCCATGCGAAGAAAGTTCTGATCCGGAAACCGCTGTCCCGTCGTCTCGATGAGGGCGCCACGGTATTCCCAGGTCGGGCCGCCCCTGAGGCCTTGGAAGGTCAGAAGACGGGCTTCACCCATCCCTTTGTCGCCCGATGCCATACACTCACGCTGCGACTGTGGAAGAACCTGTTCCGTCTTGGCGCAAGCGGCCGTGCCCGGCGTCATCCATTCGGATGAGGCTTTGACGACCCGGGGCGATAGGTGAGGCAAAGCCAGGCCTGTTCCAGCCGCCCGGGAGATTATCCTTCCGGTGACGACAGCGGCCGGTCTGAATCCAACCGCGACGTTCTGGCCACAGAACTGGAAAGACCAGAAGTGACGGGCGAAACGCGCTCTGGCTTCTATGGGAGGATTTTGGGGTGGTTCGTTCAGGTGAGGCTCAGACCGGCAGGAAACCTGCCGGAATGGCGTCCCCTAGGGGATTCGAACCCCTGTTGCCGCCGTGAGAGGGCGGTGTCCTAGGCCTCTAGACGAAGGGGACGTGGCCATCGGTGAGGTGGCTTCTATCGGAGCCTCTGCCGGGGATCAAGCCATCTCGGGCCGCTTATTTGCATCCCTGCCTCGCGTGGGTGGGTCTTCACGCGGAAACCGTTCCAGGCGTGGGCAGGGCCGGCCGATTCACTCCGTGGGGCGCAGCTCGCCCAGCACCCGGCCGGAACGCGGGTCCAGCAGCAGCACGCGCTCGCCCTGCGGCCCTTCGACCCAGACCGCCACCCGGTCCCCCGCACCGGCCAGGCCGCGGATGCGGGTGCCCGCCGGCTGTCCCAGCCCGCCCTCGATCCTCTGGGCGGATGGCGTGGCGGCGGACATGCGCTGGACGATCACCGCGATCAGCCCCACGGTGCCCGCGACAATCAGAACTCCCATGACGATGACGAGCACCTTGAGCGCGCGCAATCAGACCCCCGATCTTTCCCTGGATTTCATCGCCACGCCGGAACAGGCGGGGCAGCGCCTGGACCGCGTCCTGGCGGAGGTGTCAGGGGCATTGTCCCGATCCCGTGTCAAGGCGCTGATCGAGGCCGGAGAGGCGCTGCGGGACGGCCAGCCCGTGGCCAACCCTTCCGAGGCCGTGCGGCCGGGGGCCCGCTACATCCTGCATGTCCCGCCACCGGAGCTGGCGACGCCGCAGGCCCAGGCGATCCCGCTCACCATCCTGTACGAGGACCCGCACCTGATCGTGCTGGACAAGCCGGCCGGGCTGGTCGTGCATCCCGCGCCGGGCAACCTGGACGGCACCCTGGTGAACGCCCTGCTGGCCCATGCCGGGGAGGAGCTGACGGGCATCGGCGGCGAGAAGCGGCCGGGCATCGTGCACCGGCTGGACAAGGACACCAGCGGCGTGATGGTGGTGGCGAAGTCCGAGGCAGCGCACCATGCGCTGTCGGAGGCCTTCGCTTCCCGCGACCTGGACCGGGAATACCTGGCGCTGGTCTGGGGCCTGCCCTCCCCCGGCAGGGGGGAGATCGAGGGCGATATCGGCCGCCATCCGATGGACCGGAAGCGCATGGCCGTGGTCACGCGGAACGGCAAGCACGCCCTCACCCGCTATGCCACGGAACAGGCCTGGGCGGCCGCCTGTGCCCTGCTCCGCTGCCGGCTGGCGACCGGGCGGACCCACCAGATCCGGGTCCACCTCTCGCACAAGGGCCATCCGCTGGTGGGGGACCCGGTCTATCTCCGCCGCACCCCGGCCTCGGCGAAGTCGCTCGGCCCGGAGGCGCGGGAGGCCCTGCTGGCCTTTCCGCGGCAAGCCCTGCACGCCGCCACGCTGGGCTTCCGCCATCCCGTGACCGGGGAGGCGCTGAGCTTCTCCGCCCCCCTGCCGCCGGACATGGCGGCCCTGCTGGACGTGTTGAAGCGCGACGGAGAGTAACCCGACTGTGACAGTCGGTTTTTCTTGCAAACAAAGGGCGAACGCGCTAAAAACTCGCTGCGCCGCCGCAGCCAGGTGCCGCTTTGAGGCGTTAGTCGCGGAGACATGTTCCGACGTGACCGGAGCGACCGCGACGCGCTGGGCCTGGCAACGGATGGGCACATTCCACAGCGGTCTCAGAGCCAGCCGTCACGGGGGCTCCTGAAACCGGAGAGGAGGCGAGTACATACATGGCTTCCACTTCCATGATTCCAATGGCTCCCGAGGGCAATCTTTCCCGCTACCTCCAGGAGATCCGCAAGTTCCCGATGCTGGCGCCGGAGGAGGAGTACAACCTCGCCAAGAGCTGGAAGGACAAGGGGGACGAAGGGGCCGCACACAAGCTCGTCACCTCCCACCTCCGCCTCGTCGCGAAGATCGCCATGGGCTACCGCGGCTACGGCTTGCCGGTGGGCGAACTGATCAGCGAAGGCAACGTCGGCATGATGCAGGCGGTGAAGCGGTTCGACCCGGACCGTGGCTTCCGCCTCGCCACCTATGCCATGTGGTGGATCCGCGCCGCGATCCAGGAATACATCCTGCACTCCTGGTCTCTGGTGAAGATGGGCACCACTGCCGCGCAGAAGAAGCTGTTCTTCAACCTGCGCCGGCTGAAGGGCCAGATGGCCGCGTTGGAGGAAGGCGACCTGCAGCCGGAGCAGGTGGAGAAGATCTCCCGCGTGCTGCAGGTGCCGGAACAGGACGTGGTGTCCATGAACCGCCGCCTTGCCTCCTCCGACCAGAGCCTGAACGCGCCCGTGCGCGCCGACAGCGAGGGCGAGTGGCAGGACTGGCTGGTGGACGAGGGCGAGAGCCAGGAGAGCGAACTCGCGGACCGGGAGGACATGTCCAACCGCCGCTACCTGCTCGACACGGCGCTGAAGACGCTGAACGAGCGTGAGCGCCATATCCTGATCGAGCGCCGGCTGAAGGACGAGCCGACCACGCTGGAGGAGCTTTCGCAGCAGTACAACATCTCGCGCGAGCGCGTCCGCCAGATCGAGGTCCGCGCCTTCGAGAAGCTGCAGAAGTCGATGAAGAACCAGATCGCCGAGCAGCGTCTGGCCATCACCTGAACCATCGCCGTGGCGGGGGCTCTCCGGCCCCTGTCGCGAGCGGCCCGGATGTGAATGATCGGGTGGCGAACGGCGGGGAAACCCGCCGTTCTCGATTCCGGTGCTCCTTTCAGCCTGCCATCCCCTGTCCCGGCAGCAGATCCGCGGCCTGAACCGCTGCCGCGCCGCCCGATCTCGCCTAAGGAGATCGGGAGGACGAAAGGATAGGGTGCATGGAACGGCTGGAGGTGTCGGAGACAGCGGAGCAGGCCCGGACCGCCCCTCGCCCGCGGCGTCAGCGCTTCCGGCGGCTGCGGCGGCTCCCCCTGGTGTCGCCGCGCCTCTGGCTGCGCCGCATGGTCTTCTGGCTCGGCGCCGTGCTGGTGGGCCTCGTGGCCATCGCCTTCGCTGCCCTGGCCGATCGGGCGGGAGAGGGCTTCCACCGCCTGGTCACGCACTGGCCGCTGCTGGCGCTGGTGGTCTCGCCCGCCTGCTTCGCCCTGGCCAGCTACCTGACCCGCACCGTCTTTCCCGGCGCCCAGGGCAGCGGCATCCCCCAGGTCATCGCCACGCTGCACATGGACGACCCGAGGCTCGTCGCCCGGATCCTTTCGTTGCGGATCGCGGTGGGAAAGGTCCTGCTCACGCTGCTCGGCCTGCTTGGCGGCGGCTCGATCGGGCGCGAAGGGCCGACCGTGCAGGTCGGCGCCTCGATCATGCAGGCGCTGGCCCAGCGGCTGCACCTCCCCCGGCCCGAGACCCACCGTGCCATGGTGCTGGCGGGTGGTGCCGCCGGCGTCGCGGCCGCCTTCAACACCCCGCTGGCGGGAATCGTCTTCGCCATCGAGGAGCTCAGCCATTCCTATGAGGGCCGCACCAGCGGCAATGTCCTGACCGCCGTGGTGATCGGCGGCGTGGTCAGCCTGGCCCTGGTCGGGAACTACACCTATTTCGGCGTCACCCAGGTGGATCTGCCGATGGGCGCCGCCTGGGCCGCCGTCCCGCTCTGCGCCGTGCTGGGCGGGCTCTGCGGCGGCGTCTTCAGCTGGATGCTGGTGCGCGCCTCGGCCGGCCTGCCGGGGCTGGCCGGGCGCCTGCTGGCGCGCCATCCGGTGGGCTTCGCCGCGCTCTGCGGGCTGCTGGTGGCACTGATCGGGCTGGCCAGCGGCGGCCTGACCTATGGCACGGGCTATGCCCAGGCGCGGGGGCTGATCGAGGGGGAGACCACCCTTCCGGCCAGCTATTTCGTGTCCAAGCTGCTGGCGACGGTGGTGTCCTATTGCAGCGGCATTCCCGGCGGCATCTTCGCGCCCTCCCTCTCGGTGGGGGCCGGCTTCGGCGCCACGCTGGCGGAGTTCCTGCCGGTCGCGCCGCTGGGCGCCATGGTGCTGCTCGGCATGGTCGCCTATTTCTCCGGCGTGGTGCAGGCGCCGATCACCGCCGCCGTCATCGTCATGGAGATGACCGACGGGCAGAACATGATCATCCCGCTGATGGCCACTTCCTTTATCGCGACCGGCGCCTCTCGCCTCATCTGCCGCCGCCCGCTCTACGGCGCCCTGGCGCATCGTTTCCTGAACGTGATGGAGCGCCGCTGAGGCGGCCGCGGGGGCCTGTGCCGGGCGTCCCGGCGCACCGGAGGCACGCCGGACCGGCTCCGGCGCCGCCACGGAGGTTCGACATGGCGGGCGAAGGGGTGCAGACCTGCCTGCCGCCCGGGAGCACGACAATGGGAATCGCCACATCCGGATATGCGACGGCCTGGATGCTGCTCATCCTGGCCGGGGTCGCCAACATCGCGGGCTATGCCTTCGACCTGTATCAGCCGTTCTGGTGGTTCGACCGCGTGCTGCACGGCTGCACCATCCTCGCCATCACCTTCTGGCTCGCCATCGTCGTCTTCGGCCGGTTCCTCCGGGCGGCGCCGCCGCAGCCGGTTCTGGCCTTCTTCCTTCTCGCCAGCGTCGGGATCGCGATCGGGGCGCTGTGGGAGGTCGCCGAGTGGGGCTTCGACCAGTTCGCGCCGGGCAATGTCATCAAAGGCAAGCACGACAGCATCCTGGACATCGTCATGGACACGCTCGGGGCGGTGCTCGCCGGCTTGCTGGCCGTCCGGTTCCTGCGGCCTCGCGGGGATGTCATCCCCGGCCGCGGCGCGGGTTCCGTCCGGTGAGGGGCGGCCGGGCGCGCCAGTGTCGTCACCAGCATACGCCGGGCATGGCCCGGACCATGGGGGCCTGATGTTCTTCGATAGCTGGTTCGGGCTGCTCCGGGTCCTGGTGGTCGGAACCCTCGCCTACCTGGCCCTGGTGGTGTTGCTGCGCACCTTCGGCAAGCGCACCCTGGCCAAGCTCAACGCCTTCGACCTGGTCGTCACCGTGGCACTGGGCTCCACCCTGGCCACCGTGCTGCTCAGCAAGTCGGTGGCCCTGATGGAGGGGCTGCTGGCCTTCGTGCTCCTGGCCGGGCTGCAATACGTGGTCGCCTGGCTTTCGGTCCGGTCTCAGGGCTTCAGCGACCTGGTGAAGTCGGAGCCGACCCTGCTGCTGCACCGGGGGCAGTTCCTCCGGGGGGCGATGCGCGCCCAGCGCATCACCGAGGCGGAAGTCCTGGCTGCCCTTCGCGGCTCCGGGGCTTCCGAGCCCCGGCAGGTCGCCGCCGTGGTGCTGGAGACGGATGGAAGCCTGAGCGTCGTCCGGGATGCCAGCGGGCATGGCGAGATCGGCAGCCTGGCCAGCATCCATGATGTCCGCGACGAAGCCGGGTAAGGCGTCCCCGGAACATCCCCGGGGCGCGGCCGCCCCAACGGCCCCGTGCGCGATGCCGGGCCGCTGAAGCCGGAACTTCCGCCGCCGGGCATCACTCCTCCCGCGGGTCCGGCCCACGGGTCGTGGCCTGTACCGGCTCCACCGCCTGGGGCCGGTTCTCGGCGGCGGCGCGATAGATGGTCTCCATCAGCCGCATGTCGCGCAGCCCTTCCTCGCCCGGCGTGTGCGGCGGCTCGTCGGCCAGGATGCGTTCGGAGAAATGGTCGATCTCCAACGCGAACTGGTTCTTGTGCTGGATCTTGCGCTCCTCCTGCCCGACGACGTTGCCGGACTTGCGCGACACGATCAGGCGCTGCCCGACATAGGAGAAGGCATCCGGCATCTCGACGGTCCCGCCCTCGAAATGCAGCCGTAGCGTCTTGTCGTTGAAGGCGCCATAGGAGGAGAGGCAGTTCGCCATCACGCCGGACGGGAAGCGCAGGCCGAAGCTCATGCTTTCCTCCACCTCCTTCCAGCGCTCGTCGCCCGGCGGGCTGTAGCGGCGCGCGGTGATCTCCACCGGCTCCTCGCCAGTGATGTAGCGCGTGGCGTTGAGGCAGTAGAGCCCGATATCCGGCAGCGCCCCTCCCCCGGCCAGGGCCTTGGAGTAGCGCCATTGCGGCCCCGGCCCGTTGGCCTGGACGTTGGTCGCCTCGATGAAGCGCAGCCTGCCCAGCTCGCCGGACCGCACCAGCGCGATCGCCGCGCGGTTGTAGGGCTCGTACTGGCAGCGATAGGCGACCATCAGCCTGACGCCCGCCCTGGCGCAGGCCTCGACCATTTCCTGCGCCTCGGCGGCGGTGTTCGCCATCGGCTTCTCGCAGAGCACGTGCCTGCCGATCGCCGCCGCGCGCAGCGTGTATTCGCGGTGCATGCCGTTGGGCAGGACGACGTAGACCGCCTTCACCTCCGGCAGGTCGCGCAGCGTCTCGAAATCCGCGTAGCCCAGCACCGCGGTTTGCGGAATGCCGTATTGACGCGCCACCACGCTGCCCTTCTCGGGGCTGCCGGTCACGAGCGCCGCCGGATAGGAGCTCCTGCACTCGGCGAAGGCGGGCAGGATCTCCTCCAGGCTCAGCCTGCCCAGCGCCACGACGGCATAGCCCAGGCGCTCCCCCGGCGCGCGCGGCGCGGGCGGGGGCGGCGTGCGCGGCTCCGCCTCGCTGCGCCAGTTCGGGAAGACGACCCGGCCGTTCTGCACCCGACCAATGTCCATCTCCGACGGGGCCGGATAGCCCGGCGCCCCGCTGGATGCCCCGCCCGCCGCGCCGATGGCGAGGCCCATGGCCGACAGGCCGGAGGCGCGGATCAGGCCGCGCCGCGTGGCGGAGAAGCTGTCATCGGGCATGGCGGGGGTCTCCGGTTCCGTCCCCCCTCAACGTCCCGCCCCTCCGGGCGGTTCCGCCGGGGCGGTGGCCCCCGTCTCACGGCGGCGTGCCCGCTCCCCCCGGAAGGCGCGGGCGGCGGATCAGAGGCCCGCGAGATGCGCCGTGGCGAGCGCGGCTTCCTGCCGGTGGACCAGGGTGGAGACGCTGGCCTGGAAGACATGCAGGAAGGTGCCGGGATGGATGCCGATCCAGAGCGTCAGTAGCACCAGCGGCGCGAAGATCAGCTTCTCCCGCACCGAAAGGTCCAGGAGCTGGCGCAGTTCGGTCCGCTGCAGGCGGCTGAACACCACGGCCCGGTACATGCGCAGCATGTAGGCGGCGCCCAGGATCATGCTGCTGCCGGCCGCCAGGGTCAGCCAGGGGCTGATCTTCCAGGCGCCGACCAGCACCAGGAATTCGCCGGGGAAGGAGGCGGTGCCGGGCAGCGCCATGGCGGCCAGGGTGAAGATCATCGCCACCACGGCGTAGGCCGGCATGACCTTCGCGATCCCGCCGAAATGCCCGATGTCGCGCGAGCGCACGCGGTCCTGCAGCACGCCGATGCAGAGGAAGCCGGCGCCCGAGACCACGCCATGGGCCAGCATCTGCAGCAGCGCGCCGGAGATGCCCTGCTCGTCGATGGAGAAGACGCCGATCGTGGCGATGCCCATATGGGCGATCGAGGAATAGGCCACGATCTTCTTCATGTCCTGCTGCAGCAGGGCCACCAGGCTGGCATAGACCACGGCGATCGCCGACAGGGCCAGGACGAAGGGCGCCAGCGTTTCCGTCGCCTGCGGGAAGAGCGGGATGGAGAAGCGCAGGAAGCCATAGGCGCCCATGTTCAGCATCACGCCGCCCAGCATGACCGAGCCCGCGGTCGGCGCCTCGGCATAGGCCTCCGGCTGCCAGGTGTGGAAGGGCCACATCGGCATCTTCACCGCGAAGGCGGCGAAGAAGGCCAGGAACATCCACATCTGCGCGCCGTGCGACAGGTGCAGGCCCATCAGCTGCGTCAGGTCGGTGGAGCCGGCATCGTACCAGATGGCCAGCACCGCCAGCAGCATCAGCACCGCGCCCGCCAGCGTGTAGAAGAACAGCTTGAAGGCCGCCCGCACGCGGTGCGTCCCGCCCCAGATGCCGATGATCAGGAAGACCGGCACCAGCGCTGCCTCGAAGAAGACGTAGAAGAGCAGCAGGTCGACGGCGGAGAAGACGCCGATCATCGCCGTTTCCAGCAGCAGGAAGGCGATCATGTAGGCGCGGATACGGGTCTGCTCCATCCGCCAGGAGGCCAGGATGCAGATCGGCGTCAGGAGCGCGGTGAGCAGCACGAAGAGGACGGAGATGCCGTCCACGCCCATGTGGTAGCTGATGCCCGTCTCCGGCATCCAGTTCGCGTGTTCCTGGAACTGGTAGGCGCCGCTGGCGTTGTCGAAGCCGAACCAGAGCAGGGAGGCGAGCGCCAGGACGGCCAGGCTGGTGCCGAGCGCGATTCCACGCACCAGCCGCCCGATCCTTTCCTCCTCGCCTCTCAGGCACAGGATGGCGGCCACGCCGGCCAGCGGCAGGAATGTCAGGGTCGATAGAAGCGGGAAGCCAGCAGCGTTCATCCGGCGGAGCCTTGCAAGCATCAGGACAGGCACGCGGAAACCTTCCTGATCCGGAAGGATTCGCTGCACCGCACCATGTCGCGGGAGGCTTCGCCTATCGGCTTTTCTTTCCGGCCGCCAGCACATCGAATAGTAACAGGGCAAATCCGACGTATTTTTCATGGAGCATCCATGAATACTGACAGGATATTCGGATAGTTTTGTCTTATATAATTTTATGGGCCTCGAAGTTGTTTCGGCTTCTGTTCGTTTTACTTCCGGCCACAAGGACGGAAGAGTGACAGCAACCATCCAGGGAAGTCACGTGACTTCTGCGCAACCACAGGGCGAAGATCCGACCGGCCGCGGCCACACGGCGGACCACGAAGGGATCAGCCGTCGTCGTGCACCGATACCGCCGCCGTGCGGCTCCAGCCCAGGCGCAGCGGCAGCCCCTCCGCCGGCTGCAACGGCGCGCGCCAGGCCGGCAGCTGCACCCGCAGCACACCGAGATCCCCGGTCGCCACGGACAGGTGGAAGGCCGTTCCGGCATAGGACCAGGACAGCACCCGTCCCTCCACCATGTTGTCCTCCTCCATCCCTTCGCCGAGCGGCAGGATCTTTTCGGGTCGCAGCGACAGCACCACGCCCTCCCCCACCCGCGCGGTGCCTTGCGCCAGCAGGCGCGTGCCGCCCAGGCGCAAGGCGATGGTGTCGCCCGTGCTTTCCTCGGCCGTGCCGGACAGGAAGTTGCTCTGCCCCAGGAAGCCCGCCACGAAGCGTGTCGCGGGGCGCTCGTAGAGCTCCGCCGGGGAGCCCTGCTGGATCAGCCGCCCGTGGTTCAGGATCGCGATCCGGTCGGAGAGGGAGAGCGCCTCTTCCTGGTCGTGCGTGACGTTGATGAAGGTGCGGCCGACGCGGCGGTGCAGCGCCTTCAGCTCGTCCTGCAGCTCGGCGCGCAGCTTCTTGTCCAGTGCGGAAAGCGGCTCGTCCAGCAGCAGCAGTGCCGGGTCGAAGACCAGGGCGCGGGCCAGCGCCACGCGCTGCTGCTGCCCGCCGGAAAGCTGGTGCGGCCGCCTTTCGGCGAAGCGGTCCAGCTGCACGAGATCCAGCGCGGCGCGCACCCGGGACTCGCGTTCGGCCCGGCCGATCCGCCGCACGCGCAGCGGAAAGGCGACATTCTCCGCCACCGTCATCTGCGGAAACAGCGCATAGCCCTGGAAGACCATGCCGAAGGAGCGTTTCTCCGGTGGCAGGGCGGTGATGTCGCGCCCGTCCAGCAGGACCTGGCCGGCGGAGGGCTCGACGAAGCCCGCGATCGTCATCAGCAGCGTCGTCTTGCCGGAGCCCGAGGGGCCGAGCAGCGTCAGGAACTCGCCGCGCCCCACCTCCAGCGACACATCCGCCACCGCCGCCGCCTCCCCATAGCGGCGGGTGACGCCCCGCAGCGACAGCGCATGGCCCGCCCCGGCCCCGCGCGCCACGGCCGGGCGTTCCAGCACGCCGCTCACGACCGGTACTCCGGCTGCTCGCGGTCCAGCTTGCGGCACATCGCCTGCCAGAGCAGCCAGCCCTGGGTCGGGCTGTCGGGCGACTGCGCCCGGGTGCGCTCCACCACCTCGGGCGGCGGCATGGAGAGCGCCGCCCCGGTGGACAGCGCCGCGACCTGGATGCGGCAGGCCTGCTCCAGATAGTACATCCAGTAGAAGGCCTCCGCGACCGTGCGCCCGGCGGTGAGCAGCCCGTGGTTGCGCAGGATCAGGCAGGGCCGGTCGCCCATGTCGCGCACCAGGCGCTCGCGCTCCGACAGGTTGTCGTCGGCGGCGATGCCCTCGTAGTCGTGGATCGCGACGCGGCCGTGGAACTCCATGCTGATCTGGTTCAGCGGCAGGATGCCCTGCGCCGTCGCCGCCACGGTCATGCCGGCCAGCGTGTGCGTGTGCATCACGCACTGCGCGCGCGGGCTGGCGAGATGCAGCGCCGAGTGGATCACGAAGCCCGCCGGGTTCACCGGCCAGCTCGTCTTCTGCGCAGGCTCCCCCTCCGCATCCACCAGCACCAGGGAGGAGGCGGTGATCTCCTCGAAGAGCAGCCCATAGGGATTGACCAGGAAGCGGTGCCCCTCCCCCGGCACGCGCACCGAGAGATGCGTATAGACCGTGTCGGTCATCCCGTGCAGGGCGATCAGCCGGTAGGCGGCAGCGAGGTCGCGCCGCAGCTCCGCCTCGGTCGGCACATGCTTCGGATCGGGCTTCCGGGGCGGGTCGTAGAGCAGCATGTCAGTAGCCCCGTTCCGGGTCGTAGAGATTGGGCAGCGGATCGCCCGCCTCATGCGCGGCGATCGCCTCCGCGATATAGCGCGCACGCTCGCGCAGGCTGGCCATCGAGGCCAGATGCGGCGTCACGATCACCCGGGGATGCGACCAGAGCGGGCTGTCGGAGGCCAGCGGCTCCGGCTCGAAGACATCCAGCAGCGCGCCGTCCAGATGGCCGCCGTCCAGCGCCGCCAGCAGGTCCGGCACCACGAGATGCGAGCCGCGCCCGACATTCACGACCTGCGCGCCGCGGGGCAGCAGGGACAGCAGGCGCGCATCGATCAGCCCGCGGGTTTCCGGTGTCGAGGGCAGCAGGCAGACCAGGATGTCGGTGCGCGCCAGGAAGGCCTCCAGTTCCTCCGCCCCCGCGAAGGATTCGACGCCCGGCAGTTCCTTGCGGGTGCGCGACCAGCCCGCGACCGGGAAGCCCAGCGCCCGCAGCATCCGCGCCGCCGTGCCGCCCAGGCTGCCCAGCCCCATGATGCCGACGCGCCGCTCCGGCGCGGTGAAGCGGGGGTTGAAGTTGTCCCAGCGCGCCTGCGCCTGCGCCAGCGCCATGCGCCGCGCCCCGCGCAGCAGGGACAGGCAGGCCCAGCTCACGAACTCGCCCATGCGCTGGCCCGTTTCCAGCCCGCCCATCCGCACCAGCGGAAGATGGCGCGGCCATTCCGGGTCACGCACGATGTTGTCCACCCCGGCGGCGGAGGAGAAGACGACGCGCAGGTTGGACAGGCGCTTCAGCCGGCCGGGCTCCGGGTCCCAGACCACGACATAGGACACGTCCTCCGGCGCCACGGCGGCATCGTCCCACCAGCGGATATCCAGGCGCGGATCCACGGCCTGGAAAGCCTTGCGCCATTTCGGCACCGCTTCCTCGCCACCCGACTTCACCAGAACAATCACTCGCTCGCCCCCGATTGCGGCCCCACGCGGCGGCGGCGGCCTCCATGAAGCCGGGCGCCGGCCCGGGCTGGCCCTTTGCCGCCCGGCGGCGCCCATGCAGGGTTCATGCCGTCCCGGGCGGCCCCGGTCCAGGCCAGGCCGCTCCCGACCGCCTTGAAGCCGCGCCGGTCCGGCGGCGGTGAACCCGATGGCACCAGCATCGTTACCCCCCTGGAAATCTTCCCGGCCCGCGAGGCGCCGACTGACCGACCGACGCAGGACCGGGACCACCCGGAAGGAGAAAAACGCCATGGCCGCCGATCCGACCACGATGCATCCGGCTTCCGGCTCCGGCAACGGACAGGAGAAGGAACAGGAGGCGCTGAAGGACACCTTTCCCGCCAGCGACCCGGTGGGGAACGAAGGCGGCAGGGGCTCGCGCGCCGTCCCGGCCTCGGAGATGCAGGATGAGGACCCCGCCCCGCTCGCGGACGGGAAGACCGTGTCCTATACCTTCGACAGCCAAGAGAAGGCCAAGCTGGCCGGTGAAGGCGTGGTCCGTGCCGGGCTGGCCGAACGCAGCCGCCTTACGGTCGATGGGTCCTCCCTGCGTCTGGAGGTCGCCAGCAACGCGGCCGAGGACGCCGACAGAATGCTGCAACAGGCGGGCGGCCGCGCATCCTGAACCCGGCCGCGCCAGGGCCCCGCGCCGCCATCGTCATCTTTGGCACGGCGGTGCGGCCCGACGGCTCCCCGAGCCAGACCCTGCGGCGGCGGGTGGAGGCGGCACTGTCGCATGGCCGCCACCGGCATCCCCCGCCGCTTTACGTGCCGACCGGGGCAAAGGGGCGGCACGGGCCGAGCGAGGCGAGCGTCATGGCCCGCCTGCTCCGCGAGGGTGGGGTGCCGTCCGGCGATATCCTGGAGGAGCCGACCGGCACGGACACGCTGTCCTCCGCCCGCGCCGTTGCCGGATTGCTGCAAGGCTGGCGCGGCCCCGTGCTGGTGTCTTCCTCGGCCTATCACATCCCGCGCTGCGTGCTGTTGCTGCGCCTGCTGGGTCTCCCGGCGCGCCGTGGCCCGGCGGCCCGCGCGGCTCCCGGCTTCCAGGACTGGCGCTGGCGCCTGCGCGAGGCTCCGGCCATTCCCTATGACGCCGCCCTGGCGCTCTGGCACCGCCGCGCCGGGCGCGGACCGGCCCCGGCAGCCTGACCCCTTCCCGTCCCCCGCCCTCCATGCTTCCTCTGCCGCCGCATCGAGGCGAAGGGGAGTGAGGCCATGGCGGAGCGGATGCTGGGCATCCTGGGCGGAATGGGTCCTTTGGCCGGGGCGCAGTTCCTGTTGCGGATGACGTTGCTGACACCGGCGGAACGGGATCAGGATCACGTCCCCGCCGTGCTGTGGTCCGACCCCCGCATTCCCGACCGCACCCAGGCGCGCCTGCATGGCGGGGAGGACCCGCTGCCCGGCCTGTTGCGCGGCATACGCGGACTGGAGGCGGCCGGCTGCGGCGCGATCGCCATTCCCTGCAACACCGCCCATGGCTGGTACGAGCCGATGCGCGCCGCCACCTCCTTGCCGATCCTTCATATCGTCGATGCGGCGGCCCATGACCTGCGCCGCCAGGGACTGTCCGGCGCCAGGGTCGGGTTGCTGGCCACGGCGGGCACGCTGGCGATGCGACTGTACCAGGAACGCTTCGACACTCTCGGTCACGAGGTGATCACGCCGGACGAGGCGCAGATGCGCGACAAGGTCGGACCGGGCATCGCGCTGGTGAAGGCGAACCGGGTCACGGAAGCCTATGCGCCCCTGGCGGAGGTGGCGGGGAGCCTGATCGCACGCGGCGCGGAGGCGGTGGTGCTGGGCTGCACGGAGATCCCGCTCGGGATCCAGGCCGGACCCGTCCTGCCTTTTCCGGTGGTGGACACGATCGACGCACTGGCCCGCGTCTCGATCGCATGGGCCAGGGGGGAGGCCGGGTAGGAAGCGGCGCGGAAGCAAGGACCGGCCGGCGGGATCAGGAAGCGGGCCGGTCTTCGTCCATGCCGGTTGCGGAGAAGCTGGTCACGCGTGGAACCGGCCGCCAGGGACAGCCGGGGCAGGCTCAGTCGTCGTCGCACTCGCAGCCAATGGTCGGGCCGGTGTCGGCGCGGATGATGTGGTGGTCCACCCATTCGGCCACCAGGCGCTGCGCCTCGCTCACCGAGGCTTCCGGATGGTGGATGCGGTACAGGGCCGTGCAGGCGCGGAACGACGACAGGTCGTCATTGCCACCCTCCCGCAGCTCGCGGTAGGCGGTCACAACGGCCCGCTCGCAGCGGCGGGCGATGTGGCTGAACTCCTGACCCATCATACACTCCAGCGTTTGCGAGTTATTTGAGAATCGCTCGCAATTCGTTCCTAGGTTATATTCTCGCATGAACGCCTATTCAAGCGTTCAAGCCGTTACGCCCCTGGCCCTGGCGCGATTCCCTCAATCCGGACCGGGCAGGGACGGATTTAAGGCGAAGATCCGCCCGCCGTCACTCCCTGTCGCCGGGACCATGGGCGGATCGCCCAGGCCCGGACGACAGGGAGACCCTGGCTGGCCAGGCTAGGCGGCCCCGACCAGCGCCGCCAGCGCCTTGCCCAGATCCTCCGTCCCGGCCTGCCCGCCCATGTCGCGGGTGCGCGGACCGCCCTCGGCCAGCAGCTTCTCGATGGCATCGGTGATCGCCTGCGCAGCCTCCGCCTCCCCCAGATGCTCAAGCATCATGGCGCCGGACCAGATCTGTCCGATCGGGTTGCAGATGCCCTTGCCGGCGATGTCGGGTGCGGAGCCGTGCACCGGCTCGAACATCGAGGGATGCAGCTTCTCCGGGTTGATGTTGGCCGATGGCGCGATGCCAATGGAGCCCGCCACCGCCGGACCGAGGTCGGAAAGGATGTCGCCGAAGAGATTGGAGCCCACCACCACGTCGAACCAGTCCGGATGCTGCACGAAATGGGCGCAGAGGATGTCGATGTGGTACTGGTCCGTCTGCACCTCCGGATACTGCGCCGCCATGGCGGCGAAGCGTTCGTCCCAGAAGGGCATGGTGAAGGTGATGCCGTTGGACTTGGTGGCCGAGGTCAACTTGCGCCGCTTGCGCGTGCGCGCGAGGTCGAAGGCATAGCGGATGATGCGGTCCACGCCGGTGCGGGTGAAGACGCTGTCCTGCGTCACGAATTCCCGCTCGGTGCCGGGGAACATGCGGCCGCCGCTGCTGCTGTACTCGCCCTCGGTGTTCTCGCGCACCACCACGAAGTCGATATCGGCGGGGCCGCGTCCGGCCAGCGGCGTGCGCACGCCCGGCATCAGGCGGCAGGGCCGCACGTTGGCATACTGGTCGAAGCCGCGCCGCATGGGGATCAGCAGGCCCCAGAGCGAGACATGGTCCGGCACGCCCGGCCAGCCCACCGCGCCCAGGAAGACGGAGTCGGATTCGCGGAGCTGCTCCAGGCCGTCCTCCGGCATCATCGCCCCGGTGTGCAGGTAGCGGTCGCAGGACCAGTCGTATTCCCTGCATTCCAGCGAGAAACCGAATCGGCGCCCGGCCGCTTCCAGGACCCTGAGCCCCTCCGGCACGGTCTCGCGTCCGATTCCGTCGCCGGGGATCACGGCGATACGGTGCTTGCGCGGCTCGGCCATCGGCATTTCCCTCGGTGTTGGCGGCAAGTTGGCGCCATCGCGGGCATGCGGCAAGGTCGGGCCGTCCCGGGGTCGGGCCACCATGGTCGGACCACCGTGGCCAGACCCCGGGACGGGGCCATTGGGCCGGCCTTCCGGGCCGAGGAGGAATGCATGGCGGGCAGTCAGGGTGGCGCGCGGGGCACGGCGGAGCCGCACCGCATCGTGGTGGTGGGCGGCGGCGCGGCGGGGCTCGACCTTTCCATCCGTCTGGCGAGCCATCGGCGCCGGCCCGTGCCCTATGCCGTCACCCTGGTGGACCGCAGCGGCAGCTATGTCTGGAAGCCGCGGCTGCACGAGGTCGCGGCCGGCACGCTCGACACCGCGCAGGAACAGGTCTCCTACCTCGCCCATGCGCGGCGGCACGGCTTCACCTACTGGCCCGGCCTGCTGCGCGGGCTGGACCGGGCACGGCGGCGGCTGACGCTGGGCACGCTGCAGGGACCGGGCGGCGAGGACACGGTCACCACCCGCCTGACCTATGACACGCTCGTCTTCGCGGTCGGCAGCCATGCCGACGACTTCGGCACGCCCGGCGCCCAGGAGCATTGCCGCTTCATCGACAGCCGCGACCAGGCGGAAGCCTTCACCGTCGCGATGCGCGAGGAGATCATCCGGACGCTCGCCGACCGTCCGGACCGGTCGCTCTCCATCGCCATCGTCGGGGCGGGCGCCACGGGCACGGAGTTGGCCGGGGAGATCAACCACGCGCTCGACCTCGCCGCCGGCTATGGCCTGCCGGGGCTGCGCCAGCGCATCCACATCACGCTGATCGAGGCCGCGCCGCGCATCCTGCCCGCCCTGCCCGAGCGGGTTTCCACCGCCGCGGCCCGGGTGCTGGGCGAGATCGGGGTGGAGGTGCTGACCGGCGACCCCGTCGCCTCGGTCGATGCCGGCGGCCTGACGCTGAAGAGCGGGCGGCGGATCGACGCCGCGCTGCGGGTCTGGGCCGCGGGCATCCGCGCGCCCTCGGTGCTGCGGGAGATGGACGGGCTGGAGGTGGACCGGGCGGACCGCCTCGTGGTGCGGCCCACGCTGCAGACCTCGCGCGACCCGGCGATCTTCGCCCTGGGCGATTGCAGCTCCCTGGTGCCGGAGGGTGCCCAGCGCCCCCTCGCCGCCACCGCCCAGGTGGCGCACCAGGAGGCGCGGCACCTCGCCGCGCATCTGCCGGATTTCCTGGCGGGGCGGGAGCTGCCGCCCTTCCGCTACAAGGAGCGCGGCTCCCTGGTCTCGCTGGGCGGCTACGACGCCTTCGGCAGCCTGGGGCGGCTCGGCGTGCTGCCCGGCGGCTTCATCGAGGGGCGCTTCGCCCAGCTCAGCTACAACATGCTCTACCGCCAGTACCAGTACGTGGTGCATGGCCGCCGCGTGCCGCTGATCTGGGCCTCGGAGCTGCTGCAAAGACTCGCCAAGCCCCGGCTGCGGCTGGACTGACGCCCCCATGCCGCGCCGCAGCATCCCGTTGCGGCGCGGCATAACGCAATTGGCATGAAGCGGCCCGCCGCCGCGCTGCTATTTTCCGGGCTTCCGGCGAAAAAGCAGAAGGCAGAGCAGAATGGCCGACACGCCTCGGAACTCCATCCTCACGACCCGGCAGGGCCATCCCGTCCGCGACAACCAGAGCATGCGGACCGTGGGGGAACGCGGCCCCGCCACCCTGGAGAACTACCAGTTCATCGAGAAGATCACGCATTTCGACCGGGAGCGCATCCCGGAGCGCGTGGTCCATGCGCGCGGCACCGGCGCGCACGGCTATTTCGAGGCCTATGGCAAGATCGGCGACGAGCCCGCCACGAAGTACACACGCGCCAAGGTGCTGACCAGGGCGGGCCACAGGACGCCGCTCTTCGTACGCTTCTCCACCGTCATCGGCTCCAAGGACAGTCCGGAGACGGCGCGCGACCCGCGCGGCTTCGCGGTCAAGTTCTACACCGAGGACGGCAACTGGGACCTGGTCGGCAACAACCTGCGGATCTTCTTCATCCGTGACGCCATCAAGTTCCCGGACATGATCCATGCCTTCAAGCCCGATCCGGTGACCAACCGGCAGGAAGCCTGGCGCTTCTACGACTTCGTGCAGCACCATCCCGAGGCGCTGCACATGGTCACCTGGGTGAAGAGCCCCTGGGGCATCCCGGCGGACTACCGGCACATGGAGGGCTCCTCGGTCAACACCTACAAGCTGGTCAACGACCGGGGCGAGGCGGTGCTCGCCAAGTTCTCCTGGGTGCCGAAGCAGGGCGTGAAGAACCTCACCACGCCGGAGGCCGCGAGGATCCAGGCCGAGGAGGTCGGCCACGCGACCAAGGACCTCTACGAGGCCATCGAGCGCGGCGACTATCCCGAATGGGAATTCTGCGTGCAGGTCATGGCCGATGGCGAGCATCCGGAGCTCGACTTCGATCCGCTGGACGATACCAAGCGCTGGCCGGAGGACCGCTTCCCGCTGCTGAAGGTCGGCCGCATGGTGCTGGACCGGAACGTGGACAACTTCTTCGCGGAAACCGAGCAGGCGGCCTTCGGCACCGGCGTGCTGGTCGACGGCATCGACTTCTCGGACGACAAGATGCTGCAGGGGCGGACGCTGTCCTATTCCGACACGCAGCGCTACCGCGTCGGCGCCAACTACCTGCAACTGCCGATCAACGCGCCGAAGAATGGCCAGCGCACCAACCAGCGGGATGGGCAGATGGCCTTCCAGGTGGATGGCGGCGGCGAGAACAGGCACGTCAACTACGAGCCCAGCTCGCAGGGCGGCTTGCGGGAGGCGCCGCAGCCGGAGCGGGACTACCACCAGCTCGTCCACGGGCATCTCGGCCGCTACCAGACGACGATGACCCAGTCCGACTACAGGCAGGCCGGGGACCGCTACCGCAGCTTCGAGGACTGGGAGCGCGACGACCTGATCGGCAACATGGTCGCCGACATGAAGGCCTGCCCGGAGGAGATCGCCCTGCGCATGGTCTGGCACTGGTGGCATTGCGACGAGGACTATGGCCGCCGCGTGGCCGAGGGCGCCGGGATCGACCTGAAGAAGGCCCTGGCCCTGCCACCCCTGCCCGGCAAGCCGGCCCCCGGCGAAAGGCGGCCCGGGCCGACCTATACCAGCGGCCAGCGCGAGGAAGGCACCGCGGCCGCCGGCAAGGCGCGGGAGCCGGTGCCCGCCAAGTAGCGGACGGGCGCTTCATCCCGGCACGACGGAAAGGGCGCCGGACCACCCGGCGCCCTTGCTGCGTCGCCTGGTTCTCGCCCGTGCTGCCCGGAGGCGGTCAGCCCTCCGCCAGCAGGGCGGCCGTGTCGGGCGCGTTCATCGCGCGGGCGGCGTCCAGCGCGGTCATGTCGCGGGCATCCCGCGCCTCGCGGTCGGCGCCCTGCTCCAGCAGCAGCCGCACCAGCCCGGTGCGGTTGAACATGGCCGCCATCATCAGCGGCGTGCGCCCGTCGCCGCCATGCCCCTCGATCCGCGCGCCGTGTTCCAGCAGAAGCCGCACGATCTCCTCGCCGCCCTTGAAGCACGCGGCGCCCAGCGGCGTCTGGCCCCGGTCGTTGGCGATCTCCGGATCGGCCCCGCCCTCCAGCAGCGCGCGCACCGTGTCCGTCTGCAGGTGATAGGCCGCCAGCATCAGCAGCGTGTCGCCCTTGTCGTTGCGCAGGTTGGGCGGCAGCCCCTGCGCCAGCAGGGACCGCATCTGCTCCGCGCCGCCGCTGCGCGCGAGCTGGAAGACGCGCCCGGCGAAGGCGATGGTTTCCTCATCCGGCTGTGGCCGGAGCGTGGGGCTCGAATCCGACATCCCGCCTCCTGTTCGTGTCACATCCGGACCGCAGGCCGGGCCCGGCACAGGGGCAGAACGCCGCGGCCGCTTTCCGGCTGCGGCGCCATGGCGGATCGCTGTCCGGCAGGCCGGGAAGCGCGCCCGGCGGCGCTGTCCCGGATTCTTCTCCTGATCACGGCGCCGGGGCCTGCTACTGGGCAGGCTGGACCTTCGCGAATCCGGACTCCACCGCCCGTGCGCTTCATCGAGACCTTCGAATTCTGGCCCTTCCTCGACACGGTGGTCAGCCTCACCGCGGCCTTCGTGTTCGGCACCGCCATCGGGGCGGAGCGCCAGTATCGCCAGCGCACCGCCGGGCTGCGCACCAATGTGCTCGTCGCCGTGGGGGCCGCCGCCTTCGTGGACCTGGCGATGCGGATCGCCGGCGCGACCGAGGCCACGCGCGTGATCTCCTATGTCGTGTCCGGCATCGGCTTCCTTGGTGCCGGCGTGATCATGAAGGAGGGCATGAACGTCCGGGGCCTGAACACCGCCGCGACCCTCTGGTGCTCGGCGGCGGTCGGTGCCTGCACCGGCGCGGACATGGTGGCGGAGGCCGGGCTCCTCACCGTCTTCGTGATCGCCGGCAACACGCTGCTGCGGCCGCTGGTGAACGCGATCGACCGCAGCCCCATCGACGAGCGCACCACCGAGGCGACCTACGAGGTCAGCCTCACCGCCCGGGAACGCGACATGCCTTCCGTGCGCGAGGCCTTGTCGGAGGCGCTGGAAGCCGCGCACTACCCCGCCGGCGACATCGAGACGGAGGAGCGCGGCGAGGAGATGGTCGAGATCGTGGCCACGCTGGTGAGCACGGCGGTGGACCCGGTGGAGATGGATGCGCTGGCCCTCCGGCTGGGGGCGCTGCCCGGCGTCAGCCATGCGAGCTGGGCCATCCGCACCAAGGACTGACGCGCCCCGCCGGCTTCCTCCCCGGACCGGGCGGACGCCTACTGCTTCTCGATCCCGGCGGTCTTCGCCACCTCGCTCCACTTGGCCACCTCCGCGGCGACGAAGCGCTGCGCCTCTTCCGGGCCGCTGCCGACGATGGTGGCGCCCAGCGTGCCGAACCGCTCCCGCACGGCCGGCACCTGCAACTGGGCGGCGGCATCGGCCGCGATGCGCCGCGCCACCGGCGCCGGGATGCGCGCCGGGCCGATGAGCGCGCCCCAGGTCGCGGCCTCGAAGCCCGGGAAGCCGCTTTCCGCCACGGTGGGCACATCCGGCAGGTTCGGCAGGCGTTGCGCGGAGGTCGTGGCCAGGACCTTCAGCTTGCCCGCCTGCACATGGCCGAGCACGGAGGGCAAGGGATCGAACATCACGTCCACCCGCCCCGCCATCAGGTCCGGATGCGCGGCGGTGGAGCCGCGATAGGGCACGTGCGTCATCTTCGCCCCGGCGCGGGCGGCGAACATCTCCGCCGCCAGGTGCACCGCGCCGCCGGTCCCGGCGAAGCTGATGCTGCCTTCCTTGCGCCGCGCCAGTTCCGCCAGCTGCTGCGGGGTGCTGGCGGGGAAGTCGGGCGCGGCGACCAGCAGCAGCGGCACGCTGTAGACCACGGTCAGCGCGGTCAGGTCCTTCAGCGTGTCGAAGGGCGTGGTGTAGAGCGGCACGTTGACGGCGTGGTTCACCGAGATCATCGCCAGCGTGTGCCCGTCCGGCGGCGCCTTCGCCACCACGTCCGTGCCGATGATCCCGTTGGCCCCGGCACGGTTCTCCACCACCACGGGCTGGCCCCACTGCTTCGACAGCGGCTCCGCCAGCAGCCGCGCGGCGATGTCGGCGGAACCGCCGGGGGTATAGGGCACGATCACCCGCACGGCATGGGACGGGAAGCTCTCGGCCTGCGCCCCCGCCTGCCGCGGGGCCAGGAAAGGTGCGGCCAGCAGCGGCGTGTGCAGCAGGGTGCGGCGACGGATGGACATGTTTCTCTTCCCCAGCCCGGTTTTCCGGCATTGTCGTGCGGCCGCCCCGGTCTGTCCGGGAAAGGCCGTGGACGGAATCCTGCCCCGGATGGATGGCCGGAACAAGCCGGGGTGCCCGCGCCTTCAGCGCGCCGTGACGCCGCCCGCCGCCGGCAGCAGCCCCGCCGCCAGGATCTCCGCCGCCACCCGCCCGCTCTCGTCCAGGGGTGCGCGTGCGAAGGGCTCCGGGAAGGCGTCGAAGGGGCGCGCCTGCCCCGCCCCGTAGAGGCTCTGGTGCAGGGCCGCGTGGCGCGGCGCGGCCAAGGGATCGAGGCCCGGCATGGCCACGAAGACCGGCGCGGCGGCGGCCAGGGCCTCCGAGAGCATCGAGACGCTGTCGCCCGTCACCACCACCGCATCCGCCCAGGCCAGGAAGCCCGCGAAGGGATTCGGCCCGGCATCGCCCCAGCGGAAGAGCCGCCCCGGCTTTGCCTCCAGGCGCTGCGCCACGGCGGCGGCGGCGGCCTCGCCCGTGCGCCGGCTGGTGGTGGCCAGGATGCTGCCGGACCCGGCGGCGACGCGGGCGGCGAGCTCCCCGGCGGCGGCGGGGTCCATCCCCTCGCCCCGGATGGGGCCGCCGACCAGCAGTGCGGTCCGGGGCCGGGGCAGTTCCGCCAGCGCCGCCCATTCCGCCCGCGCCGCGGCGAGCCGCGAGGGCGACAGGCGGTGCGTGGCGCCCAGGACCGGTAGGACATTGGGCGGCAGGGGCGGCGTTTTCCCGGCGAGGTCGTGCCGCCCCAGCACCAGCCGGTCGAAGTCCCTGGCGCCGAAGCCCGGCCGCATGCAATGGACCGTCCGCGCCCCGCGCCGCCCGAGCCAGAGCGCCACCGGGGCGGAGCGGCGCCCGGCGGAGATCACCAGCGCCGGCGCGCCTTGGCGCAGTTCCGCCTGTGCCGCCGGCGCGAGCCCGGCCAGGGTCGGCCAGGGCCAGGGGATGCGCGCGAGGGGGCCCCAGGCGAGCGGGACGGTGCGGAAGGGCTCGCCCAGCCGTTCCTCCAGCCGCTCCGCGATGCCCAGGGCCTGGGCCGCCGTGCCGGCGCGGGGATCGGCCAGCACCCAGATGCGGGGCGCCGCCATGCGATCGGTCATGGACGGGACACGGCGCGGAGGCTAACCCACGCCAGATCAGGAGAACCACGCATGACTGCCCGACACGCCTCTGACTGGGACCGCGATGCCGCACTGACCACCGCGCGCATCCTCTTGGAGATCAAGGCGGTCAACTTCCGGCCCGAGGAGCCTTACACCTTCACCTCCGGCTGGAAGAGCCCCGTCTATATCGATTGCCGCCGGATCATCTACTTCCCCCGGGCCCGCCAGAAGATCTGCGAGCTGGCGGTGGAGAAGATCGGCCGCCACATCGGCTACGAGACCATCGAGGCCGTGGTGGGCGGCGAGACCGCCGGCATCCCCTATGCCGCCTGGATCGCCGACCGCATGATGGCGCCCATGGCCTATGTGCGGAAGAAGCCCAAGGGCTTTGGCCGCAACGCCCAGATCGAGGGCGACGTGCCCGAGGGCAAGCGGACGCTGCTGGTCGAGGACCTGACCACCGATGGCGGCTCCAAGATCCGCTTCACCCAGGCGCTGCGCGACGCGGGCGCGATCTGCGACCACACCTTCGTCGTCTTCTTCTACGGCGTCTTCCCGGGCGCCTTCGACACGATGAAGGAGATGAACCTCAGCCTGCACCACCTCGCCACCTGGTGGGACGTGCTGGAGGTCTGCCGCGAGCGCCCCTATTTCGAGGAAAGCGCGCTGCGCGAGGTCCGCAAGTTCCTGGAGGACCCGGTGAGCTGGTCCGGCGCGCATGGCGGCGTGAGCAGCGCCGAGGAAGCCAAGGCGCTGATGAAGGCCAAGACGGAGGGCTGAAATCCCGGGACGCCGCCCAAGGGGGCGGTGTCCCCTTCCCCCCCAGGGGCGCGCGCGCCGAGTTCCAAAACCGGCCGCCTTGTGTTGGAGTCCGCGGACAGCACCGGAAGCAGGGAGCCGACACCTCTTGGGCCAGGACCACGCAGAGCCGCCGCCACGCCCCGCCGCCCGCCACGCGGGCCGCCGTTCGCTCCTCCGCGCCTCGCTGCTCTCGCCTCTCGTTGCTCCTCTGGGCCTCGCCCCCTCCGCACGGCCTGCCCGGGCGCAGGGTGCGCGCGACAGCCTGACCATCGGCATCACCCAGTACCCTTCCACCCTGCACCCGAACATCGAGAGCATGATGGCCAAGGCCTATGCGCTCGGCTTCGTGCACCGCCCGCTGACGGCCTACGGGCCGGACTGGAAGCTCCAGGCCCTCGGCTGCGAGACCCTGCCCAGCCTGGAGAACGGCCTTGCCGCGCTGGAAACCACGCCCGGGGGCAAGCCGGGGATGCGCGTCACCTGGCGGCTGCGGGAGGGCTGGCTCTGGGGCGACGGCACGCCCGTCACGGCGGAGGATTTCCGCTTCGCCTGGGAGGCCGGGCGCAGCTTCGAGACCGGCTTCGGCAATGCCGAGTTCTACCGCAGCGCCTATGAGTTCCTCGCGCCCGATCCGCGCACCGTCACGCTGCGGTTGGACCGGCTGTCCTTCGACTATGGCTCGGCCGGGAATTTCGTGCCGCTGCCGGCGCATCTGGAACGTGCCCGCTGGGAGGCCGACCGGCGCAACTACCGCTCCCGCACCCTCTACGACACGGACAGCACGAATCCCGGCCTCTGGTGCGGCCCCTACCGCGTCACGGCGGTGCAGCCGGGCAGCGGCCTGACGCTGGAGCGCACCGAGCACTGGAACGGCCCCGCCCCCGCCTTCCGCCGGATCCTGCTGCGCGCCGTCGAGAACACCGCGGCGCTGGAGGCGCAGCTCCTGGCCGGGCAGATCGACATGGTGCCGGGCGAGATGGGCTTCCCGCTGGAACAGGCGCTGGCGCTGGAGAAGCGCGAGTCCGGTCGCTTCCGCCTCTTCACCCGCCCGGGCCTGGTCTGGGAGCATATCGACCTGCGGCTCGACAACCCCGTGCTGGCGGACCGGCGGGTGCGGCAGGCCCTGCTCTGCGGCATGGACCGCGCCCGCATCGCGCAGACCCTCTATGGCGGCCGCCAGCCCCTGGCGCGCAGCGCCGTGCATCCGGACGACCCGATGTACGGCGCGGAGACGCCCGACTGGCCCTTCGACCCGAAGCGCGCCCAGGCGCTGCTGGAGGAAGCCGGCTGGAAGCCCGGACCTGGCGGCATCCGCGTCCATGCGGGGGGCGAGAGGCTGAGCCTGGAGTTCAACACCACCGCCGGCAACCGCGCGCGGGAACAGGTGCAGCAGATCGTCCAGGGCATGTGGAAGGCGATCGGCGCCGAGGCCCGCATCCGCAACGAGCCGCCGCGCGTGCTGTTCGGCGAGACCCTGTCGCAGCGCCGCTTCACCGGCGCCGCGCTCTTCGCCTGGGTCAGCAGCCCGGAGAACGTGCCCCGCAGCACCCTGCATTCCAGCGAGATCCCCATCGCCGAGCGCAACTGGTCGGGGCAGAACTATCCGGGTTTCCGGGATGCGGAGATGGATGCGCTGCTGGAGGCGCTGCCGCAGGAGCTGGACCCCGCGAAGCGCAGGCCGCTCTGGGCGCGGCTGCAGGCCATCACCGCCACGGAGCTCCCGGCCCTGCCGCTCTGGCACCGGGCGGAGGCGCATGTCTGGCCGCTCTGGCTCTCGGGGGTGGAACCGACCGGGCACCTGAACCCTTCCTCCCTCTGGGTCACGGGCTGGAAGGCGGGCTGACCCCGTGCTGCGGCTGATCGGCTGGCGCCTGCCGCAGATGGCGCTGTCGCTGGCGCTGCTGTCCCTGCTTGCCTGGCTGGCGATCGGGCTGATGCCGGGCGACCCGGTCTCGCTTGCCGCGCTGAACGACCCGCATCTCACCGCCGAGGATGTCGCGCGGCTGCGCGCGCTGCACGGGCTGGACCAGCCGCTGCTGCTGCGCTGGTGGGCCTGGGCGCAAGCCGTGCTGCGGGGCGAGTTCGGCTATTCCCGCCTTTATGCCCGCCCGGCGGCGCAGATCCTGCTGCCGGCCCTGCGATCGACGCTGGAACTGCTCGGCGCCGCGCTGCTGCTGTCCGCCGGGCTCGGCGTGGCGATGGGGATGCTGGCGGCGCTGCGCCCGCGCCTCGCCCCGGCGGTGGAGGCGGTGGCGATCCTGGGCCAGTCGGTGCCCGTCTTCTGGCTCGCCATCCTGGCCATCCTGCTCTTCGCGGTGCGGCTCGGCTGGCTGCCGGCGGGCGGCACGGCGGAGGCGGGCTGGCCGGCGGAATGGCGCTTCGCCCTGCTGCCGGTGGTGACGCTGGCCTTCCATGGCCTCGCCGCCTATGCGCGGCACACGGCGGCGGCGATGCGGGGCGTGCTGGGGCAGAACTTCATCCTCGCGGCGCGGGCGCGCGGGGCGGGCGGGGCGCGCATCGCCTGGACCCATGCCTTCCCCAACGCCGCCATCCCGGTCCTCGCCATCGCGGCGGTGGATGTGGGGGCGCTGGTCTCCGGCGCGCTGGTGACGGAGACGGTCTTCGCCCGGCCCGGCATGGGCAAGCTGCTCTACGACGCGGTGATGGGCAACGACTACAACCTCGCCCTTCTCGCCCTGTTGCTGGTGGCGCTGGTGACCATGCTGGCGACGCTGGGCGCCGACCTGCTGCAACAGGCGCTGGACCCGCGCCTGCGTGGGGAGGAGCCGCGATGATCCGCTTCCGCCTCGGCCTCGTGCTGCTGGTGGCGCTGCTCCTGCTGGCCCTGCTGGCCGGGGCGATCAGCCAGGCCCTCGGCCTCGATCCGGAGGCGCAGGACCTCCTCGCACGCTTCGCGCCGCCCTCGGCGGAGCATCCCCTCGGCACGGACGAACTGGGGCGCGACCTGCTGGCGCGGCTGCTGGCCGGGGGGCGGGTCTCGCTCGCCGCCGGGCTGGCCACCGCCCTGCTCGCCACGGCGCTGGGCACGGGGATCGGGTTGCTGGCCGCCTGGCGCGGCGGCTGGCTGGACGCGCTGCTGATGCGCCTCGCCGACGGGCTGCTGGCCTTGCCTGCCCTGCCGCTGCTGGTGCTGCTGGCGGCCATGGATACCAGCGCCATTGGCCTGCCGCGCGGCGAGACGGCGGCGGATGTCACGCGCATCGTGCTGATCCTGTCCGCCTTCGGCTGGGTCGGCGTGGCGCGGCTGGTGCGCGCCGCCGCCCGCTCGGTGCTGGCGCGGGACTGGGTGCGCGCGGCGCGGGCGCTGGGCGCGGGCGAGGCGCGGGTGCTGTTCCGCCATGTGCTGCCGAGCCTCGCCCCCTCCATCGCCGTGGCGGCCTCGCTCACCGCCGCCGGGGCGATCCTGGCGGAAAGCACCCTCTCCTTCCTGGGACTCGGCATCCAGCCGCCCGCGCCCTCCTGGGGCAACATGCTGGCCAATGCGCAGGATCTGGTGCTCTCCGCGCCCGAGGTCGCCATCTGGCCGGGCCTCGCGATCATGCTGGCGGTGGCGGGCTGCACCCTGCTGGCGGATGGTGTCCGCCGGCACTGAGCATGGCCGGAGGAGCGGGAAAACATGCCCTCACAGCCGGAATGACGCCGAGGAAACTTTTTCTGCCCCGTGGATCGGGTTTAGAACGGCCTTGCCTCGAAACCGCCAAAGGCCCCGATCGTGTGCCGATTCCTTGCCTATCACGGTGAGCCCATTCTCATGGATACGCTGGTGGCGACGCCCTGCCACTCGCTGATCCACCAGTCCCTGCACGCCTCCGAGTGCAAGACGGAAACGAATGGCGACGGCTTCGGCCTCGGCTGGTACGGGGAGCGCGAGGTGCCGGGCCTGTATCGCGAGCTGCGGCCCGCCTGGTCGGACGAGAACCTGCTCTCCATTGCCTCGCAGGTCCGCTCGCGCCTCTTCTTCGCCCATGTGCGGGCGGCGACCGGCACGGCCACGACCCGCGCCAACTGCCACCCCTATACGCATGGCCGCTGGCTCTTCATGCACAACGGCCAGATCGGGGGCTGGAGCACGATCCGCCGCCGGGTGGAGGCCCTGATCCCCGACGAACTCTACACCGCCCGGGGCGGCACCTCGGACAGCGAGGCGCTGTTTCTGGCCGCCCTCGCCGCGGGCATGGAGGAGGAGCCGGTCGGCGCGGTGATGCGGACGCTGCACCGGGTGCGCGGGCTGATGGACGAGGCGGGGATCAAGTCGCCGCTGCGCTTCACCGCCGCGCTTTCGGACGGCCGCAGCCTCTGGGCCTTCCGCTGGGCCTGCGACGCCCAGCCGCCCTCGCTCTACTTCCGCCACACCCCGAGCGGGCTCGTGCTGGTGTCCGAGCCGATCGACGAGAACCGGGCCAACTGGCGGGAGGTGCCGCGCGGGCACGCGCTGGTGCTGCATCCGGATGCGGCGCCGGCGATCCAGGCCCTGGAACCGGCGATGGCGCGGGTGGCCTGACGGCCGGGACAGGGGGCGCGCGGTGCCGCACCTCCACCCTGCGATCGCTACTTGCGAATGCATCTCAATATCGAATAACCTGCGGATGTTCCTTCCCGGCCCGTTGCCGGGTCGCGCCGGACCCCTTTCGAGGCACGGAATTGCCGCCATGACCTGCTATCGCTCGATCGGTCTCACCGAACTCGTCGCCCTGATGGCCTCCCACCGCTCCGTCGAGGCCGGCCAATCGCTGCGCCCGGGCGAGCTCGATCCGGAGGAGTTCCAGCGGATCACGGCCTATCTGCACAACGGCACGCGGCTGTCCGCCCCGCCCGCCTACCGTCCGGTCGGCCAGGGCGCGGCACGCTTCCGCCCGGCCGCGGAGCGCTACAGCCGCGCCTGATCCCCGGGCCGGAGGGCCGCTATTCCGCCGCCTCCAGCACCGGCGGCGGCGAGTGCACCCGGATTTCCGGCAGGGCGCCGGTCCAGGCCTCCACCTGCACCAGGCAGGACTGCGCCGCGCAGCCCTGGCCGAGACGGGAGGTGCCGACATCCTGCGTCAGCACGTTGGCATTGCCATGGACGCAGAGGGTCTCGCCGCCGATCTCCTGCGGGTCCCACCAGGCGCCGGTGGCCAGCGCCACCACGCCGGGGCGGATCTCCGCGCTCAGCCGCAGCCCGGCCAGCAGGGCGCCGCGCGTGTTGAAGACCCGCACCACCGACCCGTCAGCGAGGCCACGCGCCGCCGCATCCGCCGGGTGCATCAGCATCGGCTCCCGGCCCTGGATCTTGCTCGCCAGCGAGACGCGCCCGTCATCCATCTGCCCGTGCAGCCGTGTCGCCGGCTGGTAGGAGAGCAGGTGAAGCGGGAAGCGTTCCGCCAGCGGGGCGCCCAGCCATTCGCGCGGCTCGCGCCAGACCGGGTGGCCGGGGATCTCCCCGTAGTTGAAGCGGGCGATGGTCTCGGAGAAGAGTTCCACCTTGCCGGAGGGCGTGTTCAGCGGATTCGCCGCCGGATCGCGCGCGAAGCCGTCGAAGATCGTGAAGCCCTCGTTCGGCGGCGGGATCTCGGCATGGCCCTCGGCCCAGAAGCGGTCGAAATCCGGCACGGCCACGCCGAAATGCGCGCAGGAGCGCTGCCACTGGCCGTAGAGGTGCCGCAGCCAGGCCTCCTCGTCCCGCCCCTGCGTGAAGCGCTCGCGGAAGCCGAGCTCCTCCGCCATGTCGGCCAGCATGTCGTGGTCGTTGCGCGCCTGCCCCTGCGGCGGCACGGCCCGGTGCATGGCGCGTACGAAGCGGTCGGAGGAGGAGGAGCCGATGTCGTTGCGCTCCAGCGTCGTGGTGGCGGGCAGCACGATGTCGGCCATCCGCGCCGGGGCGGTCCACCACGGCTCCTGCACGATCACCGTCTCCACGCGGTTCCAGGCGCGGCGGAAGCGGTTCAGGTCCTGGTGGTGGTGGAAGGGATTGCCGCCCGCCCACCAGATCATCCGGATCTCCGGCAGGGTGATGTCGCGGCCGTTGTAGGACAGCACCTCCCCTGGCCGCTCCAGCAGTTCCACGACACGGGAAACAGGGATGGAAGGTCCGGGATTGCGTGTGGCCGGCAGGTTCACGCTGGGCAGGCGGCGGCGCGGCGTGCCCATGCCGTTCATCGAGCCGTAGCCGAAGCCGATGCCCTGCCCCGGCTCACCGATCCCGCCCAGGGCGCTGGCCAGGGCGACCAGCGCCCACCAGGGCTGCTCGCCATGCTCGGCGCGTTGGAGCGACCAGGTGGCGGTGATCATCGTGGGCGCCCCGGCGGCCTCGCGCGCCAGGCGGCGGATGGTTTCCGCCGGGACCTCGCAGAGTGGCGCGGCCCAGTCCGGGCTCTTCGCCACGCCGTCCGCCTCGCCCAGCACATAGGCGCGCAGCCGCTCCCAGCCCACGGTGCAACGGGCAAGGAAGTCCCGGTCCTCCAGCCCCTCCGTCACCAGCGCGTGCAGCATGGCGAGGACCAGCGCGGCGTCGCTGTTGGGGCGGATGGGCACCCATTCCGCGCCGAGGAATTCCGCGCAGTCTCCACGGAAGGGGGAGATGTTGACGAAGCGAACGCCCGCCTCGGCGGCACGGCGCATCTGCGGCGCGTAGTCGTGGCTGCCCGCCCCGCCCGCCGTGACCAGCCCGTTCTTCAGCGGCAGCCCGCCGAAGCAGAGCATCAGCCGCGCGTGGCGGGCGATGCCGTCCCAGTCCGTCACCGGCCCCTGCAGCACGTCGTTGGTACCCAGCACATGCGGCATCAAGGTCATGCCCGCGCCGTAGGAGTAGTTCGTCACCTGCGCGGTGAAGCCGCCGCCCAGGCCGAGGAAGCGGTGCAGCTGCGAGCGCGCATGGTGGAAGCGCCCGGCCGAGCTCCAGCCATAGGAGCCGCCGAGGATGGCGGCATCCCCCGCCTCCGCCCGCACCCGCCGCGTTTCCTCCGCGGCGAGGCGGATGGCACGGTCCCAGGGCACCGGCACGAAGCGGTCGCGCCCGCGCTCCGACCCGGCGCGCCCGCCGCGCAGCCAGCCCTCGCGGACATAGGGGCGGTCGATGCGGCTGCGCGCATGCACCGCGCCGGGAATGCTGGCCAGCAGCGCCCCCGGCGCCGCGTCGCGTGCGAAGGGCCGGGCCTCGCGCAGCCGGCCGCCTTCCACCACCGCCTCGAAGGCTCCCCAATGGGCGCTGTGCGGATGGGTGCGAGTCATGGCGGGGGCTCTCGTCGGCTGTCGTGCTGCGGTGCGGTGTGCGGGATCAGGCCATCTCTGCCACAGCCTGCCCCTGGGATGGAGGCGGATCATGCCACGGATGGGCCTGCCGGCGGCATATCATGCCTCGGGATGGGTGGGTTGGCGGCGGGCCATGCGGATCATGCCTCCGTGCGCGGAATCCTGCCTCCTCCCCCCTGGGCGCCCGCTTGGATACGGGCCTAGGATGCCGCCTTCCGATCCAGCAGAAGGGCGCCTCCGACATGCCTCCCCGCGCGAACTCCGCCGCTGCCCGCGACGCCGCCTATGTCCTGCATCCCAGCACCGAGCTCAAGGCGCAAAGCCAGAACGGCTCGCTGGTCATCGATCGCGGCGAGGGTGTGCGCGTCTGGGACGAGAGCGGCAAGGAGTACATGGAGGCGGTCGCCGGCCTGTGGTGCGCCTCGCTCGGCTTCAGCAGCGACCGGCTGCGCGAGGCCGCGGACCGGCAGATGCGCAAGCTGCCCTACTATCACGGCTTCGGCGCCAAGTCGCATGAGCCGATGATCGAGCTGGCCGAGATGCTGGTGCAGCGCGCGCCGGTGCCGATGGGGCGCGCCTTCTTCGCCAATTCCGGCTCCGAGGCCAACGACACCGCGGTGAAGATGGTCTGGTACTACAACAACGCCATCGGCCGGCCGCAGAAGAAGAAGATCATCTCCCGCCTGCGCGCCTATCACGGCATCACCGTGGCCGCCGCCTCGCTGACCGGCCTGCCCACCAACCACAAGCTCTTCGACCTGCCGCTGCCGGGCTTCTTCCACGTTTCCACGCCGCACCACTACCACGGCGCCGAGCCGGGCGAGACCGAGGAGGCCTTCGCCTCCCGCCTCGTGGACGAGGTGGAGCAGCTGATCCTGCGCGAGGGGCCGGACACGGTCGCGGCGATGTGGGCCGAGCCGGTGATGGGCGCCGGCGGCGTCGTCATCCCGCCGCGCACCTACTACGAGAAGCTGCAGGCCGTGCTGAAGAAGTACGACGTGCTCTTCGTCGCCGACGAGGTGATCTGCGGCTTCGGACGCACCGGCTCCTACTGGGGCTCGCAGACCTTCGACCTGAAGCCGGACATCGTCGTCTGCGCCAAGGCGCTCTCCTCCTCCTTCCTGCCGATCTCCGGCGTGCTGGTCACGCAGCAGATCTTCGACGGGCTGGCGGAAGGCAGCGCCTCGGTCGGCGTGTTCGGCCATGGCTACACCTATTCCGGCCATCCGGTCTCGGCGGCGGTCGCGATCGAGACGCTGAAGATCTATGACGAGATGAACATGGTCGAGCACGCGCAGCGCGTCGGCGCGCATATGCAGGCCGAGCTGCGCCGCCGCTTCGCCGATCATCCGCTGGTGGGCGAGGTGCGCGGCATCGGCATGATCGGCGCGGTCGAGATCGTTGAGGACAAGGCCAGCCACCGGAACTTCGACGCCGGCAAGAAGCTGGGCTACCGCCTCGCCGCGCTGGGCGAGAAGGAAGGCGTTCTGACCCGCGCCCTGGGCAATGACAGCATCGCCTTCTCGCCGCCGATCATCGCCACCGAGGGCGAGGTGGACGAGATGCTGGAGCGGTTCTCCCGCGCGCTCGACGCCTTCGCGGTGGAGCTGCGCCGCGAGAACCTGACGGTCGTTTGACCAGCCTCGCTTCCACGGGCCTGCCGGGCCGGGCTTCCTGGAGGAGCCCGGCCTTTCCGCTTGCGCTGGGGACCGCCATCGCGCCCGCCGCGGCGGTCCTGCAATCCAAGGCGATGGCGCCCATCGCCCTGGCCTGCCTGCTGCTCTCCGTCCTCGCCGCCCGGCGGGAGCAGGGGCGCTGGCCGCTGCCCGCCGGCCTGCCCTTCTGGATTGCGCTGGCGCTCGCGCTCTGGGGCGGGCTGTCCGCCCTCTGGGCCGTCGAGCCGCGCCAGAGCCTCGCCGCCGCCGCGCAGTTCAGCGGGATCGCCCTGCTGGCCGCCGCCGCGGCGCGTGGCGTGGAGGGCGAGGATGCCCGTCCGCTCGCGCTCTGCCTCTTCTGGGGCGTGCTGGCCGGGCTGGCGCTGGCCACGATCGACAACCTGACCGGCAATGCCGTCCGCATGGGGGTGCGCGGCCTGCATGTCTGGAGGCCGGAGATCACCTTCGGGCTGAAGCCCGCCGCCTCGGTCATGGCGCTGCTGCTGCCGCTGCTGCCGGCCGCCCCCCTGCCCCGCGCGCTGCGGATCGGCGGCACGCTGCTGGGCGCCATCGCCCTGCTCGCCCTGCCGGGGGATACGGCGCGCATCGCCGGGCTGGTGGGCCTCGCCGTGGCCGCGTGCTTTGCCTGGATGCCCGCCCGCCCGGGCCGGACCCTCGCCGCCGCCGGGGTGGCGGCGGTGGTGCTGCTTGCCCCGATGGCCACCGCGCTGCTCGCCCGGCCGGAGGTCGCCGCGCACCTGCCGCTCTCGGCGGTCCACCGGGTGCTGATCTGGGATTTCGCGCGGAGCCGCGCCGCCGAGCGCCCCTGGCTGGGCTGGGGCATGGAATCCAGCCGCGCCATTCCCGGCGGCCGCGACAACTTCCCCACGGAGAACCTCGCCCGGCTGGGCATGACCGGCCCCGAGGCGCGTGCCTTCTTCGACCGGCCGGGCGTGGAGGCGCTGCCGCTGCACCCGCACAACGCGCCGCTGCAACTGCGGCTGGAACTGGGCTGGCCGGGCCTGCTGCTCTGCGCCGGGATCTGGGCCGCGCTGGCCTTCCGCGCGCCGGGACCGCTGGCCCTGGGCGTCCTGGCCTCGGCGCTGGTGACCTTCCTGTTCTCCTATGGCGCGTGGCAGCCCTGGTGGGTGGCCAGCCAGGCCCTTGCCGTCGCCATGGTCTCGGCCCTCGGCCCGGCCCGGATTCCGGGAAAGGCGCGGCCATGAACCGGGTCGAGGGACTGAACATCCGCCACAGCCCGGCCTCCGGCCTGTTGCAGATCGGGCTGCGGCTGGCCGGCTCCCTGCCACCCGGAACGGTGCATGGGCGGTTGCGCGGCCTGCCGCCCCTGACCAATGCCGCCGTGGAGATCATCCCGGCCCCAGGTGGCGAGATCCGTGTCGAGGCCACCGCCGTGCTGCCGCCGGGGGTGGGGCCGGAAGCGGTGCGGCTGCTGCTGTCCAGCGGCGAGGCGCCGCTGCTGTCCCTGGCGCCCCTGCCGGCGGTCCAGGAGCGGGCCGGGCTGGCCACGCTGGAGCCCCTCGATGGAGGCGGTGCCGCCGTGCGGGCCTGGGCCGAAGCCGGCCTGTCCCCTGGACTGCTGGTGGATCACCGCGCGGAACCGCTCCAGCCGGCGGGGGGCGGCCTCTGGCAGGCGCGCCTGCCGGAGGCTCCCGTGCGGCTCGCCGTCACGCTGGGGCCGGACCGGGGGCTGGTCACCAACCCCCTTTCCGCCTGGATGGCGCCCAACCCGGCACCGGACCCGTGCCTGGATGCCCTGCATGGCCGCCATGCCGGGCAGGTTGCCTGGCTGATCGGCAACGGCCCCTCGGTGCGGCCGGAGGAGCTGGACCGCCTCCAGGGGCGGCTCAGCATCGCCTTCAACCGCTTCCACCTCGCGCAGGGCAGCATGCGCTTCCGCCCGACCTATACGCTGAGCGGCGATGGGCAGGTGATCGGCGATTTCGGCGGGGAGATCGTCCGCGAGGCCGGCGGCCCCGTCTTCCTGGCGGCGGAAACGCGGCCGGACCTGCCCGGCGACTGGATCTGGCTGCGTCAGGCCGCCGTCTGGCCGACCCTCTTCTCGCTCGATCCGCGGCGCGTGGTGGGGGCCGGCGGCTCCTCGCCCTTCGCCGCGTTCCAGCTCCTGTGGTGGATGGGGGTGCGCCGCTTCGTGATCTACGGGGCGGATTTCCACTTCGAGGGCGCGGAACCCGGGCACGACGGCCTCGCCCATGCCGAGGGCAACCACTTCATCCCCGGCTACCGCGGTGGCCGGAGCTGGATCCCGCCCTCCTGGCGCGACATCTGCACGGGCTTCCTGCTCGCACGCCATCTGGCGGAGGCGGAGGGCGGCTGGGTCCGCAACGCCACGCGCGGCGGGATGCTGGAGATCTTTCCGCGCATCGGCTTCGAGGACGCGCTGGACCTGCGCTGAAGCGGGGTCCTGGCCAGCCCGGCCGGGGAAAGGTTCAGGCCGCGAGGATCACGCGGTTCCGGCCGGCGCGCTTGGCGCGGTACAGCGCGTCGTCGGCCTCCCGGATCAGCCGCCCCGCATCCTCCACGCCGCCGGGGGCCGGGGTCAGCGAGGCGGCGCCGATGCTGACCGTCACCGGCTGGCTGGCATTGAAGTCATGCGTGTGGTCGCCTTCGATAGCCAGGCGGATCGCCTCGGCCACCACGCGCGCGCCTTCGGCATCGGTGCCCGGCAGGATGGCGGCGAATTCCTCTCCGCCGAAGCGGGCGGCCAGGTCTCCGGGGCGGCGGATGCCCCGGTCGATGTAGCGCGCCACCATCCGCAGGCAGGTATCCCCGGTGGGGTGGCCGAAGCGGTCGTTGATCCGCTTGAAGTGGTCGATGTCGATCAGCAGCAGGGACAGCGGCTGCCGGTTCCGGCCGCCGCGCCGGGCCTCCTCCTCCAGCACCGCCTCGAAATGCCCGCGATTGGCGATGCCGGTCAGCCCGTCGGTGACCGCCATGGTCGCGATGCGCTCATAGGCTTCCTGCAGCTCGCGCTGCTGGCGCTTCAGCGTGGTGATGTCGGCATGGCTGACATAGCCCGTACCGTCCTCCATGCGCCGCTCGATCACGCGGCGCCAGCGGTCCCCCGGCAGCTCCACCTCGAAGGGGGCGCCGGCGAAGCGCGCATTGTCGAGGAAGGCATCGAGCGCCGCATCGGCCTGCCCCTCCCAGAGGAGTTGCAGGACCTCCCGGAAGGTGCGGCCGATGGCGACCTCCTTGGAGGGCAGGTCGTAGAGCTCGACGAATTCCTGGTTGGCGTCGGTGATCCGGCCCTACCGGTCCAGCACCGTCGCGCCATCCGCCAGGTGCGCGAAGGGATCGACCGGCATCCTGGACTCACTCGCCGGCAGGGCCTCCGCCAACGCCTTCCAGACCCGCACGCGCCCACCCTGCGGCAAGGGAAGGGAGGAGACCAGCAGCCGGCGCCCGCGATGCTCGAAGCTGAAGGGGCGAGTCTGGGTGCGGTGGCGCGCGATGCCGGCCGCGACGAATTCCGGCAGGCGGTCGTGTTCCGGGCCGCTGAGCCGGGCGGCGTAGAAGCGCTCCAGGTTGCTGGCGTAGGGCTCCCCGACATGCACGTGGCCGTCATGCTCGGGGAAGAAGCGCAGGAAGGTCCGGTTCCAGAGCAGGGTCCGGTCCTCGGCATCGAAGAGGCAGAGCGCCAGCCCCTGGCTGTCGAGGATCTGGCCGATGACGCCGATGGTTTCCAATCCGTCAGGCATGGCTTCCGCAAGGGGCGGATCAATCTGACCAGCCACGGCGTGTTGGCGGATATCGTGTTTCAAACAACGTTCCACGAAAGCACCAGCCTTCCCCACCCCTATAGTTGCATTTCATACGGCATATGCAACTTTTTAACAGCGGCTTTCCCGCATGACTGCTCCCTGCACAGATTTCAGGTCAGGTGGTGACAGGGGTTTCGTGACGAAGTCGGCCCCATGACGTTGAAGCCGTGGGTGACAGCGAGCGGCACGGGGCGGGATGCTCCTTTCTTCCTGGCCTTTCTCCGGGGCCGCGGCGCACCGGTGGCGGTCCAAGAAGGAAGCAGGATGAGCGACAGCACGAAGACCGGCCCGGCCTTTCTGGACATGCTGGCGCGGCGGCATGGCTTCAGCAACGAGGCCGCGTGGGAAGCCTACCATGCGCTCCGTGCGGGCAAGGGGCGGCAGGCGCAGTTCAGCCATCCAGAGCTGGGCGGCATGGGCCAGTGGGCCGGCGACGGCATGGTCATGATCGGCGACATGTTCAACGGCGCGCTCAAGATCAGGGTCGATGCGCTGCTCGGCGACCTGTCGGCCCGGATGCGGGACATGCCGGCGGAGGACCAGCCGGAGGCTGCCTTGCCGGAACGGGCCGGCCGGAGCTGGTGGCCGGAGGGCCTCGGCACGCCCGCCACCAGCGGGGCGCAGAACGGGCAGCGCTATGCCTGGTTTCCCGAGGCGCGGCGGCTGGCCATCGAGACGGCGGGGACCGTCACCCTCTATGACACGGGGGAGCACAGGATCGGCGGCGTGTCCCAGTCGCAATCGGGGTCCGGGCCGGGCCAGCTCCGCTTCAGCAGCCAGCATGGCGAGCTGCGCCTGTCGGAGCTGCCGCTGGCCGATGGAACGGACGGCGCCTCCACCCTGCCGGAACCGGCGGCCGGGCACGGGGCCGCGGGGCACGGGGCCGCCCTGCCCGGCACGCCGGAAGCGGCGGGCACGGGCGAGCCCCTTTCCGCCCTGGAAAGGCTGGGCAGGCTCTACCAGCAGGGCCTGCTGACCGAGGAGGAGTTCCGGGACAGCAAGGCTTCGCTGCTGCGCCGCCTCTGACGGAAACAGGCGCGGGCCAGGGATCGGGTCTCCCCGGCCCGCCGCCTCAGCGGCGCGTCACCAGCCCGTCGGCGATGTCGCGCTCCGCCAGCGCCGGGTCGCGCGCCGCCGGGTCGCCCATGCCGCCGCCGCCCGGCAGCTTCAGCAGCAGGCGCCGCCCGGCCGGGATGACCTGGTAGCCCTTGGGCCGCAGCAGCGTGCCGTCATCCAGGCCGACCCAGCCCGGCGCGCCGTCCTCGCCGCCGTCGCGGCCCTTCGGTGCGTTCTCGACCCGGTCGAAGATGGCGTTCACGGCGAATTCCGCCTCGCCCTTCGTGCCGATCTCCATGATCTGGCCCATGCCGCCCCGGGTGCGGCCGGCGCCGCCGGAATCCGGGCGCAGCTCCTTCCGCCAGAAGATCACCGGGGCGACGTTCTCGGTCGCCTCCACCGGCATGGTCCGCACGCCGGAGGGGAAGGCGATGCCGTCCAGCCCGTCCCGCGCCGGGCGCGCGCCGGTGCCGCCGGAGTTGAAGGTGATGATCTCGAAATCCGGCTGGGCGGCGTTCTGCCCGCTCACCTCGGAGCCGCCGCGCAGAGGGGGGTTCCACAGCGCCGAGGCGCCTTCCGCCGTCACCCGGTCCGGCACGGCCTGGTGCAGGCAGCCCATCATCAGGTCGGGCAGGAGCTGGCCGATGATGTGGCGGACCGCCACCGGATAGGGGCGCGGCGCGTTCAGGATGCAGCCCTCCGGGATCACCATGCGGAAGGGCAGCAGGCTGGCCCAGTTGTTCGGGATCTCCGGCGCCACGACGCATTTGATGCCGAAGCAGGCATAGGCGCGGCAATAGGCGGCCGGGACGTTGATGGCACGCCCCGAGAGTCCCGATGTGCCCTCGTAGTCCACCTCGATATGGTCGCCCGCGACGGTCATCGCCGCGCGCAGCTCGACCGGCGCCTCGTAGCCGTCGGAACGGATCGATGCGCGGTAGGTGCCCTGCGGCAGCTTCGCGATCTCCGCCACCGTGGCGCGCAGGCTGCTGTCGAAGATGAAGGCGGCGAGCTCGTCCACGCCCTCCATGCCGAACTCGTCCATCATCTCGACGAGGCGCCGCACGCCGGCGTCGTTGCAGGCGCAGAGGGAGTAGACGTCGCCCTCCAGCTCCGCCGGGGTGCGGGTGCCGGCGCGCAGGATGTCGAAGAAGGTCTCGTTCGCCACGCCCCGGTCGAAGCACTTCACGATGGGGATGTAGATCCCCTCCTCGAAGACCGAGCGCGCCTCCGGCCCCATGCCGCGCCCGCCGACATCGATGACATGCGCGGTGTTGGCGAAGAGGCCGACGATCTTCCCGCGGCGGAAGGCGGGCGTCACGACCGTCAGGTCGTGCAGGTGCCCGGTGCCCAGCCAGGGATCGTTGGTGATGTAGTGGTCGCCCTCCCGCATGGTTTCGACCGGGAATTTCGCGAGGAAATGCCCGACGCTCTCCATCATGGAGTTCACGTGCCCCGGCGTGCCGGTGACGGCCTGGGCCAGCATGCGGCCCTGCAGGTCGAAGATGCCGGCGGACAGGTCGCCCGCCTCCCGCACCGTGGTGCTGAAGGCGGTGCGGATCATGGTCTGCGCCTGCTCCTCCACCACGGCGATCAGGCGGTTCCACTGGATCTGCCGCTGGATCGCGGCGAGCGGGTTCGCCGCGACGTTCTGCATGTCGTCCATCACGCGACCTCCCGGTTCAGTTCCAGATAGCCCAGCCCGTCCATGGCGCAGCTCCAGCCCGGGCCGACCAGGGTGCTCGTTTCCGCCTCGGCGACGATGCAGGGGCCCTGCACCACCGCGCCGGGTGGGAAGCCGGCGCGGTCATAGACCTGCCAGTCCGCGACCTCGCCCGTCACCGTGTCGCGCACCCGCTGCGTCCGCACCGGCGCGGGGGCCGGCGCGGCCTCGGCCCGGGCGGCCGGGGCGGGCTTGTCCGTGAGGGTGGCGACGGTCAGCGCGAAGCTCAGGATCTCCACATCCGAGCCCGGCACCGGCCGGTCGTAGAAGCGGGCGTATTCGCTGTCATAGGCGGCGCGGATCGCGGCGATGTCCGCCTCCGCCAGAGCGCCTGCCGGGAGTTGCACGGCGATCTCGTGCCCCTGGCCGACATAGCGCATATAGGCGATGCGCTTCTCCTCGGTCGGGCGGCCGAAGGCGCCCGGGGCGACCATGGCGCTGGCCTCGCGCGACATCTCCTCCAGTAGCGCGTTCACCGCGGCGAGGTTGAAGGTGGCGAAGCGCTGGTAGAGCGAGCGCACCACCTCGTAGCCCACCGGCGCGCGCAGGAAGCCGATGGCCGAGCCGACGCCGGCGCCCGAGGGCACCAGCATCCGGCGGATGCCGATCTTTTCCGCGACGCGGTAGCCATGCACGGGCCCGCCGCCGCCGAAGGCGATCATGGCGCAGCCGTCGAAGCTCGTGCCCGCCTCGATGGCATGGACGCGGGCCGCGTTGGCCATGTTCTCGTCCACCATCTCGATCACGCCCAGCGCCGCCATTTCCGGGGAAAGGTTGAGCGGGCCCGCCACATGCGCCTCCAGCGCCGCCGCCGACTTCTGCGGATGCAGGGTCAGGTTGCCGCCCGCGAAGGTCGCGGGGTCGTAGCGGCCGAGCATCAGGTTGCTGTCCGTCACCGCCGGCCTCTCGCCGCCGCGCCCGTAGCAGGCCGGGCCCGGATCGGCGCCCGCGCTTTCCGGGCCGACCTGGATCAGGCCGAGGCTGTCGATGCCGGCGAGCGAGCCGCCGCCGGCGCCGATCTCCACCATCTCCAGCACGGGAATGCGCAGCGGCAGGCCGGAGCCCTTCTTGAAGCGGCCGACGCGCGCCACCTCGAAGCTGCGGCTGGCATGGGGCGCGTAGTCCTCGATCAGGCAGACCTTTGCCGTGGTGCCGCCCATGTCGAAGGAGAGCACCTTCGGCAGTCCGCGCTGCCGCGCCACATGGGCGGAGAAGATCGCCCCGCCTGCCGGGCCGGATTCCACCAGCCGGATCGGGAAGCGCGAGGCCGTCTCGAAGGTGGTGAGGCCGCCGCCCGAGAGCATCATGAAGAGCGGCGCGTCCAGCCCCATCTCCCGCAGGCCGACCTGAAGGCGGGCGAGATAGCGCGCCATCAGCGGCTGCACATAGGCATTGGCGACGGTGGTGGAGAAGCGCTCCCATTCCCGCATCTCCGGGCTGACCTCGGAGGAGAGCGAAATGGAGAGTTCCGGCCAGAGGTCGCGCACGACCGCGGCGGCGCGGCGCTCATGCTCCGGGTTGACGAAGCTGTGCAGGAAGCCGATCGCCAGCGCCTCGACGCCCTGTTCCCGCATCGCCGCGACCTGGGCGCGCACCGCATCCTCGTCGAGCGGCAGCAACACCTGGCCGCGATGGTCCAGCCGCTCCGGCACCGGCAGGCGCAGGCGGCGCGGCACCAGTGGCTCCGGCAGGGCGATGTTCAGGTCGTACTGGTCGTAGCGGCTCTCGTTGCCGAGGGCGAGCACGTCGCGGAAGCCCTCGGTGGTCAGCAGGGCGGTCCTGGCGCCCTTGCGCTCGATCACCGCATTGGTGGCGAGCGTCGTGCCATGCACCAGCAGCGACACATCCGACGCGGCGAGCCCGGCCTTCTCCAGCACCAGCGCCACGCCTTCCAGCAGCCCCTTCTCCGGCGCGGAGGGGGTGGTCAGGACCTTGGCCGTCCAGCGCTCCGTGCCGGCTTCCGTGACCCGCTCCACCGCGAGGTCGGTGAAGGTGCCGCCGATATCGGCAGCGAGACGGATATCGGCGCTCATCGGCCCGGGTCCATCGGGGAAAGGGGTTGCGGCGCAAAGAGGCGCTGCGGCATCGACATCACTCCACGGTTCAGGCCGCGCCCGGGGCAAGGGAAAAGGCGAACACAGTCAGCCCCGGCGCATGGATCGGCTCCGGTCCAGCAAGGAACATGCCGGGGGTCCGCCGATCCTGCTTCCCCGATCCTGCCCCCGGGTGGCGGGCGCGAAAAGCCTCGCGCCACCGCCACCGGGCCACCGGCCCGCGATCCGGCCCCTGGGCTGGCGTCCATCCGGGCGGCAAGGCGTCCGTGGAATGCGGCACCGGACGGGCCGCCCCTCCTTCGGGGACCGGCGCCGCCCGGAACGTTCAGGCGATCGAGACCGCCTTGATGTTCACGAACTCCCGGATGCCGAAATGCGAGAGCTCGCGGCCATAGCCGCTCTCCTTGACGCCGCCGAAGGGCAGGCGTGGGTCGGAGACCACGGGCTGGTTGACGAAGGCCGCGCCGCATTCCAGCGCCTCCGCCGCGATGCGCTCGCCGCGCGCCAGGTCCCGGGTGAAGACGCCGCCGCCCAGGCCGAAGGCGGAGGCATTGGCCACGGCGATGGCCTCCGCCTCGTCCCGTACCCCGATCACCGAGGCGACGGGGCCGAAGATCTCCTCGTCATGCGCCGGCATGCCCGGCCTGAGGTCGGTGAGGACCGTGGCGGGGTAGAAGGCGCCCTCCCCCTCCGGCACCTCCCCGCCCAGCAGCAGCCGCGCGCCCTGCTCGACGCTCTGCCGCACCTGCCCGTGCAGATCGTCGCGCAGGTCCCGCCGCGCGATGGGGCCGTATTCGGTGTCCCTGTCGAAGGGGTCGCCGAAGCGGCCGGCCTTCATCGCCGCCACCAGCAGCGCCTCGAAACGCTCGCGCACCGGCTCCACGACGATGAAGCGCTTGGCGGCGATGCAGCTCTGGCCGGAATTGATCAGCCGCCCCTTGGCGCAGGCCGTGGCCGCCGCCTCCAGGTCGGCATCCTCCAGGATCAGGTAGGCGTCGCTGCCGCCCAGCTCCAGCACCGTCTTCTTCAGCACCGAGCCCGCCTTGGCGGCGACCTTGCGCCCGGCGGGGCCGCTGCCGGTCAGCGTCACGGCGCGCACCAGCGGGTTCTCGATCACCGCATCCACCGCGTCGCTGCCGATCAGCAGGGTGCGGAACAGGTCGCGCGGGAAGCCCGCATCGCGGAAGACCTCCTCGATCGCCAGGGCGCAGCCGGGCACGTTGGAGGCATGTTTCAGCACCCCGGCATTGCCCGCCATCAGCCCCGGCGCGGCGAAGCGGAAGACCTGCCAGAAGGGATAGTTCCAGGGCATCACAGCCAGCACGACGCCGAGCGGGTTGAAGGCGACGAAGCTCCTGCGGGATTCCGTGGGCGCGTCCTCGCGGCTGAGAACCCGTTTCATAACGGCTGAGGCGGGGTGAGCGGCGGGAGTTCTGCGCGTTCGGAGGGTGTCTGACGTCCTTCGAGGTGGCCCATGTGGACCCCTGCCGCCCGCGCGCAGCTTGCGCGCGGCTCCCAGCCTTATGCAACGTGCCTAACCGATGCCGAGTGGGCCCTGGTCGAGCCCTTCTTGCCAAGCCCTGCAAAGACCGGACGACCCCGGTCCTGGCCGATGCGGCGGGTGGTCGATGCGATCCTCTACGTGCTCCGTACCGGCTGCGCCTGGGCGCATCTGCCCCGCGACTTCCCGCCGCCCGGGACCGTGCACCGTTGGTTCCTGCGCCTCTCGCGCCGGGGCACCTTCGAGCGACTGGCGCACGCCCTCATCATGGCCGACCGCGAGCGGGTCGGCCGAGAGGCCTCACCGACAGCGGCGGTGTTGGACGCCCAATCCGTCCGCTCGGGCGGTGTCGGCGTGAAAGGTGTCCGCGGCTACGATGCCGGGAAGAAGGTGACGGGCCGCAAGCGCCACGCCCTGGTGGACACGGACGGTAGGCTCCTGCTCGCCGCCATCTCGCCCGCCTGCCTGCATGACAGCCGAGGGGGTGCGGCCCTCCTGGCCATGTCGCGCCGCCCTTGGCCGTTCCTGGCCCGCTGCTTCGCCGACCGCGCCTACGCCGGTCCGCGGGTCGCCCGAGCCTCCCCCGTCGCCGTTACCATCATCGGCAGCGCACCCGGCCAGAAAGGCTTCGCCGTGCAACCCAGGCGCTGGGTGGTGGAGAGGTCCTTCGCTTGGTTCGGCCGCTGCCGACGCCTCGCTCGCGATCCCGAGGCCACCGTCGGTTCCGCCGTCGCCTTCTTCACCCTCGCCGCCGCCATGATCCTCGTCCGGCGTCTGGCTCAGCCGTTATGAAACGGGGTCTGAGGAAGCGTTCCGCGTTCTCCGCATAGAAGTCGCAGGCCGTGGCGCATTTGCGGGCCTCGGCCTCGCCCGCCGCCACCGGCTTGCCCATTTCCATGGCCATCAGGCGGCCGAACTCCGTGGCCCGGTCGCGCAGGACGGCACCCGCCCGCCGCATCGGCGCCGCACGCTCCGCGAAGGACGTCCGGCGCCAGCCGAGGAAGGCCCGCTGCGCCGCCTCCACGGCCTCCGCCGCCTGGGCGGGGGTCAGGGCCTCGTATTCCTTGACGGTCCGGCCATTCACCGGATTCACCGACGCGATCGCCATGCTGGGAGCCTCCTCTGTGCTCGGACGGAGCCGGACAGGATGCCGCGGCGTGGTCCCCGGCAGCGGGGAACGGCACCGCCCGGAGGCTTATCTAGGCGGGCGGCGCGGCGGATCGGCTTGGGTGACGGGCTCGTGATGCGGGTGGCGCGGGCCCGGCATTCCCAGCCCTCCCTCCCGGTCCTCGCCCGGCAAGGTCACACGTGCTGGCCGCCGTTGATGTGGATCTCCGCCCCGTTGATGTAGGAGGAGGCCTGGGAGCAGAGGAAGAGGATGGTCTCCGCCACCTCCCGCGCCTCACCCAGGCGCCGCATCGGGATCTGCTCCTCGACGATCTTCTCCGTGCCGGGGGAGAGGATGCTGGTGCGGATCTCGCCCGGGGCGATGGCGTTCACGCGGATGCCATGGGCGCCGAACTCATGCGCCATCTCCCGCGTCAGGGCGTTCAGCGCCGCCTTGGAGCAGGCATAGGCGGGCCCCGCGAAGGGATGCACGCGCGAGCCGACGATGGAGGTGACGTTGACGATGTTGCCGCCCGCCGCGTGCAGCTCCTCGAACAGCCCGCGCGCCAGCAGGGCGATGGAGAAGAGGTTGACGTTGAAGACCGCGTTCCAGGCGGCATAGTCCGTTTGCAACACTCCCAGGCGCCCGCCATCGGACCCCTTGGGAGAGATGCCCGCGTTGTTCACCAGCGCATGCAGCCTGCCGTCCGGCAGGCGCTGCTTCACCAGGGCGATCAGCTCCCCTACCTGCACCGGATCGGAGAGATCGGCCTGGAGATGGCTTTCCCGTGCCTCGGGCCAGCGGCACTCCTCGGAGAAGGGCTGCCGCGACACGGTAAGGATGCGCCAGCCTTCCTCCTGGAAGCGCTTGACCGTGGCATGGCCGATGCCGCGGCTGGCGCCCGTCAGCAGCATGGTCTTGCGGGTGGTGGACATGCGGGGGACCCTCGGTGCGGCGCACCATCTTCTAGAACATTTCGGGCCCCTTGGCTCCTGCCGCGATGGCCCTGGCGACCCCGGCCCGCAGCTTTCGCCACAGCGGCGGGCGCCCGGCGGCGCCTAGCGCCGGGACGGAACGCGCCGGGCCGGGCGGTCACAGCCGATTCGCATACTGGTTTCCGGCCCCATGGTGGCCGGCGCGTTGCCTTGCCGCGAGTTCGGCGGAAACACCAGCGTTCCATAGAGCACGGCACCCTGGCCCGCCATGCTTTCGCAGCGTGCGCCCTCCTCCGTGGCGACAGCATAGGCCCCCTCGGCCGTCCGCCGGATCGTCACCGCGCAATGTTCCACCGGGTCGCGGGACCGCATGCCCGATTCGAAACGCCAGCTGGCATCCGGGCTCAAGGCCCCCGGAGAGGCGGCCGGCCTGGCGAGACCCTCCACGGAGAAGTTGCTGCCCCGACTGGTCCAGGAGGACAGGACGAAGTTCAGGCCGCCTCCCGCAGCGCGCCGGACGAGAAGCATGTCGGAGCTCTCTCCAGGGCCGAAATTGCAGTACTTCCCGTCACCCGCGACACCGGCGGGCGCGGCGGGCGCGGCGGGCGCCGGGCTTGCCTCCCTTGCCTCCGGGATCGCGGACAGCGTCGCGACCCGTTGCTCATAGGCGGTCCTGAGACAGGACTCCGTGCGGCAGCGGTTGCGCTCGGCCAGCCATTCGCGTTGTCCGGCCCGCAATTCCGGCACGCCGCCCCCGCCGGCGGCGCGGAAGGCGGCCGCCATCTCCTCGTCGAGGCTTGAGAGCCCGCTGTCGCGGCAGATCATCCGTTCCACGGCAGAGCCTGCCTTGGCACAGTCGAAACTGGCGGCCTTCGCCTTTGGGGATGGCAGGGCGGAAAGGACGAGGCACAGCAGCGGCAGCAGGAGGCGGAGGAACGCAGGGGCCATGATCGGATCTCCCGGAATGTGGTCCCGGTGCCGCCACGTGGCGGCACCGGGCCTGCCCGGAAGCTAGGGCATCCCGGCCGCTGATGCGGTGACCGAAAGCAGGCCGGGATTCCGTTCCGGCATCATATTTATGTTCCCGGCTCCTCCCCCCTCCGGCCCGGGTGGCCGGGCCAGGCTCAGAACAGGCTCTCGAAGCCGACCTTCGGGAAGGCGTCGAGATGCGTGCCCGGCGTGGCGTTCAGCACCTCCACCCCGTTCGCCGCGCCCCAGAGGCTGCAATAGCTGTAGCAGACCTCCGACCAGGCGGTACGCGGCGGCACGAAGATGCGGTTGCTGGTGTAGTTGTTGGTGAAGTGCGTCGGCCCCTGGGCGGTGTTACCTTCCCAGAAGTCGAAGCCGAGCCGCGTGCGCTTCACCAGCTCCTCCGGCGGGATATGCGCCGTCGGATTCGGGTCCTGCTCGTCCTGCCCGCGCCGGCGCACCTTGGCGATGGGGTAGGAATGGTCCACCCCCACCAGCACGACCGGGTTGCAGCCCATCATGACGGCAAGCTGGATCAGCACGATCGTCACGGTGAAGCTGTTGAACAGCATCGCCGGCGTTTCCCCGAACTGCGGGAAGCCCAGGATCTGCTCGCCGGCCAGGATCTCGCCCGGCATCGGCACCGGCACCTGGTTCGGCATGCGCAGGAAGCCGAGATACTCGAAGGGGATGAACTTGATGGAGTCCGCATCCATCCCCGCCTCGTACTCCTCGCGGTACATCTCGATCTGGAGCCGGTCCGAGATGGCCCAGTAGGGGAAGGCCAGTCCCCAGTCGGCATAGCCCATGAAGGAGCGGTTGGAGCCGAGGGCGATCTCCCCCTTCAGCCGCCCCATGTCGATCTGCCGCAGGCTGGGCCCGTTGCCGACCACGAAGGCGCGCTTGCCGGCATGGCGGTTGCGGAAGGTGTCCAGCAGCAGCGGCACCTCGATCCGCAGCTCCCGTGTCCGGCCCAGGAAGTGGAAGCGCCGGGCGCCGAGCGCGTGCATCACCCGCACCGCCGGATAGCGGTCGTTCCAGGCGGGCTGCTCCTCGCCGCTGAGGAAGACCATGGACATGCGTGCGGGCTCGCTGAGGATCACCGCCTCCCGCGCGCCCACCGGCCCCAGCAGCGGGCGCAGCCGCAGCGCCTCCGGCCGGTCCGGCGCGTCGGGGATGGCGTGGTGCGCCAGCCCGTGGCGCCGCGCGATGCCGGCGGCGATCGGCGCGTCCTCCTCATCCGACAGGATGACCGGCGCGCCGCCGCCGAAAAGGCGGTTCGGCGTCGCGCGCAGCCATTCCTCGGCCAGGTCGGCATCCGCCGCGTTCACATGGACGAACGTCATGCCGCCACCTTCGCCTTTTCCTTGTCCGCGGGTCTGGCCTCGGCGGGCTGCTTCGTGGCCTCGGGCGTGGCGGGCGCCGCCTCGGCGGGTGCGGCCACCTTGGCGGCCACGGCGGGTTTTCCGGGCTTTTCCGCCGCCGCGGGCTTGGTCCCGGCCTTGGGGGCGGCGGGCTTCGGCTCGGTGGCCTCGGCCGTCTTCACGGCGCCGGCAGGCTTCTCCGCCGGCTTGGGCTTTGCCTCCGCCTCGGGAGCGGTTGGCTTCGCCTTCTCCGCCGGTTTGCTGACGACGGCGGGCCTGGGGGCCAGCGGCCGGTCCACGACCAGCAGCAGCGGCCCGGCGAGGCGGGTGCCGTCCGGATGCGGCAGGCTGCGGGTCAGGCGCAGCTCCAGCCGCCCGGCCCCCGCTCCCTCCACCGGGGCCTCCAGCGCCACCACGTCGTCCAGCCCGGCGAACTCGGCCGGAACCGGCACGGGCCGCAGCGCCAGCGGCTTGCCTTCTAGCGCCACGGTCAGGGTGCCGAAGGGCGACAGGTCGGCGGGCGCGAGGAGCAGGCGGAGGCGACCGACCGGCTCCTCCACCGGCGGCAGGGTCAGCATGGCCGCCGGGGCGGGGCCGATCCGGCGCGACGGCAGGCCCTGGAGGAACTCCACCTCCCAGAAACCGGACAGGGTCAGGTTCTCCCGCAGCAGGACGCGGCGCGCCTCCGCCGCATGGGCCAGCGCGACGGGAAGCAGGGCGTTCATGCGGCCTCCGCAGTGGAAAGGGGCAGGGATTCGGCCTCGTCCCGGACCGCCCGCGCAGGCTCGATGGCCTCCAGCGCCGCATAGGGATCGCCCGGCAGGACCGGGACCGGCAGCATGCCGGAAGCCAGCTCCTTCGGCGTCACCAGCGGCCAGTGGCTGCCCGTCGCGGAAGCGCCGGCCAGGGCCAGCACGGGGACGCCCCGCGCCGCCATGGCGCCGCAGAAGGGCGCGACGCCCACTGCCGGGGCGAGGTCCACCACGGCGCGGACCGTGGCGGGCGCCAGCAGCGCGGAGGCCGCCCAGGCGACCGGCAGGTCGCGCGGCAGGCCGAGCCGGGCACGCAGGCTCTCGGTGGGCTCCAGCGGCGGCGCATCCACCACGCAGAGCAGCGACAGGCCCGCCTTGCGCAGCGGCGTGGCAAGGCGCGACAGGGCGTCGCGCAGCACCGCCGCTTCGGCCAGGGTGGCATCGAGCAGCAGCCAGGGTCCCTCTCCCAGCCCCTCCGGCGGCGCCATGCCGGGCAGGGCCAGGGCGCGCAGCAGCCCCGGCCCGTCCAGGCCGATCACCCCGGGCCCGGGCTGCATGCCGAAGCCCAGCCGCCCGGCCCGGAAAGCGCCCAGCTCCGCGCCGGGCAGCAGGGTGGTGGTGCGCAGCCCGTCGGGAATGGCGCTGCGCCGCTTGGCGCCGCGCATGATCACCCGCCCCAGACCCGGCTCGGCCGCGAGCAGAGCCAGGCTGTGCGCCAGGGCGTCTTCGCCCGGATGCAGGTCGTTCACCAGCAGCAGCCCGTCGCAGAGCTCCTGCCAGCGCGACAGGTCCGGGGTGAAGCCGTGCGGGTTGCCGTGCAGCAGCAGCAGCAGCGGCCCGCGCCGGCGCAGTTCGGCCAGCAGCGCCCGCTCCGCCGCGCCGCGCAGGTGGTCGAGGGTCGTCCCCTTCTCGATCACCACCAGGGTCACGCCGGAACCGGCATCCTCCAGCAGGCCGGGCGGCAGCCAGGCGAGATCGGCGCCGTAGCGCGCGCCCTTGCCCCGGCGCATCCGCGTCGGCGCGGTGGCGATCGCATGCGCCACCTCCCCGCCCCGGATGAACTCCACCCGAACCTCCTCCCCCGGCAGGTTCGGCGCCCGGCCGTTCAGGGCGAAGCCGGAATAGGCATCGCCATAGGCACGGTTCTTGTTGTGCAGGCCGGTCTGCAACCGGTCCGGCAGGGTCTCGCCCAGCAGCTCGCCGTCGAGCAGCACGCGGATCGCCTCCATGCGAGGGCGGGACAGGACATGGCCCTCCACCTCCAGCACGCCGTATTCGTCGAGGGCGACGCGCTTGAGCTCGGCCAGGACCGGCAGGCTGGTCGGGTCCTCGCCCTGCGCGAGATGCGGCTCCACCGCCCCCGGCGCGGCCTTCTCCCACTTCGCCGGCAGGGCCTGCACCGCGACGCCGGCGCGGCTGTAGCCGACCAGGGTGAAGGCGCCCGCCGCCTCCAGCATCCAGCTTTCCTCGGGGCCGAGATGGGCGCTGAAGCCCGGCGTCTGCTGCGGGAAGCCTTCCAGCTTGCCCATCACATCGGGCCGCGCCCGGCCGCCCTGCATCCAGACCCGGCGCGGCCCGGCGAAGCCTTCCAGCAGGAAGGGAACCGGCGCCCCGGCGGCCCAGCCATGCACCAGGCTGCTGCCGGCTTCGCGCAGGAACTTCATGCCGCCGCTGCGCCACCAGCTCGGCGGCTTGGCCGGCCGTGCCTTGGCCAGCTCCACCAGGTCATAGACCCGCGTGGCATGGTCCAGCACCTCGCCCGAGGCGGAAAGCACCACGGCGCTGACCTGCACCGCATGGCCCATGGCGACATGCGGGCGGACCAGCCCGAAGCCGCACTCCTCCGTGCCGATCCAGGGATTCTCCTTGAGCACGTCCTTGCGCACCATGCCGCGCACCGCCTCGCCGAGCAGCTCGCCATCCGCGCGCAGCACCACGCGCGCATCGGGCGGCGCGGCGGCCCAGCCCTTGATCTCCAGCAGCCAGCCCGGATGCATCACCGCCACGCCCAGGTTGAGGCGCTTGGGCTCCGGCCGCTTCGGCAGCTTCGCGGGGGTGGAAAGCTGCGGCTTCGGCGGCAGCGGCCTGGCCAGGAAGCGCTCCAGCTCCGCCAGCGCCGCTTGGCCGCAGCGCTCGACGGAGGAGACCGCCTCCACCACCTGCGGCAGGTACGCCCAGTCCTCGGGCGAGGATTTCATCACCCGCAGCACGCCCTCGCGCAGCTTCGCCACGTCGCCGACCGGCGCGGTGATCAGCGCGTCGCCGCAGACCTCCTTCACCACGTCCAGGTCGTAGCAGACGCAAGGCGTGCCCACGGTCAGCGCCTCGATCGGCGGCAGGCCATAGCCCTCGAACCAGGAGGGGTAGAGCAGCATCCGGGCGCGGCGCAGCTCGACGAATTTCTGCGTGTCGCTGGCCAGCGGATGCACCTCGACCTCGACGCCATAGCGGCGCGCCACCGGCACCAGCGCGTCGCGATAGGCCTCGTCCAGCTTCGGGCTGCCGACGATCAGCGACAGCGTCCAGCCGCGCATCTCCTCGCAGAGCACGTCGATCAGGTCGCCCGCGCCCTTGTGCGGGTCGCGCGGCCGCACGAAGCTCAGGATGCGCTTCTCGCGGTACTGCACCGCCGCCCGCGCCGCCGCGTCGAGGTTGATCGGCTGGTGCCAGTGGCCGAATTCCAGCCGCTCGTCATCGTACCAGAGGCGCGCGTACTTCTCGGATTCGCGGGAATTGCTGAGGATCAGCACGCCGTTCTCGGCGACATCCTCGGTGGCCAGCTTCCATTCGCGCCACAGCACCTCGTCGCGCGGCACCGGCACGGCGGCGTTGAACCAGTTCGGCGTCTCGAAGTTGAAGATGCACATCCGCGCCCCGCGCCGCTGCGCGAAGCCGCGCGCGCCGACATAGACCATGCGGTCCAGCGACTGCGTCGGGATCAGCACCACCACGTCGAAGCGCCCTTCCGGCAGCGCCGTCAGGAAGTCCTTGGTGACATGGATGCCGATCCGGCCCGGCCGCCCGAAGGCGTGCAGGTCCTCGTGAAAGACGGGGACGTGGTTGGTGACGAAGGCCACGTCGGCCCCGGCGCGGGCGAGGCACTGCGCCAGCACATAGGCCGCGAGCCGGCCGCCGCCGTAGTTGCCGGGCGCGTTGGTGACAAAGATCGCGACCCGCATCAGGCGGCCCTCCTCCGATCGCGTGCGAAGACCCGGATGCCATCCGCCTCCAGCCGACGGAGCGCGGGGGCCAGGGCGGCCTCCTCGGCCGGCGGGATGGCCAGGCGCAGCGAGACGCAGCCGGCATGCAACACGAAGGCCAGCAGCGGCAGCAGCCGGGAGGGCGCGGCCGGCGTTCCGGCGAACAGGGGAGCGGCCAGTTCCGCCCCGTAGCCGATCGTCGCCCCCATGCCCCTTGCCGGCGGCCGGCCCCAGAAGGCGGGCGCCCGCGCATCGAACAGGCTGGCGAGGCGTCCCCGGCGCGGATCGCCGGCCCAGCCGAGTTCCACCACATCCGCCTCCAGCCCCGCCTCGCCGCCGGCGAGGAGCACCAGGTCCTCCTCGCTGGGCGAGGGGCGGTAGACGGCGGCGTCGGCCAGCAGCGCGATCCCGCCCGCCCGGATGCCGCGCAGCGCCGCCAGGGCGCGCCGGTCGGCGGTCGAGGGACCCGGCAGCAGCGGAACGGCTTCCAGGCCCCATTCCTCGACAATGGCGCCGAGCGCTTCCCCCTCCGCGCCGACGGCCGGCACCAGAAGGCGCTCCACACCGTCGCGCATGGCGCGGGCCAGGGGCTTCACGCCGGATGCTGTGCCGCCACCCAGGGCATAGAGCCGGCCCTGGGCCAGTCTCGATAGTTCCCCGGTCAGGGTGTCGCCCTCCGTGCCGTCCACCAGCAGGCCGGTCCGCCCCTCGCCCTCCGGATCGGCGAGGCGTGCCTCCAGCACCAGCTGACGCAGGGCGCGGTCCAGGGCCTCGGCCGAGGGGCTCGCCATGGGCAGGCCCAGCCCGCGTGCCAGCCCCGTGGTCGGCGCCCCGTCCCGCAGCACCAGGGTCGGCACCTCCGGACAGAGACGGGACAGGCTGGCGCGCAGCGGTTCGGAGGACAGGATGACGCGGATGCCGCGCAGCCTGTCGCGCATCTGCCCCACCAGCTTCTGCCGGTGCTGCGGGATATAGACCAAGCGTGGCGCCGTCACCGCCTCGGCGGGCAGCAGGCAGGCACGCGGGAAGGCCAGCGCGGGCTTGCCGAAGCGTTGCAGCAGTTGCGGGGTTTCGGCCAGCAGCAGCGCGGGCAGGCGCACACCTTCGGCGGGCTTGGCAATCCGCAGCATCACTTGTTCCAGCGCCGGGTCGCCGGGGAACGGCTCCCACTCGGAGGCCGGCAGGCCACGCGCCGGCACCGCCAGCATCGCCAAGTCGAAATGGGCCAGCATCCGGGCCGTGGCGCCGGAGAAGCCCGCGGCATCGGACACCAGCAGGAGCCAGGGGGAATGCCCCTCCGCGCGCAACCCTCCGCCCAGGGCACAGAGCCGGTCCCAGCCCTCGCCCTCGGTGTCCGTGGCGAGGAACAGCACCACGGCGCCCGGCCCTTCGCGCAGGGCGGCCACGGCATCGGCCCGGCGCGAAACCAGGGCTGGCGACGGGCGGTTCGCGGCCAGCGGACCAAGGCAGCCATGCGGCCGCAGGGCAAGATCGTGACGCCCATCCTTCGTGGTGACCGTCAGGACCGGCGCGGCATCGCGCTCCGCCAGATGCAGCCTGGCCTCGAAGCGGCCCCCGTCCAGCGGGTGCACCACCTCCGGCGGCCCCTGGCCGGTATCGAGCAGGACGCTCTCGATCTTCGTGCCCGTCGCGTTCATCCGCAACGTGAAGAAGCCGGCCTCGTCGAGGCTGGCCTCGATGACCTGCCCTGGCATGGCTGTATCAGGGCAGCCCTCACCCTCGGATTCGTAAGCGGTCATGTCCGGTTGTCGGCGCTCGCGGAACATTGAAGTTGCACCTTTCAGCATGCCCACAACCATAGCAAGGGTTAATCACGTTTAAGTAAATAGACGGACGCGAACGCTTCCATTGTCTCAACTAATGAGAAGCTTTCTAAAGGTTTTACACACTAAATGGTTGTGTCATGCAATCTTGCGGTGCAAAATAACCCTTAGTTTACCCACCCATGGTTGTCGCCCCCTGGGTCGTCAACCCGGGCAGCCACCAAAAAGGGACTCACCGCATGAAAGTGGGGATCATCGGCTACGGGAAGATGGGGCAGATCCGGGCCGACGCCATCGAGGCCGGGCGGCACGCGGAGATCGCCACCGTCTTCGACACGGTACGGCTACCCGACTGCCCGTATCCCTATGCCGCCTCGGCCGAGGAGATCATCGCCGATCCCAGCCTCGACGCGGTCTTCGTCTGCACGCCGAACTGGCTGAACCGCCCCCTGACCATCGCCGCCCTGCGGGCCGGAAAGCACGTGTTCTGCGAGAAGCCGCCCTGCTTCAACGGCACCGAGATGCGCGAGATCATCGGTGTCGAGCAGGAATGCGGCCGGGTCCTGATGTACGGCTTCAACCATCGCCACCACGGCGCGATCCTGCGCATGAAGGAGATGGTCGAGGAAGGCGAGTTCGGCCGGATCCTCTGGATGCGCGGCCGCTACGGCAAGAGCGTGGACGGCGACTACCTGAAGGGCTGGCGCGCCGACCGGAGCCTCGCCGGCGGCGGCATCCTGCTCGACCAGGGCATCCACATGCTCGACCTGTTGCTGCACCTGAACGGGCGTCCGTTCGACGAGGTGCAGGCCATGGTCTCCAACCTCTACTGGAAGACGCCGGGCATCGAGGACAACGTCTTCGCCCTGATGCGCGACAGCGCCACAGGCTGCGCCGTCTCCTTCCACTCGACCATGACGCAGTGGCGCCACCTCTTCTCGCTCGAGGTCTTCCTGGAGCGCGGCTACCTCACGCTGAACGGGCTCAAGACCTCCTCCGGCACCTATGGCGAGGAAGTCCTGACCATCGCGCGCAACCGCGCCAGGGCGCCGGCCGCGAGCTTCGACAGCGAGGAGAAGATCCACTTCGAGGTGGATGCCTCCTGGCAGCGCGAGGTGGACGCCTTCTTCGAGTCGGTTCGCACCGGCTCGGCCGTCACCTACGGCTCCTCGGCGCAGGCGCTGCAGGTGCTCGACCTGATCGACCGCATCTACGCCCATGAACGGCACGAATCCGCCGATCTGCGCGAGATGCTCCTGGGACATGCGGACTGAGGGGAAGAGAGTGATGGACACCAACGTCAAGGACGCCGTCGTGACCAATGACTGGCACGGCTGGCTCGAGAACTACTTCCAGCGCTACACGTCGGAGGCCTTCGACGAGAAGCACTACCCGGCGCTGATCGCCTTCCGCGATCTCTGCCTCAAGATCCGCGCCAGCAAGAACAAGCTGCTCTTCGCCGGCAACGGCGCCTCGGCCTCGATCTCCTCGCACGGCGCGGTGGACTTCACCAAGCAGGGCCGGGTCCGCGCGGTGGACTTCAACGAGCCCAACCTGATCACCTGCTTCGCCAACGACTACGGCTATGAGAACTGGATCTGGCGCGCCATGGAGCGCTATGCCGATCCGGGCGACGCGGTGGTGCTGATCTCCGTCAGCGGCACCTCGCCGAATGCCGTGAAGGCCGCCGAATGGGCCCGCAGGAACGACGTCAGCGTCGTCACCTTCACCGGCAAGTCGCCGGAGAACCCGCTGAAGGCGCAAGGCGACATCAACTTCCACATCCCCTCGGGCGCCTACAACGTGGTCGAGGGCGTGCACAACATCTGGCTGACCACCGTCGTCGACATGCTGGTCGGCGAGGCCGAGTACAGCGTGGTCTGACGCCATGCGCATCCTGGCCATGATCCCTGCCCGCATGGGCAGCCAGCGCCTGAAGCAGAAGAACCTCAAGGAGATCCGCGGCGCGCCGCTGATCGCGCATGCGATCCGCAAGTGCCAGGAGGCCGGGGTCTTCGACGAGATCTGGGTGAATTCGGAGCATCCGGCCTTCGGGCCGGTGGCGCTGGCCGAAGGCGCCCGCTTCCACCAGCGCCCGGAGCATCTCGGCTCCAACACCGCGACCTCCGAGCAGTTCGTCGCGGAGTTCCTGGAGAAGCGCACCTGCGACGCGGTGGTGCAGGTGCATTCCATCGCGCCGCTGCTGACGGCGGAGGAGGTCCGCTCCTTCGTCAACCGGCTGCGCGAGGGGCAGGAGGACGCGCTGATGAGCGTCATCCACGAGAACCTGGAATGCATGCATCGCGGCGCGCCGGTGAACTTCACCTTCGCCGAGAAGACCAACAGCCAGGACCTGCTGCCGGTCGAGCGGATCACCTGGTCGATCACCGGCTGGCGGCGCGAGACCTATCTGGAGGCCTTCGCCGCCGGACGCTGCGCCACCTATTCCGGCCGCATCGGCACCTGGCCGGTGGGCCGGATGGCCGGGCACGTGATCAAGACGCAGGAGGATTTCGACATCGCCGAGGCGCTCTGGGACACGGTCCACCGTCCCGCCGCGGCGCTGGATGCCGCCGCCGCCTGACGGCGCGATGCATCACCCGACAGGAAGCGCCGGGAGGGAGACCTCCCGGCGCTTCGTCCTTTCCGGCTCAGGCCGGAACCCGCATCTCCACCGCGCCGAAACGGCCGAAGGAGGCGCGCACCAGTCCGGGCCGCGGCGGCTGCAGGCAGCCGGTGCAGGAACCGGTCAGCACGTACTGCCCCGTCTGGATCGTGTAGCCGCGCGCATTGGCCAGGGCCACGAAGGCCACGGTGGCGCCGAAGGGCCCGCCTTCCACCAGCGCACCAGTGCCCGACGCCGCCTCGGCTCCGTCGAAGCTCACCGACACCCGCAGATCCAGCAGCTCCTCCGGCGTCCAGTCCGCGACGCCCTCCCCGACGATGCCGAGGCCCGAGGCGCCGTTGTCGGCGATCAGGCCGAAGGCGCCGAACTGCCCCAGCGCGGCGAAGCGGGTCTGCGGCACCTCGATCGCGGGATGCACGCCCGTGATCGCCGCCCGCACCTCCTCCGCCGACCAGGGCGCGCCGCGCGGATCAAGGTCGCGGCCGAAGCGGAAGGCGATCTCGCTCTCCACCCCGGCCTGCGGCAGGTCCGACGCGGGCGGCTCGGCGCCGGAAGGCAGCACACGCTCCGCCGGCAGCACGCCGAAGAAGCCGCGTTCCAGCCCGAAGCCCTCGCGCACCGACTTCACCGTGGCGCCCAGCTTCCAGGCCCCGATCTTCCGGATCGTTCCCGCCACCACCGCGTCCTGCACCGCCTCGGCCTCCGCCAGGCTGGCCGGGATCTCGGCCGGCTGCGGCGCCAGGACGGCGCGGTCCCGCACCGCCGCGATCAGCTTCGCCGCCAGCGCGCGGCGCTCCGCCAACCCGCTCACGAGGGTGCCCTCCCCGTCACGGCGCGCACATGCATCGGCCCGCCGACCTCGCCGGTGACGGCGATCTCGCCGCCCGCGGCCTCCACCAGCGCGCAGCCGGCGGCGACGTCGTACCAGTTGATGCCTTCCTCCTCGTAGCCGTCGAAGCGCCCGCAGGCGACCCAGGCCAGGGAGAGCGCGGCGCTGCCGATCATGCGGATCTTGGTCCAGCCCTCGAAGCGGCCGATCACCCGCGCCAGGCCCTCGGGCGAATGGTCCGCCTTGGCGGGCAGGCCGGTGGACAGCACCGCGCGTGGCCGGGCCGGCGGCTCGACCGGCATGCCGTCCTGGCGGAAGCCCAGCCCCGGTCCGCCGGAGAAGAGCTCGTCCCGGTTGAAGTCGTAGATCGCGCCCAGCACCGCCTTGTCGTCGCGGCACAGCGCCACGGAGACGCAGCAGAGCGGCACGCCCCGGAAGAAGTTCCACGACCCGTCCAGCGGGTCCACCGCCCACCAGGCCTCGCCCGGCGCCGGCTGGCCGCCGATCCAGCCGGCCTCCTCGCTGAGCACCGGAAAGGGCGCGGCCTCGCGCAGCGCGGCGATGATCAGGGCCTCGGAGGCCTTGTCCTGCTGAAGTTTGATGTCCCGGCCGATGGCGGATTCCGCCACGCCGCCGCCGGCGCGCAGCAGATCCCGGCTCACCCTTGCGGCCGACTCGGCCAGGGCGAGAGCTGTCAGGTTGTCCATGCGCCCAGTTTGCGCCAGCGGGACGGGCAAGGACAGTGCGGAACACGCGCAGGACCGGAATCGGGCGCGTTTCGCACAGGAATCGCATGGTTTCCGAGAAAAACGTCGGGATTCAGCCTTGTAGGCCGATTCTTTGAGACCTAATCTCAAGCAGGTTCAACAAGGACGCAGCCACCGGCATGATGGCGGGGTCGCATATCGCGCTCGGCGCCGCGGCCTGGCTGGTGGCGGCACCGAAATTCGGCCTTCCCGCCGTGGATGCCGCCTCCCTGGGGCTTGCCGTGCTCGGCGCCTTGTTGCCGGATATCGACCATCCGAAATCCTGGGTCGGCAAGCGCACGCGGCCGGTCTCCAATGTCATCGGCTGGATCTTCGGCCATCGCGGCATCACCCATTCCGCCCTGGCCGTCGCGGCCTGCTTCGTGCTGCTGCTGCAGACCGACCTGCCGCGCTGGGTGATGGCGCCTCTGCTGGTGGGCTATCTCTCGCATCTGGTGGCGGACCTGCTCACGCCCGGCGGGCTGCGCCTCGCCTGGCCGATGAAGGGCACCTGGTCCCTGCCCCTCTGCCGGACCGGCTCCGCCTTCGAGCCGCTGGTGGTGGCGCTGATCCTGAGTTGCGCGGGCTGCGGAACCTTCGGCAAGCCGGACCTCGCTTCCGGCTGGCGGGCCGCCGGACTCTGCCGGGTCTGGCAGGGCTACGAGGGCTTCCGTCCCTGCACGCCGGAGCGGGAGCAGCGCGCCCATCCCGTGGAGCGGGCCATGGCGGGGCGCTTCGCCAACCGTTCCTGAAGCGGGCGCCGCGCGGCGATTCGCGTGGCGGGCAAACCTCCCCGTCGTGCCGGGCGTTCCAGAGGGCGGACAGCCGCTCCAAGCCCCATGTCCGAGGGAGGCCACACGATGCCGCAACCGCCAAGCAAGCCGATACCCGCATGGCGCAGCCTGCCCCGGCTCGCCGGGCTTCTCGCCCTCCTGTCCGGACCTGCCCTGGCGCAGGCTCCCTCGCCCACGACGCCCGGCAGCCCCTACGCCCCCATGCCGGAACCTTCCGCGCCGGGTCGGAATGCCGCGCCGGAGCGCTCCAACCCCATGCCGCGCAGCGGGGTGATCCAGCCGCCCGCGACCGGCCGGGTGGACCCGGGAATCCACACCACCGTTCCCGATCCCCGGCCCAATACCACGCCGGTCATCCCGCCGCCCGGCTCGCCCGGCGGCAATCCGCAGATCCAGCCGCGCTAGGGCACCATGGCAGATCCAAGGCGCGTGGAGACGGAAGCCGGATGGGAGGTCGTGGTGGTCGGCGCCGGGCCTGCGGGCCTGAGCGCCGCCCTGATCCTGGGGCGCTGCGACCGCCGTACGCTGGTCTGCGATTCGGGGCAGCACCGCAATGCCGCCGCCAAGGCCATGCGCGGCTATCTCGGGCGCGACGGCACGCCACCGTCCGAGATGCTGCGAATCGCGCAGCAGGAGATCGCCCGCTATCCCAGCGTTTCCGTGCAACAGGTGACGGCAACGAAAGCCGTGCGGCAGGACGACGGTGCCTTCCGCCTGGAGCTCTCCGATGGCCGGGTGGTCGTCGCGCCGAAGCTGATCCTCGCCACCGGGGTGGTGGACCAGTTGCCGCCGCTGGAGGGCCTGGACGCCGTCTGGGGGCGAAGCGCCTGGCGCTGCCCCATCTGCGACGGCTGGGAGCACCGCGGACGCCCGCTGGCCGTCCATGGCAACAGCGAGGACGCGGTGCGCTTCGCCCTGGAGATCCGGCACTGGACGCCGGATCTCGTGCTCTGCACCGATGGGCCGCCGGAATACCCGGACCGCTGGGGGAAGCGCCTGGAAGGCCAGGGCATCGCGATCAGGACGGACCGCATCGCACGGCTCGAATCTGAGGCAGGAAACCTTTCGGCCATCCTCTTCGCGCAGGGCGACCGGCTGCCGCGCGAAGGGCTTTTCCTTGCCACGCCGTGGCGCCAACGCTGCGATCTCGCCGAGGCGCTGGGTTGCGAGATGACGGAACACGACACAGCCCGCACCGGACGGCACGAGGCGAGCACAGTGCCCGGCCTCTATCTCGCGGGCGATATCGCCGGGGGCTATCAGCTTGCGGTCGTCGCCGCCGCGCAGGGCGCCACGGCGGCCGTCGCCGTCAACACGGAGCTGATTCGCGATGGGTTGCGCGACTGACCTCCGATCGCCGCTTTCGCAGTGCACAAAAGGCATCCCGCCCATCATCCCCTCGCCGCGGGGGCGCGGGGAAGCGGTGGAAGATGCGATTCCCTTGATGTTTACTCGCATCTGACCGAGACAGCGTGAAACGGCTGCGTTATGGAAGCCGCACTACTGGAGGGGTTGCATGAGCAAGAAGTTCCTCACTGGCGTGATCGTGGAGTCCAGCGAGATGACCGGCGTTGCCGCCAACCGGCTGGCGACCGATCTCATCGAGGCGATCAAGAAGGAGATCATCGAGACCGGCCGCTTCTCGCTGCCGGAGTTCGGTTCCTTCAGCGTCCGCGAGACGCCCAAGCGGACCGCGCTGAACCCGCGCACCGGCGAGAAGGTCGCCGTGAAGGCCGGCGCCACCGTGCGATTCAAGCCTTCGCCGGCCCTGAAGGAATCGGCGCTGGCCGGGCTGAAGAAGGCCAAGCGCAAGGCCGCCCGCAGCGCGGGCAGCAGCGCGAGCTGATCCGGAGCCGCCGGCCGGCCATCGTCCCGATACGCCAGCCGGCGGCCGCTTTCCGCGGCACGGCCCGGGATATCCCGGACGCCGCGCAAAGACGGGCCACCGGGCTCAGCCGCCGGCGTAATCCTCGGGCCTGATGGCCAGGAGGAAGATCCCGTTCCCGTCCGCGAGGCGGACCATCTCCTCCCGCTGGATCACCAGCGCTCCCCGCGCCTCGAAGGCGATTCCCGCCAGCCCGGCCTGTATCGCCATCCGCACCGTGGCCGGCCCGAGCGAAGGCATGTCCAGGCTGCGGTCCTGCTGCGGCTTTACCAGCTTCACCAGCACACCGCCCCGGCCCTCCCGCCGCAGCGCGCCGCAGCGGGCGATCAGCGCATCCGTGCCCTCGATCCCCTCGACGCCCAGCACGAGGCCCTGCTGCACCACGGCCCCCTGCCCCACATCGAGCCGGCCCAACGCCTGCACCACCGCAACGCCGCGGCGGACATCCTCCCGGTGCCCCGCATCCGGAGCGACATGGCCGAGCAGGCCCGGCGGCACCTGCAACCCGTCCAGCACCGAATCCGGCCCGACCAGCGAGAAGCCCTCCTCCGTCAGGACCTTCCGCAGCGCGCTCAGCAGCCCGTCATCGCCGGAAAAGGCGCGCGCGCCGATCCGGGCGAGGTAGCGCGCCGTCGCCGCATCCGGTCGCAGCGACAGCAGCGAGGGGCGGCGCACATGGCCGCAAAGCACCAGCTCGCGTACCCCCTCACCCCGCAGCCAGGGGATCGAAGAGCCCAGGGCACCGAAACGCAGCCGCAGGGACGGATAGCCGACCCAGGCGGCGGGATCGGCGAAACCCTCCAGCAGCACGGGACGCACTTCCCGCCCCGCCGCCCGGGCGGTAGCGGCGACGCGGAGCGGCAACTCCCCTTCCCCGGCGAAGATGCCCAGAGGGGGGGCATGGGAGGCCGCGGCCGGCGAGGTCACGCGGCCTCGCCCGACGCCTCGTCCTCGCGCAGCCCATGCACGCGGGCGCGCATCAGGCCGCGGCGGCTGTGCGTGTCCATGAAGGCCAGGATCTCGGCCACCGCCGGGTCCTCGCCCCAGCTCGCCCGGGTCCGCGCCAGGCGTTCGGAGAAGACGCCGTCGCCCGCGAAAAGGCTCCGCACCGCCGCCCGCAAGGCATGGATGCGAGGTCGCGAGAAGCCGCGGCGCTTCAGCCCGATCAGGTTCAGGCCGGTCAGCCGCGCCCGGTCGCCCAGGCAGGCGCCATAGGGAATGACGTCCGCCTCGACGCCGCTCATGCCGCCGATCACCGCCTGCCGGCCGATGCGAACGAACTGGTGCACCGCCGCGCCGCCACCGACGAAGACCGTGTCGCCGATCTCCACATGGCCGCCGAGCATGACGTTGTTGGCCAGGATCACGTTGTCCGACAGCTGGCAGTCATGGCCGACATGGGCGCAGGCCATGATCAGGCAGTTGTCGCCGATGCGGGTGAGGCCATGGCCGCCGACGCTGCCGCGATGGATCGTCGAATGCTCGCGAAAAGTGCAGCGGGCACCGATCTCCACGCGCGTGGGCTCGCCCTTGTACTTCAGGTCCTGCGGCGGCAGGCCGACCGAGGCGAAGGGCATGAGCTTCGTGCCCGGCCCGATCCGCGTGTCGCCGTCCACGACGGCGTGGGAGACGAGCTCGACGCCCTCCTCCAGCACCGCCTGGGCGCTGACGCTGCACCAGGGGCCGATCTTGACGCCGGCGCCCAGCCGGGCCCCCTCGGCGACGATAGCGCTGGGATGGATCTCTGCCACGCTCACTTGTCCAGAATCATCGCGGCATAGGTGGCCTCGGCCACGACCGTGCCATCGACCTTGGCTTCCGCATTGAACTTCCACACATTCCCGCGCTGCCGCTCCTTCACCACATGGATGCGGAGCTGGTCGCCCGGGACCACGGGACGGCGGAACTTCGCGCCCTCGACGCTCATGAAATAGACCAGCTTGCCATTCGCGGAGGGCCCCAGCGTCCGCACCACCAGCACGGCCGCCGTCTGCGCCATGCTTTCGATGATCAGCACGCCCGGCATCACCGGATGGCGTGGGAAATGGCCCTGGAAGAAGTTCTCGTTGACCGTGACGTTCTTGATGCCGATGGCGCGCTCGCCCAGCACCACCTCCACCATGCGGTCCACGAGGAGCAGGGGATAGCGATGCGGGATCGCCTCCATGATCTGCGCGATATCGAAAGTCTCGAAGGTCTCGCCCTCGGCCCGCGGCTCTTCCTGCCCGCTCATTCTGTCCTGTCCGTTGAAACCTTCTTGGCGGCCAGGCGGCGCACCGCCGCGAAGCCGCGCATGGCGTCCCGCGCCGGCATGGCCGGGCTGCCCAGAACGTCCATGCCTGCCGGCACATCATTCATGACGCCCGCCTGCGCGCCGATACGCGCCTTTGTTCCGATTGAGAGATGTCCCGTCAAGCCTGCCTGCGCGGCCACGGTCACATAGTCGCCCAGGACCGTGGAGCCGGAGATTCCCGCCTGTCCCACGATGATGCAGCCGCGCCCGGTGCGGACATTATGGCCGATCATCACGAGGTTGTCGGTCCGGGTTCCCGCGCCGAGGACCGTATCGCCCGCCGCCCCGCGATCGACACAGGAATTCGCACCGATCTCGACGTGATCTTCCAGCACCACGCGCCCCAATTGCGGAACGGTGACGAAGTTCCCGGATGGATCGGGGACGAAGCCGAAGCCCTCGTTTCCCACCCGCGCGCCCTGGTGCAGCACCACCCCGTTCCCGGCCAGGCAGAAATAGGCGCTGGCCTGGGCATGGATGCGGCAGCCCGCACCGAAGACGCAGTTCGGGCCGATCACGGCATGTGGCCCGACGATGCAGCCGGGCCCCAGCTTCGCGCCCTCGCCGATCACGGCATAGGGACCGATCTCGGACCTTTCGCCGATCTCCGCGCCCTCCCCCACCACGGCGGTCGGGTGGATGCCCGGGCGCGGCACCGGCGGCGGATGGAACAGCCCGGCGATCCTGGCGAAGGCCAGTTGTGGCGAGCGTGCCAGCAGCACGGCAGCCTGCTCCGGGACATCCGCCTGCATCGCGGCGGCGACGATCACCGCCCCCGCCCGCGTCGCCCGCAGGGCGTCGCGGTTGCGCCGCCCCTCGGCGAAGGCGATCTCGCCCGGCCCGGCCTGGTCCAGCGGCGCCACGTCCGTCAGGGAGAAAGCGGGGTCGCCGCGCAGGATCTCGGCGCCGCCGGCGCGCGCAACCTCCTCCAGCGTCCGCGTCCCGGCATGGATATGGAAGCGCGGGTCCGCCATGGCTTAGCGGCGTTGCTGTGCCGGCTTGGCCGCCTGCGGCTCGGCCTGCGCCGCGGGCGCCGCCTCTTCCTTGGCCAGGGTCACGCTGCGCAGCGCCTTGTTCAGCTGCTGGCTGATCTCGTCCGTCAGGTCGAAGGGCGGATCGTTATAGATCACCAGCGGCCGCGGCAGGACCAGGTTGACCTTATGGTTCGCCGCAACCTGCCGCACCACCCCGGCCAGGGCGCGCTCGATCTCGTTCAGCGCCGTCTGCGCCGCCTGCTCGATGGCGCGGGAACGGTCACGGAAGACGCGCTGGCTCTCGGTGATCTTCTCCTGCAACTCACGCTCGCGGTTGCGCAGCGCCTCCGGCGGGTTGCGCTGCTGGTCCGGCGTCAGGGCGGCGCGTTCCTGCTGCAACTGCTGCTGTGCGTCGCGCCAGCCCGCCTGCTCCTTCTGCAGGTCCTCGTTCAGCTTCTGCCGGCGGCGCTCGATCTCCTCGCGCACCCCGTTGAAGGCGGTGGAGTTGCGCTGCACCTCCGGCACATCCACCACGCCGATGATCGCATCGGGCGGAGCCTGGCCGGGGGCGAGCGCCGGGCGTCCGGCGGCCGGCTGCGCCGCCGGACGCTGCGCGGGCTGCTGCGCCGGGCGCTGCTGCTGTGCCGGCTGGGCGGGGCGGGTCTGCTGCTGACCCTGCGGCACGAACCAGTCCTGCGCCTGGGCCGGCATGGCCCATTGGGTGGCGGGAATCAGGACGGCCAGGGCGGCGAGAGCGGTGCGCGCCTTCATCATCGATACTCCGGAGATTCTCAGAAACGGGTGCCGAAGCCGAAGCGGAACACCTGCGTCTGGTCGTAGGACTTCTTCACCACGGGCGCGGCGAAGTCGAGGTTGATCAGACCGAAGGGACTGGCCCAGGAGATGCCGGCGCCCGCGCCCACGCGCGGGGAGCTGTCGCTCAACACCCCATCGCCCTTGTCGGACTGGCTCAGGGCGCCGACATCCACGAAGGTCCGGCCGGTGATGCCCAGCTCGTCCGGGATCGGCAGCGGGAAGCGGAACTCGGTGGACTGGGTCCAGAGGAAGCGGCCGCCCAGGGATTCGTCGTTCTGCACGCCGCTCACGATGGAGCGGTCGCGCGGGCCGACACCCGCCACCTCGAAGCCGCGCAGGTTCTCGCCGCCCAGGAAGAAGCGGTCAACGATCAGGTCCTTGCCGCCGCCCCAGGTCTGCAGGTAGCCGACGCTGCCGCTGATCGCGAGGACGTATTTCGGATCGCCCAGCAGCTTCTCGAAGGGCACGTAAACGGCACCGTCGCCGCGCCAGCGGACGTATTTCGCGTCGCCGCCGATGCCGGCGAAATCCGTGCCGAAGCGCAGCACGTAGCCGCGCGACGGGTCGAGACGGGAGTCGCGCTTGTCCCAGGTCAGGGTCTGGCCCAGCTGCGACAGCAGCGTCTTGCCCTTCTGCTCCAGGATGTACTTGCTGGTGACGTCGTTGCTGATGTCGAAGATGTTTCGCTGCGACAGGGTGTAGGTCCAAGACTGGCGCAGGAACTCGTTGAACTCGTAGCCGGCGCGCAGCGCGAAGCCGTAGCGGCGCTCCTCGTAGCCCGAATAGTCGCGCAGGTCGCGGGTCACGTAGAAGACGTCGGCGCCGACGGCGAGGTTGCGGTCCAGGAAGGACGGGTCGGTGACCGAGGCGTCGATCGAGGAGCGGCGCTGCGCGATGGTGCCGTTGATGCGCGCATCGATGCCGGTGCCGAGCAGGTTGCGCTCGCGCAGGCCGATATCGGCGAGCGCGCCCGCATCCGTCGAGTAGCCGCCGCCGAGGCTGATCTCGCCGGTGGCCTTTTCCGAGACCCCGGCATTGACGATCACCCGGTCCGGCGCCGAGCCGGGCGAGGTGGTGATGTTCACGTCGTTGAAGTAGCCGAGGTCGCGGACGCGCTGGCGGGAGCGGCGGATCTGCGCGGCGTTGAAGGGGTCGCCCTCGGCGACGCGGAACTCGCGGCGGATGACCCGGTCCTGCGTCCGGGTGTTGCCGGTGATGTCGATGCGGTCGACATAGAGCCGCTCGCCCTCGCGCACGTCGAAGGTGATCTCGACCGTGCCCTTTTCGCGGTCGCGCTGGATGCGCGGCTGGGCCTCGGCGAAGGGCGCGCCCAGCTCGTTGGCGCGGTCCTGGATCGCCTGGACGGCGTTCTCCACCGCCTCTCCGTCATACCAGTCGCCGCGGGAGAGATTGATCTCGGGGCGGAGCTGCTCCGGCTTGATGTTGCGCAGCTGCGAGGTCACCTCGATCTTGGAGACGCGGTAGCGCTTGCCCTCGTTGATCGTATAGGTGACGAAGAAGCCGGAACGGTCCGGTGCCAGCTCGGCCGTCGCGGCCGTCACCTGCACGTCGGCATAGCCGTGGCGGAGGTAGTAGCGGCGCAGCAGCTCGCGGTCGAAGTTCAGCCGGTCCGGATCGTAGGAGTCCGAAGAGCTGAAGGGGCGGTACCAGGCGGCCTCGCGGCTGGCCACGATCTCCTTCAGCCGGCTGTCCGAGAAGGCCTCGTTGCCGACGAAGTTGATCCGGCCGATCAGCGCGGTCTCGTTCTCCTTGATCTCGAAGACGACATCGACGCGGTTCTGCGGCAGCTCGATGACCTTCGGCTCCACCGTGGCGGCGAAGCGGCCGCGGCGGGCATAGAGCTCCAGGATCTTCTCCCGGTCGGACTGGGCCGCCTGGGGCGTGAAGACCGCCCGCGGGCGGATGGAGACCAGCGGCTGCAGCTGGTCGTCGGAGATCTTGCGATTGCCCTCGAAGGCCACCCGGTTGACGATCGGGTTCTCCTGCACCCGCACCACGACGCGGTCCCCCTGGCGTCCGACCTGCACGTCCCGGAACAGGCCGGTCGCGAAGAGGGTTCGGAGCGATCGGTCCAGCTGTTCCGAATCGAAGCGGTCGCCCGGCTGGAGCAGCATGTAGGAGCGGATGGTATCCGCCTCGATACGCTGGTTTCCGACGACATCGATGCCACTGACGGTGCCCTGCCCCACGCCCTGTCGGGGAGCGGCGGCCGGGGTGCCGGCGCGGCCGCGCTGCGGCTGGGCGCTGGCGGGGGTCACGAGCACGGGGACGAGGCAGGTAGCAGCGAGAAGCAGGGCGCGTGTGGCGTTCAAGTTCCAGGTTCCGAGCCGGCATTTCCCGCCCGGTCCCCTAGAGGGCCGGACGGGGGCGGGCGCAAACTAGCGGCAACCCCCCGGGAACGCCAACCCCGTCTCAACAACCAAGGCGAAGCGTATGGTTATCCAGCCAGCCCTGTGATCCATCGGACAACGCCCAGATGGCTCAGGTCGTTCCAGGTCGAGAAGATGAACAGGGCCGCCAGCACCGCCAGCCCGGCCCGCAGCCCGTATTCCATGGCCCGCGGGGGCAGCGGCCGGCCGCGAATCGCCTCTGCCGCGTAGAAGACCAGGTGCCCGCCATCCAGGACCGGGATGGGGAAGAGGTTGATCAGGCCCAGGTTCACCGAGAGCACGGCGATGAAGGTGATCAGGCTGGGCAGGCCCAGGGCCGCCGCCTGCCCGGAGATCTGCGCGATCCGCAGCGGGCCGCCCAGATCGTCCGTGCCGCGCTGGCGGGTGATCATCTGCCAGACCCCGACCAGCGTCTGCCGCGAAACCTCGAAGGTATTGGCCACGCCCCCCCAGAGCGCCTGCACCGGGTTCATCCGCTCGAAGCTCGGCGCCCCGGCCGCGATGCCCAGCACGCCGACCGGCGCCGCCCCGTCGCGCTGCCGCGATTCTGGGGTGGCGGAGACGGTCAGCTCCTCCGTCCCGCGCCGCACCGACAGGGTGATGGGCTGGCCCGGATGCGGCTCGATCCGGCTCTGCAGGTCCGTGAAGCGGCTGACCGGCTGGCCATCCACCGAGAGGATCGTGTCCCCCGCCTGGAGCCCCGCCCGCTCGGCGGCGCTGCCGGCCACCACCGTGCCGACATTGGCGTTCATCACCGGCTGGCCGACGCTCATGAAGAGCCCGGCGAAGAGCACCGCCGCCAGCAGGAAATTGGCGATGGGCCCGGCCGCCACCACGATGGCCCGGTCGAGCACCGGCTTGTCGTGGAAGGTCTCGCCCGGGCGCCACGCCGCCCGCACCGCCGGGTCCACGTCGCCCGGCTGCTCCTGCCCGTGCAGCTTCACATAGCCGCCCAGGGGCAGCCAGCCGATGCGCCATTCCGTGCCGCGCCGGTCGGTCCAGCGGGCCAGGGCCTGGCCGAAGCCGATGGAGAAGCGCTCGACATAGACCCCGCGCCAGCGCGCGGCCCAGTAGTGCCCGGCCTCATGGATGAAGACCAGCACGCCCAGCACCACCACGAAGGCCAGGATCGTCCGGCCAGAGCCCAGCAATGCGTCCAACTCAGTGTCCTCTCAGGGTCTCGCCCCCGAAATCCTCATATGGGCTGGCCCCGCCTAGGCAGCCATCCCCATCCGCTCCGCCTCTTCCCCGGCCATCCGCCGCGCCTCCCCGTCCAGCGCCAGCACGGCCTCCAGATCGGGGATCGCCGGCGCGCCGAGCCGCTCCATCACCGCCTCCACCACGCGGGCGATGTCCAGGAAGCCCAGCCGCCGGCCGAGGAAACGTGCCACCGCGACCTCGTTGGCGGCATTCAGGATGGTGGGAGCGCCGCCGCCCGCGGACAAGGCTTCCCGCACCAGCCGCAGCGCCGGGAAACGTTCCGGATCGGGCGGAAAGAATTCGAGACGTCCCAGCGCCGCCAGATCCAGCCGCCCGACATCCACATGGCGCCGCCCTGGCCAGGACAGCGCATGGGCGATCGGGGTCCGCATGTCCGGCGTGCCCAGCTGGGCGATCAACGAGCCGTCGGCATACTGCACCAGCCCGTGCACGGTGGATTGCGGATGCACCAGCACCTCGATCCGCTCATGCGGCACGGGGAAGAGATGCGACGCCTCGATCACCTCCAGCCCCTTGTTGAACAAGGTGGCGCTGTCGATGCTGATCTTGGCGCCCATGCTCCAGACCGGGTGCCGGATGGCCGCCTCCGGCGTCGCCACCGCCATCTCGGCTAGGCTGGCTTGGCGGAAGGGGCCGCCCGAGGCAGTCAGGATGATCTTCTCCGGTGCCGAGGGCTGGTGCGCGTCGAGTGCCTGGAAGATCGCGTTGTGCTCGGAATCCACCGGCAGCAGCAGCGCCCCGGCCTCCCGTGCCACCCGCATCACGATCGCCCCGGCGCAGACCAGGCTCTCCTTGTTGGCCAGCGCCAGGGTGCCGCCGCGCCGCAGCGCCGCCAGCGTCGGGCGCAGCCCCGCCGCGCCAACCACCGCCGCCATGGTCCAGTCCGCCGGGCGGGCCGCGGCCTCCAGCACCGCAGCCTCCCCGGCGGCGCAGGCGATGCCGCTGCCCGCCAAGGCCTCGCGCAGCACCGGCAGGCAGCTCTCGTCGGCCAGGACGGCGATGGCGGGGCGCAGGCGCAGCGCCTGCTCCGCCAGGGCCCGGGCGTCGCGCCCGGCCACCAGGGCCTCGACCGCGAACTCGCCCGGCGCGGCCGCCTCCAGCAGCGCCACCGTGCTCTTTCCCACCGAGCCCGTGGAGCCCAGAACCGTGATCCGTCGCGTCATCGCCCCTGCGTCACCCACTTCTTCTTTTTCCGCCCGGCGTCAGCGCCACAGCGGCACCCCGTAGCCCACCCCCAGCGCCAGCAGCGCCGCCACCGGCGCCGCCGCCAGCAGGCCGTCCAGCCGGTCCAGCAGCCCGCCATGGCCGGGGATCAGGCTGGAGGTGTCCTTCACCTTGAAATGCCGCTTGATCGCGCTTTCCAGCAGGTCGCCGGCCTGGGTGGCGACGGCGAGGATCGCGGCCACAGCCGCCGCCCGCGCCATGGAGCCCGGGGCCAGCACCAGGGTCAGCAGCGCGCCCACCAGCATGGCGAAGACGAGGCCCCCGATGGACCCGGACCAGGTCTTGTTCGGCGAGACCTGCGGCCAGAGCCTCGGCCCCCCGAAGACCCGCCCGGCCATGTAGGCGCCGATATCGCTGGCCCAGACCGCGGAAAGGAGGAAGAGGATGTTGTCCCGCCCGGCCTCGTTGTCGTGGCGCAGCTCAATCAGGCAGAGGCCGGCGATACCGATATAGAGCACGCCGAGGGCCAGGCTCAGCGCCGGCTGCTGCGGCACGCCCCGCCGTCCGCGCGATCGTTCCGCCCCTGTCCAGGCCAGGAAGAACCCCGCGACCAGCACCGCCCAGGACAGGGCCGAATGCCCGATCACCGCGACGATGCCGGCGAGGAAGATGGCGAGCGGCACGCCCAGGCCGGGGAAGACCCGGGTCCGCATGCCGCAGAGATGCACCCATTCCCAGGTCAGGATGGCGATGCAGATGGCGATCAGCAGGGTGTAGAGTTCGGCCCCCAGCCAGACGCAGAGCAGCGCCGTGGGGCCCAGGACCAGGGCGGAAAGGAAGCGCTTGCGCAGGTCGCGCCATCGCTTCTCCTCGGACTTCGCTTCCGCCATCAGCCCGCGATGGCGCCGTAGCGGCGCTCCCGCCGCCCGAATTCCTCCAGGGCGGCCCGGAGATGACCCGCGTTGAAATCCGGCCAGAGCACGTCCGTGAAGAACAGCTCCGCATAGGCGGACTGCCAGAGCAGGAAGTTCGACAGCCGGTGCTCGCCGGAAGTACGGATGATCAGGTCCGGGTCCGGCATCCCGGCGGTGGAGAGGTGGCGGGAGAACTGCTCCTCGTCCAGCGCCTGCGGGTCCAGCCGCCCCTCGGCCACGGCCTGGGCCACGGCGCGGGCGGCGGCCAGGATCTCCGCCCGGCTGCCATAGGACAGCGCCACGTTCAGGTTCAGCCGGGTGCCGCCGGCGGTGTCGCGCTCCGCCCGCAGGATGGCCTCCCCGGTTTCCGCGCCGAAGCGCGCCCGGTCGCCGATCACCCGCAGCCGCACCCCGTCGCGGACGAGCTGCGCGACCTCGTGGCGCAGGTAGTGCCGCAGCAGGCCGGTCAGCTCCAGCACCTCCTGCGCCGGGCGCCGCCAGTTCTCCGAGGAGAAGGCGAAGAGCGTGAGCCAGGGTATGCCGGCCTGGGCCGTGGCCTCGATGGCGCGCTTGGTGGCCTCGGCCCCGGCGCGGTGGCCCATGGCGCGGGGCAGGCCCCGTGCCGCGGCCCAACGGCCGTTGCCGTCCATGATGATGCCGATATGGGTCGGCATCGCGGCCGACGCCGGTTCGGGCCGACGTTCGGGCGCCGCACTCATCCGCTGGTCTTCATCCTGTGCAAGGCCGCCCGATCAGACCGCCTTGATATCCTTTTCCTTCTCCGCGAGCGCCTCGTCCACCCGCTTGACCGCCTGATCGGTCAGTTTCTGGATCTCGTCGGAATGGCGCTTGGCGTCGTCCTTGGAGATCTCGGACTTGGTCTCCCAGGCCTTCACCGTCTCCATGCCGTCGCGGCGCACGCCGCGCACCGCCACCTTGGCGGCCTCGGCATAGCGGGAGGCCTGCTTGGCCAGCTCGTTGCGGCGCTCCTGGGTCAGCGGCGGCAGAGGCACGCGGATCACCTGCCCCTCCGCCTGCGGGTTCAGGCCCAGGCTGGAATCCCGGATGGCGACCTCGACGGCCTTGACCACCGACTTGTCCCAGACCTGCACCGAGAGCAGGCCGGGCCCGGCCACCGAGACGTTGGCGACCTGGCTCAGCGGCTGGTTGGCGCCGTAGGCCTCGACCCGGATCGGCTCCAGCAGCGCCGGGCTGGCACGGCCGGTGCGCAGGCCGGAGAATTCCTTCTTCAGCGTGTCGAGGGCCCCGTCCATGCGGCGGACGAGATCCTGCTTGAGATGGGCGAAATCCGGGGCGGCGGCCATGAAACGGTATTCCTCAGTTCTCGACGACCGTGGTGAATCGCCCCTCGCCCTTCATGACGGCGGTGAAGGCACCCGGCTCGTGGATGTTGAAGACGACGATCGGCAGCTTGTTCTCGCGCGCCAGGCTGATCGCGGCGGCGTCCATCACCGCGAGGTCGCGGGCCAGGACGTCCAGGTAGGTCAGGGTCTCGTAGCGCTCGGCCTGCGGGTTCTTGCGCGGGTCGGCGGAGTAGATGCCATCCACCTGCGTGCCCTTCAGCAGCGCGTCGCAGCTCATCTCCGCGGCGCGCAGCGCGGCGGCGGTGTCGGTGGTGAAGTAGGGATTGCCGGTGCCGGCGGCGAAGATCACCACCCGGCCCTTCTCCATGTGGCGGATCGCGCGGCGGCGGATGAAGGGCTCGCACAGGCTTTGCAGCGGGATGGCGCTCTGCACCCGGGTCGTGACGCCCTGCCGCTCCAGCGCGCTCTGCATGGCCAGGGCGTTCATGACGGTGGCCAGCATGCCCATGCCATCCGCCTGCACCCGGTCCATGCCAGAGGCGGCGCCGGAGATGCCGCGGAAGATGTTGCCGCCGCCGATCACGAGGCAGACCTCGACCCCCAGCGCCACCACGTCCCGCACGTCCTGCGCGATGGCCTTCAGCGTCGCCGTGTCCAGCCCATAGTCCCGCGACCCCATCAGGGCCTCCCCGGACACTTTGAGCAGGACGCGCTTGTAGGTCGGGGAGGACATCGGCGGGCTATCCTTGAAGGTCGGGGAAGTTACTCAACGGCACCCGGGCCGGGCAAGGGTCGCCCGGCCAGCGGCCCCGGGGCCGGAGGACGCACGCCCTTGGGCGTATCCTCCGGAACACACCGGCCCCGGCCGTGGCCGTGGCCGGTGGAAGGCGGCAGGAGCGTTCAGCCGCCCACGCCGGCCGCGGCCGCGACCTCGGCGGCGAAGTCGCCGGCCTGCTTCTCGATGCCCTCGCCGAGCTGGAAGCGGGCGAAGCCCGTCAGCCTGGCGCCGGCCTTCTCGACGACCTTGCGCACGCGGCTCTCGCCGTCATGCACCCAGACCTGCTCCAGCAGCACCACTTCCTCGTAGTACTTGCGGATGCGGCCTTCGACCATCTTCTCGATGATGTTCTCGGGCTTGCCGGAGGCGCGGGCCTGCTCGGACAGCACCGCCTTCTCGCGCTCCAGCGCCGCCGGATCGACCGCGTCGACGTCCAGCGCGTCCGGACGGGTGGCGGCGATGTGCATGCCGACCTGACGGCCCAGGGTCTCCAGGGCGGCGACCTCGGAGGCGCCCTCGACGGCCACCAGCACGCCGATCTTGCCCAGGCCCGGCTTCACCGCGTTGTGCATGTAGGTCGCGACCGCGCCCTGCGACACGGAGAAGGTCCTGGCGCGGCGGATCGACATGTTCTCGCCGATCGTGGCGATCAGGCGGGTCAGCTCGTCGGCCACCGTGCCTTCGCCGCCGGGATAGCGGGCGGCCTTGATGGCCTCCACATCCTCGCCGACTTCCAGGGCGACCTCGGCCACCTGGGCGACGAAGTTCTGGAACTGCTCGTTGCGGGCCAGGAAGTCGGTCTCGGCGTTCACCTCGACCATGGCGGCCTTCAGCGGCGCGGAGGCCACGGCCACCAGGCCCTCGGCGGCGACGCGACCGGACTTCTTGGCGGCGGCGGAGAGGCCCTTCTTGCGCAGCCAGTCGATGGCGGCTTCCATGTCGCCATTCGCCTCAACCAGCGCCTTCTTGCAGTCCATCATACCCGCGCCGGTCTTCTCGCGAAGGTCGCGGACGAGGGCAGCCGTGATCTCGGCCATGGTGTTCTCCTCAATTGGCAAGGCACGCGCGCGGGGCATAGAACCCCGCGCGCGGCCCGTTTTCCAGTGGATTGCGGCGGCCGCGGCCTCAGCCGGCGCGGTTGCCGTCGTCCTCGTTGGCCTGGACCATGGTCTCCATGTCGGCCGTGGAGACGCCGCTGGTCGGGCTGGACTGGACCTCGCCCTCCAGCGCCACGTCACCGGCCAGCTCCTCCGGCAGCGTGCCCTCGGGCAGGCCCTCTTCCGGCAGTTCCTCGACCGCGCCCAGGTCCACGCCGGAGGCCTGCAGCTCGGCGCTGATGCCGTCGAACACGGCGCCGGCGACCATGTCGCAGTACAGGTTGATGGCGCGGATGGCGTCATCGTTGCCCGGGATCGGGTAGGTCACGCCCTGCGGATCGGCATTGCTGTCGCAGACGGCCACGACCGGGATGCCGAGCTTGTTGGCCTCCTCGATCGCCAGCTTCTCCTTGATGGTGTCGATCACGAAGATGATGTCGGGCAGGCCGCCCATTTCCTTGATGCCACCCAGGGCGCGGTCCAGCTTCTCCTTCTCGCGCGTCAGCATCAGGACCTCCTTCTTGGTGAGGCCCTGGGTGTCGCCGGCGAGCTGCGTCTCCATCTGCTTCAGGCGCTTGATAGAGCCGGTGATGGTCTTCCAGTTGGTGAGCATGCCGCCCAGCCAGCGGTGGTTCACGTAGTACTGGCCGCAGCGGGTCGCGGCCTCGGCCACGTACTCGGCGGCGGACTTCTTGGTGCCCACGAAGAGCACGCGGCCGCCGGCGGCGACCACGTCGCGCACGGCCTTCAGGGCGCGCTCCATCATCGGCACGGTCTGCTGCAGGTCCAGGATATGCACCTGGTTGCGCACGCCGAAGATGTAGGGCGCCATGCGCGGATTCCAGCGCCGCGTGTGGTGGCCGAAGTGGACGCCCGCTTCGAGCAGGCCGCGCAGGGAAACTTCCGGCATCGCCATGATTGGCGTTCCTTTCCTTCCGATGGAGTCCGGTTGAACCTCCGCGGCGCTGAGCCCCCCTTGCCCTGATGGCGTCGGGGAGGACCGGACCCTTGCCGCTTGTCTCGGAAGGGCGCGCCGCGTGCGGATTTGCCGCCGGCGGAACGATCCCGCCGGCGGCGTGGGGCACATGGCACAGCCGTGCCGCCCGCGCAAGAGGCGGCGTCCGCGCCGGTGCCCGCCATGCCGTTCCGCCCCGCTTCCGCCACCCCGCCCGGCGGTGCCGGGCGCAAATAAGACAGTACCGTTAAATCAGCGCGTTAACATGGAAGCGCGGTTGTTCCGCGATCCCTGCGGCCGCTATGCCGCAGCCGCCGACGACCTCAAGGGATCAATAGGACCCATGTCCATCACCGTGGAGCAGCCGCTCGCCGCGGCGGATGCCGATCTCGACGAGATCGGTGTGAACGTTTCCCCCGAACCCGATTTCCAGACCGTGCTGGGGCGCCGCCTCGTGCGCCGTTCCTTCTTCCGCGGCGTGCTGGGCGCGGCCACCGTGGCCAGCCTCGGCTCCGCCCTGCCCGGCTCGCGCCCGGCGCTGGCCGCGGGCAGCGTCCCCGCGGGCCAGGGCCAGCGCCTGTCCAGCCTGACCTTTCCCGAGATCCAGCATGGGCCGCGCCCGGACCTCGCCGTTGCGGAGGGCTACGAGGCCCGGGTGCTGATCCGCTGGGGCGACAAGGTCCTGCCGGGGGCGCCGGAATTCGACCCGCACCGCCAGACCGCCGCCGCCCAGGCGCAGCAGTTCGGCTACAACAACGACTTCCAGGCCTTTCTGCCGCTGCCGCGCGGCTCGGCCTCCTCGGACCACGGGCTGCTCTGGGTGAACCACGAGTATCCCGAGGCGCAGATGATGTTTCCCAGCCTGGACGCGAAGACCATGGGCGATGCCCTGACGCGCGAGCAGGTGGACGTCACCATGCAGTCGATCGGCGGCAGCGTGGTCGAGGTCCGGCGGCAGGACGGCGCCTGGCAGGTCGTGCTGGGCCCGCAGAACCGCCGCATCACCGCCACCACCTCGATGCGGATCTCCGGCCCCGCCGCCGGCGACACGCGGCTGCGCACCGGCGCCGACCCGGAGGGCCGCAGCGTCCTCGGCATGATCGGCAACTGCGCCGGCGGGGTCACGCCCTGGGGCACGATCCTGACCTGCGAGGAGAACTTCGACACCTACTTCTCCGGCGACGCCACGAAGGGGCCGGAGGCCGCCGCCTGGAAGCGCATGGGGCTGAACGGCAAGTCCAACCAGGGCTGGGCGCGCTTCCACGACCGCTTCGACCTGGCCAAGGAGCCGAACGAGCCGAACCGCTTCGGCTGGGTGGTCGAGATCGACCCCTATGACCCGGACTCCACCCCGGTGAAGCGCACCGCCCTGGGCCGCTTCAAGCACGAGGCCGCCACCACCGCCCTCACGCCGGACGGCCATGTCGCCGTCTATACGGGCGACGACCAGCGCTTCGAGTACCTCTACCGCTTCGTCAGCCGCGACCGCTACGACCCGCAGAACCGCGAGGCGAACCGCGACCTGCTGGACCACGGCACCCTCTCCGTAGCCCGCTTTGGCGATGACGGCCAGGTGGAATGGCTGCCGCTGGTCTTCGGCGAGGGCCCCCTCACCCCGGAGAACGGCTTCCGCTCCGCCGCCGATGTCATGATCGATGTCCGCCGCGCCGCCGACCTGCTGCGGGCGACGCCGATGGACCGGCCGGAGGACGTGGAGCCGAACCCGGTGACGGGGCGGGTCTATGTGGTGCTGACCAACAACAACCAGCGCAAGGCGGACCAGCTCGACAAGGCCAATCCGCGGGCGAAGAACCTCTATGGCCAGATCCTGGAGATGACGCCCCCGGACCGCAACGGGAAGCCGGACCACGGCGCCGCCCGCTTCGCCTGGGAGATGTTCATCATGGCCGGGAACCCGGAGATCGAGGAGCACCACGCCTCCTACGGTGCCGGCGTCTCCCCTTCCGGCTGGTTCGCCTGCCCCGACAACATCGCCTTCGACGGCCAGGGCCGGCTCTGGATCGCCACCGACCAGGGCGAGCAGCAGTCGGCGAACGGCATCGGCGACGGCATCTGGGCCTGCGACACCACCGGCCGCGGCCGCGCCGTCACCCGCATGTTCTTCCGCACCCCCACGGGCGCGGAGATGTGCGGCCCGGTGTTCACGCCGGACAGCCGCGGCTTCTTCGTGGCGGTGCAGCACCCGGCCAACGACGACCCGACCACGACCTATGCCGCGCCGACCACCCGCTGGCCGGATTTCCGCGACGACATGCCGCCCCGCCCTTCGGTGGTGAGCATCGTCCGGAAGGATGGCGGGGTGATCGGAAGCTGAAGATAGGCTAACGTATCGCCCAGCGGGGGGAAAGCCGGGGCTTTCCCCCTCCTTCTCCTCCGCCGCCCGGTGCCCTGGGACACAGACGGCTCCAGGCCCGGGCATTCCATTCTGCTACCGGAATGCAAGGGGCCGCGCCGCCGGCGGGCCCGGCCAAGGGGGAAACCATGCGGGTTCGCCACCTCCATTCCGGCATGACGGTCCAGGCCGTGGCCGGATGCCATGTCGTCCTGCTGGGCTTCGACATCGACGCACGGGGGCGGCGCGGCCTGCGCGGCTTTGCAGTGCGCCGCACCGACAGGGCGGAGGACGAGAGCGTCTGGATGAAGGGCAGCAAGACCTTCCGCTCGGTCAGGCCCTCGATCGGCGCCGGCGAGCAGTTCTCCAGCCTGCTGCACCCGTTCCAGACCTTCCAGTGGGCGGATTACTCGGCCAGGCCCGGCCGCGACTACACCTACGAGGCCGTGCCCATGTATGGCGTGCCCGGCGCGCTGCGGCAGGGTGATCCGGTCCGCCTGGACATCCGGACGGAGCCGGTGGAGGGGGCGGCGCACAGCGTGCTGTTCAACCGCGGCGCCGTCGCGACCCAGGAGTATGCGCGGCGCTTCCAGAACAGGAAGCCTTCGGCGGTCGGGCCGGCCGCCTATGAATGGCTGTCGCGCGGGCTGGAGGAAGGCATCCTGGGCTTCGTCGCCCGTGCGAAGGACGAGAGCTGGGCCATCAGGGGCGCCTTCTATGAATTCCAGTGGCCGGCGGTGCTGGAGGCGCTGGGCGCGGCACGACGCCGCCGGGCGGATGTCGAGATCGTCTTCGACGACATCGCGGGCGGCAGCGCCCATGCGGAGAACGAGGCGGCGATCCGCGCCGCGCGGATCCGCGGCATCTGCACCCCCCGCACCCAGGGCAAGCTGATGCACAACAAGTTCCTGGTGCTGCTGCACCGGGACAAGCCCCAGGCCCTGCTCTTCGGTTCCACCAACCTGACCGAGAACGGGATCTTCGGCCACGCCAACTGCGTGCACATCGTCGAGGATGCCGGGGTGGCGCAGGCCTATCTCGACTATTTCGGCCAGCTTCGCCGCGATCCGCCGACCGACCGGGCCCGGCCCGCCTACCGCGCCTGGAACACCGGACACAGCCCCGCCCCGGCGGAGGTCCCGAAGGGCGGGATGGCGCCGGTCTTCTCGCCGCGCTCCGGCCTGGAGGCCCTCGACTGGTATGCGGAGATCGCCGGGCAGGCGCGGCGTGCCCTGTGCATGACCTTCGCCTTCGGGATGAACGAGCGCTTCCGCAACGTCTATGGCCGCGACGACGCCGTGCTGCGCCTCGGCCTCATGGAGAAGGAGTGGAACGGCCGCAACAAGGAGGCGCAGATCGCCGCGATCCGCGCGCTCCAGGCCCGACCCAATGTCGTGATCGCCATCGGCAACCGGATCCCGCTGAGCGGCTTCGACCAGTGGCTGGGCGAGATCGACCGCATCGTTCCCGACACGCATGTCCAGTGGATCCACACCAAGTTCATGCTCGCGGACCCGCTCTCCGACGACCCCGTGGTTGTCACCGGCTCGGCGAATTTCAGCGAGGCCGGCATCAGCGCCAACGACGAGAACATGCTGGTGATCCGCGGCGATACGCGGGTGGCCGACATCTATCTCGGCGAGTTCTTCCGGCTGCACGCGCATTACGCCTTCCGGCAGGCGGTCGGGATCTTCCTGCGGAACAACCCGGGAAAGACGCCCGAGGACTTCGCGTCGCGCTTCCTGGTCGAGGAGGGCGACTGGACCGAGGACTACTTCACGCCGGGCGACCGCAACACCCGCCATGCGAGGCGGCTCTACTTCGCCGGCGTGGCGTAGCGGGACCCCCAACCCCCAGGGAGCCGAACATGCCGCTCAAGCAGTATTCTGTCCTGAAGGGCCGGCCGGTGGATGTCCGTCAGGGCTCCGGCACCAGCCCGCACTATCATGTGCTGGTCGTCGACGACACGGAGCGCTACCGCATCGCAGTCAACGTCCAGTCGCAGGACGGCAGCCAGGTGCTCTATTACGTCGACACGCGCTTCGAGCATCCGATGCTGGAGCAGTTGTCGGCGATCGAGCCGGGCATGCACCCGGTCCCCTCGCGGCCGGGCGGTATCGCGCTCGACTTCATCCGCGGCAACCTCTTCCAGCCGCAGCAGATGGTGGGGCTGCCGATCCAGGCGCCCGGGCCGGACAACGACCTGAACGAGAAGATCGGCATGTATGTCCAGCGCGCCATGGCCGACGAGATGGCGGCGATCTACGCCTTCGGCGAGCCCTGGGGCCCGGAGCCGAAGAAGCGTGACAACTATTTCGGCTTCCTGCCCGGCCGCGGCATCCACGACATCCACATGAACCAGGGCAACCCGCCCGGCCGCTTCGCCGGCGACAACGGCCCCTGGCAGGATGGCGGCCTGCTGTTCCAGTTCCCCCGGCAGGGCCAGTGGGTGGCGATCTTCCTGAAATTCGCCACCCAGGCCTGGCATACCGATGACCGGACGGCGGATGCGCTGGACCTCGCGGGCAGCGGCCCAGCGGGCGATGCGGCGGCGCGCCAGCCCGGCATCGTCGCGCCGGACCGGTTGCCTACGGTGGACATGCCGGACGGGCTGGTCCGCATCGTCGCGGCCCTGGTGAACGACACCGCCAGCCCGGAGCGCGAGACGGTCACGCTGCTGAACACCTCGCACGAGGATGTCAGCCTGGAGAACTGGTCGCTGGCCGACCGGATGAAGGCCAGAATGCCGCTTTCCGGCACGATCGCGGCCGGGGCGACGCGGCAGGTCGGAGTCCAGCCCCCCATGACCCTGTCCAACCGTGGCGGCATCATCACCCTGCTCGACAGCCGCGGGGTGAAGGTGCACGGCGTGTCCTATACGCGCGGCCAGGCCGCCCAGCCGGGCAGGACCATCGCCTTCTGACGGGGCCCGGCCACCGCCGGAGGGGGGCGGGACCGTCACGCCGGCTGCGGATCAGGCCGCCCGCACATCCGTCACGCCGGGCAGGACGCGCAGCCGCTGCGTCAGGCGCGGCGAGACGTTCCAGGTGCCCGGCACGGTGATCTCCACCTCCTGCGTCTCGCCCAGGCAGGGGACGAGCACCACCTTGCTCTTGCCCCTGCCCTCGCCGCGCAGGATCTCGGCAACGCTGTGCACCGCCTCCTCCTCCGCCACCAGGATGCGGATGCCGGTGGCGACCGCCGAGGCCGCCTGGTCGAGCAATTCGCAGGAACTCGCGGTCAGGCGCAGCGCATCGCCATCCATCCGCACATCGGCGGCGAAGATGACCGCCATGCCTTCCTTCAGGATCTCGCGCGACTTGGAGAGCACCTCGGAGAAGCAGGTGACCTCGGTGCTGCCGCTGGAATCGGAGATCCGGACCCAGGCCATGCGGCTGCCGGTCTTGGTGGTGCGCTCCTTGGTGCCGACCACGGTCCCGGCCAGCTTGATGACCCCCGCCCCGCCGCGCGCCGCCGCCTCCATCCGGGCGATGGGGGTGACGCGCAGCTTGGCCAGGACTTCCTTGTAGCTGTCCAGCGGATGTGCCGAGAGGTGGAAGCCGATCGCCTCCGCCTCCTCGGCCAGCTTCTCCAGCGTCGGCCAGTCGGGGCGCTCCGGCAGGCGCAGCGGCGCCTCTTCCGCCGCCACCCCGCCGAAGAGGCCGATCTGGTCGCTCGACCGCTCCTCGGCCGAGGACTGGGCGCGGCGCAGGATCGCCTCCGCCCCATGCATCACCCGGGCGCGGTTCCGGTCGAGTCCCTCGAAGGCCCCGGCGCGGGCGAGGTTCTCCAGCTGCATCTTGTTCAGCAGCTTGGGATCGACGCGGGCGGCGAAGTCCACCAGCGAGCGGAAGGGGCCACCCTGCTTGCGGGAGGCCACGAGGTCGCGCATGGCTCCCAGCCCGACGCGCTTCACCGCGGCCAGGGCGAAGCGAATGGACTTCTTCCCGTCCTCGGCGATCTCGACGTTGAACTCCGCCTCGGAAAGATTCACGTCCGGCGGCAGCACCTTGATGCCGAGGCGCGAGGCTTCTCCCATATGCCCGGCCAGCTTGTCCGTGTTGCCGAGGTCGAGCGACATCGAGGCCGCGAGGAACTCCTCCGGATGGTTCGCCTTCAGCCAGGCGGTCTGGTAGGCGACCAGGGCATAGGCGGCGGCGTGCGACTTGTTGAAGCCGTATTCCGCGAACTTCTCCATCAGGTCGAAGATCTCGCCGGCCTTGTTCTCCGGCACGCCGTTCCTCGTGGCGCCCTCGACGAAGATCTTGCGCTGCGCCTCCATCTCGGCGCGGTTCTTCTTGCCCATGGCACGGCGCAGAAGGTCGGCGCCGCCGAGCGAATAGCCCGCCAACTCCTGGCTGATCTGCATCACCTGCTCCTGGTAGACCAGGATGCCATAGGTCTCCTCGACCAGCGCCCGCATCTTCGGATGCGGCGCGTCCCAGGCCTCGCCATGCTTGCGCTGGCAATAGGCGGGGATATTGGCCATCGGCCCCGGCCGGTAGAGCGAGACGGCGGCGATCAGATCCTCGAACCGGTCGGGCCGCATCATGCGCAGCACGTCGCGCATGCCCTGGGATTCGAACTGGAACACCGAGGCGGAATCGCCCCGCGCCAGCATCTCGTAGGTCTTCGCGTCATCCAGGGGGATACGGGCGAGATCGACCTCGATGCCCTGTTTCGCCAGCATCTGCACCGCGCGCTGCAGCACGGTGAGCGTCTTCAGGCCCAGGAAGTCGAACTTCACCAGCGAGGCGCTCTCCACGTATTTCATGGAGTACTGCGTCACCAAGTCCGGCGCCCGCGGGTCGCGGTAGAGCGGCATGATGTCGATCAGCGGCTTGCGCCCGATCACCACGCCGGCGGCATGGGTGGAGGCGTTGCGGAACAACCCCTCCAGCTCCAGCGCCGTCTCCATCAGCCGCGCCACCGTCTCGTCCGCCTTCTGCAATTCCTGCAGGCGCGGCTCGCCGTCGATCGCCTGCCGCAGGCTGACCGGCTTGGCGGGGTTGAAGGGAATCAGCTCGGCGATCTTGTTCACCTGGCCATAGGGCATGCCCATGACGCGCCCCACGTCGCGCACCACCGCCTTGGCCTGGAGGCGGCCGAAGGTGATGATCTGCCCCACCCGGTCCTCGCCATATTCGCGGCGGACGTAGTTGATCACCTCGTCGCGCCGGTCCTGGCAGAAGTCGATGTCGAAATCCGGCATCGAGACGCGCTCGGGGTTCAGGAACCGCTCGAACAGCAGGCCGAACTGCATCGGGTCGAGATCGGTGATGGTCAGCGCCCAGGCCGCCACCGAGCCGGCGCCCGAGCCACGCCCCGGCCCCACCGGGATGTCCTGCGCCTTGGCCCACTGGATGAAGTCGGCCACGATCAGGAAATAGCCCGCGAAGCCCATCTTCTCGATGATGTCGAGCTCGAAGGCGAGGCGCTCGCGATAGGGCTCCCGGTCCGTGGTGCCCTGCGCATCCAGCCGCGCCTCCAGCCCGCGCTTGGCCATGTCGCGCACCGTCTCGGCCTCGGTCATGCCCGGCTGCACCTTGGGGCAGATCGGCAGCTCCGGCTTGCGCGTTTCCGCCATCACCGCGCAGCGGCGGGCGATGGCGAGCGTGTTGTCGCAGGCCTCTGGCAGGTCGGCGAAGAGCTTGCGCATCGCCTCGGGCGGCTTGAACCAGTGCTCCGGCGTGCAGCGCGGCCGGTCCGGCTCGGCCAGGGTGCGGCCATGCGCGATGCAGAGCAGCGCGTCATGCGCCTCGTACATCCGTGCCTCGGCGAAATGCACGTCGTTGGCCGCCACCAGCGGCACGCCCACGAGATCGGCCAGCGCGATCAGCCCCGGCTCCGCCGCGCGGTCGCGGTCGGTGCCATGCCGGGTCAGCTCCACCGCCAGCCGGTCGCCGAAAGCCTCGTGCAGTGTCCGCAGCAGGTGCTCCGCCGGATCGCGCCGCCCTTCCAGCAGCAGCCGCCCGAGCGGCCCGCGCGTGCCGCCGGTCAGCAGCGTCACGCCCTCGCTGCATTCGCGGAGCTGGTCGAGATCGATGCAGGGCAGGCCCGAGATGTCCTCGCCCAGCCAGCCGAGCGAGGAAAGGCGCTGCACGTTGACCAACCCCTGGCGGTCCATCGCCAGCGCCACCACCGGATCGGGCTGGCAGCGCATCGGCTCCGGCCGTTCCTCCGTCGCACGGCGGGAGAGCCAGAGCTGGCAGCCCATGATCGGCTGCACATTCTCCTTCGTGGCGTACTGCGCGAATTCCAGCCCGCCGAACATGTTGGAGGTATCTGTCAGGGCCACCGCCGGCATGCCCAGCTTGCGGGCGAGGCCGGGGAGCTTGTCGGCCTTGATGGCGCCCTCCGCGAGGGAATAGGCGGAATGGACGTGGAGATGGACGAAGCTGCCGGACATGTCCCCCTTGTAGCACAGGCCGGCGATTCGGACCCGGTGGGAGGCGGCACACCCCCGCCGCCTCAGCGCCCCCGCATCGGCCCGGCCGGCATGCCCTGGCCATCGCCCCCACCGGACGGCCCCTCCGCCGGCATGCCCTGTCCTGAACCCTGCCTCGGCTCGCGGCCCTGATCCCGCAGCAGCGGCCCGCCCTGGCCGCGGCCGCCACCCACCCCCGGACGACCGCCATCCCGGTTCAGGTCGTTCGCGTCGCGGCCACCCGGCACCGGGGCCGGTTCCCAGCTTCCGCCCGCCCGGCCGGCGCCGCCCACCGGGTCGGCGCCACCTCCGGCTCCGGCCCGCGCCGCGCCCGGAACGCCGCGAGGCGCCGCCTGCCCGGCCGGCCCCGCAGGGGACATGCCCGGCCCTCCGCGTGCGCCGGCCGCACCGCCGCCCATGCCGCGCCCCATCCCGGGACCCATGGCCGGGGATTGCGGGCCCAGCGGCGTCCCGGCCCCTGCCCTCGTGCCGAAGGGCGCGTCCCGCAACCCGGCCGCGACGATCCCGCGCCCCGGTTCCCGGCGCAGGTCCAGCACGCCCCGCCCCGCCGCCCCGCCCCGCGGCGGCGGCGCGAGCGGCCCGAGCCCATAGCCGGGGCGCAGATAGCTGCCATCCCAGCCGATATAGGACTCGATCACGAAGCGTCCGACGCCAGGGCCGAAGCTGGCCGGCAGGTCCGTCAGCAGCCGATCCGCCTCCACCGAGCGCGCCAGCATCCGGCCGCCGGACAGGGGGCCGCTGGCCACCACATAGCCGCCCGGCCGCAGGTCGATGCCGGCACCCGGGCTGACCGGCAGCGCACCGATCCGCAGGCTGCCATCCGCATCGCGCGCCAGCAGGCCATGAACGGTGACCGGCCCGGGCGCCCGGCGGTCGATGCGCGTCGCCACGATCGCCCCGCTGGGATCGCGCAGCCCGCTCACCGTGATCCAGTCGCCCGGCGCCCAGGCAGTACCGCCCCGCGTGGAATCGTCCAGGCGCACGCGCTGGCCCGCGACGGTCAGGGCACGGCCTCCATCGCCTTCCGACACGCTGCCGACCGGCCCCGAGACCTCGTGGCGGACGGCCATGCGCCGCGCCCGCAGCACCTGGCCCTCGCCAGCCGCCTCCAGCACCACGACCTGGCCGACGCGCAGCGAATCCGGCCGCATCCAGCCATCCTCCAGCGCCACGGGCAGGGCGTCGTCGTAGAGCACCTCCAGCCCGTTCACGCAGACGCTCGCGAAGCCGGTGACGGTGCCGACGATCCCGGTGCCGCCGATGCCACGGTCCTGGCCGCCGGTCTGCGATCCCGTCTGATTGGAATCCGCGACGGCGCCGGTCCCGCCGATGCCGCGGTCCTGCGCGGCCGCGATCGCGCCCGTGCCGCCGATGCCACGGTCCTGGCCGCCGGATGGTGTTCCGGCGATGGCCCCCGTGCCGCCGATGCCGCGTTCGGCCAGGACCGGCCCGTCATCGGGGCCGATCCGGCAGAAGCCAGGGCGCGGTTCCCCATCGCGGGCGGCGGACCCGCCGGCATCCTGCCCGGCAGGCGGCGCATTCGCACAGGCCGCCAGCAGGAACAGAAGAGCGACAGCCCAACGCATGCGTGTCACCCTTCCGCGCGGTTCCCGTCATCCTCGGCATAGAGATATACGCCGAGATTGAAGCGGCGTGTCAGGGTCCCGGCAGCGGCCTCGCCCTTTTCCTCCAGCATGGCCAGAGCCAGGCGGTTGATCTCGACCAGGAGCCGCTGTGCCGATTCGCGCCCGGCCGCCTCCAGCACCGCCGCGACCTCCGGGCTCAGCCCGTCATAGTGCACGCTGCGATCGAGGAAGGGGGCCGGCCCGGCAGCCATGACATTCGCCGTGGCCGCCGCGAGGTGGTCGTGGATATTGCGGGCGAAGAAGAAGAGCTGTTCCTCCTTGCCCGGCGCCGGCAGGAAGGCCGCCGCCAGCAGGTGCACGCGGTCCTCCTCGTCCAGCCGCACGATTCCCTGGGCGATCCAGTCATCCAGCACCGCCCTCGGCCGGACATCGGTGGTGACCGAGGCGACCAGCGCCTCGAAGGACGGCACGCCCTCCGGCGCGCTGCGCGGCAGGGGCAGCGGCTGTCCATCCGGGCCGGTATAGGTGGGCTGCCCCAGCCAGCGCGCGATGATCCCGGTGGCCAGCGTCACCATGACCGGCACCTCCGCCACGTCGCCGCCTTCCTCGCGCAGCCGGCGGATCTCCTTCCGGTGCACGCCGGTCATCAGGCTGATCCGGCTGTCCGTGCGGCTCTTCGGGTCCGTGAGCAGTTCCTGGCTCGCGACCTCCACATAGAGGCCGCGCAGCAGGTCGGCGAGCACCGGGAAGGTCACGCCGCTGCGGATCAGCAGCCGCACGAGGGGGCGCAGGAGGCGGCGCAGGGGCTTGGTCAGGCTGTCCGGCAGAGGCAGGTCGGCGCGGTCGGGAACAACTGGCATCCGGAGGGATGGGTCCTTGGGCTCCCCTCTTATTAGCACGCTTCTCATGTGGGAAAAATGCCCACAAATGCCCGTTTCGCTGTTGACGTGGGTTTTTTTTCCCACAAATACTCCGCCCATCACACCACTCCCTGGAGCGGTTCCTTGTCCCTCGACGTTTCCGACCCTTCCCTGATCCCGTCCCTGACCCGGATGATGCACCGGCCCCGGCACGCCGCCGGCGACGACGCGCTCCGGCAGCTCCGTCACCACTCGAAGAACGCGTTGCAGCGGATTTTGGCCCAGCTCTGGCATTCGGAGGATCTGCAGGCGACCCCGGAAGGGCGGCGGCTGGTGCGGGACCTGGAGAACCGGATCAGCCTTTCCGCAGGGATCTCGGACGATCTCTTCGGCTTCACCCGGGAGCCCCGGCCGCTGGATGAGCGTCTCCGCTCCCTCTGCGAGAAGGTGGTCGGCCTGATGGCCGATCCGGACCAGCGCATCGCCCTGACGCTGCAAATCGACGGTGCCTGCCCGGATCACCTGGAGAACGTCGTCCTGCGTATCGCGCACGAGATGGTGGGAAACGCGGTGAAGCATGGCCTGCATGTCCGCCTGTCCGGCCGGATCACCGTCGAGTTCGGCTGGCGCGGACAGGGCTGGCAACTCCGCGTCACCGATGATGGGTGGGGCCCTTCTCCCGGTGCCGTGGATGGCGATGGCATGCAGCTCATGCGGAGCCTGTCCGAACCCTATGGCGGCCGGATCGTGATGAGCCGCCAGGACAACACGACCAGCGTCACGCTCGACCTGCCAGCCGCCGATTTCGGAAGCCACTGACGCGCATGTCCCGGAGCGGGCCACGAAGATTTAATAACGGATGTGGAATCAAATCCCTGTCTGCCGGGGCATGATCGTCCTTCGCGAGCATGCCGACCGGCATGTGGAACCTCAGCCGTTGGCCCCAAAATGCCTGATACGGGAATACTGACCGGACTGTTCAGCGGAACAGCCAGACAAAGGAAGTCGAATTCCGGAGAGCCCGCCTTCCAGCGAGGCTACCCGGCCCGCCCTCCCTTTCCGGGCGAAGGCAGGGCCGGCGCCGGCGCCCTGCCCTCCCTCGCCTCGGGGGAACCGCTGCCCCTGGCGCCCCGCCGCTGGCGGGCGCGGGACATCCTGGCCGTTCTCCTGATCGCCCTGGTCAGCCTCGCCATCGCCGACAGCTTCGGCCAGATGGACCTGTTGCGGTAGGACGCCGCGACGGCCGGGGCTGGTTCAGGCCTCGCGGAGATGCCCGTCGCGCAGTTCCACCACGCGGTCCATCCGCGCCGCCAGTTCCGGGTTGTGCGTGGCGATCAGCGCCGCCAGCCCCCGTTCCCGCGCGCTTTCCAGCAGCTCCGCGAAGACCCGGTCCGAGGTGCCGACATCGAGGTTTCCCGTGGGCTCGTCCGCCAGCAGGATGCGCGGGCCGTTCGCCAGGGCGCGGGCGATGGCCACGCGCTGCTGCTCGCCACCCGAGAGGCGACCGGGCCGGTGATGCTCCCGTCCCGTCAAGCCGAATCCGGCCAGAAGCTGCCGCGCCCGCTCCGCCGCGCGGGCGCGCGACACGCCGGCGGCCATCTGTGGCAGGCAGACATTCTCCTCAGCGGTGAATTCGGGGAGGAGGTGGTGGAACTGATAGACGAAGCCGATCGCCTCCCGCCGCAGGGTGGTGCGGGCGCTGTCGTCGAGCCCCCCGGCGGCACGGCCGTTGATGAAGACCTCCCCGCCATCCGGCCGTTCCAGCAGACCCGCCAAGTGCAGCAGGGTGGACTTGCCGGTGCCCGAAGGAGCGACCAGCGCCACGATCTCCCCCGCCCGGAGGGTCAGGTCGGCCCCGCGCAGCACGGGGAGTTCCCCCGCCTCGGTGCGGTAGCGCCGCTCCAGCCCCACGAGGCGCAGCGGCAGGCTGTCCGTGTCACTCATTGCGCAGCGCCACCACGGGATCGGTCTTCGCCGCCCGCCAGGACGGATAGAGCGTCGCCAGCAGCGACAGGCCGAGGCCCATCAGCACCACCTGCGCCACCTCGTGCGGGTTCACCACCGCCGGCAGGCGGGTGAGGAAATAGACCTCCGGGCTGAACAGCTCCGTCCCCGTCAGCGCCTGCAACGCCTCGCGGATGCGCTCGATATTGGCGCAGAAGACGATGCCGATCAGGAAGCCGATCAGCGTCCCCGCCACGCCCACGCTGGCGCCGCAGAGCAGGAAGATCCGCATGATCGCGCCGCGCGTGGCCCCCACGGTCCGCAGCACCGCGATGTCCTTGGTCTTGTCCTTCACCAGCATGATCAGCGAGGAGACGATATTGAAGGCCGCCACGACGATGATCAGGGTGAGGATCAGGAACATCACGTTCCGCTCCACCTGCACCGCGTTGAAGAAGGAGGAGTTGGCGCTCTGCCAGTCGAGGATGCGCACGCGGGTCGGCATCAGCGCGGCGTAGATCTCCCGCGCGATGGTGCCGACACGATCGGGGTTGTCCACGAAGACCTCGATCTGCGAGGCCGCGCCCTGCGTCTGGAAATAGATCTGCGCCGCCTGGAAGGGCATGAAGACGTAGGAACTGTCGTACTCGTTCATCCCCGCCTCGAACATCGCCACGACCTCGTAGGATCGCAGGCGCGGCACGGTGCCGATGACGGTGGTGCGCCCCTGTGGCGAAACCAGGGTGATGCGGTCGCCCAGCCGCAGGCCGAGCTTCTGCGCCAGCCGCGTGCCGACGACGATGGTGTCGTCGCCGCCGAAACGCTCCAGGCTGCCGAGGCGGATATTGCCGGCGATCAGCGGGCGGGCGCGCAGGTCCTCCGGCCGGATGCCGCGGGCGATGCCGCCCGAGGCGCCGCCGGCATCGGAGGTGAAGAGCACCTGCCCTTCCACGATGGGCGTGGCCGTGACCACGCCGGGCACGGCGCGGACCTTCGCGGCGATGTCGTCGAAATCCGGCAGCTTCCCGCCCGCGGCGGAATAGACGCCCATATGGCCGTTCAGCCCGAGGATGCGGCCCAGCAGCTCCTGCCGGAAGCCGTTCATCACGCTCATCACGATGATCAGCGTCGCCACGCCGAGGGCGATGCCCACCAGCGAGAAGACCGCGATCACCGAGACGAAGCGCTCGCCCTTCCGCGCCTTGAGGTAGCGGAAGGCGACCATACGCTCGAAGGCGTTGAACATCAGGGGCGGAGCTTGGCCAGTGCGTCCTCGACCGACAGCTCCTCGCGCTCCCCGGTCATGCGCCGCTTGAGCTCGACCTTGCCGGCCGCTGCGCCGCGCGGGCCGACCACGACCTGCCAGGGGAAGCCCATCAGGTCGGCATCGGCGAACTTCACGCCGGCACGCTCGGGGCGGTCGTCATAGACTGCGTCTTCCGGAAAGGCGGCATAGATCCGCTCGCAGACCGCGTCGCAGACCGCGTCGCCGCTCTTCAGGTTCAGGATGGCGAGCTTGTAGGGCGCGATGGCATCCGGCCACTTGATGCCGTTCTCGTCGTGGTTGGCCTCGATCGCCGCGGCCACGAGGCGCGACACGCCGATGCCGTAGGAGCCCATCTCCGGATGCACCGGGTTGCCTTCCGGCCCCGTCACCTGGAAGCCCATCGCCGCCGAGTACTTGGTGCCGAAATAGAAGATATGGCCGACCTCGATGCCACGCGCCGAGACCTGCTCCTCCGCCGCCACGGCGTTCCAGGCGGCCTCGTCGTGCATCTCGTCGGTGGCGGCGTAGCGGCTGGTCCAGAAATCGACATGCGGCGTCAGGTCGCCATCATAGTCCGGCGCCTCGGCCAGCGGGTCGTAGGCCAGCAGGTCGCGGTGCAGGAAGACCTGGCTCTCGCCCGTCTCCGCCAGGATGATGAACTCGTGGCTCAGATTGCCGCCGATCGGGCCGGTGTCCGCCCGCATCGGGATCGCCTTCAGCCCCATCCGCGCGAAGGTCCGCAGATAGGAGACGAACATCCGGTGGTAGGACTTCCGCGCTGCCTCTGGCGAGATGTCGAAGGAATAGCCATCCTTCATCAGGAATTCGCGGCCGCGCATCACGCCGAAGCGGGGGCGCACCTCGTCCCGGAACTTCCACTGGATCTGGTACAGGTTGCGCGGCAGGTCGCGGTAGGACCTGGCGAAGCCCTTGAAGATGTCGGTGATGACCTCCTCGTTGGTCGGGCCGTAGAGCATCTCACGATCGTGCCGGTCGCGGATGCGCAGCATCTCCTTGCCGTAGTCCTCGTAGCGTCCGCTCTCCTTCCAGAGCTCGGCGGCCTGGATGGTGGGCATCAGGATCTCCTGCGATCCGGCGCGGTCCTGCTCCTCGCGCACGATCTGCCCGATGTTGCGCAGCACGCGCAGGCCCAACGGCAGCCAGGCATAGATGCCGGCGGTCGTCTGGCGGATCAGCCCAGCGCGCAGCATCAGGCGGTGCGAGGCGATCTGCGCCTCGGCGGGCGTTTCCTTCAGCGTGGGCAGGAAGGCGCGGGACAGGCGCAAGGCAGTCGTCTCCGGGAAAGCGGGGCCCAGGGGGAAGGCCCCCCGGGAAGCGGTTCAGGGAGCGCAACCTAGAGCGGATCGCGCTGCGGCGAAACGGCCCGGAAAGCGACAAAAAGAAAGGGCCGCGCCAGGAGGCACGGCCCGAAGTTTAGGGAGGAAACGCCAGTCACACGGCAGGAAGAGGACCAACCCTCTTCCTGTTCCTGAATCTGACCGTTCCAACCCCTCTTCGCAATCGCAAAACCCAGGTTGTAGAGCAAAATTTGGGCTATTTTTACCGGAGAAGCCCGTTCCCATAGCTGACGAGTTCAAACATTAAGCGAAAAGCCTGAAATCAGTGCATCGCCAGCCAGCCATGGCGGAAGGAGAGGTAATCGCTGCGGATGACCATCTCCAATCCGAGCCAGACCACGGCCGAAATGGCGGTGGTCAGCAGGACCTTCCGCCCCAGGCGGGGCGCCAGCGGCGCACCCCGCCAGCCACCAGGTGTCGATTCAGCATCCGTGTCCGGCCGCACCCCAAGAGGGAGGGTAACGAAAAGGACGGTCCACCAGACCAGAAAGAACACCACGATCCCGGTGACGACGCCCATGGCTCAAACCCGGAGCAGATGCACGTCCACCATCGGCCGCTTGCGCAACCGGCGGCCGAGCGCTCGGCGCAGGATGGCACGGGCGGCCTCGCGCAGCGGGTCGTCGTCCCGGCGCAGGTTGAGCGGCAGTTCCTCCACCGCCCGGGCCAGTTCCGTGGCGATCTGCCCGGGCTCTGCGTCCAGTTGCTCGAACAGGCCAGGGGCGGACACCTGGGGCTCCCCGCGCACCCGCCCTTCCCGGTCCACCGCCAGGGAGGCGACGATCACCCCGTTGAACAGCATCCGCCGGCGCGCCGAGAGCACCCCGCCTTCCAGCGGCAGGAGCCGGTCGCCATCGATGGCCAGGCGCCCCGTGGGGACGGAATCCACCACATCCGGCTTGTTGCCCGACAGTTCCAGCACGTCGCCATCCTCGATCAGGATCGGCGTCGCGCCGATCGCACGCGCCAGTTCGGCATGCTGCTCCAGGTGGCGCCACTCGCCATGCACCGGCACGGAGAAGCGCGGCCGCACCAGCTCATAGAGGCGCTTCAGCTCACCCTTCGCCGGATGGCCGGACACATGCACCTGCCGCTCGTCGGCGGTCACCACGCGGCAGCCGGCGCGGCGGAGCTGGTCCTGCACCCGGGCGATGGCACGCTCGTTGCCGGGGATCTGGCGGGAGGAATAGATCACCGTATCCCCCTCCCCCAGCGAGATGTTGGGATGGGTGTCGGCGGCGATCTTGGACAGTGCCGAGCGCGGCTCGCCCTGGCTGCCGGTGCAGACGATCAGCAGCTCCTCGTCCGGCAGGTAGCTTGCCTCGTCCTCGCTCAGGAAAGGCGGCGTCTCCTTCAGGTAGCCGCATTCCCGCGCCGCCGCATCGGCGTTGCGCAGCGAGCGCCCGAACAGCGCCACCTGCCTGCCATTGGCCCGCGCGGCATGGGCGATGCTCTCCACCCGCGCCACGTTGGTGGCGAAGCAGGTCACCGCCACCCGGCCACGCAACTCACCGATCAGCGACGTCAACTCGCGGCGGACATCCGCCTCGCTGCCCGAATAGCCCTCGACCAGCGCGTTGGTGCTGTCGCAGACCATGGCCAGCACGCCCTCGCGCCCCAGCGCCTCGAAACCTTCCTCGTCAGTCGGCAGGCCCAGGAGCGGGTTCGGGTCGAGCTTCCAGTCACCCGTGTGCAGCACCGTGCCATAGGAGGTCCGGATCGAGAGCGCCTGCGCCTCCGGCACCGAATGCGCCACCCGGAGGAAGCGCATGGCGAAGGGGCCCAACTCCAGGCTGCCGCCGAGCGGGATGGTGTGCAGTTCAGCCTGGTGCAGCAGCCCGGCCTCGCCCAGCTTCCGCCGCAGGACGGCGGAGGCGAAGGGGCTGGCATAGATCGGGCAGCGGAGCTGCGGCCAGAGCGGTGCCACGGCGCCGAGATGGTCCTCATGCGCGTGGGTGATCACCAGCCCGACCAGCTTGCCACGCCGCTCCGCCAGCCAGCCGGCATCGGGGACCATGACCTCGGCTTCCGGCGTGTCGGTGCCGCCGAAACCGATGCCGCAATCCACTGCGAGCAGAGCACCGTCGCAGCGATACACGTTCAGGTTGAGGCCAATTTCCCCGGTCCCTCCGAGCGGGATCAGGGCGAGGCCGGAGGTGGGTTCTGTCATTCTGTTCTCGTTCTGATAAACATCTAATCCGGGTCCGGTTTCAGCACGTCGGGCAAACTGGTGCGGTGGAAGATGGGCGTGGGGTTACGATCCGCCAACAGCCGCAGCCCCTCCAGGGTGATATCGGGGTCGGTCTTCTCGATCACGGCGGTACCCTCGGCGAAGAGCGGCGCCAGCCCGCCGGTGGCCACCACCTTCATCGGCGCGCCGAACTCCGCGCGGATGCGCTCCACGATCCCCTCGATCAGCCCCACATAGCCCCAGAAGATCCCGGACTGCATGGCCGGCACCGTGTCCCGCCCGATCACCGATTGCGGCCGGCCGATGCCGATCCGCGGCAGGCGGGCGGCGGCCCGGTGGAGCGCCTCGATCGACAGGCTGATGCCGGGAGCGATCACGCCACCGAGATAGCTGCCCTTCCCGTCCACGACATCGAAGGTGGTGGCAGTGCCGAAATCCACCACCACCAGGGGTCCGTGATAATGGTGGTGCGCCGCCAGGGCGTTCAGCAGCCGGTCGGCGCCGACCTCCTTCGGGCGGTCCACCAGGATCTGGAAACCCCACTCCACCGCGGCCCGGGCCACCAGCGGCTCGCAGGAGAACCATTCGCGGGACAGGCGGCGCAGGTTGTACAGGGCGGCCGGCACCACGGTGCCGATGGCGCAGCGGTCGATCGCCGAGGGGTTCAGCCCCGCATGACGGAACAAGGCCAGGAGCCAGACGGCGTATTCGTCGCTGGTCCGGTCATCCCGCGTGGCGATGCGCCAGCGGCCGCGCCATTCCCGGCCGTCATGGACCGCGAAGACGACGTTGGTGTTGCCTGCATCAATGGCCAGCAACATGGATCTTGGCCTCCCTCAGCCAGCGAGTTCACCCGCGACAACGGTGTGAACGCGTTCTTCCGTCGCTATCAGGAGCGCCCCATCCTCGGCCAGCCCCCCGAACCGCCCCGTGATCGATCCGCGTGATCCCCGCACCGTCAGGATGGCATCGGGTGCCGGCCCGTACGCCATCCAGGCGGTCCGGACGGGACCGAAGCCTTCCGCCGCCCGGCGCTGCCGCCAATGGTCGAGACGCTCCAGCAGGCTGCGCGCGAAGGCCTCCGGTCCAGGCGATGCCCCACAGACATCGGCAAGACATGTCACGAATCTATCAGGAATCTGCGGTACATGGGTGAGGTTGACTCCGATCCCCAGCACGATCCACGGCGCCCCTTCTTCGTCCAGGCCGGAGTTCAAGAGGATGCCGGCGCATTTGGCGCCGTTCAGCAACAGGTCGTTAGGCCATTTCAGGGAAAGCGGCACGCCGGCTGGCAGGACACCCGCCACGGCATCGGCCAGGGCCACCGCCGCCAGCAGCGAATACTGCGGCAGCTCCCGCGGTGCCTCGCGCGGACGCAACAGGAGCGAGAGATGCAGGTTGCCGGAAAGGGACTGCCAGGCACGGCCATGCTGGCCCCGACCGGCCGTCTGGCGCAGCGCCAAGGCGACCGTCCCCTCGGGTTCCCCAGCGGCGGCGAGGGCCAGGAGATGGTCCTGCGTGCTGGAAAGGCTTTCATGCACCTGAAGCCGCCAGCCGAAGCCGGCGGCTCCGGGTGTCACCGGTACGCTCACCCGGCCAGGGCAGCCACGGCGGCCTGCGCCGCCGCGAGCAGCGGCGCGGCGAAGAAGACCAGCACCACGTTCAGGATGCCGGCGCCGGCCAGCAGCACCGAGACGCCCGTCGCACGCGGTTCCAGCGCCCCGGCCGCCTCGTCGAAATACATCACCTTGACGATGCGGAGGTAGTAGTAGGCCGAGACCACCGAGGTCAGCACGCCGATCACCGCCAGCGTCCAGTAACCCGCCTGCACCGCAGCCAGGAAGACGTAGAGCTTCGAGAAGAAGCCGGCCAGCGGCGGGATGCCGGCCATGGAGAACATGAAGATCGCCATGGCGAGCGCCATCGCCGGGTCCGTCTTGCCCAGGCCGGCGAGGTCGCCGATCCCTTCCACCGAGCGGCCGTTGCGGCGCATGGAGACCAGCACGGCGAAGACGCCGATGTTCATCACCAGGTAGATGGCTAGGTAGAAGAGCAGGCCGCGCACGCCCGTGCCCGTACCCACCGCCAGGCCCATCAGCGCGTAGCCGACATGGCCGATGGAGGAATAGGCCATCAGCCGCTTGATGTTGCGCTGCCCGATCGCGGCGAGCGAGCCCAGCAGCATGGACAGGATGGAGACCACCACCATCACCTGCCCCCACTGCGCCACCAGCTCGCCGAAGGGACCGACCACCACGCGGGTGAGCAGCGCCAGCGCCGCCACCTTCGGTGCCGAGGCGAAGAAGGCCGTCACCGGCGTCGGCGCGCCCTCGTAGACATCCGGCGTCCACATGTGGAAGGGCACGGCCGAGACCTTGAAGGCCAGGGCGGCAATCACGAAGATCAGGCCGATCACCACGCCGGCCGAGACACCGCCAGGGCTGCCCATCGCGGTGGCGATGCGGGTGAAGTTCGTGGTGCCGGTGAAGCCGTAGATCAGGCTCGCGCCGTAAAGCAGCAGGCCGGAGGCGAGCGCGCCCAGCACGAAGTACTTCAGCCCCGCCTCCGCCGAGCGGACGTTGTCGCGGTCGAAGGAGGCCACGACGTAGAGCGAGAGCGAGAAGAGCTCCAGCCCCAGGTAGAGCATCATCAGGTCGTTGGCCGCGAGCATGACCAGCATGCCCAGGGTCGCGGTCAGGATCAGGATCGGGAACTCGAAGCGGGCAATGCCCTCCCTCTCGTTCCAGTTCAGCGCCAGGATCATGGTCGCCAGGCTGCCCAGCAGCACCAGCAGCTTGGTGAAGCGCGCAAAGGCGTCGGAGACGTACTGGCCGAAGAAGCCCGTCCCGTCCGCCTGCGCGATCACCAGCGCCGCCGTCACCAGCAGGACACCGACGCCGCCCATGGTCACGCCGAAGCTGGTGTCGCGCTTCGGCAGCACGCCGCAGACCAGCAGCACCAGAACCGAGACCGCCAGCACGATCTCCGGCAGCGAGAGGGTCCAGTTGATCGGGTTCATGCTGTCACATCCCGGCCAGGCGCGGCAGAGCCAGAGCGGCCTCGTGCCGCTCGATCAGCGCCGCCACGCTGGCCTCGAAGAACTGAAGGAAGGAGGACGGGTACACGCCGAGCCAGATCGTCAGCAGGATCAGCGGCGCGAAGGTCACGTACTCGCGCGGGCTCAGGTCCAGCAGCGCGCGCAGGTCCTCGCGCGTGACGCGGCTGAAGATCACCCTGCGGTACAGGTAGAGCATGTAGCCCGCGCCCAGGATCATGCCGAGGGCGCCGCCGAAGGCGGCCCAGGGATTCGCCTTCCAGGCGCCGACCAGCACCAGGAACTCGCCCGGGAAGCCGGCCAGGCCGGGCAGCGCCACCGAGCCCATGGTGAAGAACATGAAGACCAGCGCATAGGCCGGCATGATCTTCGCCACGCCGCCATAGCGGGCGATCTCGCGCGAATGCACCCGATCGTAGAGCACGCCGACACAGAGGAAGAGCGCCCCCGAAACCACGCCGTGCGAGATCATCTGCAGCAGCGCGCCGGAAATGCCCTGCTGGTTGAAGGTGAAGAGCCCCAGCGTGACGATGCCCATATGCGCGACGGAGGAGTAGGCGATCAGCTTCTTCATGTCCTCCTGCGCCATGGCGACGAGGCTGGTGTAGACCACCGCCACCACCGACAGCACGAAGATCACCGGCGCGAAGAGCGCCGCGGCCTCGGGGAAGAGTGGGATGGAGAAGCGAATGAAGCCGTAGGCCCCCATCTTCAGCAGCACGCCCGCCAGGATCACCGAGCCCGCCGTCGGCGCCTCCACATGCGCGTCCGGCAGCCAGGTATGGACCGGCCACATCGGCACCTTCACCGCGAAGGCGGCGAAGAAGGCCAGGAACATCCAGATCTGCGTCGAGCGCGGCAGGTTCAGCTGCATGACCGCGCCGATGTCGCTGCTGCCGGCATTGTACCAGAGCGCGAGGATGGCCAGCAGCATCAGCACCGAGCCGAGCAGCGTGTAGAGGAAGAGCTTGAAGGCCGCATAGACGCGCCGCGGCCCGCCCCAGACCCCGATGATCAGGAACATCGGGATCAGCACGCCCTCGAAGAAGACATAGAAGAGGACGATGTCCAGCGCGCTGAACATGCCCACCATCATGGTCTCCAGCAGCAGGAAGGCGACCATGTACTCGCGCACCCGGTTCTGCACCGACTCCCAGGAAGCCAGGATGCAGAGCGGCGTCAGCACGGTGGACAGCAGCACGAAGAGGACGGAGATGCCGTCCACCCCCATGTGGTAGCCAAGGCCGACTTCCGGCAGCCAGCGGACCTGCTCCTCGAACTGGTAGGCGGCCGAGGAGGTGTCGAAGCGGAACCAGAGCAGCAGCGACAGGGCCAGCACGATCAGGCTGGTCCAGAGCGCCGTCCAACGGGCATTGGACGCGACGACCGCGTCGTCGCCTCGCACGGACATGATGACCGCCGCCCCTGCCAGCGGCAGGAAGGTCAGCAGGGAAAGAAGGGGGAACCCGGCCGCGTTCACCGCATGACTCCCAGCAGGAAGATGGACACGAAGAGCGCGAGCCCGATGATCATCGCGAAGGCATAGTTGGCGAGCTTGCCGGTCTGGAGCTTCACCGCGCCGCGGGACGCCTCGACCGTCAGGCTGGCCGCCCCGTTGGGCATGCCGTCGATGATCTGCGCGTCGCCCACCTTCCACAGGGTGCGGGCCAGGCGCTGGCAGGGGCGTACGAAGAGGAAGTCGTACAGCTCGTCGAAGTACCACTTGTTCAGCAGGAACAGGTAGATCGGGTGGAAGGCGCTGGCCAGCTTGCCCGGCAGCGACGGCACGAACATGTACATGATGTAGGCCAGCGCGATGCCGGACAGGCCCATCACGGTCGGCGCCAGCGGCACCCATTCGGGCACCTCGTGCATCGCATGCATGATGTGGTTGGTCTCGGCGTTCACGATGGAGCCGTTCCAGAACTCCTCCCAGTGATGCCCGACCATCAGGTCGAAGAAGGCATAGCCGGTGAAGACCGCGCCGATCGCCAGCAGCACCAGCGGGATCAGCATCACCGGCGGGCTCTCATGCACGTGCTCCATTACATGATGGTCCGCCCGCGGCTTGCCGTGGAAGGTCAGGATCGTCAGGCGCCAGGAGTAGAAGGCCGTCAGGAAGGCCGCGATCATGGTCATGACGAAGCCGTACATGCCGACTGCGCTGCCCGAGGCGAAGGCCGCCTCCATGATCGCATCCTTGGAGTAGTAGCCGGCGAAGAAGGGGATGCCGGCCAGCGCCAGGTTGCCGATCCAGAACACCACGTAGGTGACCGGGATCTTGGTCCAGATCCCGCCCATGCGGCGGATGTCCTGCTCGTCGGACATGGCATGGATCACCGAGCCCGCACTCAGGAAGAGCAGCGCCTTGAAGAAGGCATGGGTGAAGAGATGGAACACCGCCGCCTGGTAGGCGCCCACGCCCACCGCCACGAACATGTAGCCGAGCTGCGAGCAGGTGGAGAAGGCGATCACCCGCTTGATGTCGTTCTGCACGCAGCCCACCGTCGCCGCGAAGAAGGCGGTGGTGGCGCCGATGAAGGTCACCAGCGTCAGCGCGTGCGGCGCCATCTCCATCAGCGGCGACATGCGGGCCATCAGGAAGACGCCGGCCGTCACCATGGTCGCCGCGTGGATCAGCGCGGAAACGGGGGTCGGGCCCTCCATGGCGTCCGGCAGCCAGGTGTGCAGCACGAGCTGCGCCGACTTGCCGCAGGCGCCGGCGAAGAGCAGCACGCCGATCACCTCGATGGAGGAGAAGCCGAAGATGGTCTGGCCCTGCGCCTCCGGCAGCGCGGCGAAGATCTCGTTGAAGCCGAGCTCGCCAAAGGTCCAGAAGGTGAGTGCCATGCCCATCATGAAGAACAGGTCACCCACGCGGTTGACGATGAAGGCCTTCATCGCCGCGCGGTTCGCGCTCTCGCGCTCGTAGTAGTAGCCGATCAGCAGGTAGCTCGCGAGGCCCACGCCCTCCCAGCCGAAGAAGAGCTGGACGAGGTTGTCCGCCGTCACCAGCATCAGCATGGCGAAGGTGAAGAGCGAGAGATAGGCGAAGTACCGCGACGGCGTCTCGTCATGGGACATGTAGCCCACGCTGTAGAGATGGATCAGCGTGGAGATCAGCGTGATCATCCCGACCATCATGGCCGAGAGCGTGTCGTAGCGGAGCGCCCAGTCCACGCTGAGCGAGCCGGCCTCGATGAAGTTGGTGACCACCACCGTGGCGGGCTGGCTGTGCAGCCCGACCTGCCAGAAGGCGGAGAGCCCGCAGACCGCGGCCAGCGCCATGCAGATCACGGTGGACCACTGGGCGGCCTTGTCGCCGATCCAGCGGCCCAGGAAGCCCGAGATGGCGGAGCCCAGCAGGGGGAAGAAGACAGCGCCGACGAACATGCCGCTCAACCCTTCAGGGTGGACACGTCTTCCACCTCGATGCTGCCACGGTTGCGGAAATAGATGACGAGGATCGCGAGGCCGATCGCGGCCTCGGCCGCCGCCACCGTCAGGATGAACAGGGCGAAGACCTGCCCGGTCAGGTCGCCTAGCGCCGAGGAGAAGGCCACCATGTTGGTGTTGACCGAAAGCAGGATCAGCTCGATCGACATCAGCAGCACGATGACATTCTTCCGGTTCATGAAGATCCCGAAGATGCCGAGCAGGAAAAGGATCGCCCCTACCGCCAGGTAGTGGCCAAGCCCGATGGTGAGCATCAGTGGTGGCCCCCCCCGTGGCCATGATCTGCGTGGTGGATCGCCTTGGGCTTGTCCTTCGGCTCCGGCGGCAGCGGCCGCAGGATGCCGATCTCGCCCAGCCCGGCGCCGCTCGGCACCTTCTGCATCTCCACCTTGCCCGCGCGTGCGATCTGCTGGGCGATGTTCTGCCGCCGCGACAGCCCCGTCTTTTCGCGGTGCGTCAGCACGATGGCCCCGATCATCGCCACCAGCAGGACCATGCCCGCCGCCTGGAACAGGAAGATATAGTCTGTGTAGATCAGGTGCCCGAGCGCGTGGGTGTTGGTCATGTCGGCCGGCGCCGCGTTCATGCGCAGCGTCACCGCCTCCGAGCTGAATTGCCAGCCGGCCAGGACCAGAAGCAGCTCCAGGAAGAGGATGCCGCCCACGATCGCCCCGATCGGGGCGTAGCGCTGGAAGCCCTCCCGCAGCCGGGTGAAGTCCACATCCAGCATCATCACGACGAAGAGGAACAGCACCGCGACCGCGCCGACATAGACGATGACCAGGATCATCGCGAGGAACTCCGCCCCCGCGAGGAGGAAGAGCCCGGCGGCATTGAAGAAGCCGAGGATGAGGTACAGCACGCTGTAGACGGGATTGCGGCTGGTCACCACCATCACGGCGGAGGCGATCAGCACCGCCGCGAAGGCGTAGAAGGCGAGAGCTGCGATCATCGGGCCAGGCAGTCCATGGGGCGTTCCATCTTCGTGAACCGGGGGCGCTTTGCGGCGCCCCCGGATGCGTTCTCAGCGGTAGGGAGCGTCGAGCTCGAGCCTCGCGGCGAGCAGCGGTTCCCACCGGTCTCCGTTCGCGAGCAGCTTGTTCTTGTCATAGAGAAGCTCCTCCCGCGTTTCCGTGGCGAATTCGAGGTTCGGCCCCTCGACGATCGCATCCACCGGGCAGGCCTCCTCGCAGAGACCGCAATAGATGCACTTCACCATGTCGATGTCGTAGCGCGTGGTGCGGCGGGACCCGTCCTCGCGCGGCTCGGCCTCGATGGTGATGGCCAGCGCCGGGCAGATCGCCTCGCAGAGCTTGCAGGCGATGCAGCGCTCCTCCCCGTTCGGATAGCGGCGCAGCGCGTGCTCGCCCTTGAAGCGGGGCGAAAGCGGCTGCCGCTCGAACGGGTAGTTCAGCGTGACCTTGGGCTTGAAGAAGGCCTTCAGCGTCAGCCACATGCCCTGCGCGATATCCACGAGCAGGTAGCCGCGCGCCAGGCTGTCGAGCGTCGCCATGATGCTATGCCTTTCCGGCCAGGGCGAGATGAAGGGTGAAAGAGAGGAGGCGCATGTCGTCCAGAGCCCGCGTCATGCCGGCAGCCACCCGAAGGCCTTCAGCGCCACCGCGGTCAGCACCAGCCAGCCCAGGGTGAAGGGCAGGAAGACCTTCCAGCCCAGCCGCATCAGCTGGTCGTAGCGGTAGCGCGGGAAGGTCGCGCGGACCCAAAGGAAGACGAAGAGGCAGATCAGGATCTTCAGGATGAACCAGAGCGGCCCCGGCACCCAGTTCAGCGGCGCCACGTCCATCGGCGGGTACCAGCCACCCAGGAAGAGGATGGTGGTCAGCGCGGACATGAGGATCATGTTCGCGTACTCGCCGAGGAAGAAGAGCCCGAAGGTCATCGAGCTGTATTCGACGAAGAAGCCCGCCACCAGCTCGCTCTCGCCTTCCGGCAGGTCGAAGGGGGCGCGGTTCGTCTCCGCCAGGATCGAGATGAAGAAGATGATGAACATCGGGAAGAGCGGTATGGCGAACCACACATGCTCCTGCGCCCGCACGATGTCCGTCAGGTTCAGCGACCCCACGCACATCAGCACGGTCACGATGATGAGGCCCATCGAGACCTCGTAGGACACCATCTGCGCCGCCGAGCGCAGCGCGCCCAGGAAGGCGTATTTCGAGTTCGACGCCCAGCCGGCGATGATGATGCCATAGACGCCGAGCGAGGAGATGGCGAAGAGGTAGAGCACGCCGACATTGATGTTGGCGATCGCCCAGCCGTCGTTCACCGGGATCACCGCCCAGGCCAGCATGGCCAGGACGAAGGTGATCATCGGCGCCATGATGAACAGCACACGCGACGCGCCGGTCGGGATGATGGTCTCCTTGGTCATCATCTTCAGCGCATCGGCGAAGGGCTGCAGCAGGCCGAAGGGGCCGACCACGTTCGGCCCCCGGCGGTACTGCATGGCGGCCAGCACCTTGCGTTCCGCATAGGTGAGGTAGGCGACCGCGATCAGCAGCGGCACCAGCAGCGCCAGGGTCTGCGCCAGCGTCAGCGCGAGGATGCCGACCGGGGAGGAAAGGAAGCTGTCCATCGCGCTCACTCCGCCGCCAGGCGAGGTTCGGCCGCGGAGGCCCGGACCCGGCTGCACTCGGCCATCACCTCGCTCGCCCGGCTGATCGGATCGACGCGGTAGTAGTCCGTGATCGGCAGCGCGAAGCCCGCCCCGCCCAGCGGCTGCCCGCCGGCCCGCGGCCCGCTGCCCTCGCGGCAGGACGGTGCGTCCACCGCGTCCAGCCGCCCGAAGACCGGGTTCGCCCGCACCAGGGCGGCGCGGATCGCGTCCTCGTCGTCATAGGGCAGCGGCCTGCCGATGATCTCGCTGGCCGCGCGGATGATGCGCCAGTCCTCGCGCGCCTCGCCCGGGGCGAAGACCGCTCGGCGGGCGCGCTGCACCCGGCCCTCCGTGTTTACGTAGGTGCCGTTCTTTTCCAGATAGGTCACGCCCGGCAGGATCACGTCGGCCCGTGCCGCCGCCCGGTCGCCGTGATGGCCCTGATAGACCACGAAGGTACCGTCGCCGATCAGCGCCGGGTCGAAGCTGTCGGCGCCCAGCAGCCAGAGGACGTCCACCCCGCCGCCGAGCATGGCGCCCAGGTCCTTGCCGCCCTCGCCCGGCAGGAAGCCGAGGTCGAGAGCGCCCACCTGGCCGCCGAACTGGTGCAGCAGGTTGAAGCCGTTCCAGTCCTCGCGCAGCGCGCCGACGCGGCCCGCCAGCGCCCAGGCCGCGGCCAGCACCGCCGCGCCATCCGGCCGCGCCAGCGCGCCCCGGCCCAGGATGACCATCGGCTTCTTCGCCCCGCGCAGCGCCTGGGCGAAGGCCCCCTCGCCCACCTCGATGCCGGAGAGCAGGTTCGGCCCGTCGCCCAGATGCTCGGCCGGATAGGTCAGGTCCAGCACCTCCGGCCCGACATAGGCCACCGGCAGGGCCGTCTGGTTCCAGCGCTTCAGGATGCGGGCGTTGAGCACCGGCGCCTCCAGCCGCGGGTTGCTGCCCACGATCAGGATGGCATCGGCCTCGTCGATCCCGGCGATGGTCGAGTTGAACAGGTAGAAGGCCCGGCGCGAGGCGTCGATTGCCGCGCCGTCCTGGCGGCAGTCGAGATTCCGCGAGCCCAGCCGCTCCATCAGGTCACGCAGCGCCAGCAGGCTCTCGGCATCCGCCATGTCGCCCGCCACGGCGCCGACCCGGTCGCCCGGGACGCCCTTCAGCCGGTCGGCGATGACCTCGAAGGCCTCGTGCCAGCTCGCCGGCTGCAGCCGCCCGTCGCGCTTCACCCACGGACGGTCCAGCCGCTTCCGCTTCAGGGCGTCGTGCGAGAAGCGCGACCGGTCGCCCAGCCATTCCTCGTTCACGTCGTCGTTGATGCGCGGCAGGATGCGCAGGATGTCAGGCCCGCGCGCATCGACGCGGATGGCGGCGCCCAGCGCGTCCATCACGTCCACGCTGTCGGTCTTGGTCAGCTCCCAGGGCCGCGCCGTGAAGGCATAGGGCCGGCTGGTCAGCGCACCGACCGGGCAGATGTCGATCAGGTTGCCGGCCAGCTCGGTGGTCAGCGCCTTCTCGACATATGTGCCGATCTGCATGCTCTCGCCGCGGCCGGTGGCACCCATCTCCTGCACCCCCGCCACTTCCGCCGAGAAGCGGACGCAACGGCTACACAGGATGCAGCGGTTCATGATCGTCTTGATCAGCGGCCCGACATACTTGTCCTTCACCGCTCGCTTCGCCTCGCGGTAGCGGCTGTGGTCCATGCCATAGGCCACGGCCTGGTCCTGCAGGTCGCACTCGCCGCCCTGGTCGCAGATCGGGCAGTCCAGCGGATGGTTGATCAGCAGGAATTCCATGACGCTCCGGCGGGCCTGGCGCACCACCGGGCTGTCGGTCTTGATCACCATCCCGTCCATCACCGGGAAGGCGCAGGAGGCCTGCGGCTTCGGCGACTTCTCCACCTCCACCAGGCACATGCGGCAATTGCCGGCGATGGAGAGGCGCTCGTGGTAGCAGAAGCGCGGGATCTCCTTGCCAGCGGCCTCACAGGCCTGCAGCGCGGTGGCGCCCGCCGGCACCTCCACCTGCTGGCCGTCCACCGTGACCTTGACGGTCTTGATCTCGCTCATCGGGTCACTCCGCCGCCAGGGGAATGGAGGGGGGCATGGAAGGCGCCGCATGGCGCTGCTTGTACTCGGCGATGCGCGCTTCCATCAGTGGGCGATAGTGCCGGATCAGGCCTTGCACCGGCCAGACGCCGCCATCGGCGAACGCACAGATCGTGTGCCCCTCGATCTGCTTCGTTACCTGCTCCAGCACGTCGATCTCGTCGATCTCCGCGCGGCCCTGGACCATCCGCCACATCACCCGGTTCACCCAGCCCATGCCCTCTCGGCAGGGGGTGCACTGGCCGCAGCTCTCATGCTTGTAGAACTGCGACAGGCGGGCGATCGCCTTGATGATGTCGGTGGACTTGTCCATCACGATCACGCCCGCCGTGCCGAGGCCCGACTTGTGCTCGCGCAGCGCGTCGAAATCCATCAGCACGTCATCGCAGATATGCTTGGGCAGCAGCGGCGTGGAGGAACCGCCGGGGATCACGCAGAGCAGGTTGTCCCAGCCGCCGCGCACGCCGCCGGCATAGCGTTCGATCAGCTCCCGCAGCGGGATGCTCATCTCGGCTTCCACGTTGCAGGGCTTGTTCACGTGTCCCTGGATGCAGAAGACCTTGGTGCCCGAGTTCTTCGGCCGGCCGAAGCCGGCAAACCAAGTGGCGCCACGGCGCAGGATGGTCGGAACCACCGCGATGGTCTCGACGTTGTTCACCGTGGTGGGGCAGCCGTAGAGGCCGACCGCCGCCGGGAAGGGCGGCTTCAGCCGCGGCATCCCCTTCTTGCCCTCGAGGGATTCGATGAGCGCCGTCTCTTCGCCGCAGATATACGCACCGGCGCCGCGATGGAGGTAGAGGTCGAAATCCCAGCCCGACCCGGCCGCGTTCGGCCCGAGCAGCCCGGCCTCGTAGGCCTCGTCGATCGCCGCCTGCAGGATAACGGCCTCGTTGTAGTACTCGCCGCGGATGTAGATATAGGCCGCATGCGCACCCATCGCGAAGCCCGCGAGCAGGCTGCCCTCGATCAGCGTCTGCGGGTCGTTTCGGACGATGTCGCGGTCCTTGCAGGTGCCCGGCTCGGACTCGTCGCAGTTCACCATGAGATAGGAGGGACGCCCATCCGGCGAGGACTTGGGCATGAAGCTCCACTTCATGCCGGTCGGGAAGCCCGCGCCGCCACGGCCGCGCAGGCCGGACTGCTTCATCTCCTCGATGATCCAGTCCCGCCCCTTGGCGATGATGCCCGCCGTGCCGTCCCAGTTGCCGCGGCGCTGCGCTTCCTTGAGCTGCCAGGAATGCAGCCCATAGAGGTTGGTGAAGATGCGGTCCTTGTCGCTCAGCGCCATGGTCTCACTCCTTCACCGGAAAGTCACGGCCATCGGCATCCACCATCGGGATGTCGAGCAGGGTCTCCGCCCCGCCCACCGGCGCGCTGCACACGCGCCCGATGACGCTGCCCGCCGGCGGCCGCTCGCCGCGCTTCAGGGACTCGATGAGCTTCACGGTGCTCTCGTAGTCCAGGTCCTCGTAGTAGTCGTCGTCCACCTGCAGCACCGGCGCGTTGACGCAGCCGCCCAGGCATTCCACCTCGGTCAGGGTGAAGAGCCCGTCGGTGCTGGTGTCGCCATAGCCCTTCAGGTGCCCCGCATCCTTGCAGGCGCGCAGCACATCATCGGAACCGCGCAGCCAGCAGGGCGTCGTGCCGCAGACCTGCAGGTGGTAGCGCCCGATCGGCTTGGTGTTGAACATGGTATAGAAGTTGGCGACCTCATAGACGCGGATCGGGGCCATGCCGAGCCGCCGGGCTGTCTGGTCCATCGCCACGCGCGGCACCCAGGCACTGCCGGTCTGCCGCCCCATCTGCCGCTGCACGACATAAAGCAGCGGGATGATGGCGCTGGCTTCCTTCCCCGCTGGATAGCGCTTCAGGATCTTCTCGATCTGCGCCTCGCTCTCCGCATCGAAGGCGAAGGAGGCAGGCTCGTGATGCGCCTCGGCCTTGCCGTCAGCATGGGTCGGACCCTCGTGCGCGTGGTCGCTCACCGGTCGATCTCTCCGAACACGACATCGATGCTGCCGATGATCGCCACGGCGTCGGCCAGCATGTGTCCCTTGGACATGAGCTCCGTCGCCTGCAGGTGGGCATAGCCCGGCGAGCGGATCTTGCAGCGGTACGGCTTGTTGGTGCCGTCGGCGACCAGATAGACCGCGAACTCGCCCTTCGGCGCCTCGACGGCGGTGTAGGTCGCGCCCTCCGGCACGTGATAGCCCTCGGTGTAGAGCTTGAAGTGGTGGATCAGCGCCTCCATCGAGCGCTTCATCTCCGACCGCTTCGGCGGCGCGATCTTGTTGTCCTGCACCTTGATCGGCCCCGGCTTCATCTGCGCCAGGCACTGCTTGATGATCTTCACGCTCTCCCGCATCTCGGCGATGCGGACGAGGTAGCGGTCGTAGCAGTCGCCGTTGCGCCCGACCGGGATGTCGAAGTCCATCCGGTCATAGACGTCGTAGGGCTGCTGCTTGCGCAGGTCCCAGGCGCAGCCCGAGGCGCGCAGGCAGGGTCCGGTAAAGCCCCAGGCCATCGCATCCTCCGGCGAGACGATGCCGATATCGACGGTGCGCTGCTTGATGATGCGGTTGCCCGTCACCAGCGTGTCCAGCTCATCGATGAACTTCGGCAGCCCGTCGGCCCAGGCGGCGATCCGCTCCTCCAGCCCGGCCGGCAGGTCCTTCGCCACGCCGCCCGCGCGGAAGTAGTTCGCGTGGTAGTGGCTGCCGCTCACCGCCTCGTAGAACTCCAGCCCGCGGTCGCGCTGCTCGAAGCCCCAGAGCGGCGGTGTCGTGGCGCCGAGGTCCAGCGCGAAGGTGGTGACGTTCAGCAGGTGGTTCAGCAGCCGCGTGACCTCGCTGAACAGCACGCGGATGTACTGCGCCCGCTCCGGTGCCTCGATGCCCAGCAGCCGCTCCGTCGCCAGCGCGAAGGCGTGCTCCATGCACATCGGGCTCACATAATCGAGCCGGTCGAAGTACGGGTTCGCCTGGACGTAGGTCTTGTACTCGATCAGCTTCTCGGTGCCGCGGTGCAGCAGGCCGATATGCGGGTCGGCCCGCTCGACCTGCTCGCCCTTCATCTCCAGGATGAGGCGCAGCACGCCGTGAGCGGCGGGATGCTGCGGGCCGAAATTGATGGTGTGGCTGTCCACCTCGATGGTGGTGCGGCCATTGCCCTGGTCGGCATCGCCCTCGACGGGGCCGACATCTCCGGTGAGGAGGTGACTCACTTCTGCGCCTCCTTCTGCTCGCCAGACGGCCCTTCCTCGGGCGGCGGCAGGCGGTTCAGATGCACCTTCTCGTCACCGGGCAGCGTGGTCATGCCCTCCCAGGGAGAAAGGAAGTCGAACCGGCGGAATTCCTGGGTCAGCTTCACCGGCTCGTAGACCACCTCGCGCCGCTCGGAGTCGTAACGGACCTCGACATGGCCGGTCAGTGGGAAGTCCTTGCGCAGCGGGTGCCCTTCGAAACCGTAATCCGTGAGTAGGCGACGCAGGTCCGTCTGTCCGGCAAAGAGGATGCCGTACATGTCCCAGGCCTCCCGCTCGAACCAGGTCGCCGTCGGCCAGATCACCGACACGCTCGCCACCGGCGTGTTTTCGTCCGTGCCGGTGATCACGCGGACGCGCTGGTTGTGCCGCAGGCTCAGCAGGTTCCAGACCACCTCGAAGCGCTCGGCCCGGTCGGGCCAGTCCACGCCGCAGATGTCCATGCACTGCTCGAAGGAGAAGCGCGGATCGTCGCGCAGCATCAGCATCACCGGCAGCACCGCCTCGCGGCGCAGCCGCACCACCAGCTCGCCCGGTGCGGTCTCGGCCCGTCGCGTCACCCGCGCGTCAAGCACGGCACCCTGGGGCGCCGCCGCGGTGATCGCCTGGCCGAGCGCCGCCAGCGGCGACAGCGGCGTGGTGGGAGTGGAGTCGGTATCAGCCACGAAGGATGGTCCCCGTCCGCCGGATCTTCTTCTGGAGCTGCAACACGCCATAGACCAGCGCCTCGGCCGTCGGCGGGCAGCCGGGCACGTAGATATCGACCGGCACGATGCGGTCGCAGCCGCGTACCACGCTGTAGGAATAATGGTAGTACCCGCCACCATTGGCGCAGGACCCCATGGAGATCACCCAGCGCGGTTCCGACATCTGGTCGTAGACCTTGCGCAGGGCCGGGGCCATCTTGTTGGTCAGCGTGCCGGCCACGATCATCACGTCGGACTGGCGCGGCGAGCCGCGCGGGATGGTGCCGAAGCGGTCGAGGTCGTAGCGCGCCATGTAGGCATGGATCATCGGCACGGCGCAGCAGGCGAGGCCGAAGGTCATCGGCCAGAGGCTGCCGGTGCGGGCCCAGTTCACCACCTTGTCCAGGTTGGCGATCACGAAGCCCTTCTCCTGGATCTCCCCGGTCACGCCATGGATCACCGCATCCTGTCCCGGGCCGGGCGGAAGCGCGTCCTTGTTCCAGGCAACGGCTTGATCAGACATTCAACTCTCCCACCCGCCGGTCACTCAGCACGGTCACGCAACACATTCCTTCCAGGGGCCCCACCGCGGGGCCCCGCACCGGCAAGGCGGCTCCTGCCCCGCCTCGCCGGCCGCCCTCACTCCCAGTCCAGCGCGCCCTTCCGCCACTCGTAGACGAAGCCCACCGTCAGCACGGTCAGGAAGCCCATCATGGAGAGGAAGCCCACCCAGCCGAGGGTGCCCAGCGAGATCGCCCAGGGGAACAGGAAGGCCACTTCGAGGTCGAAAATGATGAAGAGGATGGCCACGAGGTAGAAACGCACGTCGAAACGGTGCCGCGTGTCCTCGAAGGGCTCGAAGCCGCACTCGTAGGTCGAGAGCTTCTCCGGATCCGGCTTCTGATGCCCGGCCAGGAACGAGCCGCCCACCATGGCGATGGAGATCACCACCGCAATGGCCAGGAAGACGAGGATCGGGAAGTACTCGGCGAGGAGCGGCTGCGTCATCGTTTCGTTATCCAATGCAAACAGCGCCACGAGGGCGTGTGCGATGCAGCGCGAACATACTGCGACCCGCAGCCCACTGCCATAGCGCGCGGGCAGCAATACCGCCATGTGACCCAAAGACAAGGGGTCAGGACGACACGGCTGGTCGATAATAAATCCGGACGAATTCAGTCCGGATACATGAGGCGTTCTTGCCAGAAAAAGAGCGCCGGAACCGCATATCGAAGACGGAGGAATGTGGCGAATGGCGCGAGTGACGGGGCTCGAACCCGCGACCTCCGGCGTGACAGGCCGGCGCTCTAACCAACTGAGCTACACCCGCGCAATGCATGGGCAAAGGCCGACGGCAATCCGCCGGACTTGCCAAGCCCAGGAACGACGATGCATCGGGTGGCGCGAGTGACGGGGCTCGAACCCGCGACCTCCGGCGTGACAGGCCGGCGCTCTAACCAACTGAGCTACACCCGCACACGATGCATGCCCCTGCCGCCCTGGGGCGGGAAGAGCGCCGCACCCTCCGGTGCGGCTCGTGGGGCGGGGTTTATGGGGTGACGAGGAAGGTGTCAAGCAGGCCACCGAAGCATCCTCGCCACCCTCTCCCACCCCTTCCGGCAGCCGCTAACCCTGCCCCGGACTTTCCGCCGGACGGGCTCGAATCGTGGCCCGCCGTTCCTGGCGAGCGGCCGGTGCGGGGCGGCCCAGGGAAAAAGCCCGGACAAGACGGGGAAGGCTATGATGGCCCGCGGACGGGCGGCGGAATGGGCGCTGAGGGATTCGAACCCCCGGCATCCTCGGTGTAAACGAGGCGCTCTACCGCTGAGCTAAGCGCCCACGAAACCCGGCCACAGTGCCCATGGCAGCATGGGTCGGGCCGGCGGAAGATAGGGCGGAAGCAGGACCCATGTCACCGCTCCCGCCAGTTTTCGCAATCAGGAGTTCAGGGCATCCTTGAGCCCCTTGCCGGGCTTGAAGCGCACGGAGGTGGAGGCCTCGATCTTGATCTCCTCGCCGGTGCGCGGATTCCGCCCGGTGCCAGCCTTGCGGGTGGAGATGGAGAAGGTCCCGAACCCGACCAGTCGAACCTCCTGGTTCTCCTTGAGGGACGCTTCGATCGCCTTGAACATCGCGTCCACCACCTCGGTGGCCTTGGCCCGGGTCAGTTCGCCCGTCTCGGCCACCACGGCCACGAGATCCTGCTTGTTCACCTGCGATATCCCTCCGGTGATCACCAACAAAACGGGGGAAGCCCCGAGCGGAACTTCCCCCTCCTGGCCGGGACACTAGGCAGCGCGGTTTCGGGCCGTCAACGGCCCGAAACCGCGCAGGAGCCGCGGTTCGCGCACTTCCCCGGGAGAAGCGGCAGGACGGCCACGATGGCCATCCCGCAACCCTGGAGTGCAAAAGCCGCGAGGCTCACGCGGCCTCGCATGGATCAGTGCGGCAGGCTGGGCGCGGCCGGCGTGGCGGCAGCCGGCTTGGCCGGCGGTGCCTCGGCTGCCTCGTCCCACTCGATGGCCTCGGGCTTCCGGACCAGAGCCTGGGCGATCACCTCGTCCACATGGGAGACGGGGATGATCTTCAGGAACTTCTTCACCGAATCGGGGATCTCGGCGAGGTCCTTCTCGTTCTCCTGCGGGATGAAGACGGTGGTGACACCGGCCCGCATCGCCGCGAGGAGCTTCTCCTTCAGCCCGCCGATCGGCAGCACCCGGCCGCGCAGCGTGATCTCGCCGGTCATCGCCACGTCCTTGCGGACGGGGATGCCCGTCATGATCGACACCATGGCGGTGGCCATGGCGATGCCGGCGCTCGGCCCGTCCTTCGGCGTTGCCCCTTCCGGTACGTGGACGTGGATGTCCCGCTTCTCCAGGAAGTTCGGCTTGATGCCGAAGGCGATGGAGCGGCTGCGGACATAGGACAGCGCCGCGGAGACGCTCTCCTGCATCACGTCGCCCAGCTTGCCCGTGTGCTTCACCGCGCCCTTGCCCGGCAGCAGCACCGCCTCGATGGTCAGGATCTCCCCGCCCACCTCGGTCCAGGCGAGGCCGGTGACGGCACCCACCTGGTCCTCCAGCTCCGCCTCGCCGTAGCGGTACTTCTTGATGCCCGCGTACTTCTCGAGGTTCTTGCGGGTGACCGCGACCTTCTTGGCCTTGCCGGACACGATCTCCCGCACCGCCTTGCGCGCCACGCCACCGAGCTCGCGCTCGTAGGACCGCACGCCAGCCTCCCGGGTATAGTACCGCGCCAGGTCCAGCAGGGCCTCGTCGGTGATCGTCCACTCGCCCGCCTTCAGCCCGTTCGCCTCGGTGACCTTGGCGATCAGGTGGCGCTTGGCAATCTGGATCTTCTCATCCTCCGTGTAGCCGGGGATGCGGATGATCTCCATGCGGTCAAGCAGCGGCTGGGGCATGCGCAGCGAGTTGGCGGTCGTGATGAACATCACGTCCGACAGGTCGTAGTCCACCTCCAGGTAGTGGTCCGCGAAGCTGCTGTTCTGCTCCGGGTCCAGCACCTCCAGCAGGGCCGAGGACGGATCGCCGCGCCAGTCGGCGCCGAGCTTGTCGATCTCGTCCAGCAGGAAGAGCGGGTTGGAGGTCTTGGCTTTCTTCATGCCCTGGATGACCTTGCCCGGCATGGAGCCGATATAGGTCCGCCGGTGGCCGCGCACCTCCGCCTCGTCCCGCACGCCGCCCAGCGACATCCGGACGAAGTTGCGGTTCGTCGCCTTGGCGATGCTCTTGCCCAGCGAGGTCTTGCCCACGCCCGGAGGACCGACGAGGCACAGGATCGGCCCCTTGATCTTCTGCGAGCGCGACTGCACCGCCAGGTATTCGAGGATCCGCTCCTTGACCTTCTCCAGACCGTAGTGGTCGGCGTCCAGCACCTCCTCCGCGGCCTTCAGGTCGTTGCGGACCTTGCTCTTCTTCTTCCAGGGGATCGAGAGCATCCAGTCGAGGTAGTTGCGCACCACCGTCGCCTCGGCGCTCATCGGCGACATGGTCTTGAGCTTCTTCAGTTCACCCATCGCCTTCTCGCGCGCCTCGGGGGTGAACTTGGTGGCCTTGATCTTGGCCTCCAGCTCGGCGGTCTCGTCCTTGCCTTCCTCGCCCTCGCCCAGCTCCTTCTGGATCGCCTTGAGCTGCTCGTTCAGGTAGTACTCGCGCTGCGTCTTCTCCATCTGCCGCTTGACGCGGTTCCGGATGCGCTTCTCCACCTGAAGGACGCCGATCTCGCTCTCCATATGGGCGAAGACCCGCTCCAGCCGGGCGCCCACGCCCACCGTCTCCAGCAGTTCCTGCTTCTCGGAGATCTTGAGGTTCAGGTGGCTCGCCACCGTATCGGCGAGCTTGGCCGTGTCCTCGATCTGGTTGATCGAGACCAGCACCTCGGGCGCGATCTTCTTGTTGAGCTTGATGTACTGCTCGAACTGCGTGACCACGGAGCGGGCCAGCGCCTCGACCTCGCGCGGCTCGGCCGGCTTGGCCTCCTCCACCGGGGCCGAAAAGGCCTCGAAATAGGAATCCGTCTCCTTCCAGCCGACCACCTGGGCACGCCGGCCACCCTCGACCAGCACCTTCACGGTGCCGTCCGGCAGCTTCAGCAGCTGAAGGATCGTGGAAACGGTGCCGATCTCATAGAGATCGGAAGCCTGGGGGTCGTCCTGGGACGCGTTGCGCTGCGCCAGGAGGAGGATCTGCTTGTCCTCCCGCATCACCGCTTCCAGGGCACGCACGGATTTCTCGCGCCCCACGAAGAGCGGCACGATCATATGCGGGAAGACGACGATGTCCCGAAGCGGCAGGACGGGAAGCAATTCGCCGCTAACAGTTTCCGTCATGGGACCTCACTATGGACAGTCGGCCCGGGGCCGCCCACAGGAAGACCCGACCTCGGACTTCCATCGAACGGCACGGCCCCGGCGCCACGGGGATGGGATGACAGATGGTGCGCCGCGCCTTGCATACAACCGTGTAGGTCAGAACCCTCTCGGCAGCTCGGGCGGGCGCGGCTCCCATCGGCGTCAGGCGGAGGTCTGTTCCGCCGGACGCTCGCCATAGATGAACAATGGCGTGGCCCGTCCCTCGGCCACCTCCTTGTTCACCACGACCTCCTCGACCTGATCCAGGCCGGGCAGCTCGAACATGGTGCCGAGCAGGATGCTCTCCATGATCGAACGCAGCCCGCGGGCACCCGTCTTGCGCTGGATCGCCCTCGTCGCCACCGAACGCAGCGCGTCCTCGGTGAAGGTCAGCTTGGTGGCCTCCATCTCGAACAGGCGCTGGTACTGCTTCAGCAGGGCATTCTTGGGCTTGGTCAGGATCTCGATGAGGGCCTTCTCGTCCAGATCCTCCAGCGTCGCGACCACCGGCAGGCGGCCGATGAACTCGGGGATCAGGCCGAACTTCAGCAGATCCTCGGGTTCCACCTCGCGCAGGATGGCGCCCTGGCGGCGCTCGTCCGGGCCCCGGACCTCGGCGCCGAAGCCTATGCCCGACCCCTTGCCCTTGGCGGCGATGATCCGGTCGAGGCCGGCGAAGGCGCCGCCCACGATGAAGAGGATGTTGGAAGTATCGACCTGCAGGAATTCCTGCTGCGGGTGCTTCCGGCCGCCCTGGGGCGGGACGGAGGCGACCGTGCCCTCCATGATCTTCAGCAGCGCCTGCTGGACGCCCTCACCGCTCACGTCGCGCGTGATCGAAGGGTTGTCCGACTTGCGGCTGATCTTGTCGACCTCGTCGATATAGACGATGCCGCGCTGCGCCCGCTCGACATTGTAGTCGGCCGACTGCAGCAGCTTCAGGATGATGTTCTCGACATCCTCGCCGACATAGCCCGCCTCGGTCAGGGTCGTGGCATCGGCCATGGTGAAGGGCACGTCGAGGATGCGGGCCAGCGTCTGGGCGAGCAGCGTCTTGCCCGAGCCGGTCGGCCCGATCAGCATGATGTTGCTCTTGGCGATCTCGACGTCGCCGGACTTCCCGCCCGCGGCCAGCCGCTTGTAATGATTATGGACCGCCACCGAGAGCACCTTCTTGGCGTGCTCCTGGCCGATCACGTAATCGTCGAGAACCTTGCAGATCTCCTTCGGGGTCGGCACCCCGTCGCGAGACTTCACGAGGTGCGTCTTATGCTCCTCGCGAATGATATCCATGCACAGCTCGACGCATTCATCGCAGATGAACACGGTCGGACCGGCGATGAGCTTGCGCACCTCATGCTGCGACTTGCCGCAGAAGGAGCAGTACAGTGTATTCTTCGAGTCGCCGGACTTGCTCATGCTCGCTCCTGACCCCGGTTACGGTCCCCGGGGCGCGAGGCACCGGGGGTTCGCCCGAAGGGCAAAGGGTAGTCTAGACACCGTATGACAAATGGGGGAAGCCTCGGGCGCCGGCGAGCCCCCAAAGAACACATCTCCGGGTTGCCCGCCGGGCATCTCTTGCGCGGCTCAGACGGGCTTGGGCGCGGCACCGTCGGGCGTCGCGCTGACGGGGCGCTGCTCCACCACCTGGTCGATCAGCCCGAAATCCCGGGCCTCCTCGGCCGACATGTAGGTGTCGCGCTCCAGCTTCGCCTCGATCGCCTCGACCGGCTGGCCCGTATGCTTCACATAGATCTCATTGAGCCGCTTGCGCAGGCTCAGGATCTCGCGTGCCTGGATCTCGATGTCGGTCGCCTGGCCCTGGGCGCCACCAGAGGGCTGGTGCACCATGATCCGCCCGTTCGGCAGGGAGAAGCGCTTGCCCTTCTCGCCGGCGGTCAGCAGCAGGGAGCCCATGGAGGCGGCCATGCCCATGCAGACCGTGCTCACCGGGGCGCGGACATACTGCATCGTGTCGTAGATCGCGAGGCCCGCCGACACCACGCCGCCCGGGGAGTTGATGTAGAACGAGATCTCCTTGTTCGGGTTCTCGCTCTCCAGGAACAGGAGCTGGGCGCAGATCAGTGAGGCCATGCCGTCATAGACCTGCCCCGTCATGAAGATGATCCGCTCCTTCAGCAGGCGCGAATAGATGTCAAAGGAACGCTCCCCGCGAGCGGTCTGCTCGATGACCATGGGAACGAGCGTATTGTTATAGATTTCAACCGGATCGCGGTCACGCATGTCACTTCCTTTCGCCACCGGGCCCAGAACCGATGCTGGTGGCGGAAGGGCGCGGAGGCAACTACCTCCCTGGCCCGTCCGGTCCCCAGTTCCGGCCCTCCCCCGGGAATGGACCCGGCAAGGATTGACGAAACATGCGGCGAACCGGCCCGCCCCGGCACGTCGCGCGCCTCGGCGAAACCAAGATGGCCCGCCCCGCCCACCGATGGAAGGGGGCGGGAGACAGATCGATGACCGGGGCGCGTCGTCGCCCCGGCGCCGTCCTGGCGGGTGGGAAGCCGCCGGGACGGACCCGGCGGCAGGCGTGGCGTGGCCGGCGGCCGCGCCACAAGGTCAATGATGCCGGATCAGGCCGCGGCGGTGTCCTTGGCCTTCCCGTCCTCGGGGGCCTGCAGTTCCTCGGGCGTCACGCTACGCTCGTTGACCTTGGCCAGTTCCAGCATGAAGTCCACCACCTTCTCCTCGAAGAGCGGGGCGCGGATGCTGTCCAGGGCCTGCGGGTTGCGCTGGAAGTACTCCATCACCTGCTTCTCCTGGCCGGGATAGCGGCCGGCCTCGGCGCGCATGGCCCGCAGGATCTCCTCCTGCCCGACCTGCACGCCGTTGGTGCGGCCGATCTCGCTGACCAGCAGGCCCAGGCGGATGCGGCGCTCGGCGATCTTGCGGTACTCGGCCCGCAAGGTCTCCTCGTCCTTGCCCTTGTCCTCCTCGTCCAGGCGCCCTGCCTTCAGGTCGGCCTCGACGCGCTGCCAGATGCCCTCGAACTCGGCATCCACCAGGCCCTGCGGCACCGGGAAGTCGGCACGCTCGGCCAGGGCGTCCAGGAGCTGGCGCTTGACCTTCAGGCGGGAGGCCTGGTCGTACTGGCTCTGGATGATCTCCTTCATCTGGTTCCGGAGATCCTCGATGCCGCCCGGCACGCCGACCTTACTGGCGAACTCGTCGTCCAGCGCCGGCTTCACCGCCTTCTTCAGCGCCTTGGCCGTCATCTCGAAGACCGCGGGGCGGCCGGCGAGGTCAGGGGCGTGGTATTCCTCGGGGAAGGTCACGTCGACATGCCGGGTCTCGCCGACCTTGATGCCGACCAGCCCGTCCGCGAAGCCCGGGATGAACCCCTCGCCGCCCAGTTCCACCGGCATGTCGCTGCCGCTGCCGCCCTGGAACTCCTCCAGCTCGCCCTCGGGATTGTCCTTCGGGCGGGCGCGGCCCACGAAGTCCACGATCACCGTGTCGCCGGCCTCGGCCGGGCGGTCCTCGGTCACGTCCTCCAGCGAGGCGGCGCGGGCAGCCAGACCCTCCAGCGCCTTGGTCACCTCCTCCTCGGAAGGCTCGGCCTTCAGCCGCTCCACCTCGATCGAGGCGAATTCCGGCATCGGGATCTCGGGCAGGACCTCCATCTCGATATGGAAGGCGACGTCCTTGCCCTCGCCGATATCCTCGCTCTTCAGCTCCACCTTGGGCTGCTGCGCCGGCTTCAGCCCGCGCTCGGAGAGCAGGTCACGGGTCGCGGTCTGCACCGCCTCCTCCAGCACCTCCCCGTTGATGGCCGTGCCGTAGCGGTTCTTGACCACCGACATCGGCACCTTGCCCGGGCGGAAGCCCGGCAGCCGGAGATCCCTGGCCACGGCCGCCAGGCGCTTGTTCCGCGCCGCGTCCACCTCGGCCGCCTGCACCACCACGTCAAAGGAGCGCTTCAGCCCCTCCGTCGCGACCTCGGTCACCTGCATGTCGTTCGGTCCCAGTTCCAAAATCTCAGTGCGGCACTGCCCGCGGCGGGGCGGTGGCTGGTGCGGGCGGAGGGACTTGAACCCCCACGACTTGCGCCACTGGAACCTAAATCCAGCGTGTCTACCAATTCCACCACGCCCGCCTGCGCCGTGCCGTCGAAGCGCCGGCGTGTAACCCATAGGGCGGGCATTTCCAAGCCGGCAGCCGGGCTTTCGCGCCGCTTCCGCCTCGAATCCGCCCTTCCCCGCACCGCATGGCGTCCTGGGCGGCCCCCCGGCCGCGTCACCCCCGCCGGATGCGCGGCTGCAGGCGCGGCTTCTGCCCGATCTTGCGGAAGGCATAGAGGAAGGAGGTCCAGCGCCCGGTCGGCAGGTCCAGCAGGCCCGTATCCTCGCGCAGCTCCACCGGCACGCAGCCATGCCGGTTCGCCAGAGCGAAGACCGCCCGCTGCGGGAAGACATGGAACTCCCGCTCCGTCACCGGCTCCCGCGCCAGGTATTCCTCGGTGGAGAAGCGATAGCCCTCGGCCCAGCCGGGCACCGAGAAGATCGCCATCCCCCCGTTGCGCAGCGAGGCGAAGGCCTCGTCCAGCACCGCCGCGACCATCGGCGGCGGGTCGTGCCACAGGGTCAGCCGGCTGTAGAACAGGTCATAGGCCTTGGACGGGACGAGGTTCCCCGCGGTGACCGGGTGGAAGCGGACATTGCCGATCCCCGCCTCCTCCATCCGCGCCGCCGCCACGTCCAGGTGCGGCTGGGAGATGTCGCAGGCGATGACCTCGCGGAACCAGGGCGCCACCTGGCCCGTCACCCGCCCCACCCCGCAGCCATATTCCAGCATCACCGGCAGGTCCGCGGTGGCGAGGCCGGCACGGCGAAAGATCGACAGGATCAGCCCGAGGTCGAAGAGCCCGGTCTGGTAGAAACCCTCCCGGTGCGCCTCCAGATTCTCCGGCCGGTGCTGCGGCAGGGGCAGCACCGACCAGTGCGGCGCCTCCTCGCCCAGCGCCGTCCAGCAGGCGGCCAGCCGTTCCAGCAGCCGCGCCAGCGCTTCCGGCGGCGCCTCGGCCTCGATCTCCTGCAAGGGCGCGTCCAGCGGCGCGAAGGGCGGCGGCGGGGTGACCGCCAGCCCGAGCCCGTCGAGCTTCGCCCGGAACTCGTCCGAACCCAGGAATTCCCGCCGCAGCGTGGCAAGGTCCGGCGTCATTGCCGCGCGGGACGGCATCGCGGCGCTCTCGTCCGGATGCGGCTCCCGCCCCAGGATGAGGCGATAGGCTGCCCGCACATCCTCGGCCGTCACGTCCGCCCGCGCCCGCCGTGGGGCCGGCGCCACCAGGGTGTCGCCTTCCGCCGGGGCCGCGTCGCGCCCTTCCGCGCGTTTCCCGTCTTCACGGGGCTGGCGATCGGCAAGCATGATCCGCCTCCCATCCTTGACCCCGGCATGGCTAACACGGGTGCGGCGCACGGACGACCACTTTCGCGGGAAAATCCTCCCCTTGACGCTCGCGAAAGTCATCCTCCCCGCGAGGCCGATAGGCCTGCCCGGCCAGGAGGCGCCAACCGGCCCCCGCCCCATCCGGTGATTGCGGGACGCCGTCACCCGCCGGGGCGCGCTTCCTCCGTCCGGGCCAGCGCGGCGGGAATCCCCGCCACGACATCCTCGGCGATCAGCCCCCGCCCCGGCGAGGCAGCGGCGCCATGCACCCAGACCGCCGCCGCCGCGGCCTCGAAGGGCGGCATCCCCTGTGCCAGGAAGGCGCCGCAGATCCCGGAGAGCACATCCCCCGTCCCGGCGGTGGCCAGGCCCGGCGGGGCGTTGTCGTTGATCGCCACCCGCCCGTCCGGCGCGGCGACCACCGTGTCGCTGCCCTTCAGCACCACCACCGCCCCGGTCCGCGCCGCCGCCGCGCGCGCCGAGGCCAGCCGGTCCTCCCCCACCGCGCCGAAGACCCGCGCGAACTCCCCGGCATGGGGTGTGACGATGGTGGCGCCGCGCAGCCGGTCCGGATTCCCGGCGCAGAGGGTCAGCGCCCCGGCATCCGCCACCACCGGCTGCCCCGCCGCGAGCACCTTGTCCAGCAACGCGCCCGCCCGCTCGTCCGGCGGCAGGCCTGGCCCCAGGACCCAGACCCGCCCCTTGCCGCCGATCAGTGCGTCCGGCGGCGGGTCGGCGATGATGTCGCCGGGCATGGCGACGCCGCGCAGGATGAAGGCGGCCCCCGGCGAGGTCGCGGCAACCGTCAGCATCCCCGCCCCCGCCCGGCGCGCCGCCGCCGCCGCCAGCCGCGCCGCCCCGGGCATGGTCGCCCCGGCGGCCACCACCACATGGCCACGCTCGTGCTTGTGCATCGCCGCCGACGGGTGCGGCAGGCGCCACAGCCAGGGCCCGTTGCGGAAGGCACGCGGCCCCACCTCGGCGATGACGGAATCCGGCAGGCCGATCTCCGCCAGCTCCACCTCGCCGCAGAACTCGCGCCCGGGCAGCAGCAGATGGCCCGGCTTCAGCCGCGCGAAGGTCACGGTCGCCACGGCTCGGGCCGCCTGGCCCCGCACCTGTCCCGTGCCGCCATCCACCCCGCTCGGCACATCCACGGCGAGGACCGGCGCCGCTATGGCACGCAGCACATCCGCGACCGTCCCTTCCACTGGCCGCGACAGGCCGGCGCCGAAGACCGCATCCACCACCACCTCCGCCCGCGACACCGCCACCGGGTCCCAGCCCAGCCTCGGTCCCCGCCAGCGCGCCGCGGCCTCCGCCGCCGCCCCGCCCGGACGCGGCTCCGCCAGGGCCGCCACCGCGACGGACCAGCCCTCCTGCGCCAGCAGCCGCGCCGCCACCCAGCCGTCGCCCCCGTTGTCGCCGGGGCCGCACAGCACCACGACCCGCCGGGGTCGCCAGCGCCGGCGCACCGCCCGCGCCACCGCCCGCCCGGCGGCCGCCATCAACGCCGCCGTCGGGTGCCCGGCGACGGCGGCCAGCGCATCGGCGCGGGCCATCTCGGCGGGGGTCAGCAGTTCCGGTGGGATGGGGTGCGTCTTGCGGATCAAGCCAGGTTCCTCGCGAAGGCCGGCCGCCCCTCAGGAGGGATCAGGGGGACCAAGGGGGGGGGGACAGCGGACGGGCGGCCGGTCGAACGGTGCGGCGGACGATAGGAAGCCCGTGAGCACCGGGGACGGGAGCTTCCCGCGCCCCCACCCCCATGTCACCCTGCCAACGCCGCGCCCCGCCCCCGGATGCGCCGGGGTCCCCACCCTTTCCGGCGCCAGCCGGACGGAAGGATATGACGATGACGGATTTGCACGGCCTCGACGGCCTGATCCAACCTGCCAGCCCACGGTCCACCGCCAACCAGGGGGGTGCCCCGGACGGCCGCGGCCTGCACCGGCGCACCATCGTCATGACCTCGCTGATGACCGGCCTGACCCTGGCCACCGCCCATGGCGCGGCGGCCCAGGTGATCCAGACGGACAATGTCGGCCTCTGGGCCAGCGAGGTGCAGATCCCCACCGGCGGCGCCCAGATCCCCGCCTATGCCGCCCGTCCGGCCGGCGAAGGCCCCTTCCCCACCGTGCTGGTGATCGAGGAGATCTTCGGGGTCCACGACTACATCAAGGACATCTGTCGCCGCCTCGCCAAGGCCGGCTACCTCGCCGTGGCGCCGGAACTCTATGCCCGCCTCGCCGATCTCTCGAAGATGACCGACGTGCAGCAGATCGTGCGCGACGTGATCAGCAAGGCGCCCGACGACACCATGCTGTCGGACCTCGATGCCACCGTGGCCTGGGCCAGGGCCGAGGGGCGCGGCGACACCACACGGCTCGGCGTCACCGGCTTCTGCCGCGGCGGCCGCAACACATGGCTCTACGCCGCCCGGAACCCCGCCCTGAAGGCCGCCGTGGCCTGGTACGGGCCGGTCGGCGGCGGCACCAGCGACATCCAGCCGCGCACCCCCACCGATGTGGCCGCCGAGCTGAAATGCCCGTTGCTCGGCCTCTATGGGGGCGCCGACCAGGGCATCCCGGTGGCCCAGGTGCAGGCGGCGGCGGAAAAGGCCCGCGCCGCCGGCCGGCAGGTGGAGATCGTGGTCCTTCCGGACGCGCCGCACGGCTTCCACGCCGACTACCGCCCCAGCTACCGCCGCGAGGCCGCCGAGGATGGCTGGCGCCGCATGCTCGCCTGGTTCCGCGACCACGGCGTCGCCTGACACCGGCCCGGTGGGCGCCGCCCCTCGCGGGGTCGTTCGCCAAACCGGATGAAAAGCCCCAGTCTGTCACCGGAGACGGATTCGCGCCGGCCCCCGCAGCCCCTGGCTCCGGGGGCACCCGGCAGCCCCAGGAAAGAGGACGGCAATGGCATTCGTGGTGGCGGTGGCGAGCCAGAAGGGCGGCGCGGGCAAGTCCACGGTGGCGGCTAACCTGGCGACCGCCCTGCTGGCCGAGGGCATTCCCGTCGCCCTGCTCGACACCGACCCGCAGGGCACGCTCAGCCGTTGGCACCAGGAACGGCCGGAGGATGCCCCGGCGCTGGATTTCGACGCCCCGGCGGGCTGGCGCGTGTCGCAGATGGTGGAGAAGCGCCGCAAGGCTCCCGGCTTCCTGATCCTCGACACGCCGCCCCATGCCGATGCCGATGCCCGCCGCGCCATCCGCGCGGCCGATCTCGTGCTCATCCCCCTGCAGCCCTCGATGCCCGATGTCTGGGCCATCGACGCCACCCTCTCGGTCGCCGCCGACGAGAAGCGCCCCGTCGCCCTGCTGCTGAACCGCGTCCCCTCCCAGGGGCGGCTGCGCGACGAGGTGCGGGCCCATCTGCGCAAGCGCGACCTGCCGGTCCTGTCCGCCACGCTCGGCAACCGCACCGCCTTCGCCGCCGCCTTCGGACGCGGCCTCGGCGCGGTGGAGGACGCGCCGCGCGGCCTGGCCGCCCAGGAGGCCCACGCCCTGGCCGCGGCCCTGCGGCGCGAGGCGGCACCCTGACGCGGCAACCCGGCGCGGCCGTCCCGGCGCGGCCGTCCCGGCGCGGCCGTCCCGGCGCGGCCGTCCCGGGGCGGTTGTCCCGGGGCGGCTGTCCCCGGGGCCGACGGCCCGCCATCCTGTGATCCCGGCTGTCTTCCTTTTGTCACGCGCCGGCCCCTGCGGCGTTTAAGCTGCGGCGGCCGGCGGGGACGCAGCAGAGCCAGGACATGGCCACCCCCCGCGTTCAGGAGGAAGAGCCCTTGGCCAGCATCATCGCTTTCAGCGCCTTCGGGCGCCTGCCCATGCGCCCCGTCACCGATCCCGAACTGGATTCCGTCCTCGCCGAAAGCGCACCGGGCGAGGTGAGCATCCTCTATCTCTGGGGCAGCCGCTGCGCCGATTGCGACGCTGTCCGCACAGCCCTGCGCAGCAAGCCGGAAAGCTTCCGCTGGCCCGGCGTCCGCTGGCTCGAAAGCGACCTGCGCGACGATCTCCGCCTGGCGACACGCTTCGGGCTGCTCGGCATCCCGGCCTTCCTGATCTTCGCCGGGCGGCGCCCCCGGGGCAGGATCACCGGCTGGCCGGGCGTCCCCACCTTCACCCGGCTGGTCGGGGAGCAGCTCCAGCGGCTCCATTGAGGCCGCCGGCCGGGGTTGGCGGCATGGCGGCCGCGGCCCCTGCCGGCGCTCAGCGTCCGTTGCGCTCGATCGACACCCGCACGTCGAGCGGCGGCGCCGTATAGGGGGCGGAGGTCACGATCACATCCACCCCGGTCCGGGCATAGTCGGCGATGTTGCGGTCGCCGATGCCGCCGGTGGCGATCAGCACCGGCCGCTGCTGGTGGCCGTTCAGCGCGCGCACCACCTCGCCCACCTGTTCCGGCGAGAACTTGTCGCACTGCACGATGTCCGCCCCGGAATGGGCGAACTGCACCGCCTCGTCCACATTGCCGGCCTCGACGGCGATCTTGCGCTCCGGCTGCGCGGCGCGGAGCTGCGCCAGCCAGAGATGCGGCGGCTGCCGCCCGAGGAAGCCCCGGTGCTGCGCGAAGACCAGCACGCTGTCGGACAGGCCGAGCCGGTGCGGCACGCAGCCGCCCGCCGTGATGGCGCGCAGCATCAGGTCCTTTGCCCCGGGCAGGTGCTTGCGCGTGCAGGCCACGGCGATCTCCGGGCGTATCTGCCGTGCGGCCGCCCGCAGCCGGGCGGCGGCGGTGGCGATGCCGGAGGTCAGCTCCACCAGCGTCTGCGCCGTCTTGGTGGCGCGGTGCAGCGCGCCGGCCGGGCCGCGCGCCTGGAGGATCGGGCTGCCTTCCTCGACCTGCGCGCCGGAGCGGCAGAAGCTCTGCACCTCATCGCAGCCGGCGAGGCGGAACAGCGTCTCCGCCTCCTCGGCGCAGCACACGGTCATCAGCGCCCCGGCCGTCATCGACAGGCGGCCATGCAACTCGCCGATACCCAGGCCCTGGGTGGTCAGGTCACCGTAGGGAGAGTCCTCCTGCAACAGGAACTCGAGGCGGGCCGTCGGAATGGTGAAGCTCATGGAGTGACCCCCTTTTTCTGGCGCGGATCATAGACCAGGCCCCGCCGCGCAGCCCCCCCGCAGGTCCATGCCGTGGCCTGCACCAGGCTCATAACGTCCGGCGGACGAACCGTCCCATTCCGGGGTCAACACGGGAATCCTCCGCCGCGTGGCCGGTCACGGGATCGGCATCCCCACGGCCGGATGCGGCCGGTTGTCTCCCGTCCGGCCCGGCGCCATTGATGCTGCGGGCCGGACCGGCCCCAGGACCCGCCGATGACGACTTCGCCCGAACCGCTTCCCACCGCCGTCGCCGCCGAGGCCAGCCGCCTGCCCTTCGCCTCCGGCCCAGCCCGCCCGCAGGCGCTGATGGTGGCGGCGGAAACGCCCGTGGCCCTGGCCTATTCCTCCGTCCCCTTCGCGGTGATGATGGCCACGCCGGCGGATCTGGAGGATTTCGCCTACGGCTTCAGCCTGACCGAGGGGATCGTCGCCTCCCCTGACGAGATCCGCGGGGTGGCGCTGCGCGGGGAGGACCGGGGCCTCGCCCTCGACATCACGCTGGAGGCCGGCGCTCTGCGCCGTCACCTGGCGCAGCGCCGGGCGCGGGAGCGCAGTCTGCCCGGTCGGACCGGCTGCGGCCTCTGCGGGATCGAAGAGCTGGAGGCCCTGCCCGCCGCGCCCGCGCCCGCCGCCCCCGCGCCGGTGCTGGAAGCCGGGGCGATCCGCGCCGCGCTGGACGCGATGGAGGCGGCGCAGGTGCTGAACCAGGAGACCCGCGCCGTCCATGCCGCCGCCTGGGCGGGGCCGGATGGCGGGCTGCGCCTGCTGCGCGAGGATGTCGGCCGGCACAACGCGCTGGACAAGCTGATCGGCGCCGCCCTGCGCCGGGGGGGATCGGCGGCGGAAGGCTTCCTGCTGATCACCAGCCGCTGCTCCTTCGAGATGGTGGAGAAGGCGGCGGCCTTCGGGGCGCGCAGCCTCGTGGCGGTCTCGGCGCCGACCTCCCTGGCGCTGGAACGCGCCCGGGCGCTCGACATGACGCTGCTGGCCGTGGCGCGGCGGGATTCCGTGACGGTCTTCCATGGCGCTGGGCGCGTCGTCGGGCCGGAATGCCCCTCCTGACACACAAGCGGGGGGAAGGCGGCGCCTTCCCCGGACCGAACGGCCCCCGGGCCCGTCAGGCCAGCATCGGCGGCGGCACGGGGGACAGGTCGAAGGTCACGCCCTTCACACCCGGGATGCCCTCCGCCAGCACCCGCAGCCCACGCTCCACATCGTCGGAGTTGCAGAAGCCGTGGAACTGCACCGTGCCCTTCTCCACATGCGGGAAGATGTAATAGGCATCGGCCCAGCTGTGCCGGCGCATCTCGGCCACCAGCTTCCGCTCGATCTCGGCATCGCTGGTCTCGCCGGGCGCCTGCGCCGGAGGGGCGACGATGGCCTTCATCAGGTCGGCGCGGGACAGGATGCCGACCAGCTTGCCGTCGCGCACCACCGGCAGGCGGCGGATGTTGCGCTTCGCCATGATCCCCGCGGCCTTCTGGATGCTGTCATCCTCGCCCACCGTTTCCAGGCTGGTCGTCATCAGGTCGCGCGCCACGCGCCCATGCGACTGCACGTACTGGAGAGCCTGGCTCGGCGCGGATTCGATCAGGCGGCGGAACCAGGACTGCGCCTCCTCCTCGCCCGTGATCTGGCGCAGCAGGTCGCCCTCGGTCACGAGGCCGACGAGCTGGCCCGTCGCGTCCACCACCGGCACGCCGGAAATCCCGCGCGAGGCGAAAAGGCTGGCCAGGGCGGGCACCGGCGTATCCGGGCCGACCGTCATCACCTGGCTGGTCATGATCTCGCGAACTTTCACAGCGTCCTCCTTGGTTCTGTCCCTGACGAAGCCAGCGCGGCGGAGCCGTCCGGCACGAGGGCTTCATCCCACGACAGATGAAAACGCCGCCATGATCTGGATCAAGGGAAAAGACCGCCGATGGCGCCTTGCCTCCCCGGCGCGCAGCCGCTCCGCCAGCCCCGCGCACAGCACCCGGCCGCGAAAGCCGGGACCTTTCGCGCCCCGGCATCAGGCCCGCGCGTCACCTCGGTGCGCCAGATGAACAGCCCCGCCGAGACCAGGATCAGGAAGCCGGCCAGGTCGGCGAGGCCCGGGAACTCGCCCCAGAGCAGGCTGCCCAACAGGGTGGCCCAGATCAGGCCGGAATACTCGAACGGTGCCAGCATCGCCGCCTCGCCGCTGCGATAGGCTGCCGTCAGCAGGAGCTGGCCGACGCCCGAGACCATCCCGATCCCGGCCAGCAACGCCCATTGCCCCGCCGTGGGCCAGACCCAGATGGGCAGCGAGGCAATGGAGCAGGCGACCACGCCCGAGAGCGCGTACCAGAGCACGATGGTCACGCCCGGCTCCCCGCCCGTGCCCATGCGGCGGATCGAGATCATCGCCAGTGCCCAGCCGATGGCGGACAGCAGCACCACGCAGACCGCGGCGGGATCGGGCGCGGCCGCCCCCGTGCCGGGCAGCAGACCAGGCGAGAGCATCACCAGCACCCCGCTGAAGCCCACCAGCACCGCCGAGACCCGCCGCGGCCCCACCCGGTCGCCCAGCAGCGGCACAGACAGGACCGTAAGGAAGAGCGGCATGGTGAAGGTGAGCGCGCTGGCCAGGGCGAGCGGCAGATGGGCATAGCCGTAGAAGGAACCGCCCATGGCCAGCAGCCCCCAGCCGCTGCGTTGCAGGTGGCCGAGCGGCGCCCGGGTCCGCAGCGCCCGCCAGCCGCCATGCGCCATGGCCTGCGGCATCAGGGCCGGCAGGGCGAAGAGGTTGCGGAAGAGCATCACCTCCGCCAGCGGGATCGCGCCGCCCAGCAGCTTGATCATCGCGGCGACCAGCGAGAAGGCCAGGGCCTCCCCGAGGACGAGGAGGATGGCGCGCCTGCGCACGGCGCTGGCCGGGTCTTGCATGGAGGAGGTGCTCGTGTGGACGGCGTATCGCCCCGAGGCTAGGGTCCACCGCATGGGATGACCAGGGCGCCCGGCCCGGCGGCGCCCGCCCGGCGGCCTGTTCCGTGTTCCGTGTCCGGTCGCCGTCCCGGCGCGGCGCCCCGCCGGCCCGGGCGGGACCGTGGAACGCGTTTGCGGAGTGGAACGACGATGACCGAGCTGCTGTACCGCCTCGACCCCTATGGACGCGACGCGGGCGCGACCGTCGTCTCCTCCGGCCCCGAGGGCGTGGTGCTGGACCGCACCCTCTTCTATGCCCGCGCCGGCGGCCAGCCCGGGGATTCCGGCACGCTGCGCTGGGCGAAGCCGGACGGGAGCTACGCCGAGGCCAAGGTCGCCGAGGCGCTGAAGGGGCTGGACAACACCGTCCTCCACACGGTGCCCGAGGACGCGCCGCGCCCTGAGCCCGGCACGCATGTGGTCGCCTCGATCGACTGGGAGCGCCGCCACCGCCACATGCGGATGCACACCACCCTGCACCTGCTCTGCGCCGTGATGCCGGGCATCTACGCCACCGGAAACCAGATCGGGGCCGAGAAGTCGCGCCTCGACTTCGACCTGCCCGAGCCGCCGCCGAAGGAATGGCTGACCATGCAGCTCAACGCGCTGATCGCCGCCGACCATCCTGTGGAGGAGCGCTGGATCGAGGAGGCCGAGCTGGACCGCAATCCCGGCCTGGTCCGCACCCTCTCGGTGCAGCCGCCGCGCGGCGCCGGCCAGATCCGCCTCGTCCGCATCGGCTCCGAGGAATCGCCGGTGGACCTGCAGCCCTGCGGCGGCACGCATGTCCGCTCCACCAGGGAGATCGGCGCGGTGGAGGTGACCAAGCTGGAAAGCAAGGGCAAGCAGAACCGCCGCGTCCATATCGTGCTGAAGGACTGAACCGGGATGGATTCGCTCGTCACCACCGAATGGCTCGCCGCCGAGCTCGGCAAACCCGACCTCGTGCTCCTGGACATCACCTACTACCTGCCGCCCGAGGGCAGGACCGGCCGCGCCGAGTTCGCCCGGGCCCATATCCCCGGCGCCCGCTTCCTCGACGTGGACGAGATCGCCGATCCGGAGACCGACCTGCCGCACATGGCGCCCACGGCGGGCCGCTTCGCGCGCCTCGTCGGGGCGCTCGGCATCGGCAACGACACGCGCGTGGTGTTCTACGACCAGAAGGGCATCTTCTCCGCCCCGCGCGGCTGGTGGCTGATGCGCCTCTTCGGCCACACCAAGGTCGCCGTGCTCGATGGCGGGTTGCCGAAATGGCAGGCCGAGGGCCGTCCCGTGGAGAGCGGCGAGCCCGCCCCCGCGACGCCCGCCGCCTACCAGCCCGACTTCATCGCCGCCTTCCTGGCCGGCATCGGCGACGTGAAGCGGATCGTACGACAGACCAGCCCCTTCGCCACGGCACCGGATGCGGAAGGCGGCGCGGCGCTGATCCTCGACGCCCGCGCCCGGGGCCGCTTCGAGGGCACGGCAGCGGAACCGCGCCCCGGCCTGCCCTCCGGCCACATGCCCGGCGCCAGCAACCTGCCCGCCACCGAGCTCATCGCCCCCGGCGGCACCTTCCTGCCGCCCGAGGCGCTGCGCGAGAAGTTCGCCGCCGCCGGGGTGAACGGCACGCGCCCGGTGGTGACCAGCTGCGGCACCGGCATCACCGCCTGCGTCCTGGCCTTCGGCTTGCATCGCGCCGGGCTGCCCGAGGCCGCCGTCTATGACGGCTCCTGGACCGAATGGGCGGCCCGGCCCGAAACCCCGAAGGTCAAGTGATGCCCGATACGCTGCCCCGCCCGCCCGCTTCCCGCCCGGAGCTTTCCTTCGAGACCCGCATGACCCAGGCGGGCCGCGCGCCGCTGCGCCGGCACGGCTTCGTCAACCCGCCAGTGCAGCGTGGCTCCACCGTGCTCCATGCCTCCTGCGAGGCCATGGATGCCGTCCACAGGCGCAGCTTCGAGCAGGTCCTTACCTACGGCACCGCCGGCGGCCCGACGCATCATGCGCTGGAGGATGCCATCGCCGAGGTCGAGGGTGGCACGCGCTGCCTGATCGTCGGCACCGGCCTGGCCGCCATCGCCGTGCCGCTGCTCGCCTATCTCAAGGCGGGCGACCACTGCCTGATCGCCGACAGCATCTACGGCCCCACCCGGCGCCTCGCGGACGGGCTGATCCGGGGCTGGGGGATCGAGGTCGAGTATTACGACCCGCTGGTGGACGAGGCGGGCATGGAGGCACTGCTCCGCCCCAACACCCGCGTGGTGATGACCGAAAGCCCCGGCAGCCATACTTTCGAGGTGCAGGACATCCCCGCCATCGTCCGCGCCGCGCACCGCCACGGCGCCAAGGTGCTGATGGACAACACCTGGGGCATCCACCACTTCCAGCCCTTCGAGCATGGCGTCGATGTCTCGATCCAGGCGCTGACCAAGTATGTCGGCGGCCATTCCGACATCCTGCTCGGCAGCGTCACCGTGAATACGCCCGAGGACTGGCAGACCGTCCGCAACGCCTATGTGGCGCTGGGCCAGTTCGCCAGCCCGGACGACTGCTGGCTTGCCCTGCGTGGCCTCCGTACCCTGCCGGTGCGGCTGAAGCATCAGGCGGAGAACGGGCTGGAGGTCGCCCGCTGGCTGGAAGGCCGGCCGGAGGTCGCCCGCGTCCTCCACCCGGCCCTGCCCTCCCACCCGCAGCACGGGATCTGGAAGCGCGACTTCACCGGCACCTGCTCGCTCTTCGGCGTGGTGCTGCAGCCGCGCTATTCCCGCGAGGAGATGTGCGCCCTGGTGGATGGGCTGCACCATTTCGGCATCGGCGCCTCCTGGGGCGGCTATGAGAGCCTGGCCCTTCCCACCGCCGTCACCCGCACCGCCACGCCCCTGGCCCTGGGCGGCCAGGCCTTCCGCCTGCATATCGGGCTGGAGGACCCGGCGGACCTGATCGCGGACCTCGCGGCGGGGCTGGACGCCCTGCCGCGCTGATGGCGACGGCACGGGAGAGGCCCTGCCTCTCCCGGTTCCGCTTCGTCCGAAGCGAGTGAGCAGGCGCCCTGCTTTCTGAGACCCCGTTTCATAACGGCTGAGCCAGACGCCGGACGAGGATCATGGCGGCGGCGAGGGTGAAGAAGGCGACGGCGGAACCGACGGTGGCCTCGTGATCGCGAGCGAGGCGTCGGCAGCGGCCGAACCAAGCGAAGGACCTCTCCACCACCCAGCGCCTGGGTTGCACGGCGAAGCCTTTCTGGCCGGGTGCGCTGCCGATGATGGTAACGGCGACGGGGGAGGCTCGGGCGACCCGCGGACCGGCGTAGGCGCGGTCGGCGAAGCAGCGGGCCAGGAACGGCCAAGGGCGGCGCGACATGGCCAGGAGGGCCGCACCCCCTCGGCTGTCATGCAGGCAGGCGGGCGAGATGGCGGCGAGCAGGAGCCTACCGTCCGTGTCCACCAGGGCGTGGCGCTTGCGGCCCGTCACCTTCTTCCCGGCATCGTAGCCGCGGACACCTTTCACGCCGACACCGCCCGAGCGGACGGATTGGGCGTCCAACACCGCCGCTGTCGGTGAGGCCTCTCGGCCGACCCGCTCGCGGTCGGCCATGATGAGGGCGTGCGCCAGTCGCTCGAAGGTGCCCCGGCGCGAGAGGCGCAGGAACCAACGGTGCACGGTCCCGGGCGGCGGGAAGTCGCGGGGCAGATGCGCCCAGGCGCAGCCGGTACGGAGCACGTAGAGGATCGCATCGACCACCCGCCGCATCGGCCAGGACCGGGGTCGTCCGGTCTTTGCAGGGCTTGGCAAGAAGGGCTCGACCAGGGCCCACTCGGCATCGGTTAGGCACGTTGCATAAGGCTGGGAGCCGCGCGCAAGCTGCGCGCGGGCGGCAGGGGTCCACATGGGCCACCTCGAAGGACGTCAGACACCCTCCGAACGCGCAGAACTCCCGCCGCTCACCCCGCCTCAGCCGTTATGAAACGGGTTCTGTGTTCCTGGGTTCGTTCAAGACAAAGCGCCTCCAGGAACCCGGATTGGAATATGAAACCGAGTTTCTTTCCCCTGAGGACGGGGCGGTCCCGTTTTTTCCATCTAACAAGGACCCATTCCGAAAGCATGATGGCCCAAGCTATTGCTGAGTGTATTTTGTGGGACCGTCACCGAGCCTGACACGACATAGCCGTGTCGGTAACGGCTGTATGAAGATCAGCTTGATGGATCCGGCGAAAAAGGAACTGAACTGAAGCGTTCGCGCAGGCGCTGCAGGTCACGTCGCACCCAGTCCTGGTCGTGCCGGAAGGCTTCCTCTGACATGCCAGCCTGGCGGTAGAGGGTGAGCATCACCTCGGCACCTTCGCCATTGGCGACGACTCGCATTGGTACATGGACCATCTTTCCGTCCTGGAGCTCCACCCAGTGGTCCATGACGCCGAAGGCATTGTGACCGGTGAAGCGGATCCGGATTGGGCCTTCGGAGCCCAGGGCTTCCCAGGCATCGCCATCCGGTTCCAACGAGGAGGCGCTGAGTCCGGTGGCCCAGAGCGGAAAGCTCTCTGGATGCCAGAGCGCCTCGTAGAGCGACCGCCAGTTGCGCGCGACGCTGATGCTGAGCGTCTGGGCCTCCAACATGGTGTCCCCTTTTCCTCCCATGCCACAGATTCTGACAGGGTCTTGACATGTCAATGCGTGTTCAGCGTCAACCTGCGAGTCCGGCCGCGATATTGACCGTCCCGGCGATGACGGCGGCATTGAAGATGAAGGACAGGATGCCGTGCAGCAGCACCAGCCGCCGCATCCCGGGAGAGGAGGTGGTGACGTCCGAGACCTGGGCGGTCATGCCCACGGTGAAGGAGAAATAGAGGAATTCCAGCAGGTCCGGATGCTTCTCGCCGCCGGGGAACTCGATGCCGCCGCGCAGCGCTGCCTCGTGCATGTAGTGCGTCGCGAAGAGTACCTGCACGAAGACCCAGGACAGCAGGACCGTGGCCATGGCGAGGGCGGAGGTCCAGGGCGAATCCCCCTTGGCCCCGGCCATGTCGAGCGCCACTCCGATCAGGGACACCAGCACCGCCGTCACCGTGCCGCCCAGCACGCCCCAGCGCGTCTCGTCCAGGGCCTCGGCGCGTTTCTTGGCCAGCCTCGGATCGGCGGTCAGGGCGCCATGGAGCAGCATCAGGAGATAGACCAGCATCGCCGCGTTCCAGCCGATGAGCAGGGCGGCGGAATGGCGCAGCGGGGTGAAGCGGGCCAGGGCGCCCCAGCAGCCCAGCCCGACCAGCAGGCCCAGGGAGAGGCCGGGGCGAAGGCGCAGGCTTCTCGTGGCGAAGCGCAGCGACGGGATCAGCATGGTGCGGGCGGGGCCCTCCGGCTCAGGCGCCGGCGGCCGGGAGGGAGGGCTCCGATTCGGCGGGCGGCGGGAGGGATGATGGCGCCCGGGCCGCGATTTCCGCCAGCACCGCCCGGGCGGCGGCCTGACTGGGCAGCAGGCCCGGGCCGGGGCGGAGCTGTTCCAGCAGGCGGGCGAAGCCTTCCTCCTGCCCCTGCCGGGCGCCGGGTTCGGTGAGCAGCCGGACCAGCTCGGCGGACAGCTTCTCCGGCGTGCAGTTCTCCTGGATGTATTCCGGGATCACCTCGGCGTCGGCCAGCAGGTTCACGATGCTGGCGAAGCGCACCTTGATGATGCGACGGACGATTTCCGCCGTGACCGGGTTCACGCGATAGGCCACGGCCATCGGCACCCGGGCGAGTGCCACCTCCAGCGAGGAGGTGCCGGACTTGATCAGCCCCACCCCGCCGCTTTCCCGCGCGGCGGCGAAGGCGTCGTATTTCTCCGCCACGTCGCGCACCAGGATCGGGGCGGGGGACCAGGAGGCGGTGCCGGCGCGGACGGCCTCCTCCACCGGCCCGGCCAGCGGCACCACGGGGCGCAGGCCGGGCACCCGTGCCTCGGTCCGGCGCAGAGCCTCGCCGAAAATGGGCAGGAGGCGGGCGACCTCGGTGCGGCGGCTGCCGGGCATGACCAGCACCACGCGCTCCTCCGGCGACAGGCCGTGGCGGGCACGGAAGCAGGCGGCGTCGCCCCGGTCGGCGCCGCTTTCCAGCACCGGATGGCCGACGAAGCTGACGGGGATGCCTGCCTTCTCGAAGAAGGGCGCCTCGAAGGGCAGCAGGGCCAGGATGCGGTCCACCTGCCGGGCGATCTTCTTCACGCGCCAAGGCTTCCAGGCCCAGACCTGCGGGGCGACGTAGTGCACCACCGACAGGCCGGTGGGGCGCACCCGGGCCGCGACGCGCAGGGCGAAGCTGGGTGCGTCGATGGTCACCAGCACAGCCGGGCGGCAGGCAGCGATGTCAGCCACCGTCTCGTCCAGCCGCCGGGCGAGGCGGCGGAGGTTCGGCAGCACCTCCAGCAGTCCCATCAGGGCGAGTTCCCGCATGGGGAAGAGGCTCTGGACCCCCTGTTCCGCCATGCGCTCCCCGCCCACTCCGGCGAAGCGGAGATCAGGGCGCATCGCACGCAGCGCGGCGATCAGCCGGGCGCCGAGCACGTCGCCGGAGGCTTCCCCGGCGACCAGGTAGACCAGCGGCGCCTCCGTCATGCGAAGCGTCCCGGCAATGGAATGGGGAAGGGGGCGGCGGGCCAGTCGTGGTGGTTGCGCACCCCGCCATCGGCCCGCACCGCCTCGATCCGGGCGGGATCGAGCGTGGCCAGCACCCAGCCGGGCTCGTCCAGCGCGCCGCGGGCCAGGACGCCATCCTCCGGGAAGCCGCGATCGACCGGGCCGAAGACCGCCGCGAAGCCCCGGTTCACGTCCAGCGCCGCCGACCAGGGGGCAAGGCCCACGGTGGGGGTGACGGCGACGTAGCACTGGCTTTCCAGCGCCCGGGCGGCGGCGGAGAAGCGCACGCGGTTGAAGCCGTGCATCGTGTCCGTGCAGGAGGGGGCGAGGACCAGCCAGGCCCCGGCCTCGACCTGGGCGCGGACATGGGCCGGGAACTCCACGTCGTAGCAGATGGAGATGCCGATCCGGCCCCAGGGCGTGTCGAAGACCTGCGGCGCGGCACCAGGGGAGACGATCCAGCGCTCGGCCTCGAAGCGGGTCATGAAGCGCTTGTCCTGGAAGGCGAGGCGGCCTTCCGGGTCGATCAGCGGGGCGCGGTTGCGCACCAGCCCGTCCGGGCCGCGCATGGGCAGGGTGCCGGGGAGCAGCCAGAGCCCGGCGCGGCGGGCAGCCTCCTGCATGGCCGCCAGGATGGCGGGGGCGGCATCGGTCATGGCACGCAGCTCGCCGGCCTCGTCCACGGCGAGGCCGTCGCCCGTGCTGCCGGCCCATGCATTGCCGGAAAGAGCGGCGCCGAGTTCCACGGCGGCGTATTCCGGCAGGACGGCGAGGTCGGCCTGCCCGGCGATGCGGGCCAGCCAGGTGTCGAGCTTCGCCGCGAAGGCCGCCACGTCGCGCGGGCGCTCCACCGGGTATTGCAGCAGCGCGAGGCGGAGCGGGGCGGGCGGGGTCATGCCAGGTCCTTCAGCCAGGCGGTGAGCTCGTGCGCCACCTCGCCGCCGTCGCTCCCGATCTCCGGCCAGTCCATGCGCACCATGATTTCCGGATGGTGGCGGTAGCCGCGCCTTGCCCAGAACCCGTCCAGCGGCACATGCCCCGCCGGGCGGCGCGGATCCGCCGGGTCGCGCCGCACGCCCACGAAGGCGGCGTGCCTCAGGCCCAGGGCGCGGGCATGGGCCTCGCGCCCCTCGAAGAAGCGGAGGCCGATGCCCTGGCCGCGCCAGGGGGCGAGAAGGACCGATTCGCCGAAATAGCAGAAGGCCGCCGGGTCGAGCCCGGCCCGGGAGAAGGCCTCGCGCACCGCGTCATGGGTTTCCGCCATGGGCTGGCAGGTGGCGGCGCCGACGACCTCGCGGCCCCCTTCTTCCCCGGCAAAGGCCAGGACGGCGGCGGCATCGGGGCGGTCGGCATAGGCGGCGAGGTAGTCCTCCTCCCAGCGCGGATCGCCTTCGTAGAGATAGGGCCAGTCGCGGAACACCGCGACGCGCAGGCGAGACAGGGCCGGCAGCCAGGGGCGCAGCGCGGCGCCGCGCAGGGTCTCCGTGCGCAGGGGCGAGACGGGGTCGGACATTGGGTAGGGCATAGAGCAGTTCCACCCCACCGGGCTATGGGGCGGCTCAACCCCGTCCGAGCAGGCGCGACAGGAAGCCGCCGCCCTGGGCGGCTGTTGTGGGAGGCGGCGGCTCCGGCCGTGTGGGCGGCGCCGCGGCGAGGCTGGCGAAGAGACGGCGGGCGGCCTCGCTATCCGGGTGCCGCGCCAGCAGGCCCTGGCAGGCCAGCAGGGCTTCCTCGGCCGCCCCGGTGTCGCGCAGCAGGGTTGCCAGGGCCAGGGCATGGGACTCGGCCTGCGGGTCCAGCGCGACGGCCCGGCGCAGCGCGGCGACGGCCTCGGCCTCGCGGCCCTGGCCCGCCAGGGCGCGGCCGAGGCCGGCCTGGGCGCGGGCCCGTTCCACGGCGCGGGGACCGGTGGCGGAATCGACTTCCTCGGGGGCCAGGGCGGCGCGGAAATGCGGCTCGGCCAGGGCCGGCTCGCCGGCCTCCAGCAGAGCCTCGCCCGCCAGCACCGCCAGGGCGGCATCGCCCGGCACCCAGCCGCGTCCGGCCAGGGCGGCATCCACGGCCTCCCGCAGGCGGCCCTGGGCGGACAGGGCGACGGAAAGGCCGCCATGGACATGCGCGATGTCGCGGCGGACATCCAGGGCGGCCCGGAAGAAGGGCTCGGCCAGGGCGCCACGCCCGGCGGCAGTCAGCATGTGGCCGACCTCCTGCAACGGATCGAAGGCGCCCGACAGCACCGCGCCGTAGCGGGACCAGGCGGCGTCCAGCCGGTGCCAGCTCCCGTCCTCGAAGAAGCGGCGCAGCATCATGGGCACGAGCTCACGCTGATCGTCGCGAAGCAGGGCGGGATCGCAGCCATGGCGCAGGGCGCCCTCGCGGAGGTGGGTGGCCCGGTCCTCATGCCCGCGCCGCAACGCCTCACGCGCCACGACCCGGTGCCAGACATGGGTCTGGCGGCGGCGGCGGAGCAGTTGGCGCAGCGCCAGCGGGTCGTTCGCCAGCACCGTGTCCAGCGCCTCCCCCAGCACCTGGCTGCTGCGGAACAGGTGGATCGCCCAGTGCTCCATGAAGGGTGCGGGTACCCAGTGCGCCAGCCCGGCCGCCATGATGGCGCGGGCCTGGGCACCGTCCTCGCGGTGATAGGGGTCGGCCACGATCACCGGCACCGGCGGCAGCTCGTCCGCGTCGATGTGCAGGCCGGCATGCAGCTTCCTGCGGAAATAGCCCGCGTAGCGGTTGTCCTCCGGCACCACGGCCGGGTCGATCGAGTATTGCGGCGAGATCGCCAGGGCATGGTTCACGCCCAGGCGCCGGGCATGCTTCAGCGCCGCGTGTGCCCCCATGCTGTAGCCATAGGCGACGGTGCGCGCATCGACGAAGGGGCGGACCGCGCGGGCGGCGGCCTCGACGGAGCGGGCGGGATACCAGTCCGGCGCGTGGCTGACGATGCCGATCAGGTCGAGGCCGAGCCTGCGCGCCGGGACCATGCCCCAGGCGCGCGTTCCGTCAGGGCGGAAGGTCAGGTCGGCGAAAGTCAGCAGCGTGCCGCGGGCCTTCCCCTCGGCGGGCTGGAGGACGACGCGCAGGTGGCCGTCGTCGAACAGGATCCGGGCGGCGGGTTCGGTCATGGGTGCGGACGGGTGGGGTGTCGGGCGGCCCGGCCCGTGCGGCGTCTCATTCCGCCGCCATTAGTGCCCGTGGGATGGATACAACGCAAGGTGGAAGGGGAGCCTGGAGGACCTCCCTCCAGGTTGCCGGTGCCACGTTATCCGGAATGGCCGTGGGCGGGCGCGGCCGTGCCGTACAGCGTGGCCGGGTCTTCCAGGGGTTCGGCGATGGCGGCCAGGGCCTCCCCGCGCAGCGCCCAGGAGAAGCAGGAGCGCCGGCCGGTGTGGCAGGCCACGCCCACCTGGTCCACCAGCGCCAGCACAGCATCCCCGTCGCAGTCCAGGCGCAGCTCGCGCAGGTGCTGCACCTGGCCGGAGGTGTCGCCCTTGCGCCAGAGGCCCTGGCGGGAGCGGCTGTAATAGGTGACCCGGCCGGTCCGCAGGGTCTCGGCCACGGCCTCGCGGTTCATCCAGGCGAGCATCAGCACCTCGCCCGTGTCGTGCTGCTGCGCCACGGCGGCGACGAGGCCCTGGGCGTCGAAGCGCAGCCCGCCGAGGAACCGCGCGATCGCCGCCTCGCCGGGCGGCTGCGGGGCAGTTCCGGCATCAGGGCCGGGGTTGGTGCCAGGGGCGGCGATTGGGTGGCTCTGCATGCGATACTATATAACGCATCATGGACCGGATGGGAGCAGGGGCATGGCGCAGGGGCTTGAGGCGGCACTGGATCGGGCGGCGACATCCTGCCTGAAGCGCGGGGCGCAGCTCACCCCGCTGCGGCGGCAGGTGCTGGGGCTGGTGCTGGGGGCGGACCAGCCACTGGGCGCCTATGCGCTGCTGGACCTGCTGAAGGCCGAGCGGCCGGGCGCGGCGCCCCCCACCGTGTACCGGGCGCTGGACTTCCTGCTGGAGCAGGGGCTGATCCACAAGGTCGAGCGGCTGAACGCCTTTGTCGGCTGCATGGAGGCTGATCATGGCCACGCCCACGGCCATCCGCACCAGTTCCTGATCTGCCGGCAGTGCGGCACCACCCAGGAGATGGCCGACCCGGCGGTGATGCAGGCGGTGGAGGCCGCCGCCCGGCGGGTCGGGTTCCGGCCGGACCATGCCACGGTGGAGGTGGAGGGGACCTGCGCCCGCTGCGCCGCAGCCTAGGCGGCCCATCGCCGGGGATGCGGGCCGCTCGCCCTTTGGTGATGGCGGGGACTTGATCCAGGTCAGAACGGGCCGCGCGAAGAAGGTGAAACTGGGCGGAGAACCGGATTCGGAACTTCGCCATGTCCAAGCGTGGATGGGTCGCCCCCGTCCTTCCCCTGGTGATCGGGGTCGGCATCGCCCTTCTGCCCCATCCTCCTGGCCTGCAGCAGCATGCCTGGTATTTCCTGGCCATCTTCGCGGCGGTCATCGCGGGGCTGATCACGGAGCCCATCCCCTCTCCGGCGGTGGGCTTCGTGGGCGTGGTGCTGGCGGGGCTCGCGGCGCAATGGGTGCTGTTCTCGCCGGAGCAGCTGGCGCAGCCGGGATTCAACCCGACCGCCGCTGCCGTGTCCTGGGCGCTGTCGGGCTTCTCCAACGGCACGGTCTGGCTGATCTTCGCAGCCTTCATCTTCTCGCTCGGTTATGAGCGGACCGGGCTGGGGCGGCGGCTGGCGCTGCTGCTGGTTTCCCGGCTCGGCGGGCGCACCCTGACGCTCGGCTATGCGGTGATGATCGCCGACGGCGTGCTGGCGCCCTTCACCCCGTCCAACACCGCGCGCAGCGGCGGCACCATCTTCCCGATCGTGAAGAACCTGCCGCCCCTTTATGATTCCAGGCCGAACGACCCCTCGGCGCGGCGGATCGGCAGCTACCTGATGTGGACGGCCATCGCCTCCACCTGCGTCACCAGCTCGCTCTTCCTCACCGCCCTGGCGCCGAACCTGCTGGCGGTGGAGCTGGTGCGGCGGACCGCGCATATCTCGCTGGACTGGACCTCCTGGTTCGTCGGCTTCCTGCCGGTCGGCGCGATCCTGCTGCTGGCCACTCCTTGGCTCGCCTACAGGCTCTATCCGCCCGAGGTGCGGCGCAGCCCCGAGGTACAGGCCTGGGCCCAGGCGGAACTGAAGAACCTCGGCCCGCTCACGGGACGGGAGATCATGCTCGCGGCGCTGGTGGTGCTGGCGCTGGCGCTGTGGATCTTCGGCACCGGGATCATGGACCCGACCATGGCGGCGCTGCTGGTCGTGGCGCTGCTGGTGCTGACCGGCACCATCACCTGGAACGACGTGGTGACCGACAAGCCGGCCTGGAACACGCTGGTCTGGTTCGGCACGCTGGTGACCCTGGCCGGCGGGCTGGCCCAGGTCGGCGTGGTGCGCTGGATCGCCGCGCTGCTCGGAGGCGCGCTGGAGGGGCTGCCGGTGGTGCCGGCGATGGCGGCGCTGGTGCTGGCCTTCTTCCTGCTGCACTACCTCTTTGCGAGCGTGACCGCGCATGTCACCGCGCTGCTGCCGGTGATGCTGACCGTGGCGGCCGCCATCCCCGGGATGCCGATGGAGCGGATGGCGCTGATGCTGTGCCTGAGCCTGGGCATCATGGGCATCATCTCGCCCTATGGCACCGGGCCGAGCCCGATCTATGCCGGCAGCGGCTTCCTGCCGGTCAAGGATTTCTGGCGGCTGGGCACGATCTTCGGGGCGATCAACCTGATCGTCTTCCTGGCAGTGGGGCTGCCCTGGCTGATGCTGGTGAAGTAGGGCCCTGCCGGACGTTTTTCTTTCCATCGGGGAAAGCCGCACGGCTCCTCACCACCAAATGAGCGGGGGCGGGCACCGGAAAATTTCTGATTCGTATCGAATGGGGTGAGGATGCGACGGAAGTCGGAGGGCATGTCCCATGAGGATGGTTTGGGTTCTGGCGGTGCTCGGCCTGTTCCTGTTCGCTGGTGCCGGGCCTGCCGCGGCGGGCAATGACTGCCGGCAGTACAAGCCGACCGTGAGCATCGTCGTGGGGCCGGGCACCATTCCGCCGAGCAAGCGGCAGGCCGAGATCCATTATTTCTTCAGGGGAGCGCCCGCCTGCTGGGATGCGGTGCATCTCCGCTTCGGGATCGCGGGACGGGAGCCCTACATCATCCAGGAGATCAAGTCCGGCCGGAACTGCGGGATCTACAAGGACGGGCGGTCGCTGCCGGCCTGTGCCCACAAGGTGGGGACCGTCGAGTTCGGCACGACCTATGTGGTCGGGTTGCAGGAGTGCGACAAGCACGCCCTTTCGAGCGACGAGTGCTCGTCCTGGGCCTCCCAGACCGTGACCACGCCGAGGAACTGAGGGTAGTTTCCCGCTTCGCGGCTTTCCGCGCGGAGAAGCCGCCTGCGTCTGCCATACTCAGGCAGCATCATACCGATTGGGTCTGTACACGCCGCTTCCGTGGCGCGGAACGGATACGGCGATTCACCGATTTTGCTGAGCTTTCACTACTTTTAGCGATGTATCTGCCGCCATTCAGACAACTTCATTGTTCCAGTTATATCTGGCCTTGAGGCATCAGGCAGGATGCTGATGTATTCGAGGGAGTGGCCGTCAGGATCGTTAAAGTAGACGCTTGCTGCGGGCATCCATGGGAAGACGATGGGTTCGCCAATCTCAGGGCCGTCGCCGCCGGCGCGCGGAGTGACATGGTTGGAGCGGAGCACCTCCACCGAACGGATCACATCATCCAACCCTACAGAGAAGGCAAGGTGCAGACGCAAGCGGATCGGAGAAGAATGGATCGACCAAATTCCCAGCATCGATCGCTCTTTGCCGCCAATCCAGAAGAAAGCAGCGTGACGCTCGGGTATGGTGTGAGACCCCGTTTCATAACGGCTGAGCCAGACGCCGGACGAGGATCATGGCGGCGGCGAGGGTGAAGAAGGCGACGGCGGAACCGACGGTGGCCTCGGGATCGCGAGCGAGGCGTCGGCAGCGGCCGAACCAAGCGAAGGACCTCTCCACCACCCAGCGCCTGGGTTGCACGGCGAAGCCTTTCTGGCCGGGTGCGCTGCCGATGATGGTAACGGCGACGGGGGAGGCTCGGGCGACCCGCGGACCGGCGTAGGCGCGGTCGGCGAAGCAGCGGGCCAGGAACGGCCAAGGGCGGCGCGACATGGCCAGGAGGGCCGCACCCCCTCGGCTGTCATGCAGGCAGGCGGGCGAGATGGCGGCGAGCAGGAGCCTACCGTCCGTGTCCACCAGGGCGTGGCGCTTGCGGCCCGTCACCTTCTTCCCGGCATCGTAGCCGCGGACACCTTTCACGCCGACACCGCCCGAGCGGACGGATTGGGCGTCCAACACCGCCGCTGTCGGTGAGGCCTCTCGGCCGACCCGCTCGCGGTCGGCCATGATGAGGGCGTGCGCCAGTCGCTCGAAGGTGCCCCGGCGCGAGAGGCGCAGGAACCAACGGTGCACGGTCCCGGGCGGCGGGAAGTCGCGGGGCAGATGCGCCCAGGCGCAGCCGGTACGGAGCACGTAGAGGATCGCATCAACCACCCGCCGCATCGGCCAGGACCGGGGTCGTCCGGTCTTTGCAGGGCTTGGCAAGAAGGGCTCGACCAGGGCCCACTCGGCATCGGTTAGGCACGTTGCATAAGGCTGGGAGCCGCGCGCAAGCTGCGCGCGGGCGGCAGGGGTCCACATGGGCCACCTCGAAGGACGTCAGACACCCTCCGAACGCGCAGAACTCCCGCCGCTCACCCCGCCTCAGCCGTTATGAAACGGGTTCACAGAGTTTTCAGGAATTCTCGGATAGAAACTGGACCAAGTAAGCCTTTTACTTTCCCCGGCAGCCAAATCACACAGACGAACGGGTTTACCCCGCCTCGCCGTTGCCCCCAACATCAGCAGGTTCGTCACCAGCGCCGTGGACCAGGGGGTGCCGTCGGAAAGCCAGCCCACCGCCGCCTTCCCCAGCGCCGCCAGTCCGATTGCGTTCCCCGGTGGGCGCCGAGGCGGTCCTGGCCTTGTGCGGAGGCCGCCATGGCACCGGTCATGAAACTGGCCGCACCAGTCCGGACACGGTCGCGATCACCGTGCCGACGTGGAACAGCCGGTCATCGCCGAGGCGCAGCCCTCGAACCGGCTGTTCAGCATGTTGGCGTTCATCATCCCGGCAATGTTGAGACCGAAGAGAAAGCCGGGACCTCCGCTCAGACTCCGGCGGCGAGACGCGAGGCGGCCAGCGCCTCCTCCACCCGCAGCGCGGCATCCAGCGCCGCACGCCCGGCCGCGCCATCTACCCGCACCGGCGCGCCATCCAGGCAGGCCGCCACGAAGCCCGCATGTTCGGCCTCCAGGCTGTCGCGGTCCTGCCAGGAGGACTGTTCCGCGCCGAAGCCCGGAAGCTGCTCCAGCGCCGCGCCCTCGCCCTTGCGCACCACGTGCATGGTGCGGGCCAGGAAATCCATCTGCAGATAGCCCTCGGTGCCGAAGAGGCGCAGCCGCCGCTCCATCTTCAGGCTGACCCGGCTCGCCGTCAGCGTCGCCACCCCGCCATTGCCGAAGCGCAGCCGGGCATTGGCGATGTCCGTCTGCGCCGAGGCGATCGGCCCGCCCACCGCATCGACGCCGACCAATGGCGCGCCGAACAGCGCGAAGGCCAGGTCGATGTCGTGCACCATCAGGTCCAGCACCACCGGCACGTCCAGTGAGCGGGGGCGGAAGGGTGCGATCCGCACCGCCTCCATGTAGAGCGGCCGCCCGATCCGGGCCGCGACCCCGCCCTCCCCGCCCATCAGCGCGGCGAAGCCGGCCGAGAAGCGCTCCAGATGCCCGACCTGCAGCACGAGCCCCTTCGCCGCCGCCAGGGCGATCAGCTCGTCCGCCTCGGCCAGCGTCGCGGCAATGGGCTTCTCCACCAGCACATGCCGCCCGGCCTCCAGCGCCTGCCGCGCCAGCCCGTGGTGGAAGGCGGTCGGCGTCGCCACGATCACCGCATCGGCCCGCGCGATCACCTCGGCGGCGGGCAGCGCCGGCACCCCCACCTCCCCGGCCACGGTGGCGGCGCGCTCCGGGTCATGGTCGTGCAGCCCCACCAGCTCCACCCGTGGGCCCGCGGCCGCCTTCAGCACGTGGAACCGTCCGAAATGCCCTGCTCCGAGCACGCCCAGCTTCAGCCGCATCCGTCTTCTCCGGCACCGATCGCGTGCATCACCCATGCACTCCGCCGCCGGCTCTAGATCATCCGGGCGCCGGGTTGAAGCGCGCAAGGCCCCCGGGAGGCGGTGGCCAGCGGAGAGGACGGGCGGGAAAGCGGGCGGGAAAACCACGCCCGGGGCGGCGCGGCATCCCTGTCACCATCCGCATCACGCCAGCGTCTTGCATGAAACCGGCGCAAACTTCATGTTCCGCCCCCTCAACCAGGGGCTGATCTCAAGGACCATGTTGTACTTCGCGCGATGGAAGGTCGCCGCGATCCTCGGTGTCATCGCGCTCGGCATCCTGCTCTGCCTTCCCAACTTCCTCCCCAGCTCCGCCCTGCCCTCCTGGGCGCAGCGGCAGATCTCCCTCGGCCTCGACCTGCGCGGCGGTTCCTACCTGCTGCTGGAGGTGGACCTGAACCGCGTGGCGCATGACCGGCTGGAGGCCATCGCCGACGGCGCCCGCACCCGGCTGCGGCAGGCCAATATCGGCTACACCGCCATCGCGACGGACGAGCCGAACCGCCGCGTGACCGTGCGCCTGCGCGACCCGGCCCAGGCCGACACGGCGGCGGCCCAGCTTCGCGACCTGGCGAACCCGGTCACCGCCTCCACCGGCGCCACCAGCCCGGACATCGAGGTCGCCGCCACCGGTGACGGCGCGCTGAACGTGACCGTCACCCAGGCCGGGCTCCAGGCCCGGGCCAGCGGCGCGGTGGACCAGTCGGTCGAGATCGTCCGCCGCCGCGTGGACGAAACCGGCGTGGCCGAGGCCCTTGTCGCCCGCCAGGGCCAGGACCGCGTGCTGGTGCAGCTCCCCGGCGTGGACGATCCGAACCGGATCAAACAGCTCCTCGGCCGCACCGCCAAGATGACCTTCCACCTGCTGGACGAGAACGCGAACCCGCAGGCCACCGTGCCGCCGCCCGGCACCATGTTCCTGACCGGGGAGCGCGACGGCCAGCGCTATGCCGTGCGCCGGCAGGTGGCGGTGGACGGCGCCAACCTGTCCGACGCCCGCGCCTCGCAGGACCCGCAGACGCGCGAATGGGTGGTGAGCTTCACCTTCGATTCGGTCGGCTCCCGCCGCTTCGCCGACATCACCCGCGCCAATGTCGGCCGCCCCTTCGCCATCGTGCTGGACGACAAGGTGCTGACCGCCCCGGTGATCCGCGAGCCCATCACGGGCGGGCGCGGCCAGATCAGCGGCTCCTTCAACGCCCAGTCGGCCAGCGACCTCGCCGCCCTCCTGCGCGCCGGCGCCCTGCCTGCGCCGCTGACGGTGGTGGAGGAGCGCACGGTCGGCCCCGAGCTCGGCGCCGACGCCATCCGCGCCGGGCTGATCGCGCTCGGCACCGGCACGCTCTTCGTGCTGCTCTACATGGGCACCGCCTACGGGCTCTTCGGCTGGTTCGCCAACCTCGCCCTGCTGGTGAACCTCGTGCTCACCGGCGCCGCGCTTTCGCTGCTCGGCGCCACGCTCACCCTGCCCGGCATCGCCGGCGTCGTGCTCACCCTCGGCACGGCGGTGGATGCCAACATCCTGATCAACGAGCGCATCCGCGAGGAGGTGCAGGCCGGGCGCGCGCCCGCTTCCGCGCTGGAGGCAGGCTTCAGCAAGGCCTATGGCACCATCCTGGACAGCAACGTCACCAACCTGCTGGCCATGGCCGCGCTCTACCTCTTCGGCTCCGGCCCGGTGAAGGGCTTCGCGGTGACCGTGGCGCTGGGCACCGTCGTGCACCTCTTCACCGCCACCACGCTGGTCCGCCTGATGATCTCGTACTGGTTCCGCTCGCGCCGGCCGCGCAGCCTGCCGGTCTGAAGGGGGCAAACCATGCTTCGACTCCTGACCCATCCCCTCTTCCGCGTCGTCCCGGACGGCACGCGCATCCCCTTCATGCGCGGCCGCTACATGGGCATCCTGGTCTCGGCGATCCTGTCGCTGGCCTCGGTGGTGCTCGCCTTCCATCCGGGGCTGGAGAAGGGCATCGACTTCAAGGGCGGCATCCTCATGGAGGTGCGCACCCCGGGGCCCGCCGACTTGGCCCGCACCCGCTCCGCGCTCGATGCGCTGGGCGTGGGCGAGGCTGGCGTGCAGGAATTCGGCAGCCCCGACAGCGTGCTGATCCGCCTGCCCGTGCAGGGCGACGAGGCGGCGACGCAGCAGGTCGTCAACCGCGTGCGCGGCGCGCTGGACCAGGTCGCCCCCGGCAGCCGCATCCTGCGTACCGACGCCGTGGGCAACCGCGTCTCGGACGAGCTGTTCCGCAACGGGCTCTACGCCCTCGGCTTCTCGCTGCTGGCGATGCTGGTCTACATCTGGGTCCGCTTCGAATGGCAGTTCGCCGTGGGCGCGGTGACGACGCTGATCCTCGACACCACCAAGGCGGTGGGCTTCCTGGCCGTCACGCAGATCGAGTTCAACCTGACCACCGTCGCCGCGATCCTGACGATCATCGGCTTCGGCGTGAACGACAAGGTCGTGGTCTATGACCGCGTCCGCGAGAACCTGCGCAAGTTCAAGACCACGCCGTTGCGGGAGGTGATCGACCTGTCGATCAACCAGACGCTGAACCGCACCGTCGGCACCTCGGTCACGCTGCTGCTGTCCGCCCTGCCACTGGCCATCTTCGGCGGCGACACCCTGTCCGGCTTCGCCTGGACGGTGATCTTCGGCATCGTGGTGGCGACCTCCTCCTCCATCTTCATCGCGGCGCCGCTGCTGCTCTTCCTGGGCGAGCACCGGCTGCGCCGCGGCGAGGCGCGCCCCGCAGCGCCTTCGGCAACCGGCATGAAGACTCCGGCGAAGCCCTCGCAGAAACCTGCCCAGACACCCGCAAAGAAGCCGGAGGCCCAGCCGCAACGATGACGGCGGGCCGATGGGGCCGGGCCGAGGAGATGCCGGCCGGAGCCCTGTGGAGACCCGGCCCGTGGCTTCGCCGGTGAGGCCAGCGGCGGCACCGGGCAGGCGCCTGCTGCTGAGCCTGGCGGCGGGACTGGCGGCGCCTTTCCCGGCACGCGCCCATCCCGCCGGGGCCGCGGGGGAGGTCACCCTGCTGACCGGAGGGGCGGAGGGCGGGCCGAGCGACCTCTGGCTCCGGGCCTTCGCCCCCTTTCTGGAACGCCACCTGCCGCGCCACGCCGTTTCCGTGGTGAACCGCCCGGATGCCACCCGCGCGCAACTGCTCGCCGGCATCGCCGCCGCCCCCGTCAATGGCCGCAGCCTGGGCTATGCGGTCACGCCCGACATCTTCGTGGAACCCGGAATGGGCCGCGCCCCGGGCCTGCTCAGGCGGCTTCGCCTCCTCGGCGCGGTGGCGGAGGACCCCCTCACGCTCGTCGCGCCACCGGAAACGAGCCTTGCCAGCCTGCAACGTGAGCGGGAGCCGCAAACCCTGGCTCTGCCACCGGAGGGTTCCACCGCCGCCCTTGCCGCGCCAATGCTGCAGGAACACCTGCCGCTGGTGCCGCTGCACTTCCCCTCCGCCGCCGCCGCCCGGCAAGCGACCCTCTCAGGCAATGTCTCTGCCGCTCTGGTCCGGCTCTCCGATGCCATCGCCGCGTTGCAGGAAGGCCGGCTCACGGCGCTGGGGCTGGCCCTGGCGGAGCGCTGCGCCCTTCTGCCGGAAACACCCATCCTGAGTGAGCGGGGCATTCCCCTGGTGGCCTCCGCCCGGCGCGGCTTCGTGCTGCCCGCCGGTACGCCAGATGCCCTGGCCATTCCGTTGGCCACGGCGCTGGCCAAGGTGGTGGCGGACCCGGAATACGTGGCGCAGTCGAATGCCGCGGGCATACTTCCCGCCTTTCTGAGTGAGGCCGACTGGACACGGCTGGTCCGTCAGCAACTGGCGTCGCTGAAGCTGTAGTTCCCTTCGGGAGCTTACGGAAAGCATGAAGATTTCCGCAACGTTCACACTTCTGTATTGTCTATTTTTTGATACTAAGGTAACTTCTTTCCCCGTGACCAGTTCATGCCCATATGCTGCCGATCAACGGGAGGAACGCTTTGCGGGGCCCATGATCAATTCCGGCGACAGGGCGGAGGACGCGCAGGCACCCATCATGGTTCTGACCCAGGACCAGGGCGTGCTCCGGGCCGCGCGCAGCGCGGTGAGCGCGCTCGGCCAGCCGGCCTCCGGGCTGCAACACGCCTTTTCCCCGCAGGAAGCCTTGAATGCCGTCCTGGCAGCGGATGAGCCGCCCCGCCTCCTGATCCTGGAGGATGGTGCCAGCGGCAACGGGATCGACGAGCTCCGCGTCGCGACGGCCGATGCCTTTGGCGCCACCCGCAGCATGGTGCTGAGCCGCGACCACGCCGCCGCCCTTTCGCCCCGGGCGATTCGCGCCGCCATGCGGTCCCTTCCCGCCGCCACGCCCCTGGCGGAGGACACGGAGGCGATCCGGCTCGGCCTGCTGCAAGGCCAGGTCTCGGTGCGCTACCAGCCCATCGTCCGCATCCGCGACGGCCAGCCGGCCGGCGCCGAAGCCCTGGCGCGCTGGGAGGCCCCGACCGAACGCTATTCGCCCGAAAGCTTCGTGCCAATCGTGGAAAGCGCCGGACTCGGGCTGGACCTGTCCATCGCCGTGGCGCGCCGTGCCGCGCAGGAATTCGCCATGGTGCGCCGCAGCCGCCGCCGGGGAAGGAACTGCCGTGTCTCGGTGAATCTGCCGCTTGGCGTGCTGCTGCAGGACGACACCGCCGCCTGGCTCGGCCTGATCCTGGCCAAAGCCGGCCTGCCCGCCCATGCCTTGGCGCTGGAGCTGACGGAGACAACGCCGGTCGAGGACCGCAGCCTGCTGCGGCGCGCCCTGCTGCGGCTACGCCGGGCCGGCCACGAGGTGCTGTTGGACGACCTCTGCCTCGACGATCCCCGCGAATCGCTGCTGGACCTGCCTTTCGGCGGCGTGAAGCTGGACCGCAGCGTCACCGCCGCCATGCGCCACAGCCACCGCGCGCGGAACATGGTCCGGCGCGTGGTACGGCAGGCCGATTCGGCCGGGATGCGTGTGGTCGCGGAGGGCATTTCCGATCTGGGCCTCTGGCGTGCCGCCGCCGCCGCCGGGGTCTCGCACGCCCAGGGCTATGCGGTCGGCCGCCCCATGCCGGCGGAAGTGCTGCCCGTCTGGTCGCGGAACTGGACGCAGCCGCGCTTCAACCCGGCGCGCCGGTTCCAGGCGCCGGGTTGACCCGCCCCGCCCGCAGAAGCGCGGCGAGGCGGTCCAGCCCTTCCTCCACCGATGCATGCCACCGTCCGGCCAGTTCCCGCGAGGCGGCCAGGAGCTCCGTGCGCAGGGCGGGGCTGGCACGGTATTCCGCCATCCAGCCCGCCACCGCCGCCGCATCCCCGGCCTGCTGCGCCGGATGCCGCGCTCCGAGTCCGGCAAAGGCGTGGCGCGTGCCGATCACCGGATGCCCGAGACCCAGGGCCTCCACGGTCTTGATCTTCAGCCCGGTGCCGCCCTCGACCGGGTTCACGACGCAATCCACCAGCCGGTAAAAGGCGCCCGCCTCCGCCACCGGTCCGATGGCCATGCCAGCGGAGCGGAAGCCGCCCGCCACCCCGGCCTCCCCGGCCAGGAGCCAGGAAATTCCCGGGTGCGGGGCCAGGGCCCGGTCCAGCGCCGCCACCCCATGGAGGTTCCAGACATTGGCGCTGGCCAGCAGCCCGAAATCCCAGGCCGCCGGTCCCCTGGCGCGGGGCGGCACAGCCCCTGGCCCGGTCGCATGGCCCACCGTCAGCACCGCCCGCGCGCCGCGCCGGCGCAGCACTTCGCTTTCCTCCGGCTGGATGCCCAGGACCAGCTCGGCCCGTGCCAGCCCCGCCGCTTCCTCCGCCAGCCCGGTCCAGAACCAGGATGGCGCGAGGCCGAGCCGCGCCGCCTCCCTGGCGCGCCCGCCGACCAGATCGTGGGTGTCCAGCACGCGGAAGGCCCCCGGCACCGCCTCCAGCACCGCCGACATCCAGGTGTAGGAGGCGATCACCACGTCGTAGCGCCCCTGCCGGTGCAGCGCCGCGACCGCCTCCACCGTCTCCGGCGGGCACCAGTCGTCCAACGCCCAACGGTCGGCATGGGCGGGAAAGCGCGCCGGGCGCCAGGGGATGGGATGCCGTGCCAGCCAGGGCGAGGCATCGTCTCCGCCCGACGCCTTGCCGGGCGGCGCCGCCAGTTCCATCGGCAGGCCACGGCTGGCCAGGGCCCCGGCCAGCCGGTGGATACGGGCCGCATTGCCCGCCCGTACCGGCAGGGGCGAGAGCGGCGAGACCAGCAGGATGCGCGGGCGTGCGCCCCGTAGCGGCACCGGATGGGCGGGACCCGGCGGCACCGCGAGCGGCGGCGGCGCGGCGCGGAAGTCCTCGATCACGGCGCGATAGGCCCGCGCCACTGAATCCGGCGAGAGCACCGTCCGGGCGAAGAGCCGCGCCCGCTCCCCGATCGCGTCGCACAGCCCGGGATCGCGGCTCAGTGCCGCCAGGGCCGCCACCATCGCGCGCTGCGGCGCCAGGGCGGGCAGCGCCAGCACCGCATCGCGCGGCAACTCGGCATAGGCCCCCGTGTCGGAGACCAGCGCGCAGCGCCCCGCCGCCAGGGCACGTGCCAGGGTGCCGGAGCTCTCCCCCACCGAGGGCGCGCGCAGATTGGCCAGGACGTCGCAGGCGGCGATGTGGAGGCCGAGCGCCGATTCCTCCAGGAAGCCCGTCACGCGCAGCCGGCCCTCCGCCCGCAGGCGCTCCACCACCGGGCCGGGCGGTCCTGTCACCGCCTCGTCCCATTCCCCGGCATGGAGCCAGAGCAGGCCCGGCCGGCGCGGCGCCAGCGCGGCCACGGCCTCCGCCACCCAGCCGAGGCGCTTGGCGCGCGAGGCGAAGCCCGCGGTGAGGATCACGAAGGCATCCCTCGGCAGGCCCAGCGCCACGCGCGCCGCTTCCCGGTCGTACGGGCCCGGCAGGGCCAGATGCGGGATGACCGCGCAGCGCAGGGCCAGTTCCGGACAGCGCTGCCGCAACAGCCCCTCGGCATGGCGCGAATGCACCACCACGGCCCTCGCCCCGCGCAGGGCGGGCCGCAGCAGGTCCAGCGCCGAGGCCGCCGCGCCGGGCAGGCGCCCCCCTCCAGCCGCGGCTTCCCCAGCCCTTCCCACAGCGCCGGCCGGGCCGCCTGGATCTCTCCGGGCGGCAGGGCGAGGCGCGCCGGCACGGCGAGGGTCATGTCATGCAGCGTCACCACCCCCGGCACCCGCCGCAGCGCGCGCAGCACGAAGGCATGGCCGGGATTGTTGCCGAGCTGGTGCAGCGCCCTCGCCCCCGGGGGAATGGCAGCCCCGGCGGCCTCCTCCGATTCGCGGATGTCGCAGTCATAGGCGCCGGAAAGCGCGTCAGTCAGGGCCCGGGCGTAATCGGCGATCCCGTTCCGGATCGGCGGCATCGGGGAAAAGACGTGCAGCCTGGGTCGCAGAAGCCTGATCTCCGGCCTGAAGGGAGGGCACTCTCGCCAATGGTTGATGATTGATTAACCTCTCAGGATGATTGCGTCATGTCCATCTGGGCCCATCCCGTTCAGGTAGCAGGGCGCCATGCCGGAGCAGGAGAGGAACACGGTTTGACGGATGCTGGGCCGAGGCCTCCCGCCTTCGAGCATGCGGGACTGGAGACAGGCCTCCTGCGCCTGCGCTGCGTGACGCCGGGCCGGCTGGAGGCGCCTCTGATCGCCTGGCTGGGCGGCATGGAGGCCGGCCGCGCCGGGCTTCCGGAAGGCTCCGTAGAGTTCCAGCCCGGCGACCCGCTCACGCTCCGCATCGGCCGCCTGCCCTGCGCCGCACCCGGCGAGATGCTGCGCTTCGCTTGCCCCGGCGGCGGCGGGGACCTGGTGCCGCCCCTTGCCCTGGCGGACGGGCGCGTGGCCTGGGCGCTGCTCGGCCCGGGCGAGCCGGCGGTGGAGGCTCTGGAGGCCCGCCAGGGCGTGCTGCACGGCCGGCTGGTGAACGCGGTGAACGGGCTCTTCGCCCCGCCCCTCTCCGCGCGGGTGAACGGCGCCCTGCCGCGCGCCATCGTGGCGGAACCGCCCCGCCCCCGGCCCGACGGCGCCTCGGTGATCCGCTTCGCCCTGTCGCTGCGGCCAGAGGAGATCGGCGAGGCGGGGCTGAGCGTGGAGATCCGCGCGGAAGGGGTGGAGGCACCCCTCGCCCGCTGGGCCCTCGCGCCGGTCGTGTTGCAGGAGGCCGAGACCCTGGCCGGGCTCGCGGCAAGGCTGCGCCGCCTGGAACAGGCCAGCACTCTGCGGGATGCACGGCTGCGCCTGGACCTCGACCACGGCTTCGCCACGCGCGACGCCCGCTTCGAGGCTTTCGTGGAGCATGTGGTCGGACTGATCGCCGGCGGCGGCCCGGAAGGCGGCCGGATCGCCGCGCCCGATGACAGGATCGAAGGCCTGCTCACCCCCCTGCGTGCCCTGCTCGACGAGGCCACGCCGCCCCCGGCCGTGCTGCCGGCGGAACGGCGCCTCGGCCCCGGCGACGGCGCCTTCACCCTGGGCTGGCACCCGCCGGAGGAAGCCTTCCGCTGGATGGGACCGAGCGGCATGGTCGAGAATCCGGACCCCTGGCGCCCGGTGCGCGCGGTGCGGCTGCGGGTCGCGCAGGTCTATGGCAGCGACCGGCCGCGCCTGCTGGCCAGCCTCGATGCCCGCCACGCACCGCTGCGCCTGCAACCGGTGGAGGGTGGGACGGAGGTGCTGATCGTGCCCGAGGAGGCGCTGGCCTTCGACGTGCTGCGCCTCGACAGCCTCACCCATGGCAGCCCGGCGCGCGAGGGCCGGGGCGACGACACGCGGGAGCTTTCCCTGGCCGTGGCGGAGGTGGTCTTCGTCTATGCCGGGGATGGCGGCGGGCCGTGACCCGCCGCCCCAGGGCTGATGGAGCCTGACGGCTCAGCCCGCGAAGGGGTCGCTCATCAGGATGATGTCGTCGCGCTCCGGGCTGGTGGAGAGCATCGTCACCGGCGCCTCGACCAGTTCCTCGATGCGGCGGACATATTTCACCGCCGTCGCCGGCAGCTCGGCCCAGGAGCGCGCGCCCTTGGTGCTCTCGCTCCAGCCTTCCATGGTCTCGTAGACCGGCTCGACCTTGGCCTGGGCGGCGGCGGAGGCCGGCAGGCGCTTCACCACCTCCCCATCCAGCCGGTAGCCGGTGCAGACCTTGATCTCCTTGAGCCCGTCCAGCACGTCCAGCTTGGTCAGCACCAAACCCTGCACGCCGCCGACCTTCACCGCCTGCCGAACCAGCGTGGCGTCGAACCAGCCGCAGCGGCGCGGACGCCCGGTGACGGTGCCGAACTCGCGGCCCCGCTCACCCAGGCGCTTGCCGATCTCGTCATGCAGCTCCGTCGGAAACGGCCCAGAGCCGACGCGGGTGGTGTAGGCCTTGGCGATGCCCAGGACCATGCCGACCGCGTGCGGCCCGACGCCCGCCCCCGCCGCGGCATTGCCCGCCACGGTGTTGGAGGAGGTGACGAAGGGATAGGTGCCGTGGTCCACGTCCAGCATTACCGCCTGCGCGCCCTCGAACAGCACGCGCTTGTTCTCGGTGCGGGCGGCGTCCAGGCGCTCCCAGGCCGGCTCGGCGAAGGGCAGCAGCTTCGGCGCCAGCGCCAGCAGGTCCTTGAGCAGGTCCTCCTTGCGGAACTCCTCGGCGCCCAGGCCGCGCAGCAGCGTGTTGTGGTGCAGCAGCAGCTCGTCCAGCTTGGCCGAGAGGATCGCCTCGTCCGCCAGGTCGCAGAGGCGGATGGCGCGGCGCGCCACCTTGTCCTCATAGGCCGGTCCGATGCCGCGGCCCGTGGTGCCGATCTTGTTCTCGCCCCGCGCCGCCTCGCGCGCCTTGTCCAGCGCCGGGTGCAGCGGCAGGATCAGCGGCACGTTCTCGGCGATGCGCAGGTTGTGCGGGCCGACCTCCAGCCCCTGCTTGCCGACCTTCTCGATCTCGCTCAGCAGCGCCACCGGGTCCAGCACCACGCCATTGCCGATGATGCCCAGCTTGCCGCGCACCACGCCGGAGGGCAGCAGGCTCAGCTTGTAGGTCTGGTTGCCCACCACCAGCGTGTGGCCCGCATTGTGGCCACCCTGGAAGCGGACGACGATATCGGCGCGGCTGGCCAGCCAGTCCACGACCTTGCCCTTGCCCTCGTCGCCCCACTGGGCGCCGATCACGGCGACATTGGCCATGTTCAGTCCTTTCCGGAAACCGGCGCGGCGGCGCCGTCGAATGGCACGGCCTCCCGGCCATGCAGGATATGGGAACAACGCAGGCGACGCGGATCGTCGTCCCGCGACAGCGCCTGCACGGTGACGAAGCCCCGCGCCCGCAGCGCGGCCCCGGCGGCGGGATCGGCGCCCGCCGGCAGGAAGACCCGCGCCGGCCCAGCCCACCGCGGCGCGGCGCGCAGCACGGCATCGGGATAGAGCGTCAGGCCGGTGGCGGGCTCCTCGCCCGACATGTACCGCCCGCCCCGCGCCATCTCCCCGGTGCGGCCCGGGCCGAAGATCGTATAGGCCACGCCGGTGTGGTAGCGCAGGCCGCGGAACTCCACCGGGTCCAGCGTGATGCGCAGGTCGGGTGCGCGGGCGCGGATGGCGGCGATCACCGCCTGGGCATTGTCGGCGATGGCCCGCGCCCGTGGCGGCAGGGCGACGGCTTCCAGCGCCGCCAGCGCGGCATCGGCGGGGCCGGCGGCGGCCAGCAGCCCGGGCAGGAACACCGCCGGCGGCCCGGCCTGTTCGGCCAGCGCGGCGACGGCGGCGGCATCCTTGCGGTCCAGCGCCCGCGCCAGGGCGTTCCGTGCCTCGCCTGCCAGCCCGGCGGCATCCAGCAGCGCCGGGGACATGGCGGGCAGGGTGATGTCGAGGGCGACATTCTCCACCCCCACCCGCGCCAGCGCCTCGACACCCACCAACGCCACCTCGGCATCGGCGGCGGCGCAGTCGATGCCGATCAGCTCGATCCCCGCTTGCGGCAATTGCCGCTCCGGCGCGATCTGCGAGCCGCGGACCCGCAGCACCTGACCGGAGTAGGAAAGCCGCAGCGGCCGTTCCACCCCGCGCAGCCGGGTTGCGGCCAGCCGCGCCACCTGCGGCGTCATGTCGGCGCGCAGCCCCATCATGCGCTGGCTCACCGGGTCCATCAGGCGGAAGGTCTGCTCCGCCACGGCGGCGCCGGACCCGGCCAGCAGCCCTTCCTCGAACTCCAGCAACGGCGGCTTCACCCGCTCATAGCCATGGGCCGCGAAGACGGCGAGCATCGCCTCCACCAGCGCGGCCTCGCGCGCGGCGTCGGGGGGGAGCAGGTCGGACAGGCCCGCCGGCAACAGGGCGGGGTTGGGACTGTCGGAGGGCATCTCGTCTCGTGGTCTCGAACGGCATGAAAAGCGCGCGCGGCTGTGTGGCAGCCTGCACGGGGAACGGCAAGGCCGGAGAACCGTTCACATCCCGTATCCACGAGGGTCTGCCATGAAAAGGCCTGCCGCTCTTCTCCTTCTCGCTCCCCTCCTGCTCGCTGCCTGCACCACGCGGCAGCCCGGCCCGGACGTGTCCGGCTGGGGCGATCCCTTCACCCTCGGCGCCCAGGATGCGCTGGAGGACTTCGGCCATACCGCCGGGATGGAGGGACGTCTGGACAAGTCGCTCTTCGCCGCGCTGCGGGTGGAGCAGCTGGCCGAGGCGGCGCAGACCGACCCGCTCTGGCAGACCGGCCGCATCTCGACCTTGCAGCCGCAGCTCCTGATGGCCCGCCGCCAGATGCGGCAGGCGGCGGGCATCGCCGAGGCGGCGCCCCCGCGCCCGGTCCAGGCCGGCCTCTACCGCGCCCTGCGCGCTGCCCAGGCCGGGGACATGGCGCAGGCCCAGGCGGCGCTGAGCGGCCCGGCCTTCCCGCTCGGCGGTGCCGCCACGCTGCAAAGGCTGCAGCACCTGCCCCGCCTGCCGCTGGTGGATCAGGCCGCCGCCCGCACCGCCCTCATCGCCGGCAGCCCGGGGCCCAGCAGCAATTCCGGCCTGCCCTTCTGATGGCAGGCCAGCCGGGCCTCAGCCCGCGAAACGCGCCCTGGTTTCCGCACAGGCCCAGTCGAGCCAGGGCAGCAGCGCCTCGATATCCGCGGTCTCTACCGTCGCGCCGCCCCAGATCCGCACCCCCGGCGGCGCGTCGCGATAGGGGGCAAGGTCGAACCCTGCCCCTTCCGCCTCGACCAGCCCGGTCAGCATCTTCGCCGCCTTGCCCTGCGCCTCGGCATCCAGCGCGATGAACCAGGGCGCCACGATGCGCAGGCAGATCGAGGTCGAGGAGCGCGTGGCCGGGTCCTCCGCCAGGAACTCCACCCAGTCGCGGCGTTCCACCCAGCGCGCGACGGCGGCGAGGTTCGCCTGCGACCGCCCCTTCAGCCCCGCGAGCCCGCCCATGGATTCCGCCCAGCGCAGCCCATCCAGCGCATCCTCGACGCAGAGCATAGAGGGCGTGTTGATCGTGTCCCCGGCGAAGATGCCCTCGATCGGCCTGCCGCCCTTGGCGAGGCGGAAGACCTTCGGCAGCGGCCGGTCGGGGGTGAAGGAGGCCAGCCGCTCCACGGCGCGCGGCGAGAGCGCCAGCATCCCATGCCCGGCCTCGCCCCCCAGTACCTTCTGCCAGGACCAGGTCACCACATCGAGCCGGTCCCAGGGCAGGTCCATGGCGAAGGCCGCCGAGGTGGCATCGCAGATCGCCAGTCCTTCCCGGTCCGGCGCGATCCAGCCCCCGTCCGGCACCCGCACGCCCGAGGTCGTGCCGTTCCACACGAAGACCACGTCCCGCGCCCAGTCCACGGCGGCGAGGTCGGGCAGTTGCCCATAGGGCGCCTTCAGCACCCGCGCATCCGGCAGGCGGAGCTGCGTGACGATGTCGTTGGCCCATTCGCCGGAGAAGGACTCCCAGCTCAGCACATCGACGCCCCGCACCCCCAGAAGTGACCAGAGCGCCATCTCCACCGCCCCGGTGTCGGAGGCCGGCACGATGCCCAGGCGCCAGCCCTCCGGCATGCCCAGCATGGCGCGCGACCGCTCGATCACCTCGCCCAGCCGCGCCTTGGCATCCTTGGCCCGGTGGCTGCGCCCGACCAGGGCCGCGGCCAACACTTCCGGCGACCAGCCCGGCCGCTTGGCACAGGGGCCGGAGGAGAAGCAGGGATTGCTCGGGCGGAGATTCGGCTTTTCGGTCGCGACGGGCATCGGCGTGCGGTCTTCCCAGGTGACGAGCCCTCGGCTCGCTCGGAGCCCGGGCGCGGCGGCCCGGAGAGAAGCGAGGGTTGGAGAAGCGAGGGTTACGCCCTGCCTCGCTTGGCGGGCAAGGCATGCTGCCCGCTGGTCAGCTCCCGCCGATCGGCCATAAGGGGTCCTGCAGGGCGTCAGGGGCACAACGGCCCCCACGCGCTTCGGTCCGCCGCAACCGGAACACCCCCCTCATCCAGTCCAGGGCGGTGGACCTGCCGCCCGGCATGCTGCTCATGTCCCAGCTCTTCCCGGGCGCTGTTCGGCCTGCTCGGCCTGCTCGCCCTGGCCGTCGCCGCGCCGCTGGCGGCGGTCACCATCACGGTGGTCAAGCGCAGCTATGTGCGGGACTGGTTGCGCCGCCTTCGGTGATCGGCGCGCGCCTTGCCCGGCCCCCGGCCGGCACCGCATAGACAGGCAGTTGCATGGAATCCACCCAGCCGCATGACCCGCTCGACCCTCTCGCTCACCGTCCTGCTCATCGCCTTCGCGCTGATGTGCTGGCTGGTGCCCAATGCCCTGCTGATCGGCTTCGCCGGGGCCATTCTCGCGGTCGGGCTGCGCGCCCTGGCCGCCCCGATCGTGGTGAAGACCGGCCTCGGCGGCGGCTGGGCCGTGCTGCTGGTGGCGGTGCTCGTCGCCCTGGTGCTCGGCCTGGGCATCTGGGCCTCGGTCAAGCCGCTTTCCGCCCAGATCCAGCTCTTCGCCCAATCCGCCCCCCAGGCGCTGCGCTCGCTGCAGGACTACCTTTCCGACTTCCCCTGGGTCCAGCAGCAGATCAACCACTTCCAGCCGGAACGGGTGATCTCCGCGGTCGGCGACCAGGCGGCGGGCATGGCGGCCATGGGCATCAGCGGCACGCTGGGCGGCCTCGCCAACATCGTGCTGATCGTGCTGCTGGCGCTCTACCTCGCCTCGGAGCCCTCGCTCTACCGCCGCGGCTTCGCCGCCCTGCTCTCGCCCGACCTGCGGCCGGACGGGATGCACGTACTCGACGCCACCGGGGGTGCGCTGCGCGGCTGGCTGCTGGGCGCCCTCTGCGCCATGGTCTTCAACGGCGTGCTGATCTGGCTGGGCCTCTGGGCGCTGGGCGTGCCGCTTTCCCCGCTGCTCGGCGCCATCGCCGGGCTGACCAGCTTCGTGCCCTATATCGGCGCCATCGCGGCGGCCCTGCCGGCGGCCCTGATGGCGCTGGGCAAGGACCCCTCCCTCGTGCCCTGGGCGCTCGGCGTCTATTTCGTGGTGCAGATGCTGGAGGGCAATGTCCTGACCCCCATCGTGCAGAAGCAGACGGCCGACCTGCCGCCCGCCCTGCTGCTGCTGTCGCAGACGGTCATGGGCACCGTGGCGGGGCTGCTCGGCGTGGTGCTGGCCGCCCCGATCCTGGCCGTGGCGATGACGGTGGTGCAGGCCTCCTACATCAGGCTTCGCCTGGAGGATGGGGAGGATGCGGAAACGGTGCAGGCCGAGGGCCGGGCTCAGCCCGGCAGCGCCAGCTCCATCCGGCCGTAGAGCACCGCCTTCCCGCCCATGAGGGCACGGGCCCCGCCTGTGTCCTCCGGCGGGATGCCATCCGCATCGGGCCCGCCGCGCAGCTCGCACCACAGGGTGCCGCCGCGCCGGCTGGCCTGCCGGCAGACCAGCTTCCGCCGCCCCAGCCGCGCCGCCCAGAAAGGCAGGAGCTGGGTATGCGCCACGCCCGTCACCGGGTCCTCCGGCACGCCCACGCTGGCCGCGAAGAAACGGGAGACCACGTCATGCACCCCGTCATCCCCGGGGGCGGTGACGATCACCCGCGCCGGTGCGGCATCGGCATCCCCGCCGGCCAGCGCGGCGATGCGCCCGTGATCCGGCCGCAGGCGCCGCACTTCCTCCGCCGTGTCGAGGACGCAGAGCCAGTCGCGCGAACGCCAGACCTCGCGCGGCGTGGCGCCCAGGGCCTCGGACAGCCCGGCAGGCGGCTCCGCCCGGACCGCACCGCGGGCCGGGAAGTCCAGCATGTAGAGATCCCCTTCCTGCTCCACCCTCAGCATCCCCGACAGGGTGCGGAAGCGCAGCGGCCCGGCGATGCCGAACTCCGTGGCCAGCACATGCGCCGTGGCCAGCGTGGCATGGCCGCAGAGCTCCACCTCCGTCGCCGGGGTGAACCAGCGCAGGTGCCACTGCCCCGCCCTGTCCGGCACCAGGAAGGCCGTCTCGCTCAGGTTGTGCTCGGCCGCCATGGCCTGCATCGCCGTGTCCGGCAGCCAGGTCTCCAGCGGCACCACCGCCGCCGGATTGCCCTCGAAGACCCGCTCGGCGAAGGCGTCCACGAAGAAGACATGCAGCGCCATCAGCCCGCTCCCCCCAGCCGGCGCCTCATCGGCCCAGGGCCTCGACCCGCGCCGGGTCCACCGTCACCCCGTGGTCCAGCGGCCCGTGCCCCTTGCCGAAGCCGGGCGCGTTGCGGATCGCCGCCTGCACATAGGCGCGGCCCCGCGCCACCGCCTCCCGCAACGCCAGTCCCTGCGCCAGCCCGGTCGCGATGGCGCTGGCCAGGGTGCAGCCGGTGCCATGGGTATGCACCGTGTCGATATGTGCGCTCTCGAAGACCTCCATCCCCGCCGGCGTGGCCAGCAGGTCGTAGAGCCGCTCGCCCGGCAGGTGCCCGCCCTTGAGCAGCACCGCCGGCACGCCCAGCGCCAGGATCGCCGCCGCCGCCGCCCGCATCCCCTCCAGGTCGCGAACCTTGGCACCGGCCAGCACCTCGGCCTCCGGGACGTTCGGCGTGACCACCGTGGCGAGCGGCAGCAGCCGCCGCTTCAGTGCCGCCACCGCTTCCTCCGCCAGCAGGCGCGAGCCGCCCTTGGCCACCATCACCGGGTCCAGCACCAGCGGGATGCCGCGCCCGTCACGCTCCAGTTCCGCCGCGACCGTTCCGATGGTGGCGCTGTCGCCCAGCATGCCGGTCTTCACCGCATCGGCGCCGATGTCGGCGAGGCTGAGCGCGATCTGCCGTGCGATGAAATCCTGCGGCACCGGATGCACCGCATGGACGCCCAGCGTGTCCTGCGCCGTCAGCGCGGTGATCGCCGTGGCGGCATAGCCGCCGAGCGCGGTGACCGCCTTGATGTCCGCCTGGATTCCGGCGCCGCCGCCGGAATCCGATCCGGCGACGATCAGGACCCGACCCTTCATTCCGCGGCCTCCTGCCGGCTGGATTTCGTACCGGGCTTGCGCTCCGGCGTGGCCGCCACGGCCCGGATGGTCTCGGCCAGCTCCGACGTCAGCCTCTCGACCATCGAGGCCTCCTCCGCCTCCACCATCACCCGGATCAGCGGCTCCGTGCCGCTCGGGCGGATCAGCAGCCGCCCGCGCGCGCCCAGATCCGCCTCGGCGGCCCGGATCGCCTCGATCACCAGCGGGTTCGTCAGCGGGTCGCCGCCGGAATGCCGCAGGTTCACCAGCTTCTGCGGCAGCGGCTCGAAGCGGCGGCAGACCGCGCTCGCCGGCCGCTTCTCCTCGACGATCGCCGCCAGCACCTGCAAGGCCGCCACCAGCCCGTCCCCCGTGGTGCCGTGATCCGCCAGGATCAGGTGCCCCGACTGCTCGCCGCCCAGGTTGCAGCCCAGCTCCCGCATCCGCTCCCCGACATAGCGGTCGCCCACCCGCGTCCGCTCCAGCCCGATGCCCTGCGCCTTCAGCCGGCGCTCCAGCCCCAGGTTGGACATCACCGTGGCCACCACCGCGCCGCCGCGCAGCCGCCCCTGCGAGGCCCAGGTTTCTGCCACCAGCGCCAGGATCTGGTCGCCATCGACGATGGCCCCCGTCTCGTCGCACATCACCAGCCGGTCGGCATCGCCGTCCAGCGCGATGCCCAGGTCGGCCCGCCGCTCGCGCACCAGCTCCGCCATCCGCCCCGGCGCGGTGGAGCCGCAGCCGGCATTGATATTGAACCCGTCCGGATGGACCCCGAGTGACACGACCTCGGCCCCCAGTTCCCACAGCACGGTCGGCGCGACGCGATAGGCCGCGCCGTTGGCGCAATCCACCACGATCCGCATCCCCGCCAGGGTCAGCCCCTTGGGAAAGGCCGACTTCGCCGCCTCGATGTAGCGCCCCGCCGCATCCTCCAGCCGCGAGGTCCGCCCCAGCCGCCCCGGCGCCGCCAGCGCGGCGGAGAGGTCGCCCGCCATCAGCGCCCCGATCTCGTTCTCCTGCGCGTCCGACAGCTTCAGCCCGTCCGGCCCGAAGAGCTTGATGCCATTGTCCTCGAAGGGATTGTGGCTGGCCGAGATCATCACGCCGAGATCGGCCCGCAGGCTGCGCGTCAGCATGGCGATGGCCGGCGTCGGCAGCGGGCCGAGCAGCACCACGTCCATCCCGGCGCTGACAAAGCCCGCGGTCAGCGCCGGTTCCAGCAGATAGCCCGAGAGCCGCGTGTCCTTGCCGATCACCACCCGGTGCCGGTGACCGCCACGGTTGAAGTAGCGGCCCGCCGCCTGCCCCAGCCGCAGCGCCGTCGCCGCATCCATCGGCGCCTGGTTCGCCACGCCGCGGATGCCATCCGTCCCGAAGAGGCGGCGCTGGGAAGACGGGGCGGGTTTGCTCATGCACCATGCTCGCGAAGACGGCCCGGCCAACCGGGCGGAAAGGCCGAAAGCTCTAGAGCGGATTGGCCTGCCGGGGAACAACCCCGGAAGCGTCTGTCGGACACGGCTTCGGGCGCGGAGCGTGACAAGGTCTCGCCGCAACCCTTCCGCGGGGACCGGAGAACGCCCCGGCCGATGCATTGCGGCGCGTGAACAACACCGTCCCCCGCGTTTTTCGCAGTTGTGCGGCGCACAAGCCTGCAGCCAAACTCGCGGCGTTCCGCCATGCCACCGGGACACTTCCTGCCGGACATCCGCATGCCCCTTCCGCTCCTGGCCCTGGCCGTCGCGTCCTTCGGGATCGGCACGACCGAATTCGTCATCATGGGCCTGCTGCCCGACCTCGCCCGGGATCTCGGTGTGGACATCCCCTCCGCCGGGCTGCTGGTCAGCGGCTATGCGCTGAGCGTGACCTTCGGCTCCCCGCTCCTGGCGCTGGCCACCGGGCGGCTGCCGCGCAAGGCGGCGCTGATCGGGCTGATGCTGATCTTCATCCTGGGCAACGCGCTCTGCGCCATCGCCCCCGGCTACGGGACGCTGATGGCCGCCCGCGTCGTCACCGCCCTCTGCCACGGCGCGTTCTTCGGCACCGCCTCGGTGGTGGCGGCGGACTTGGTGCCGAAGCACCGCCGCGCCTCCGCCGTCGCCATGGTCTTCTCCGGCCTGACGCTCGCCAACGTGCTGGGCGTGCCGCTGGGTACCGCGCTGGGCCATGCGCTGGGCTGGCGCTCCACCTTCTGGGCCGTGGTGCTGATCGGCCTCGCCGCCGCCGCCGCCCTGGCGCTGTGGATGCCCACCGGCCTGCGCGGCCAGCCGGCCCGGCTACGGCAGGAACTGCGCGCCCTGGCCAGCCGGCAGGTGCTTCTGGCGATGGGGATGAGCTGCCTCGCCTCGGCCAGCCTGTTCAGCGTCTTCACCTATATCGCGCCGATGCTGCAGACCCGGACCGGCCTGGGCGAGCACATGGTCACCCTGGCCCTGCTGCTCTTCGGCCTCGGCCTTACCTTCGGGAACTTCCTCGGCGGCCGCCTCGCCGACTGGCGGCTGATGCCCTCCGTGGCCGGCATCCTCGTGGTGCTGGCCCTGGTGCTGGCGGTCTTCACCGCCACGCTGGCCTCGCCCGTGCCGGCCATCGCCACCATGATGGTCTGGGGTGTGCTGGTCTTCGCCCTGGTCTCGCCCCTGCAGATGCGGGTGGTGGACCAGGCGCGGGAAGCGCCGAACCTCGCCTCCACGGTCAACCAGGGCACCTTCAACCTGGGCAATGCCGCCGGTGCCTGGATCGGCGGGCAGGCCCTGCTGCACGGCATGGGCTATAGCCAGCTTCCCTGGCTGGGCGCCGGGCTGGCCGTCCTGGCCCTGCTTCTGGCCCTGGTGGCGATGCGGGCGCCGCGTCAGCCAATGGCGATGGCGGCCGGGGAATAGCGCCCCTCCAGGCAGGCCGGGGTGGAGGACCGGGCAGGTTCCCGGCGCCTCCTCGGCGCCAGCTCAGCGGTCGCAGAACAGTACGCCGCCCTTGGCCTTGTCGGTCTTCGGTGCCTCCACGATCTGCACCGTCACGACCTCGGCCGGAACGCCGAAATTCTTCACCATGGCCTCGGTGAGATCCTTCACCAGCCCACGCTTCTGCTCGACCGTCCGCCCCTCGGCGGCGAAGACCATGATCTCAGGCATGTTCAGTCTCCTTGCTGCGGCCCTGCGACGGCAGGGCGGCGGGTGATACGGTGTCGCGGCCGGCGACCGCCGCCAGAAGGTCCTCGATGGTCACGAGCGGCATGCCCTCCCGCTCCGCGAAGCGGACCAGTTCCGGCAGGCGCGCCATGCTGCCGTCGGGGTTGGTGACCTCGCACAGCACCCCGGCCCGGTGGAGCCCGGCCAGTTCCATCAGCGCGATGGTCGCCTCGGTATGACCCCGCCGCCCGGCAAGGCCCCGGGAATGCGCGCGCAGCGGAAAGACATGGCCGGGACGGGCCAGGTCCTCCGGCCGCGCGCCCGGCTTCATGGCGGCCTGGATCGTCGTCACCCGGTCCGCCGCCGAGACGCCGGAGGAGACCCCGTCCCGCGCCTCGATGCTGATGGTGAAGCCGGTGCCGAAGCGGCTGCTGTTGCGCCCCACCATGGGCGGCAGGTCAAGCGCATCGGCATGTTCCTCGGTGAGCACGAGGCAGACGATGCCCGAGCCCTCGCGGATCATCAGCGCCATCTGCGCCACGGTCAGGCTCTGGGCGGCGAAGATCATGTCGCCCTCGTTCTCACGGTCCTCGTCATCGACGACGATGACGCCGCCGCCACGGCGAAGCTGGAAGATGGTGGCCTGGACCCGCTCCCCGGCCTTGCCGGACAGGGGCGGGAGGGATCGGGCGGGATATGGTTCGGGCATCGGTACGCGGCCTTGCGTCGTACGGGGATGCGTTGATTGACGTTAACGCCTACGCAGAACGGCGACCGGCCGTCCTGTCTGCCCTCCGGACTCCCATATCCGCCCCGGTTGGGCAAGACACCCCGCCCCCATGTCCCGTGTGCCGCGGCCCTCTGGAAACAGGGTTCCGCCATGATCGCGACGCGAAACCCCGCCTCCCACTTCAGGCACCTTCCCCGGGCGGCGCCAGGATGGCCGCGCCGACGCGCAGGGCCTGCACCGTCTCCCCCACGTCATGGACCCGCAGCATGTCGGCGCCACGTTCCGCCGCGGCGAGGGCCACCGCGAGGCTGCCCGGCGCCCGCCGCTCCGCCACCGGCTCCCGCCCCAGGCGGCCGATGAAGCCCTTTCGCGAGGCCGCCATCAGCACCCGGCAGCCCAGCCCGTGCAGCAGCGGCAGGCGGTCGATCAGCGCCAGGTTGTGCGCCAGGGTCTTGCCGAAGCCGATCCCCGGATCGACGCAGATGCGCGCGAGCGCGATCCCCGCCGCCTCGCAGGCCGCGATCCGTTCCGCCAGGAAGTGCTGTACCGCCAGCGCCACGTCCGGATAATCGGCGCGCGACTGCATGGTGGCGGGGTCGAGCCCCGGCATGTGCATCAGCACCACGGAACAGTCGGAATCCGCCAGCGCCTCCAGCGCCCCCGCTCCGCGCAGTGCGGCAACGTCGTTCACCACGCGCGCCCCGGCGGCGATGGCGGCCCGCATCGTGGCCGCGTGGCGGGTGTCGATGGAGATCGTGGCATGCGGCGCCAGTTCCCGGATCACCGGCACCACGCGGGCGATCTCCGCCGCCGGATCGACCGGAGTGGCGCCGGGCCGCGTGCTCTCGCCGCCCAGGTCCAGGAGGTCCGCCCCTGCCTCCAGCATGGCATGGCCCGCCACAACGGCGGCACGATGGTCGAGATAGCGTCCGCCATCGGAGAAACTGTCCGGCGTCACGTTGAGGATGCCCATCACCAGCGGGCGTCCCTCCCGCCGCTCCAGCCCCGCGAAACCGGGCAGGGGCTGCGCCAGATCCGCCAGCAGCGGCCGCCACGCCTTCGGCAAAGCCGCGACCGGGACAAGGCCGACCTCCCGGCCCGCCTCGATCAGGCGGGCCAGGGTGAAGGCCCGCCCCTCCCCTCGCAGCGTGGCGGCATGGCCCGCCACCAGGGCCACCCGCGCGGTGTCCCCATGCAGCAGACCCAGGGGCTCCAGCCAGCGTTCCACCATCCCAGTCCTCCCCAGCGCCGAAACGGAAACGGGGGCCCGAAGGCCCCCGTCGCATTCCATGCCATCCACGCCCTCCAAGAGGGACGCCGCGGATCAGGCCCCGGAAGGCGCCGGGTTCTGCCACGGGCCCGCCGGACGCGGCGGCGTGGAACGCCCCGAGCTCGGCACGCTGCCGCGGCCCTGGTTCACCGGCTCGTCCGGACGGTTGCGGATCACCGGCTCGCCACGCAGCAGGGTGCGGATCTCGTCGCCCGAAAGCGTCTCGTATTCCAGCAGCCCCTTCGCCAGCGCGTGCAGGCTCTCGATGTTCTCCGTCAGGATCTTGGTCGCCCGCGCATAGGCCGCGTCGATGATCCCGCGGATCTCCGCATCGATCTCCCGCGCCGTGGCCTCGGAGATGTTCTTGGTCTGGGTCACGCTGTGGCCGAGGAAGACCTCCTGGTCGTTCGAGCCATAGGCGATCATGCCGAGCCTGTCGGACATGCCCCATTCCATAACCATCCGCCGCGCCTGGTCGGTCGCCATCTTGATGTCGCCCGAGGCGCCGTTGGAGACCTTGTCCGGGCCGAAGATGATCTCCTCCGCCACGCGGCCACCCATGGCCATGGCCAGTTCGGCCTTCAGCTTGCTCTTGTGCTTGGAATAGCGGTCGCCTTCCGGCAGCGACATCACCAGCCCCAGCGCGCGGCCGCGCGGGATGATGGTCGCCTTGTGGACGGGGTCGCACTCCTCCTCGCTCAGCGCCACCAGGGCATGGCCCGCCTCATGATAGGCGGTCATGCGCTTCTCCGCCTCGCTCATCACGAGCGAGCGGCGCTCGGCGCCCATCAGCACCTTGTCCTTGGCCTGCTCAAACTCCAGCATGCCCACGGTGCGGCGCCCGATGCGGGCGGCCAGCAGCGCCGCCTCGTTCACGAGGTTGGCGAGGTCGGCGCCCGAGAAGCCCGGCGTGCCGCGCGCGATCACCTTGGGATCGACGTCGGAGGCCAGCGGCACCTTGCGCATGTGGACGCGCAGGATCTTCTCGCGCCCGTTCACGTCCGGGTTCGGCACCACCACCTGACGGTCGAAGCGGCCGGGGCGCAGCAGCGCCGGGTCCAGCACGTCCGGCCGGTTGGTGGCCGCGATCAGGATGACGCCCTCGTTGCTCTCGAAGCCGTCCATCTCCACGAGCATCTGGTTCAGCGTTTGCTCGCGCTCGTCATTGCCACCGCCCAGCCCGGCGCCGCGATGGCGGCCCACCGCGTCGATCTCGTCGATGAAGATGATGCAGGGAGCGTTCTTCTTGCCCTGCTCGAACATGTCGCGCACGCGGCTGGCGCCGACGCCCACGAACATCTCCACGAAGTCGGAGCCGGAGATGGTGAAGAAGGGTACGTTCGCCTCGCCGGCGATCGAGCGCGCCAGCAGCGTCTTGCCAGTGCCCGGCGGGCCCACCAGCAGCACGCCCTTGGGGATCTTGCCGCCCAGGCGCTGGAACTTCTGCGGATCGCGCAGGAACTCGACGATCTCCTCCAGCTCCGCCTTGGCCTCGTCGATGCCGGCCACGTCGTCGAAGGTCACGCGCCCCTGCTTTTCCGTCAGCAGCTTCGCCCGGCTCTTGCCGAAGCCCATGGCGCGGCCGCCGCCGCCTTGCATCTGGCGCATGAAGAAGACCCAGACGCCGATCAGCAGCAGCATCGGGAACCAGCTCAGCAGGTAGTGGAAGAGCGGGTTGACGTCGCTCTCCTCCGGCCGCGCCTCGACCCGCACGCCCTTCTCGGTCAGCTTGCCGACCAGGGCGGGATCGTCCGGCACATAGGTGCTGTAGGTGCGCCCGTCCGTCAGCTGGCCGGAAACGACCCGCCCCTGGATGCGCGCGTCACGGACCCGGCCGGCCTGAACCTCGTTCAGGAAGTCCGAATAGGCAACCTGTTGCCCCCGCGCCTGGTTGGTGCTGGAGGGTTGGAACAGGTTGAAGAGCGCCACGAGCAGCAGCGCCACGATGACCCAGAGCGCGAGGTTCCGGCCGAAATTATTCACTGAAGCTGTTTCCGTCCTGACCGACAGGTTGTCCCCGGCACGCCGCGCCGAATTTCCCTGGAAGCCCGAGGGGGCAGGCCAGGGGAAATGCGGGGTCACGCACCGGTTTTCTCCCGTCCTGCACAACATAGGGAGGGCCGGCGCTTTCTGGAACCTCAACCTCACAAAATCGCAAGATTCTCGCGGGCTTCTCATATCGGCCCACCAGCCCGCACGCGACACCCGGGGCCGGGGGGGGCAGGCGGCATCAGGCCGGCGGGCCACCGGCGGGCTGGAAGGAGACCCCGCCGGGCAGGAGTTCCACCCGCCCATCCCCATGGCGCAGCGCCGGACAGCCCCGCAGCACCACGGCCGGCAGGTCCCGCCGCGCGGCCGGCTCCAGCCAGGCCAGATCGGCCCCCGGCGCTCCGAGGGTGGCACCCGGCACGTCCCGGTCCAGATGCCAGCGCCCGTCCCAGGATGCGCCGCGCCGGGCCTCGACGGGCGGCGCGCAGGCGGCGGGCTCCCGGCACAGGACACGACCCCGCCAGAGCGCCCCGCTCAGCGTTCCGCCCCCCTGCGCCAGCAGCCGCTCCACCCCCTCGCGCGGCGGCGGATGAGGCTGGCCGGACACCGACCGCAACAGGCGCGACAGGGCCTGCCGCGCCACGGCATCGCGCCCCAGCGACACGGCATCCAGCCGCACCCAACCCTCGGGCCGGAACACGGCGGCCAGGGCCAGCCGCTCCGCCACCGCCGCCTCGCCGCGCGCGCGGCGGCGCGCGAAGGCATCCGCCGCCAGGGCCAGCGCCTGCGTCCCCGCCGCGTCCCCGGACGGATCGCCAAGCGCCGCGCGCAGCCGGGCCCGGGCGAAGCGTGGATCGCCATTGGACGGGTCGCGCACAGGCTCCAGCCCTGCACCGGCCACGGTCGCCTCCAACCGCGCCACCGGCATGTCCAGCAGGGGCCGCAGCACCATCACGTTTGGCAGGGCCCGCGCGGGCGCCATGGCAGCTAGCCCGGTCTCGCCCGAGCCACGTAGCAGCCGGAACAGCAGCGTCTCCGCTTGGTCCCGACGGTGATGACCCAGCAACAACCAGGGCGCGCCCGCTTCCGACGCGGCCGCCTCCAGCGCCGCCAGCCGCGCCCGCCGCGCCCTTTCGTGCAGGGCCGGGCCGGAAGGCAGGCCAAGGGAAAGAATACGGACCTCGTGCCCCCTCGCCTGCAACCGGCCCGCCACAGCTTCGGCCTCTGCGGCGCTGTCCGGGCGCAGGCCGTGATCGGCCACCAGGGCAAGCGCGGACCCGCCACGTGCCATGGCCCAGCGATGCGCGAGAAGGAAGGTGGCGAGGCTGTCGGGCCCGCCCGACACGCCGACCGCGAGGCGCGGGGACGGAGCGAAGGGCCCCAGCGGCGCCATCAGGGCCGCGAACTCCTCCTCCCCCACCGGTTCGCCGGCTGGCATGGAGGTGGCGCCTCCGGCGATGCCCGTCAGGGGATCAGCGGCAACCCGCGCGCTGCCGCGCCTGCGCCGCCTGGCTGGCGATGCTGCCGGGCGGCTTGGGGAATTCGCTGTTCAGCTGGTCCAGCGTCTGACAGGCCTCGCGCTTCGCCCCGAAACCGTTGAAGGCATTAGCGAGACCGAGCAGCGCCTCCGGGGCGCGGCCGGACTTGCGGTTGCGGCGATAGGCGTCGTCATAGGCCAGTGCCGCGTTCTGGTAGTCCCGCCGCCCGAGCAGCGCATCGCCCAGGAGGATCTGCGCATCCTGCTGCCGGGGCGCGCTGCGGGCACCGACGACCTCCCGCGCTGCGGCCTCGGCGGCGGTATAGTCGCGACGGGCCAGGGCGGCCTGCCCATCGGACAGGGCGCGTTCCGGCGTGCGCGGGGCGGCAGCGGCCGGGGCACTGGCCGGAGTGGCGGCCGCAGGGCCCGGCGCAGGCGTCGCGGGGGCCTGGGAACGGCGCGCCGCCCCGCCACCCTGCTCCACCTGCTGCAGGCGATAGTCCGTGTCGCCCTGCAGCTTCTCCATCTGCTGCTGCAGGTTCCGGTTCTGGAATTCGAGCTGGTCCACGCGGCCGCGCAGGCGCTTGGTCTCGTCCTCCAGCGCACTCACCCGGTCGAGCAGCTGCCCGACCAGTTCGCTCCCGCCCCCGGCGGCACCGCCACGGGAAGGAGGCGGCAGGGCGGGCGCCGCGTAGCCCCCGCCCCCACGCGCCCGCAACTGCTCCATCTCCTGGCGAAGCTGCAGGATCTGGTTCTGCAGCGTGATGCCTTCCCGGCTCTCCACCTGTGCCCGGGCGGAGGGCCCGGATGCCAGGGAAGCCAGGAAAACGGAGGCGAGCAGCGCGTGGCGCATCATGGACCCTGCCTTAGCGGACGACCGTGACCGCGCGGCGGTTCTGCGCCCAGGCCGACTCGTCGGAACCCAGGGCGGCCGGGCGGTCCTTGCCGTAGGAGATGGTGGACAGGCGGCTGCCGGCCACGCCGGAGGCCACCAGCACGTCGCGGGCGGAATTGGCGCGGCGCTGGCCGAGCGCCAGGTTGTACTCGCGCGTGCCACGCTCGTCGGTGTGGCCCTCGATCGTGGCCTGCACCTGGGGATACTGGTTCAGCCAGCCGGCCTGGCGCACCAGCACGTCGCGCTGGTCGCCGCGGACGGAGCTGGAGTCGAATTCGAAGAAGACGCGGTCGCCGACATTGGCGACGAGGTCTTCCTGCGAGCCCGGGCGGACGGAGCCCAGCCCGCCGGCACCGGCGCCGGCGGAGGCGCCAGCGCCCGTGGCGGCCCCGGCCTGGTCGTTGCTGTTCGAACAGGCGGCCAGCAGAGCGAGGGCGCCCAGCGCGCCCAGCAGCTTCGTTTGCATCGATCCGTTTTCCTCGTGCTGTGCGGGGGGCACAAAACACGCGATCGCGGCGTTACGGCTGCCGTTCGATACGGTCAAGCCGAACAAACCGCGCCTCTCCCGTGTCAGGACAACAAAGGGGACCAATTCGGATCGGTTGCATCGGTCGGCGTCACAATCTGCCTCTCGTTGAAACCGGCGATGTCGATCATCGCCATGCGTGCACCATAGCCATTGCCGCGCGAGTCCCGCGCCGGGGTCTCCCGGTAATAGGCAAGGACGCGGCCGTTCGGGGCGAAAGTCGGCCCCTCCATGCCCCAGCCCTCGGTCAGGATGCGTTCCCCGCGCCCGTCCGGCTGCATCACGCCGATGGCGAAGCTGCCGCCGCCGAAGCGGGTGAAGGCGATCAGGTCGCCACGCGGAGACCACACGGGTGTGGCATAGCGGCCACGGCCGAAGGAGATGCGCCGCACCCCACCGCCGCCGGCATCCATGACATAGAGCTGCTGGTCGCCGCCCCGGTCGGAGTTGAAGACGATCTGCGACCCGTCGGGGCTGTAGCAGGGGGAAACGTCGAGCCCGTTGCCCGAGGTGAGCTGCCGCTCCCGCCGCGAGGCGAGGTCCACCACATAGATGTTGGAATCGCTGCCCTTGGCATAGCTCAGGATCACCGACCGCCCGTCCGGCGAGAAGCGCGGCGACAGCGTCATGCCGGAGAACTGGCCCAGAACCTCCTGCCGCCCGGTGTCCAGGTTGAACAGATAGACCCGCGGCTGGTTCTGGTAATAGCTCATGAAGGCGATCTGCCGCGCATTCGGATGGAAGCGCGGGCTGAGCACCTGGAAGGACCCGTCGGTCAGGAAGCGGTTGTTCTCCCCGTCCTGGTCCATGATCGCGAGCCGCCGGGTGCGCCGGTCGCGCGGCCCCGATTCGGCGACATAGACGATCCGGGTGTCGAAATAGCCCTTCTCGCCCAGCAGGCGGGAATAGATGGCATCCGCGATCAGATGCGCGATCCGCCGCCACTGGGCAGCCGGAGCAGTGAAGGCCGTGCCCTCGATCTGCTGGCCCGGCAGCACGTCCCACAGGCGGAACTCGACGCGGAGCTGCCCACCCTGGTCGGCCACGCGGCCGGTCACCAGCGCATTGGCCCCGATCACCCGCCAGTCCTGGAAGTTCGGCTGCGCCGCCGCGGCCTCGGCGCTCTGGATGAAGGCGGCGTTCTGCACCGGGCGGAACAGGCCGGAATTCTTCAGGTCATTCTGGATCACCTGGGCGATCTCCGCCCCGCGTGTGCCCGGCAGCGCGGGCACCGCGATCGGGATCGGATCGGTGCGGGCGCGGGTGATGTCCACGCGGCTCTCGGCCGCGGCCGGCTGGGCCAGCACCGAGCGCAGCGGCGGAATGGCGCCAGCGGCGGCGGTCACCCCCAGAAGCGCGGCACGTCGGGTAAAGCGGCCGTCCATCGTCGTGTCTCTTCCCCTGAAAACCGGTTCGGACCGGGAGAAGCCCCGGTCCTGCCGTCAAATCAAGCCCCTGTCCCGTCACGAAGCGTGGCGGGCCGTATCGTTCCGCTGCGGCAATGCCGGCGGATGCCGGGGGACGCGCCTCAGCGCAGCCCCAGGTCCCGCGGGTTGAAGCGGAAGACCGTGTTGCGCAGCGCCTCCAGCCGGTCCTTCGGCAGTGGCAGCGGGTTACACTGTGGGTTCAGCAGCGCGCGCCGTGCCGCCTCATAGACCGAGCGCGCCTGCGGGTCGGCGGGCACGCTGCCGTTCGGGCGCACGTTCCGCACCGTGCCGCCGGAATCCACCTCCACCCGCATCTCCACGATCACCGAGCGGATGTTCAGCGCGCCGCCATCCACCGACCAGCATTCGCTGATGGTATTGGCCAGCGCCGTCTTCTCGCCCGAGCTGAGCGCGGCGGTCCCGGTCGGCGCCCCGCCCGCCTGGGTGGAGCCCGAGGGCGCCGGATTGGCGCGCGACTTCGGCGCCTCGTTCTGCGCCTGCATCGCCCGCAGCTTCTCCAGCGTGCTCAGCACGCTCTGAGAGCGTTCGTCCGTGTTCTTGGCCGGCGGCGTACGCCCGGTGCCCGGCTTGTCCGAGGGATTCGGCGGCGGTAGCACCTTGCCCGTGCCCTGCTGGTTGCTGGGCTTGGGCTGCTGCACCGGCGGCTGCGGCTTGGGCGGTTCCGGCTTGGGCTCGGGCTTCGCCTCGGCATGCTGCTGCGGCTTCGCCTCCGGCTTGGGCGGCGTCGTCTTGGGAGGCTCTGGCTTCGGCGGCTCGGGCCTGGGCGCGGGCTTCGGTTCCGGCTTGGGCGGCGTCGCCTCGGCATGCTGCTGCGGCTTCGGCGGCGCGGGGGCCGGCGGCGGCGGCAGGGGCAGCACGGCATCGGCGGCCGGCGGCGGCGGGGTCGCCTCCGCCTGTTGCTGCGGCGGCGTGGGCGCGGGCGGCGGCGGGGCCGGGGGCGGTGGCAGGGGCGGCGCGGCCTCGGCCTGCTGCTGCGGCGGCACCGGCCTGTCGGCGGTGGAGGGCGCGGCCGAGGTCGGTGCCAGGGCCGGAGCCGGTGGCGGCGGGGGCGGCGGCGGCGGGGCCGAGACGGGCTCCGGCAGCGGCGGCTCGACCGGCGGCGGCAGCGGCAGGGGCTCGTCCTTCGCGGCGGCCGTCCTGCTCGGGGATGGCGAGGGCTTGTCCGCCTGGGCGAGCTGCGCCGCCTCGGGCGTGATCACCTCGATGGGAATGCCCTGCTCCATCGGCTCATCGACCTTGCGGGCGGGGAGCTGGATCAGGATCACCAGGAAGGCGAGCAGATGGAGCGCCGCCGAGACGTACGCCCATTCCCGCAATCCGCGCGGCCAGCGCATCGTGGGTTCGTTCCTTCCCCGGCCTCAGCGCGCCGGCGCGCGCGCCGCGCCCTGGCCCGGAGCCTGCCCGGACGCCGCGCCGCGGCCCGCCGGGGCCGCGCCGGAAGGCTGTTCCGCGAGAAGGGCGACACGGGTGAAGCCGGAGGACACGATGGCGCCCATGACCTCCATGATGCGGCCATAGCTGTTGGTGCGGTCGCCGCGCACGAAGATGCGCCGCTCCGGCGCGCCCGGTGGCTGGTTCTGCATGATGGCCTGGAGCTGCGGCACCAGGTTCTCCATCTGCACCTCGGTGTCCTGGAGGAAGATCCGCCCCTCCGGGTTCACCGAGACGGTGAGCGGCTCCGTCTCCTGGTTCAGCGGCGCCGCCGCCGTCTTGGGCAGGTCCACCGGCACGCCGGAGGTCATCAGCGGCGCCGCCACCATGAAGATGATCAGCAGCACGAGCATCACATCCACCAGCGGCGTGACGTTGATCTCGGCCATGGGGCGGTAGCGGGAGCGTCCCTTGCCCCCATTGGGGCCGCCTGTGGACATGCCCATGCTTCAGCGCCCCGCCGGCGTCTCGTCGGCCTGGCGCGAGAGGATCGTGCCGAATTCCGACGCGAAGGCCTCCAGCCGCGCCGCGTAGCGCGACAGGTCGGTGTTGATCTTGTTGTAGGCCAGCACCGCCGGAATCGCGGCCACGAGGCCGATCGCCGTGGCGAAGAGCGCCTCCGCGATGCCCGGCGCCACCACGGCGAGGTTGGTGTTGTTGTTGCCGGCGATGGCGGCGAAGGAATTCATGATGCCCCAGACCGTGCCGAACAGCCCGATGAAGGGCGCCACCGAGCCGACCGAGGCCAGGAACACCATCCAGCGCTCCATGCGCTCCATCTCGCGCCCGACGGTCACGCCCATGGCGCGGTCGGCGCGTTCCTTGACGCCCATCAGCGAGATGGCGGAGCCGACCGAGGCCTGGGCGCTGGCCTGCCATTCCCGCATCCCGGAGCCGAAGACGGCCGCCATCGGATGATTCGGGCGCTCGCCCTCGCTGCGGTAGAGCTCCTCCAGCGATCCGCCGGACCAGAACTTCTCCTCGAAGGCATCGGCGGCGCGGTTCGCGCGGCGCACCGAGGTCACCTTCTCGAAGACGATCGCCCAGACCCAGATGCTGGCGAACAGCAGCCCGAGCATCACCAGCTTCACGACCCAGTCGGCCTGGAGGAACAAGTTCCAGAGCGACAGGTCATGTGCCATCGGCGCCAGATTGGTCGCCGTCACGCCCTCACCCACGGGCATCCTCCATTACCGGGCCCCCGCCCTGTTCATCCTCCCCCGCGCGGCCCCTCAGCCTGCCGGGGGAGACACCATATCCCGCAGGGCGCTGGACCAGGGCTCCGGGATGCGCGCGGCGCGAAGCTCGTCGCGCGACACACAGACCAGGGTCACCTTGAGGCGCGCCCGGTAGGCGCCGGCCTCATCCACCACATCCTGCGCCAGCTCGACCGAGGCCCCGCCGACCCGCAGCACGCGGGTCTCCACGATCAGGGCCTCATCCAGCCTGGCCGGCCGCAGATACTCCACTTCGGCGCGCCGCACCACGAGGAACAAATTGTGACGTTCCACGAGAAGACCGTGCGGCAAGCCCATGTCGCGCAAGGATTCGGTCCGGGCTCTTTCGGCCCATCTCAGATAGTTGGCGTGATAGACGACGCCGCCGGCGTCGGTGTCCTCGAAATAGACGCGGACAGGGTAGCGATGGGCGCTCATCAGCCCTCGTCCATCAGCAGGTCGCCTTGTGCCGCCACCGCGTTGCGCGGCGGGGCGAGGCCGAGATGCCGCCAGCCCGGCAGGCCCAGCACGCGGCCCCGCTGGGTGCGCAGGATCAGTCCCTCCTGAATCAGGAAGGGCTCGATCACCTCCTCCAGCGTGTCCCGGCTTTCCGCCAGCGCGGCCGCCAGCGTCTCCACCCCCACCGGCCCGCCACCATGATGCTCCGCCAGCCGCCGGAGGTAGCGCCGGTCCATCGCATCCAGGCCCAGCACGTCCACCTCCAGCCGCCGCAGGGCGTCGTCGGCCAGCGCCCGGTCCGCCGGCCGCCCGGCCACGGCCGCGAAGTCCCGCACCCGGCGCAGCAGCCGCCCGGCGATGCGGGGCGTGCCGCGGGACCGGGTGGCGATCTCCCGCGCCCCGTCCGGCGTGAGCTCGAAGCCCAGCTTTCCCGCACCACGTGCCACGATCCGTTCCAGCTCCTCCGCCGAGTAGAACTGGAGCCGCAGGGGAATCCCGAATCGGTCGCGCAGCGGGGTGGCCAGCAGGCCGGCCCGGGTGGTGGCGCCGACCAGCGTGAAGGGCGGCAGGTCGATCCGCACCGTCCGCGCCGCCGGCCCCTCCCCGATGATCAGGTCGAGCTGGAAATCCTCCATCGCCGGATAGAGCGTCTCCTCGATCGCCGGCTGCAGGCGGTGGATCTCGTCCACGAAGAGCACGTCGCGCGGCTGCAGGTTGGTCAGGATCGCCGCCAGGTCCCCCGCCCGCTGCAGCACCGGGCCGGAGGTGGCGCGGAACCCCACCCCCAGTTCCCGCGCCACGATCTGGGCCAGCGTGGTCTTGCCCAGGCCCGGCGGCCCGAAGAGCAGCACGTGGTCCATCGCCTCGCCGCGCTCGCGCGCGGCCTGGACGAAGACGGAAAGGTTCTCGCGCAGCGCGGGCTGCCCGGTGAAGTCGGCCAGGGTCTGTGGGCGGAGGGCGGCGTCGTTGCCGTCCTCCTCCAGCCGCGCCCCGCTGGTCAGGCGGGCATCATGATCGCTCATGGCGGGAACATAGAGGGATCAGGCCGCCAAGTCGCGGGGTCCCGCGCCGGTTCCGGCGAGACGGCGGCCGCCCCACCCCGGAGGCCCGCCTCCCCAGGCCATTGCAGTGCAAAAAAAGAATCGCTTCCGCAGATTTGAGAAGCGGCAAATACTCATTTCCGGGTCGCGACTGATCGACTCCATCAACGATCGAGAGTCTCGCATGCACAACGACACCGGACGGCGCGTCGTCGCCGAATTCTTCGGGACCTTCTGGCTCACCTTCGGCGGCTGCGGCGCCGCCGTGCTGGCGGCCAAGTTCCCGGATGCGCTGGGCATCGGCTTCCTGGGCGTCGCCTTCGCCTTCGGGCTGACCGTGCTCACCATGGCCTATGCGGTCGGGCACATCTCGGGCGGCCACTTCAACCCCGCCGTCACGCTCGGCCTCTGGGCGGCGGGCCGCTGCGCCAACCGGCATGTGGTGCCCTATATCGTGGCCCAGGTCGCCGGCGCGATCATCGCCGCGGCGGCGCTCTGGATCATCGCCTCCGGACAGCCGGGCTGGGTGCCGGGCGGCTTCGCGGCCAACGGCTATGGCGCGCTCAGCCCGGGCAAGTACGGCCTGGGCTCGGCCTTCCTGACCGAACTACTGCTGACCTTCTTCTTCCTGCTGATCATCATCGGCACGACCTCGAAGGGCGCCGCCACGGGCTTCGCCGGCATCCCCATCGGCCTGGCGCTGACGCTGATCCACCTGGTCTCGATCCCCGTCACCAACACCTCGGTGAACCCGGCCCGCAGCACTGGCCCCGCCCTGTTCGCGGGTGCCGAATATGTCGGCCAGCTCTGGCTGTTCTGGGTCGCGCCGATCCTGGGCGCCATGGTGGCCGGCGCCGTGACCCGGATGCTCTACGAACCCGCCGATCCGGTGGACACGGTGGTGGTCGACCAGCGCAAGGCCGCCTGACAAGGGGCCTCACAGGGGCGATGGACAGCGGAGGGCGCCCCCAGGAGGCGCCCTCCGCCACCTCAACGCGGCGCCAGCTCCTTCAGGCTCTCGCGGATCATCTCGCTCAGCCCTGCCCCGTCACCCAGCCGCTCGCGCACCCGGTTCACCGCCGCCGCCGCTTCGGCCCGCTTCCAGCCGAGGTTCAGCAGTGCGGAAACCGTCTCCTCCGCCGCGCCCGCCGGCACCGGCGGCGGGATCGTCACGCTGAAGCTGCCGGTCGGCATCGCCCCCACCCGGTCGCGCAGCTCCGCCACCAGCCGCGCCGCCAGCTTCGGCCCCACACCCGGCGCGCGGCCCAGTGCGCCCCGGTCCCCCGCCATCAGCGCGGCGGCGAGGTCCGCCGGGCTCAGCGTGGACAGCAGCGCCAGCGCCACCTTTGGCCCCACGCCCTGGATCGCGGTCAGCAGCCGGTACCAGTCCCGCTCCGCCGCATCGGCGAAGCCATAGAGGGTGATCGCGTCCTCGCGCACCACCGTCTCGATCCAGAGCGTACCCTGGGCCGGCGGCGGCGGCAGCGCGGCCACGGCGCGGGAGGAGGCGGCGACGACATAGCCCACCCCGTTCACGTCCAGGATGCAGCCGCCCTCATGCACCGAATCCAGCACGCCGCGCAGCTTGCCGATCATCGCTCTCTTCCTATCGCGGCTGGCTGACGGCGAGGTTCGCCATCCGCGCCAGCGCCATGCGGCTGCCCCGGTGATGCGCGTGGCAGATCGCGACCGCCAGCGCATCCGCCGCATCCGCGCGCCGGATCACGGCACCGGGCAGCAGCCGCCGCACCATGTCCGTCACCTGCACCTTGTCGGCATGGCCCGTGCCGACCACGGCACGCTTGACTTCCATGGCCTGGTACTCGGCCACCTCGATCCCCGCGAGCGAGGGTGCCAGCAGCACCACGCCGCGCGCCTGGCCCAGCTTCAGCGCGGCGCCGGGGTTCTTGTTGACATAGGTGTGCTCCACCGCCGCCTCGTCGGCCTGGTGCAGGTCCAGGATCGCGCGCAGGGCGCGGTAGATCTGCGACAGCCGCTCCGCGAGCGGCAGGTCGGCGGTGGTGCTGATCACCCCGTCCGCCAGGTGCCGCAGGCGGGAGCCGCTGCTCTCGATCAGCCCCCAGCCCGTGTGTTGCAGCCCGGGGTCCAATCCCAGGATGCGGACGCTGCCCGACATGCCATTCCCCCCCACAGGCCATACGTGTTCCGCGCCGGCGGCCGGCTCCCCCCGAAGCCCGCCATCCGGGAACCCAGGCCGGTCCCTCAGGCCGAGAGCTTGTTGGCGATCTCGTCCGAGACCTCGAAATTGGCATAGACGTTCTGCACGTCGTCGTGGTCGTCCAGCACCTCCACGAGCCTGAGCACGGACTGCGCCCGCTCCTCGTTCAGGTCCACGGACACGTTCGGCCACCATTCGAGCTTCGCGCTTTCCGCCGCGCCGAACTTCTCCTCCAGCGCATCGCGCACCGCGGTGAAGTCCTCGACCGAGGTGGTGACCTCGTGGACGCCGTCATAGGTCTCCACGTCGCTGGCGCCCGCCTCGATCGCCGCCTCCATCATCGCCTCCTCGGAGGCCACGCCCTCCTTGTAGGTGATGACGCCGCCACGCTCGAACTGGAAGCTCACCGAGCCCGTCTCGCCCATCGCCCCGCCGAACTTGGAAAAGGCCGAGCGCAGGTCGGAGGCGGTGCGGTTGCGGTTGTCGGTCAGCGCCTCGACGATGATGGCCACGCCCGCCGGGCCATAGCCCTCGTAGCGGACCTCGTCGTAGTTGTCCGTGTCCGTCCCGGCGGCGACGCGCTTGATGGCGCGGTCCACCGTGTCGCGCGGCATGTTCGCCGTCAGCGCGGCCTTCACCGCGGCGCGCAGGCGCGGGTTGTGCGCCGGGTCGGGCATCCCCGCCTTGGCGGAGACGGTGATCTCGCGGATCAGCTTGCCGAAGGCCTGGGCCTTCTTGGCGCTCTGCCCCGCCTTGCGGTGCATGATGTTCTTGGCGTGCGAATGGCCGGCCATGGTCGTCTGTGCCCGTAACGTCAGGAATAGGAAGGGTTTGGCGGCACCTATAGCCCCGGGCGCGGCGGACGGCCAGCATGACGCCCGGCGCCCGCCCCGCCGCCGGCCTCAGTAGAGGTGCTTTTCCAGATCCGGCGAGCGCGCATCGACCTCGCCCGCATCGACCATCCCGCCGGTATGGGCGGCGATCATCTGCCCCGGCGTCGGCGTCCCCGCCGGGCGGGCGTCGCAGGGCCAGAGCTTCGCCCGTGCCACCGCCCGGCGGCACTGCATGAAGACCTCCCGCACCGCGACCAGCATCACCGTGGCGGGCTCGCGCCCTTCCATGGCCAGCCGCGCGCGCAGCGCCGGGTCGGTGGTCAGCCGCGCCAGCCCGGAAACGCGCAGGGTCTCGCCCGAGCCGGGCACCAGGAAGAGCAGCGCCACGCGCGGGTCGTCCAGCACGTCGCGCAGCGCGTCGATCCGGTTGTTGCCGCGCCGGTCCGGCAGCGCCAGGGTGCGCTCGTCCAGCACCGCCACGAAGCCCGGCGCATCGCCGCGCGGCGTGCCATGCGCGCCGCGTTTCCCCACGGTGGAGAGTACGCAGAAGGGACTGTGGGCGATAAAGGCGGCGGCGGTGGCATCCACCACCGGGCTGACCTTGCGCAGCACCACCGGCCCGGGCGGGGCGTAGTACTCAGCCAGTTGTTCCGGCGTGGTGATGGCGTGGGGGTCGGGCGGCAGGCTGTCCATGCGAGTCATCCTGGCATGGGAACGGCAGCGTTGCGAGCAGTTCTCAGACTTGTCCGCGGTCTCCGCCACCCGGCACCGGAACCCTGGCTCAGAAGCCCGGCTTGACCGCCGCCAGCCGCCCGCCGACCCGCAACGGGCCAATGCGCTTGGCGAGACCCGTGGCGTCGTCCGTCTCCACCAGCGCGCCGCAGAGCGTCGCCTCGCCCTCGGCCGGGGAAAGCCGTTCGCCCGGCATCCGGCGCCAGAAGCGCAGCGCCGAGGCGCCCTTGCTCATGCCGATCACGCTGTCGTAGTCGCCGCACATCCCGGCATCGGTCATGTAGGCGGTGCCGCCTTCCAGTACCTGGTGATCCGCCGTCGGCACATGCGTGTGCGTGCCGATCACCAGCGAGGCGCGCCCGTCGAAGGAATGCCCGAAGGCCAGCTTCTCGCTGGTCGCCTCGGCATGGATGTCCACCACCGCCGCCTGGATCGTGCCGGGCGTGCCCACCGGCCCGCCCAGGACGTGCCTCGCCAGTTCCGCCTGCACGCCGCGGAAGGGGTCGTCCAGCGGCTCCATGAACAGCCTGCCCATGACATTGACCACCAGCGCCCGCCGCCCGCCGGAGACCTCGACCACCGTGGCGCCGCGCCCCGGCGTGCCGGGCGGGAAGTTGATCGGGCGGATGATGCGCGGCTCCCCTTCCATGAAGGGAATGATCTCCTTGCGGTCCCAGGCATGGTTGCCCAGCGTCAGCACGTCCACCCCGGCCTCCAGGAAGGCCCGTGCCATGTCGGGGGCGAGGCCGAAGCCGTGGCTGGCATTCTCCGCATTCACCACGACGAGGTCGGTGGCGAGTTCGCGCCGCAGCGCGGGCAGGCGGGAAACCAGGGCATCGCGCCCGCTGCGCCCCACCACGTCGCCCAGGAACAGTATTCTCAAGCCTTCTCCTCGGAACCCTCTCCGCAGGGCGGCGGTTCGCAATGGATTACGCCGCGCTCCGTCGCCACGGCCCGCAGCGGCCGGTCGCCCGGCCCGGTGGGGACGCGCGGCACCTCCTGCCCGGCATAGGCGAAGCCGAGCGCCACGGCACCCGGCAAAACCTCCAGCGTGCGGTCGTAATAGCCCGCGCCATAGCCCAGCCGCTGCCCGCGCCGGTCGAAGGCCAGCAGCGGCACCAGCAGCCAGTCGGGACGCAGTTCCGGCGCCTCGGGCGACGGCTCCGACAGGCCGAAGCGGACGGGCAGCAGAGGCTCGCCCGGCCGCCATTGCCGGAAGCGCAGGGGCTGGCCGCGCCGCGTTGTCACCGGCAAGGCGACGGCATGGCCACGCGAGGCCAGCGCCGCCAGAAGCGGCCGCGGGTCCAGTTCATCCCCCATGGGCCAGTAGCCGGACACCACGGCGCCCGGCGGCGGCGGCATCCCATCCAGGACCACCCGCGCCACGGCTTCGACGGCCTCCGGCGTGGCGATGCCGGCGCGCTGCGCCAGCATCTCGTGCCGCAGCCGCGCCTTGGCGGCGGCGAGTTCACCGGGATCGGAAACGAAGTGCGGAGCCACCATGACCGCTGGCGATTCATCCTCCCAAGGCCTGCTGAAGCAGGTGGGCACCAGATACCCGGACCACGGTCCGGACAGAGCCAGTTCCCGGAGGATGCACATTGGCCCCGGGGATGAGATACCTGGCGCGAAAGGCAGCCCCGCCCGACCTAGTTAAGGGCGCTCGAGCCCCGCCGCAATGCCCTCGATCCTCTCCGCGACGCGGACCAGACGTTCGGCCATCGCGGGGTTGTCCAGGGTGGGCTGCCCGGCCCGGGCCCGGGAGAGCTCGACCTTCAGGTCATGCACCTCGTCGGCCAGCAGCAGGGCGGCCAGCAGCAGCAGCCGGTTCTCGCCGAAGGAGCCGCCCATGGCGCGCACGGAATGGACCCGGCGGTCCACCTCCGCCGCCAGGGCGACGAGATGCGCCTCCTGCCCGTCCTCGCAGGAAACGGGGTGGCTGTAGCCGCCGACGCGAACGGTGACCTGACCCAAGCCCTAGACCTCCTGCCTGTTCTGGGGTTCCGTCCGGCGCTGCGGAGCATCCTCCGGCTCCGGCCCGGCCGCGCCCTTGGCCTGCCCGGCCTCCTCGCCACCTTCCTCGTCCCCGGCCGCGTCGAGGGACAGGTCCTCGGACTCCGGCTCGGCCTCCATCTCCCCTTCGGACTCCTCCCGGGCCAGGGCAAGCCGCAGCCTGGCCAGGGTCGAGTCCAGGCGCCGGCCCAGCTCCGCCACCTCTTCCTCCGAGATGGACGAGCGGGGGCGCGAGGCCGCGGCAGCCAGACGCTCCACCGCCGCTTCCAGCCGCGCCGCGGCTTCGCCCAAACGATCCGCCATCAAGCAAGAACCCCGAACGCGTGATATCCTGGGGCATTAGGCATGGCATGGCGCGAGGGTCAACGCCACGCTGGCCGCGCGGGCGGCAAAACCGATGGCAAAACAGGGAGCCAGGCCATGGGCCGGATCGCGAGCCGCACCGATCCCGGAAATGGGCCCGGAGAAGGGCCCGGAGACGGACCGGAAGGCGTGCCCGGGGACGAAGCGGGCGCAGCCCCGCGGCACGTGGCCCGGGAAACCCCCGGCCCGGCCCCGGCGGGCCTTTCCTGGCTGCCGGCAGTCACGGTGCACGGGCTGCGCGAGGCCGAGGCCGTGCTGCGCGCCGTGACGGAGGCCGGCGGCGGACGGGGCGCGGTGCTGCTTTCCGCCCCCGGCGCCGCCACCTGGCCCGGCCCCGCGGGCTTCGCCGCCGTGATCCGCCTGGCGCGGGCGCGGCATCCCGCCCTGCCCTGCCGCACCCTGCTGGATTGCGGCGCCATGCCGGGGCTGGCACTGCGGGCACTGCGCGAGGGCTGGCGGGAGCTGATCCTGGCGGAAACCCGTCCCGCCTTCGCCCAGGTGGCGGGGGCGGGCCAGGCGGTGGGGGCGGTGCTGCATGGACGGGCGCCAGAGGCGCTGTCGCTGGATGGCATCGACCTGCGCCGCCCCGGCGGGATGGCGATCCTGCGCCGCTGGCTCACGACATCGCCAACCGGCGGCGAGATGACAGGGAAGGCCGGAGGCGGCTAGACAGGCGGCACTTTCCAGGGCGGCACTTTCCGGGAATCTATCACCCGTTCCCGAAAATGCGACGCGGCACGGCGTCGGGGAACATCCACGGGGGCCCCACGGGGCCGCAAGAAGGAAAGGGAAACGCGATGCAGCTCACCCCGCAGGTCCGGGAGATCCTCTCCTGGTACGAGAGCGACAATCCCGGCACCAAGACCAACATCGCCCGCATCCTGAACAGCGGGAAGCTGGCCGGCACCGGCAAGATGGTGATCCTGCCGGTGGACCAGGGCTTCGAGCACGGCCCGGCCCGCTCCTTCGCGCCCAACCCGGCGGCCTATGACCCGCGCTACCACTTCGAGCTGGCGATCGAGGCAGGGCTGAACGCCTATGCCGCGCCGCTTGGCATGATCGAGGCGGGCGCCGCCAGCTTCGCCGGCACGGTGCCGACCATCCTGAAGGTCAACTCCTCCAACTCCCTTTCCACCACAAAGGACCAGGCGGTGACGGGCACGGTGGCGGATGCGCTGCGCCTCGGCTGCTCGGCGATCGGCTTCACCATCTACCCGGGCTCGGAATACCAGTTCGAGATGATGGAGGAACTGCGCGAGCTGGCCGAGGAAGCCAAGGCCACCGGCCTCGCCGTGGTGGTCTGGTCCTATCCGCGCGGCCCGATGCTGGACAAGGTGGGCGAGACCGCGCTCGACATCTGCGCCTATGCCGCGCACATGGCCGCGCTCACCGGCGCCCATATCATCAAGGTGAAGCCGCCGGCCGAGGCGATCTCGCTGGATGCCGCGAAGAAGACCTACGAGAAGTTCCCGGTCCCCGACATCGCCACCCTGGCCGGGCGCATCCGGCACGTGGTGCAGGCCTGCTTCGGCGGTCGCCGCCTCGTGGTCTTCTCCGGCGGCGAGGCCGGCACCCATGACGCGATGGTGGAAATGGCCAGGGGCATCCATGCCGGCGGCGGCAACGGCTCGATCGTGGGCCGCAACAGCTTCCAGCGCTCCAAGCCCGAGGCGCTGAAGCTGCTCTCCGCCATCATCGACGTGTACAAGTCGCCGCTCTGATGGCCGCCTCCGCGAAGCAGGCGTCCGGGGAGGCCCCCGGCTGCCGACTCTACCTGGTGACGCCGCCGGCGCTGGAGCCGGCCCGCTTCGCGGAGGAGCTCGCCCGGGCGCTGGATGCGGGCGACGTCGCCTGCGTCCAGCTCCGGCTCAAGGAGGCGGATGACGACGCCATCCGCCGCGCCGTCGACGCGCTGCGCCCCGTGGCGCAGGCGCGCGACGTCGCCTTCCTGCTGAACGACCGTGCCGACCTCGCCGTGCAGACCGGCTGCGACGGCGCGCATCTGGGCCAGGAGGACGGCGACCAGGCGGCCGCGCGGGAGCTGCTGGGCGACGGCATCCTGGGCATCACCTGCCATGCCTCCCGCCACCTCGCCATGCAGGCGGGGGAGACCGGCGCCGACTATGTCGCCTTCGGCGCCTTCTTTCCGACCGCCACCAAGGAGACGGTCCACCGGGCGGAACCCGAGCTGCTTTCCTGGTGGGCGGAGGTGATGGAGGTTCCCTCCGTCGCCATCGGCGGTATCGACGCCACGAACTGCGCACCCCTGGTGCGGGCCGGGGCGGATTTCCTGGCCGTCGTCGGGGCGGTATGGAAGCACCCCGAAGGGCCGGCCGCGGGCGTCCGGGCCATGAACGCCGCCATCGCCCAAGCCGCAGGCTGAACGGGTCCGGCCGGGCCGCAACAAAGGAAGCGCCGCTTGGACATCGCCCTGGGACTTTTCCTGACCTTTCTGCTGGTCGTGGCCAGCGTGGTCATCTCCCTGGCGGAAATCTCCTTTGCCGCCGCGCGCGAGACGCGCCTGCGCATCCTGGCGCAGGAAGGCGACCTGCGCGCCAGCCGCTTCCTGGCGCTGCGTCGCGACACGGCCAGCGTCGTCACCGCCATCCAGATCTGCCTGAATGCCGTCGGCGTGCTCGGCGGCGTGATCGGCGAGGGCCTGCTTTCCCCGCCCTTCTCCGTGGCACTGCTGGAGGCGGGGCTGAGCCCCACCACCGCCGCCACCGCCGGCTCGGTCCTCTCCTTCCTGCTGGTCACGATGCTTTTCGTGCTGCTGGCGGACCTGGTGCCCAAGCGCATCGCCATGCAGGCGCCGGAGAAGGTGGCCCTCTCGGTCGGCTGGTTCCCCGCGCTGGCGGTGCGCCTGCTGCGCCCGCTGGTCTTCGTCTTCAGCCGGCTGGCGGACGCCGTCCTGCGGATGCTGGGCATGCCCACCACCTCGGCGGCGGAGCTGGTCACGGCCGAGGAGCTCCGCGCCACCCTGGCCGCCGGCGTGACCTCCGGCGCGCTGGAGGCGGGCGAGCACCGGCTGATCGAGAACGTCCTGGCGCTGCGCGAGCGCACCGCCGCCTCGGCCATGACCTCGCGCGACGAGATCGTGTACCTGGACATCAAGGAATCCCCCGAGATCTGGCAGGAGAAGGTCCGCCGTCACCCCTATTCCCGCTACCCGGTCTGCGATGGCAGCCTGGACCGCGTGCTCGGCCTCACCCGCGCCGAGGATGTCCTGGCCGCCGTGCTGAACGAGGGACCGGGCGGCATCGACCCGGCCCGGCTGCGCCGCGACGCCCCGGTGGTGCCGGACACGCTCGACCTCTGGGAGGTGCTGTCCCAGTTCGAGGCGCAGAAGGCCGGCTTCGCCGTGGTGGTCAGCGAGTACGCCATGGTGGTCGGCGTCATCACCTACAAGGACGTGCTGGCGGTGCTGGTCGGCGGCCTCGCCGATCCCTTCGAGGAAAGCGTCATCGTCCAGCGCGACGAGAATTCCTGGCTGGTGGACGGCATCGCCCCCATGGCCGACGTGGTGCAGGTCCTGGGCATCCCGATCTCGCCGGATTCCGGCCCCTACGAGACCGCCGGCGGCTTCGTCATGCACCACCTCCGCCGTGTGCCGCGCAAGGCCGACAAGATGGAGATCGCCGGCTTCACCTTCGAGGTGGTCGATGTCGAGGGCTTCCGCGTGAACCAGCTCCTCGTCACCCGCAGGGCCGCGCCGCGCGAGGCGGTCTGATGGGGCGTGGCCGATGATCCGTTTCCGTCTCTGTGTTTTCGGCGACAGCTTCAGCAACGGCACCGGCGATGACACGATGCTGGGCTGGGCGGGCCGTGTCTGCGCCACCGCGCGGCAACGCGGCCATGACGTCACCCTCTACAATCTTGGCATCCGCCGTGACACCAGCACCGACATCGCCGGCCGCTGGCAGGAGGAAGCGGCCCGCCGCCTGCCGGCGGAACAGGATGGCCGACTGCTCTTCGCCTTTGGTGCCAACGACTGTGTGATCGAGGATGGCGCACCGCGCGTGCCGCTGCCACGCAGCCTGGAGAACGCCGCCGCCATCCTGAAGGGTACCGCTCGTCCGACGCTCATGCTGGGCCCCATTCCGGCCGGCGATTCCCTGGCGGATTCCGGGGTGGAGACCCTCGCCCAGGCCCTGGCGCCCCTCTGCGCCGGGCTTGGCATTCCCTTCCTGCCCTTACATCCGGTGGTGCGGGACTGCCCAGACTGGGCGGCGGAAGTCCGCTCCGGCGATGGGGCACACCCGAATCAAGGCGGCTATGCCGCCCTGGCCGCCGCCGTCGAAGCCTGGCCAGCCTGGCGCGCTTGGGTGCCCTGACAAAAGCCCACGGAAGCGCACTTCCTTCCCAGGACAGCCGCCTCACCCATAGGGCCAGTTCCCCAGCCATCGCGTGAGGGCGATGTCCTCCACCCCCGCCGCGAGCATGGCCAGCCGGTCGAAGCCCAGCGCGATCCCGCTGCCGCCGGGCATGCCGTGCTCCAGCGCGCGCAGGAAATCCTCGTCCACCTCCCAGCCTTCCTCGCCATAGAGGCGCCGCCGCTCGGCCACGTCACGCTCGAAGCGGCCGCGCTGTTCCGCCGGGTCGGTCAGTTCGTCGAAGGCGTTGGCCAGCTCGATCCCGGCCACGAAAAGCTCGAAGCGCAGCGCCGCCCGGGGGGCCGACGGGTCGCGCCGGGCCAGCGCCGCCTGGGGGGCCGGCCAATGGGTCAGGAAGCTCGCCCGTTCGCGCCCGAGATGCGGCTCCACATGGTCCAGCATCAGGCGAAAGAACAGTTCCTCCCAGCCCTCGCCCTCCGGCGCCTCCAGCCCCGCCGCCCGCGCCGCGGCACGCAGCGCCGCGCCGTCCCCCTCCCCATCGGGCCCCAGCGTGGCGAGGATGTCCAGCCCGCCGCACCAGCGCCGGAAGGCCTCCGCCACCGGGATGCGCTCGAAAGGTTGGCGGAGATCCGTCTCAACGCCGCGCTGCGCCACGCGGGGTGGCAGGACGGCGCGCAGCAGCGCTTCGGCCTCGTCCATCATCCCGTCCAGCGGCAGGCCCGGCGCGTACCATTCCAGCATGGTGAACTCCGGTGCGTGGCGGGGCGAGACCTCGCCGTTCCGCCAGACCCGCGCCAGCTCGAAGACCGGCCCGGCTCCGGCGACCAGCAGCCGCTTCAGTGCCAGTTCGGGCGAGGTCCGCAGCCAGAGGTCCCGCGCTTCCCCCGGTCCCAGATGCGGGCGGAAGCGGGAGCGGAAGCCCTGCAGGTGTACCTCCATGCCCGGAACCGGCACCAGCGCGGGGGTTTCCACCTCCGTATAGCCACGGGCGGTGAAGAAGGCCCTGGTATCCGCCAGGAGCAGGGCACGGCGGCGCAGCGCCGGCAGCCGGGCAGCGAGGCGTTCGGGAAGCCAGTCCGGCCGGGACAGGGGGGATCGGGGAGACGGCATGTCATCGGGCTTATAGCGCCTCCACCCCATCCTGGCGCGACGGCGATGACGACGCGTGCATTGTTCCGCCTCAACCCACATACCGGAAAGCTTTGGGGAGCCCGGGCCCACGCCTCACTGAAGCCCTCCCATGGGCCGGCCGTAAACGGCGGATTACGGAAGGCAGGATTCCCGCCCTGAACCAAGAACCATGGGATTGGGGACAGGAATTGTCCGGTTTCCTGTGACAAACATTCCTGAACATCGGTGATTTTCCGGTTAGATTAGCGTCCTATCTAATGACCATGAGAACGGGACGATGAAGCCCCGCTCAAGAAGAGTTCGGAGAACACCATGCGCACCTTCTCGAAGATCGGCCTCGCCGCCCTGATGGCCACCACCCTGATGGCTGCCCCCGTGGTGAGCCATGCGGCGGAAGGCGGCGGCTACAGCCACTACAGCATCGGCTCCACGCCCCGTGACACCAGCAGCGCCGGCTCCTCCGCCACCCGCGGCACGCCCAGCTTCGACATGGCCTGGAGCTACGCCACCCCGGGCAGCGTCGTGCGGAACAGCAGCAACGCGGGTTCCTCGGCCGTGACCGGCGCCCCGACCGGCAGCATTGCGGCCAGCCACTTCTCCGCCGGCTCCACCCCGCTGGACGTCAGTAACAACAACTGACCTTGCGGCCGGCCCCCCGGCTGGACCACGAAACAGGGGCATCCCGGCCGGGATGCCCCTGTTTCGTTGTGGCCTCCGCCATCTCGCCCCCTTGCCACGCCCACCCGGGGCGCCATCCAGTTGCCCCGCAGGCGCGGCCCAGTCCCCCCGGCCCTGCCGCTTCCACCACCGCGCATCCTGGTCTAGCTGCTGGCCGCCATGCCCGATGGCCTTTCCCGCCCCGCCATGCCGAGCCCCGCCCGCACCCTCCGCAGCCCGGAGGCGCTGGCGGAGGCTGGCCTCGTTCCCGCGGCGGCCCTACCCGGCCTGCGGGCCGTGTCGGAACGCTATGCCATCTCCGTCACGCCCGCCGTGGAGGCGCTGATCGACCGCGCCGACCCGGCCGATCCCATCGCGGCGCAGTACATCCCGCAGGCGGCGGAACTCCTCGCCTCCCCGCAGGAGCTGGAAGACCCGACCGCCGACCATCCACATTCCCCGGTGAAGGGCGTGGTCCATCGCTATCCCGACCGCGCCCTGCTGAAGCCGCTGCTGGCCTGCCCGGTCTATTGCCGCTTCTGCTTCCGGCGGGAACAGGTCGGCCCGGACGGCGGGCTGCTGTCGGAGGCGGAGCTGAACGCGGCCCTGGACTACTTCGCCCGCATGCCGCAACTGCGCGAGGCGATCCTGACCGGCGGCGACCCGCTGATGCTCTCGCCCCGCCGCCTCGGCACCATTGTCGCCCGCCTGTCCGCCATCCCGCATATCGAGGTCATCCGCCTCCATTCCCGCGTGCCGGTGGCCGATCCCGCCCGCGTCACGGAGGCGCTAGCCGGAGCGCTGGACACGGAGAAGGCGCTTTTCCTCTGCGTGCATGCCAACCATGCCCGCGAATTCTCCCCCCCGGCCCGTTCCGCCCTGCGCCTCCTGGCGCGGGGCGGGGTGGCCCTGCTCGGCCAGTCGGTGCTGCTGCGCGGAGTGAACGACAACGAGGCCGCGCTGGAGGACCTCTTCCGCGCCATGCTGGCCAGCCGGGTGAAGCCCTACTACCTGCACCAGCTCGACCGCGCGCCCGGCACCGCCCGCTTCGAGGTGCCGATCGCCGAAGGCCGCCGCCTGCTCCGCGCCCTGCGCGGCCGCCTCACCGGCCTGGCCTGGCCGGTCTATGCGCTCGACACGCCGGGCGGTGGCGGCAAGGCGCCGATCGGGCCGGAATTCGCCACGCCGGAAGGCATGGACTGGGTGGTGGAACGGCCGCTGGACGGCGTGCCCTACCGCCACGCCGTGCCGGAACGCGACCCAGGCCGGCCCTTGCCTTGACGGTTCCAGAGCGGGACGGCCTGGGAAAGGGATCGCCCCTCTCCGCACGCGGCCATGGTCACATCCCGGCCGACCCGCCGCCATTTTCCGCCCGCAGGCGCCGGAGCAGCGGCTCCACCTCGCCCGGACGCCGCAGCCGGTGCCATTCCAGATGCGCCAGCGCCGGGTCCGCCAGCAGCGCCGCATGGGCCCGGCGCTGCTCCGCATAGGTGCGCCATGCCCAGCGGATCGGGTGATCCGCGTCGAGCCATTGCCGGAACGCCTCCCGGTTCCCGGTGCCCGGCCAGATCTCCCGCCGCGTCAGCGCCCGCTGCAGGGAGCGCCAGGCGACCCGCCGCATCACCAGGCCGCGCGGATAGTCGAGCCAGACCACATGCGTCGCGCGGTCCAGCACAAGATCCTGCACCCGGCCGTAGTTGCCGTCGCTGACCCATCCCTCCCCCGCCACGGCCAACGCCACGCGCCGCCGGAATTCTGGCAGGTCATGAGTGTTCAGGTCGCGCCAGCCCGCCTGCCAGTTGATCGCGTCCAGCTCGACATGCGGCACCCCCAGCGCAGCGGCGAGGCGCCCCGCCAGGGTGGACTTGCCCGACCCCGACACCCCGAAGACGGCGACGCGCACCCCTGCCTCCTTCCGCTTCCCGGCCCGTGACGGGGCACCGCCGCCCCTGCCCGCGTTCGCCGCGCCCCAGCCCCACGGCCCGCCCCATGCCGGTCCCGGTTGCCCGAAAGCGCCTACGGGGCTAAACGCCGCCCTTCAGCGCGGGCGCCCGCCGCCCGCCCGCTCCTTTTCAAAAGACCGAGGACGAGCCGCCCCCATGGCGAAGCAGCAGGCCAACCAGATGCGCCCTGGCCAGGTGATCGAGTTCGAGGGCCGCCGCTGGTCCGTGCTCAAGATCAACATCATGACCCCCGGCAAGGGCGCCGCCGTGATCCAGGTCGAGATGCGCGACGTGAAGAGCGGCACCAAGAAGGACCAGCGCTGGCGCACCCAGGACACGGTGGAGCGCCTGACCACCGAGGACAAGGAGTACACCTACTCCTACGCCGATGGTGAGAGCCTGATCCTCATGGACCCGGAGACCTTCGAGCAGCACAGCGTGCCCAAGGAGATCCTGGGCGACCGCCTGCCCTTCCTGGTCGAGAACATGGTCGTCAACGTCCGCCTGATCGAGGGCGACCCGGTCTCCATGGACCTGCCGGACACGGTGGTGCTGGAGGTGACCGAGGCCGATCCGGTGATCAAGAACCAGACCGCGACCTCCTCCTACAAGCCCGCCATGCTCTCCAACGGCGTGAAGACCCAGGTGCCCCCCTTCATCGCCACCGGCGAGAAGATCGTGGTCCGCACCGAGGACGCCTCCTACGTGGAGCGCGCCAAGGGCTGAGGCCCGCGCCGGGCCCCGCCGGCCCGGCCCCTCCCCGCCGCCGTGGCGGTGGTTCTTCCGAAGCCGGCGGCGCCCTTTCCCGGGCGCCCCGATCCGGGCAGGCTGCGGCCTGCCCTTTCCCGTCATTCCCCGCCCGGCGCGCTTCCGACCGGGCCGCGCCCCCCGGATCCCGCCAGCGGCCCCCGCCAGCGTCCCCGGGGGCAGCCGGCCGGCCCCACGCCCCGGGCGCAGCGAGGATCCACGCGATGCGCCCGAGCCCCCGACTCTCCCCCGCGCTCAATGTCGTCATCCAGGCCGCGCAGAAGGCCGGCAAGCGCCTGTTGCGCGACTTCGGCGAGGTCGAGAACCTCCAGGTCAGCGTGAAGGGACCCGGCGACTTCGTGTCCCAGGCCGACCTGCGCGCCGAGGAAAGCCTGCGCGCCGATCTTTCCAAGGCCCGCCCGGGCTTCGCCTTCCTGATGGAGGAAAGCGGCGAGAGCGGCGAGAAGGACTGGGAATGGCGCTGGGTGGTGGACCCGCTCGACGGCACCAGCAACTTCCTGCACGGCATCCCGCAGTGGTGCGTCTCCGTCGGCATCGAGAAGCGCACCGGCGAGAACAGCTCCGAACTCATGGCCGGCGTCATCTACAACCCGGCGATGGACGAGCTGTTCTGGGCCGAGAAGGGCATGGGCGCCTTCCTCAACGACCGCCGCCTGCGCGTGTCCGGCCGCCGCAACATGCAGGAGGCGCTCTTCGCCACCGGCATCCCCTTCGCCAGCGCGCCGAAGCGAGCCGAGTTCTCCGCCACCCTGGCCAAGCTGATGCCGCAGGTGGCCGGCGTGCGACGATTCGGCGCCGCGGCGCTCGATCTCGCCTGGGTGGCGGCGGGCCGCTACGAGGGCTTCTGGGAGCTGGGGCTGAAGCCCTGGGACTGCGCCGCCGGGATCGTGCTGATCAAGGAGGCCGGCGGCTACGTCACCGATCCGGACGGCAACGACCCCTGGCCGCACGGCAACATCGTCGCCGGCAACCCGAACCTGCACGGCCCGCTGCGCGAGGCGGTGGCCGAGGGCATCGCCCGCGTCGCCACCAGCCGCGGCACGGCGGGCTGAGCGGCACGCCTCCCGGGGGCGGGCCGGGCCGCATCGCCGCGGCCGTTTCCGCCTCCCTTCCGCCGCCCGCGTGATGCGCGCCACCGGGCCCCGGCGCCCGGCAAAGCGCGACAGGGGGCTGTTCCGGCCCCCGCCGATCTGCTCTAGCCTGCGCGGCCGATGCCTCCGGTCCCAAAATTTCTCCGGCCCGCCCTGATCCTGGCGTGCCTGCTTGACGTCCTCCCCGGTCCGGGGTGGGCGCAATCCGACCTGCCCCTGCCGCCACCCCCACCCCCGGCGCCGCCGCCGCCCGCCGTGCTGGCCCCAGGCCCCATGCCGCGCCCGCCCGCGCCGCCCGTCACCGCCGCCTATGCCGACATCCCGCTGGCCGACGGCATCGCCGTCCTGCCCGAGGGCGGCTGGCGCCTGCAGGGCGACATCACCCCGCCGCAACAGGCGGCGCTGCAAAGGCTCGCCAAGGCCATGGCGGAGCGCAGCCGGGGCCGCGTCACCGTGCTGGCCCGCGTTTCCGGCCCGGCGGACGACCTTTCCACCGCCCGCCGCGACAGCCTTTCCCGGGCGCAGGAGATCAAGCGCACCCTCGAATCCGGCGGCCTGCCCGGCACGCGCATCGACCTGCGCCCGCTCGGCCTGACCATCGAGGCGACCGACAGCATCGACCTGATCCCGCCCGCCCCGCCGCGCGGCGCCATGGCCCCCGCCGCCCCTTCACCCTCCCCCCCACCAGCGGCCGCGCCCGCCCCACGCAGAGGATGAACCATCCCATGACCCGCCCCACCCGCTACCTGCTGCGGATGGTGGTCTTCCTGGCCGTGGTGCTGGCCATCGCGGCCCTGCTCTCGGCGCAGCTCCTGGTGGCTTTCATGGCCAACCCGGTGCTGAACGGGGTGATCCTCGGCGTGCTGCTGCTGGGCATCGTCTGGACCTTCCGCCAGGTGCTCACCATCCGGCGCGAGGCCGACTGGCTGGAGGAGTTCCGCCGTCAAGGCCCCGGCCAGACGGCGCAGGCGCCGCCGAGCCTGCTCGCCCCCATGGCTTCCATGCTGGGCAGCCGGCGCGGCGAGGGCTTCTCCCTGTCCGGTCCGGCGATGCGCTCGGTGCTGGACGGCATCGCCGCGCGGCTCGACGAGAGCCGGGAACTCTCCCGCTACATGACCGGGCTGCTGATCTTCCTCGGCCTGCTCGGCACCTTCTGGGGCCTGATCCAGACCATCGGCGCGGTGGGCGAGGTGATCAACAGCATGTCGGTCGGCTCCGGCGACCTGAACACGCTGTTCAACCAGCTCAAGTCGGGCCTCGCCCAGCCGCTCGGCGGCATGTCGATCGCCTTCTCCTCCTCCATGCTGGGCCTCGGCGGCTCGCTGGTGCTGGGCTTCCTCGACCTGACCGCCGGGCAGGCACAGAACCGCTTCTACAACGAGCTGGAGGAATGGCTCGCCTCCGCCACCCGCCTCTCCTCCGGCGTGCTGGGCGCCGAGGGCGAGGGCGGCTCCGTCCCCGCCTATGTGCAGGCCCTGCTGGAACAGACCGCCGAGAACCTGGAAGGCCTCCAGCGCATCATGGCGCGCGGCGAGGAACGCTCCGCCCATGCCGGGCAGGCGCTGAACACGCTGACCGAGCGCCTGTCCGTGCTGACCGACCAGATGCGCGCCAGCCAGGTGCTGATGCAGCGCATGGCCGAGGGGCAGGCATCGCTGAACCCGGTCCTCCACCGGCTGGGCGAGGCGCAGGGGCATGGCGAGGCCTCCTACGCCCATCTGCGCAACATCGAGCTCTACCTCGCCCGCCTCGTCGAGGAGGTGAGCCAGGGCCGCGCGCAGTCCACCCAGGAGATCCGCAGCGAGATCAAGCTGCTCGCCCGCACCATTGCCGCCCTGGCGGAATCGCCCTGATGGCGGCCATGCAGGCAGGGCGCTGACCCATGGCGCGCGGCATCCGGCGTTCCCAGCGCGAGGGGCTCAACGCCTGGCCCGGCTATGTGGACGCCCTGTCCACCCTGCTGATGGTCATCATCTTCGTGCTGCTGGTCTTCGTGCTGGCGCAGGGCTTCCTGTCCGTCACGCTCAGCTCGCGCGACCGGGCGCTGGACCGGCTGAACCGGCAGGTGGCGGAACTGGCCGACCTGCTTTCCCTGGAACGCAGCCAGACAGACGAACTCCGCGCCAGCCTTGGCCGTGCCCAGGACGAGGCGCGCCGGGCCGCCGCCGCCCGCGACGCGGCCCAGGGCGAGCTGACCGGGCTGCGCACGGAACGCGACCAGCTCCATGACGAACGCGACACCCTGCGCGAGGCCCGCGACCAGCTCGCCGCCCGCCTTTCGGATGCCGAACTCGCCGCGCGTGGCACGGGCGAGCGTATCGCCTCGCTGGAATCGCGCCTGACCGAGGCGCTGGGCCGGGCCGAGGCGGTGGGCGGCCAGACCGCCGAGGCGGTGCGCCAGCGTGCCGAGGCCGCCCGCGCCCTGAGCGCCGCCCAGGCCGGGCGGCAGCAGGCGGAACAGTCGCTGGCCCAGGCCCAGGCCCAGTCCCAGGCACAGATCGCCTCGCTCCAGGCCGAGGCCGCGAAGCTCGCCGACCAGGTGCGCGCCCTGACCGCGCTGCGCGACCAGCTGGAGAAGCAGGCGCAGGAGGCCCAGGCGAAGCTCGGCGAGGAGCAGCACGCCCATGGCGAGGCGGTGCGCCTGTCGGAAAGCGCCCAGGCCCAGGCCGCCCTGCTGGCCCGGCAGATCGACGATCTGAAGGCACAGCTCCAGCGCCTCGCCGCCGCGCTCGACGTGCAGCAGAAGTCCGGGCAGGAGAAGGACGCGCAGATCGCCGATCTCGGCAGCCGCCTGAACGCCGCCCTCGCCGCCAAGGTCGAGGAACTGCAGCGCTACCGCAGCGACTTCTTCGGCCGGCTGCGCCAGGTGCTGGGCGACCGCCCCGACATCCGCATCGTCGGCGACCGCTTCGTCTTCCAGTCCGAGGTGCTCTTCCCCGTGGGCAGCGCCGACCTGTCCGACAGCGGCAAGGCGCAGATCCGCCAGATCGCCGGGGTGCTCAAGGAGATCTCCGGCCGTATCCCGCCCGGCACGCCCTGGATCCTGCGCGTCGATGGCCATGCCGACCGCACGCCCTTCCGTGGTGGCGGGCGCTTCGCCTCGAACTGGGAGCTCAGCGCCGCCCGTGCCATCGCCGTGGCGCAGCTGCTGATCAGCGAGGGCCTGCCCGCCAACCGGGTGGCCGCCGCCGCCTTTGGCGACAACCAGCCGATCGACCCGGGCGACAGCCCCGAGGCCCTGGCGCGGAACCGGCGCATCGAACTGCGGCTGACCGACCGCTGAGGCCGGCCAGCCCCCTGGTCCGGCAACCCGTTCCTTGGCGGCAAGGCGCTGCCTTTCCCCCGCCCCCCGCCCGGGGCTGGCCACGCAGAGCAACGCCCCAGGCCGGGGGCCGGATCAGATGATCTTCGCCTCGAAGGGCGGCAGGAGGTCCGGAGCCTCGAATTCCAGCACCCAGAGGTCCGGGTCGCGTTTCACCTGCCGGGCGACATAGGCATCGGCCGCCTCCTGGTCCACCGCCGCCGTGCCGGTGCCACGCATCCAGGCCTGCCGGCCCTCGGCGTCGCGCACCTGGGACAGCACGACCATGCCCTCCCGTCCGTGCAGGACGCAGAGGATGCCGCCGCTGTCGGGGTCCCCCTTGCGCAGCACCATGCCGGGGCGGCCGGCCTGGTCCCCGAGGCGAAGGGCCATCGAGGCCCAGATACCGGCTTTCACGCGCGCTTCCATGCTTCTGGAGGTGCCGTCGCCGCGCCTGCGGCGCAAGCCCCGCCGCAGCCTCTTGCCGACGCCGCGCCGCCGCGCGAAACACCCGCCGCCGACAGGGCATAGGGGATCAGGGAAAAGATGGCTGCACCGGAGCGCCGTTTGACGGAGGGCCAGCGCGCCTATGAGGCCAAGCGCGCGGCCAAGGCGGGCATGAGCCTGGAGAAGTGGCTCGCATCCCGCGAGCGGGAGCGCGAGACGGCGAAAGCCGCGGCGACCGAGGCGCCCAAGCCGCCGGGCAAGGCGCGCGCCTTCTTCAGCAAGCTGATGGAAAAGGCCAACAAGCCGATCGGCTGAAGCCCGGCACCGGCCCCGGCAAGGTGCGGGCGATGATCGCGGCCCATGCCGATTGGTCGGTGAACCCGGGCAAGCGCTGGTTCACCGGCGCCCGGCGCACGGGACCGGGTGGCTGGCTTGCCACCGCCCCGCGCCCGGTCGGCGAGCCCGCTGCCTGGGCCGCCGCCCTGCTGGCGGAGGGGCCCACCGTGGCGCTGGGGCTCGACCTGCCGCTCGGCCTGCCGCGCGCCTATGCCCGGGCGCGCCCCGAACCGGACTTCCCCGCCTTCCTGCGCGGCCTCGCGCGGCAGCCCGGCTTCTGGCGCGTCGCGGAGACGGTGGCCGAGGTCTCGGCCGGCAGTCCCTTCTACCCGGCGCGCGGGATGCGCGGCATGACCCGGCTGGAACATGCCCTGGCGCTGGGCATGGCGGATGCGTCGGGCCTGTGCCGGCTCTGCGACCTCGCCACCGCGGAACGCCCCGCTGGGGCGCCGCTCTTCTGGACGCTGGGGGCGAACCAGACCGGCAAGGCGGCGATCTCCGCCTGGAGGGACTGGCTGGTCCCGGCCCTTTCCGCCGGCGCCCCCTACCGCCTCTGGCCCTTCGAGGGCGGGCTGCACGGCCTGCTGGCGCCGGGCCGGGCCGTGCTGGCCGAGGTCTATCCGGCCGAATGCCTGCGCCATCTCGGCCTGCGCCTGTCCGGCAGCAAGCGCGACCGCACCGTGCGCCTCCGGGTGCTGCCGGAACTGCGGGAGGCCATGGCCCGGCTGGGCGTCCGGCCGGACGCGCCTCTGGCGGAGGCCATGGCGGATGGCTTCGGCGCCGATGCCGCCGGGGAGGACCGCTTCGACAGCCTGCTCGGCCTGCTCGGCCTCATCGGGGTGCTGGACGGCATCCGGCCGGATTTCGTGCCGGACGATCCCTGGGTGCGGCACTGGGAAGGCTGGGTGCTGGGCCAGACCAGCCTGCCCGCCGCACCGCCCTATCCCGCTGGCGTGTAGAGGCCGGCGCCCTCGGCGACACTCCTTGCCAGCGCCACGACGAGGTCGAGGGTCGGCGTTGCCACCCCGGCCATGCGGGCGATGCGCAGCGGCGCCAGCAGGATCGACTCCACCTCCATCTGCCGGCCGAGCTCCAGGTCCTGCAGGATCGACGGCTTGTGCGCGCTGCGCCCGACACCGGCGAGTTGCTGTACCGGATCGGTGTCGAGCGTGATGCCGAGCGCGGCGGCGATGGTCTGCGCCTCGCGGATCATCCGCTCCGCGGCCGCGGCAACCGCGGGGTCGGCATAGGTCTCGCGCAGGTTCCGCCGCGTCAGGATGCAGAGCGGCCCATAGGAGATGTTGCCCATCAGCTTGGCCCAGACCTCCTTGCGGATCTCCGTGGTCACCGGCACCTCGGTGAGCCCGCCGGCCTGGAGCAGCCCGGCCAGCGCCTCGATGCGCGGCGTCACCCGCCCGTCCGGCTCGCCCAGGATCAGGCGGCTGCCCTTGCCCTCCACCGAGATCACGCCGGGCTCGACCACGGTGCAGGAGGAATAGACCACCCCGCCGATCGTGCGCCCGATGCCGATGGCGCCGTGCAGCACCCCGCCCGGATCGAGCTCCGGCATGTGCTGCCCCTTCAGCACCCCGCCGGCCCCGTCGAGATACCACCAGGGAATGCCGTTCAGCGCGAAGACGACGGCGGTCTCCGGCCCCAGCAGAGGCCTGATCGCCCGGGCCACCTGTGGCAGGGCGGGCGACTTGGTGGTGACGACCACCACGTCCTGCGGCCCGAACTCCGCCGGGTCCTCCGACGCGGCGAGGCGTGCGTGGTGCTCGCCGTCATAGGCCCGCACCGTCAGGCCGCGTGCACGGATGGCGGCGAGCTGCGTGCCCCGCGCGACCACGGACACTTCCGCCCCGCCTTTCGCCAGGCGCATCGCCAGATGGCCGCCGATCGCCCCGGCGCCGAAAACGCAGACTTTCATGCCGATCTCGTCCCCTATCGGACCCGTCACGCTCAGGACAGCAATTCGAGTGCCGCGCGGGACAGCGCCTGCACGCCCAGCGCGATGCAGCGCTCGTCGGGCTGGTAGAAGGCGTTGTGCAGCCGGTCGTCCCGCCCCGGCGCGCCGGAGCCGATCAGCATCTGGAAGGCGGGCATCCGCTCCGAGAAGGCGGAGAAATCCTCCGACCCCATGCTCGGCTCCCCCGCCTCCGGCTCGACGCCGAGCTGCGCCCGGATCGCCGCCACCGAGGGGTCGAGCACCCGGTCGTCATTCACCAGCGGCGGCACGCGGCGGGCATAGTTCAGCTCGCAGGTCACGCGCATCCCCAGCTCCAGCCCGGCGACCAGGCGGCGGATGGCGGCCTCGGCGGTGTCGCGCGCCTCCGGGTGCAGCGTCCGAACCGTGCCCTTCAGCGCCACGCGCTCGGGGATGATGTTGTAGGTCGTGCCGCCCTGGAACATGCCCACCGTCACCACGGCGGGGTGCAGCGGCCGCACCTCGCGGCTCACCACCGTCTGCACCTGCGACACGAACTGCGCCGCCGCCACGATCGGGTCCACCGCCGCGTAAGGGTGCGCCGCATGGCCCGACTTCCCCCGGATGGTGAGGTCGAACAGGTCCGAGGCCGCCAGTCCCGTCCCCCTCACATAGCCGAAGCTGCCGACCGGCCTGTCCGGCACGTTGTGGAAGCCGAGCGCCATGTCCACGCCCTCCGCCGCCCCGTCGGCGATCATGGCGGCGGCGCCCTCCAGGATCTCCTCCGCCGGCTGGAAGACCAGCGCGACGCGACCCGCCAGCATCGGGGCGATCTCCCGCAGCACCTCCGCCACGCCGAGCAGCGTCACCGTGTGGATGTCATGGCCGCAGGCATGCATCTTGCCCGGCACGGTGCTGGCGAAACCCTGTCCCGTCTCCTCGTGGATCGGCAGCGCGTCCATGTCGGCGCGGATCGCCAGGGTTGGCCCCGGCCGACCGCCCTCGATCACCCCCAGCACACCGGTCCGCCCCACCCCGGTCCGGTGCGCGATGCCCAGCCGCGCCAGCTCCGCCGCCACGATCCCGGCGGTGCGCACCTCCTCGAAGCCCAGCTCCGGATGCGCGTGGATGTCGCGGCGCAGGCCGATCAGCCGCGCCTCGGCGGCCTCGGCGATGCCGGCGATTCGGCCGGTGGGGTCATTGGGGCGTGGTTCCGTCACGGGGGGCCTCCGGAGGGCGCGGGACGCGTGCCCTGGCGGGTGGAAATCGCCCGGAGGGTCGCGCGGGATGGGAAAGTGGAGGGGCAGCCGCCCCCTGCTGCAGGGCAGCATGAAAAAAGGTGGGGCATCCCACAAGGGCGATCCCTTGCGACGGTGTGTTTCCCCGCATTACGCTTGGTCAACTTCAAAGTCATGGGAGGATAATGGGATGCCGCTCGCCCAGGGCGCCACCGGCCAGCGCGCCGGGTGCCGGATGCCAGGATATCCGGCGCGGCCGGCCCGCCACCCCCTCCCCATGCCTTTGCTGGACACTGCCTCTCCCCCATCCGGGGTGGCTGAGGATGAGGCCATGCCCGGCCCGAACCGGCCGCGTAGCGCGATTCGGAGACAAGACGCGTGAAGATCAACACGAAGGACCTGATCTCGGGGGGGCTGCTGGTACTGCTGGCCCTGGTCGGGCTCTGGCTTAACACGGACCATACGCTGGGCGATGCCCGGCGGATGGGGCCGGGCTACATGCCCATGCTGGTATTCGTACTGCTGCTGATCCTGGGGGCGCTGGTTGTGCTGGTGAGCCTGCGCAGCGGCCCCGACGCGCTGGAGCGCTGGACGAACACGGACCTGACCACGGTGCTGCTCGGCACCGCGGCGGGGCTGGTGGTCTGGCAGGTGCTGGAGCGCATGGGAGTGGGCGAGGGCAACTGGCGCCAGGTCGGCTTTGCCTTCGTGGTCGGGCTGGGCATCATGGCGGCCTCGCCGGGCTGGCGGCCGCTGGCGCTGGTCAGCGTCTGCATGGCGATCTTCGCCCTGGCGCTGGAGCCGCTCGGGCTGGTGGTGGCCTTGGTGCTGAGCCTGACCGTCAGCGTCTTCGCCGACAGCAGCCACACGGCCCGGGGCGTGCTGGGCATGCTCGTGGCGCTGGTCGTGATGGCCTGGGTCATCTTCATCTGGCAGCTCGACATCCGGGTGCCGGTCTGGCCGACGGCCTTCTGAGAGCGGACGCACCATGGACCTCTTCGCGAACCTCGCGCACGGCTTCGGCGTCGCGCTCTCCCTCGACAACCTGCTCTTCGCGCTGCTCGGCGCCCTGATCGGCACCGCCATCGGCGTGCTGCCGGGCATCGGCCCGGTGGCCACCATCTCCCTGCTGCTGCCCATCACCTTCGGCCAGCCCGCCACCACCGCCATCATCATGCTCGCCGGCATCTACTACGGCGCGCAGTATGGCGGCTCGACCACCGCCATCCTGCTGAACCTGCCGGGCGAGGTCTCCTCGGTGGTGACCACGCTCGAAGGCTACAAGATGGCCCGCAACGGGCGGGCGGGGGCAGCGCTGACCATCGCCGCGCTGGGCTCCTTCTTCGCCGGCACGGTGGCGACCCTGGTGGTGGCGGCCTCCGGCCCGCTGCTGACCCAGGTGGCGCTCTCCTTCGGCCCGGCGGACTACTTCTCGCTGATGCTGCTCGGCCTGATCATCTCGGCCGTGCTGGCCCAGGGCTCGGTGCTCAAGTCCATCTCCATGGTGGTGCTGGGCGTGGCCCTCGGCCTGGTCGGCACCGACGTGCAGACCGGCCAGCAGCGCTTCACCTTCGGCATCCCCGAGCTTTCCGACGGGCTCGGCTTCGCCTCCATCGCCATGGGCATGTTCGGCATCTCCGAGATCATCCTGAACCTGGAGCGCCCCGAGGCGCGCGAGGTGCTCAAGACCAAGATCGGCAGCCTCTGGCTGACCAGGGAGGAGTTCCGCCGCGCCACCCCCTCGGTGCTGCGCGGCACGGTGCTGGGCTCGGTGCTGGGCATCCTGCCCGGCGGCGGCGCGGCGCTGTCGGCCTTCGGCTCCTACATGCTGGAGCGCAAGGTCTCCAAGTACCGCCACGAGTTCGGTAATGGCGCCATCGAGGGCGTGGCCGGCCCCGAGAGCGCCAACAACGCCGCCGCCCAGACCTCCTTCATCCCCTTGCTCACGCTGGGCATCCCGGCCAATGCCGTGATGGCGCTGATGGTGGGTGCCCTGATCATCCAGGGCATCCAGCCCGGCCCGCGCATGGTCGAGGCCCAGCCCGACCTGTTCTGGGGCCTGATCTGCTCCATGTGGATCGGCAACCTGATGCTGCTGGTCATCAACCTGCCGCTGATCGGCATGTGGGTGAAGCTGCTCAGCGTGCCCTACAAGTACATGTACCCCGCCATCCTCATGTTCTGCATGATCGGTGTGTACTCGCTCAACAACAGCGTCTTCGACGTCTACCAGACGCTGGCCTTCGGCATCCTGGGCTATGTCTTCACCAAGCTGAACCTCTCGGCCGCCCCGCTGCTGATCGGTTTCGTGCTCGGCCCGATGATGGAGGAGCACCTGCGCCGCGCCATGCTGCTTTCGCGCGGCGACGCCTATGTCTTCATCGACTTCGCCAACCGCCCCATCAGCGCCTGCCTGCTGGTGATCTGCGCCCTGGTCCTCGGCTCGATGATGCTTCCCGCGCTGCGTCGCAAGAAGGATGAGGCCATCGCGGAATGATCTTGTAAAAGTAACAAATTTCTAAATTAGAAGCGGGCCTATGGCCCGCTTCCCTTTTAGGCAGCGCTCCGCTAGGTCGTGAGGCTACCGAGTGTAAGGACCCGCGCGATCGATGACAGCTGCCGCTGCGTCTCTCATTCCCGTCGTCCTCTGCGGAGGGACCGGCACCCGGCTCTGGCCCCTGTCGCGCGAGGGTTATCCGAAGCAGTTCTGGCCCTTGGTCGGCGAGAAGACCATGCTCCAGGCCACGGCGAGCCGTGCCCAGGGCCCTGGCTTCGCGCCGCCCGTCCTGGTGGCCTCGGAACCGCACCGCTTCCTGGTGGCCGAGCAGCTGCGCGAGGACGGCATCGAGGGCGCGCGCATCGTCCTGGAGCCGGAGGGCCGTAACTCCGCCCCCGCCATCGCCGCCGCTGCCCTGATCGCCGCCGAGCAGGACCCGCGCGCCATCCTCTGGATCATGGCCGCCGACGCCGTGATCCAGGACAAGGACGCCCTGCTGGAAGCGGTGAAGCTGGCCGCCGCGGCCGCCGAGGCAGGCTCCATCGTGGCCTTTGGCATGAAGCCGACGGCGCCCGAGACCGGCTACGGCTACATCGAATCCGGCGACCCGCTGCCAGGGGCAGAGGGGCTCTTCAAGATCAAGAGCTTCGTCGAGAAGCCGGACGTCGCCACCGCCCGCCACTTCCTGGAGGGCGGCCGCCATCTCTGGAATTCCGGCATGTTCGTGGCCTCCGCCGCGACCTGGCTGGCGGAGCTGGAGCGCCTGGCGCCCGAGCTGATGGAGGCCGTGCGCGCCTCGGTGGAGGGTGCCAAGCGCGACCTCGACTTCGTGCGCCTCGACGCCAAGGCCTTCTGCAAGGCGCCCTCCATCTCCATCGACTACGCGGTGATGGAGAAGACCCCGCATGCCGTGGTCGTGCCCGCATCGCTCGGCTGGTCCGATGTCGGCTCCTGGGATGCCCTCTGGGCCGTCTCGCCCAAGGACGAGAAGGACAACGCCACCCACGGTCCCGTCCATCTGGTGGAGGCCGAGGGCTGCCTCGTCCGTTCCGAGGGCATGCTGACCGGCGTGGTCGGCCTCAAGGACGCGGTGATCGTCGTCACCGAGGACGCCGTGCTCGCCATGTCCCGCGACAGGGCGCAGGACGTGAAAAAGCTGGTGGAGAAGCTCAGGGCCGCCGGGATCAAGGAGGCGACCGAGCACCGCCGCGCCTATCGCCCCTGGGGTCACTACGAGGGCCTGATCCTCGGCAACCGCTTCCAGGTGAAGAAGATCCAGGTCCGCCCGGGCCAGAAGCTCAGCCTGCAGAAGCACCACCACCGCGCCGAGCACTGGGTCGTGGTGAACGGCACCGCCATCGTGGAGCGGGATTCCGAGCGCCTGCTCGTCCGCGAGAACGAGAGCGTCTATCTGCCGCTGGGCTGCGTCCACCGCATGGAGAACCCGGGCATGATCCCGCTGACCCTGATCGAGGTGCAGTCGGGCTCCTATCTCGGCGAGGATGACATCGTCCGCTACGAGGACAATTACGGCCGGGCCTGAGCCCCGGCCCGGCGGGCCCCTCCCCCGCCACCCTCTTCGGCATCCGCTTCGAAGCGCCCTGGGCCAGTCGTCCGGGGCGCTTTCCTTTTGCGCGCCTTTCCGCCAGCCCCGGCACGAAATAGGTCATTCCCCGCGGTCCGTTCCACCGGCAGGATGATGGAACCAGCCTTCAGGTGGCTCGGGGGGAATGGACTTGATTCGAGATATCCTGCGGCCTGCGACACGCGCCGTGCGCTCCATCATCGGCACCAATGGCCTGTCGGACCGCCTCGCGGTGCTGGAGGGTGCCCTGCTCGCGCAGTCCCGCCCGAACGGCGCCTTCTCCGCGGCGCCTTCGGCCGGGACCGCGCCGCTTCCCGCCCCTTCCCCCGCCCCGCCGGCGGAACGCCCCGCCCCGTTGAACGTGAACCTCCTCCTGCACCAGTCGCGCGGCGCCTTCCTCCGCGCCATGCCGCCCGGTGCCCAGCGCCTTCTCAGCGCGGGCTGCGCCGGCCTCTGGTACTTCGAGTGGATCGAGCAGACCTATGGCCGCGTGCCCGAGCATCTCGGCATCGAGTACTATTCGCCCCGGCCGGAGGGATTGCCGGACAATGTCACCTGGATCGCCAACACCGCCTCCGACATGTCCGACGTGCCGGATGCGAGTTGCGACCTCGTCTTTTCGGGCCAGAACCTGGAACACCTTTGGCCGGAGGAGGTCGCGGGCTTCGTGCTGGAAGCGGCCAGGGTGCTGAAGCCGGGCGGCCACCTCGTGATGGACAGCCCGAACCGTCACGTGACCAGGCTGCTGAACTGGAGTCATTCGGAGCACACCATCGAGCTGACCGAAACCGAGGCGCAGGAACTCGCCCGGCTCGCCGGCTTCGACGTGACGGTGACACGCGGGATCTGGCTCTGCCGCGATTCGCGTAGCGGGGAAGTCCTTCCCTTCGACCCCAACGCCCCCCATCCCGGCTGGTCCGTGCCCGAGCGCCTGATCGCCGCGCATGACCGGCCGGAGGATTCCTTCATCTGGTGGGTCGAGGCGGTCCGCAGCGACCGGGCGCCCGATGCGCCGGCGGTCCGGGCCCTGATGTCGGATCTTTTCCGACAGCACTGGCCGGAACGTGTGCAGCGCCTCCTGGCGGCGCCGGGCCATGCCGTCGAGGCCGATGCGGAAGGCGAATGGGTGACCGCCGCGCCGGGCAGCCAGGGCGCCGTGCTCTACGGTCCCTACATGCCCCTGCGTGCCGGGCGCTACAGGGTTTCCTGGCGGCTGCGCCTGCCGCAACAGGCCGACGGCGTGATCGCCGTCTGCGAGGTGGTGGCCCGGGAGACGGAGGCACCCCTGGCCCGCTGCGAGATCCGCGCCGGCGACGAGGCCCCCTCGCTCGACTTCGTGCTGGGCGAGATGACCTTCGGCCTGGAATTCCGCTGCCTGGCCACGGGCGGCGCGGGCTTCGCCGCGCGGCGCGGCGTGGAGCTGCAGGAATGGCCGGACGGCCCCGCGGCATCCTGACGCCCCGGGTCCGGGCATCCGTGCTCCCGGCAGCAGCGCCCCTGGCAATCATGGCACGCGGCTGCTCGCTTCCGGCCTGGGCTCCGCCCCTCTAGGCTGTTCCGCATGTCCGCCCTCCCCCATCCCGGCGCGCCCTGGCGCGTCAGCAGCGAGACCGGCCGCCTGAACGACGTGCTGGTCTGCCCGCCAGACCACTACCGCTGGATGCCGCTGAACAGCATCGTCCGCCGCACGCTGAGCGAGACGCGGCAGCGCCCGGCGGCCGATCACCTGCGGCAGCAGCATGCCGAGCTCTGCCACGCCCTGGCGCAGGGCGGCGCGCGGGTGCACCGGCTGGTGCCGGAGCCGCACCTCCCCTACATGGTCTATACCCGCGACAGCGTGGTCGTGACCCATGCCGGCCCGGTGCTCTGCCAGCTCGAACGCCCGCAGCGCCGGGGCGAGTACGCGCCGCTGACCGACTTCCACGCCGCCCATGGCTCCACCTTCTGGCGCAAGTCCAGCGCCGGCACGCTGGAGGGCGGCGACATCCACGTTATCCGCCCCGGCCTCGCCTGCATCGGCGCCAGCGGCGGCCGCACCGACGAGGCGGGGGCGGAGCAGCTCGCGGAATGGCTCCGCGCCGAGGGCTGGGAGGTGCGGGTCGAGTTCTTCGACGAGCATTTCCTGCATCTCGACGTGATCTTCTGCATGGCCGCCCCCGGCCTCGCCGTCGCCTGCCTCGACGTGCTGGACCCGGGCTTCGTGGACTGGCTGGCGGGGCACGGCATCCGCTGCATTCCCGTTTCCTACCGGGATGCCATGGCGCTCGGCTGCAACATCCTCGCCCTGGGCGACGGCCAGGTGGTCTCGGCCCGGGCCAGCACCGCGCTCAACGCTGCCCTGCGGGCGGAGGGGCTGACGGTGCTCGATCCGGAGATCACACTCTTCACCCTCGGCGGCGGCGGCCCTCACTGCCTGACCTGTCCCTTGTCACGCGAAGCGTGACGCCCTGATCACCTGTCACGCGGAGCGTGACGTTCTGTCGCCTGTCGCGCGAAGCGGAGTGAAACGTCCATGAACATCCCGTCGAGGCCCGTGGAGCAGGTGATCGCCGAGGCCCGGGAATTCCTGGGCGACCGGCTTTCCACCAACCAGGCGGTGCGGGAGCAGCACAGCCGGGGCGAGGACACCACCACCCCCACCCTGCCCGACGCCGTCGCCTATCCCCTGACCACCGAGGAGGTCTCGCGCCTCCTCGCCCTCTGCCATCGGCACGAGGTCCCGGTCACCGCCTTCGGCGCCGGCACCTCGCTGGAGGGCCATGCCAATCCCGTCCGCGCCGGCATCAGCCTTGACCTGTCGCGCATGGACCGCATCCTGGAGGTGAGCCAGGAGGACATGGACTGCCTGATCGAGCCGGGCGTCACCCGCCACCAGCTCAACGACCACCTGCGCGACCAGGGCCTGTTCTTCCCGGTCGATCCTGGCAGCCACTGCACCATCGGCGGCATGTGCGCGACCCGCGCCTCCGGCACCAACGCGGTGCGCTACGGCACGATCCGCGAGAACGTCATGGGGCTGGAGGTCGTCCTCGCCGATGGCCGCGTCATCAACACCGGCTCCCGCACCCGCAAGGCGGCCAACGGCTACGACCTGACCCGCCTCCTGATCGGCTCCGAGGGCACGCTCGGCATCATCACGAAGATCCGCCTGCGCCTGCACGGCATCCCCGAGGCCACCTCGGCGGCGGTCTGCCAGTTCGGGACGCTGCGCGGCGCCGTGGAATGCGTCATCGCCACCATGCAGGCCGGCATCCCCGTCGCCCGCATCGAGCTGGCGGACGAGATCCAGATGGATGCCTGCATCCGCTACTCGAAGCTGGAAGGCTACCAGGCCCTGCCCACCCTCTTCCTGGAATTCCACGGCTCCCCCGCCGGGGTGCGGGAACAGGCGGAGACGGTGCAGGAGTTGGCCGACAGCTTCGGTGGCAGCGGCTTCGCCTGGGCCACGGATGCGGAAACGCGCAACCGGCTCTGGAAGGCCCGGCACGACGCCTACTGGGCCTGCGTGGCCCTCAGGCCGGGCTGCCGCGGCATGGCCACCGATGTCTGCGTGCCCATCTCCCGTCTCGCCGAGGCCATCGTCGGCGCGAAGGAGGACATCCTGGCCTCCGGCATGACCGCCCCCATCGTCGGCCATGTCGGCGACGGCAACTTCCACACGACGATCCTGGTGGACCAGGCCGACCCCACGGCGCAGGACCGGGCCTGGGAGCTGGACAAGAAGATCGTCGCCCGCGGCCTTTCCCTCGGCGGCACCTGCTCCGGCGAGCATGGCGTGGGCCTGGGCAAGCGCGAGTTCCTGGAGGCCGAGCACGGCCCCGAGGCCCTGGCGGTGATGCGTTCGGTCAAGACGGCGCTGGACCCCAGGGGCATCCTGAACCCGGGCAAGATCTTCCGGAACTGAGGCCCCTTCCCTCCGCGGAGTGCCAGGACGCGCCGGGGAGGGTTCGCGACAGGACCAGAACGGACCGGCAGCCCCTTGCCGCGGGCGCCGGTCCCGCCCGGCGCGATCCACGGCGCGCCGGAGGGCCCGAGGGGCGGCACAAGCCCCCGGGCCGATCACGGGAAGGAAGACGCTCGCCATGTCACGGCTCCAGCCGCAGCCTCGGGGAATCTCCCAGGCCGCCCCGCAGACCGGCGGGGACCACACCGCCCGGCCCGCCGCCCCTGCCGAGGCCAGCGCCGGCTTTGTGCTGCCGGTCCTGGCCCTGGCGCTCGGCCACATGCTGTCCAACGGGCTGCGCACCCTGCCGGCCATCGCCGCCGACCGCATCCAGCTCGATCTCGGCCTGACGGCGGAGGGCCTGTCCAGCCTGACCGGCTCCTATCACATCGCCTTCGCCCTGGGTCAGATCCCCGTCGGCGTGGCGCTGGACCGCTTCGGCGTGCGGCCGGTCTCGCTGGCGCTGCTCACCATCGTCTGCATCGGCACGCTGCTCGCCGCCCTGGCGGGCGGCCCGGCCGGGTTCCTTGTCGCCCAGCTCGTCCTCGGCCTTGGCTGCGCCGGGGCGCTGATCGCCCCGATGACCCTGGCCGCCAAGCGCATGAGCCCGGCCCGCTTCGGCCTCTGGAGCGGGCTGATCCAGGCCATCGGCAACACGGGCATGCTGCTCTCCGCCTCTCCCCTCGCCTGGCTGGTGGAACGGGAGGGCTGGCGTGCCGGCTTCTGGGCGGCGCTGGGCTTCGGTGTCTTCGCCCTGGCCTGCACCGCCCTGCTGGTGCGGGACCGGCCGGTGCCCGGCAGCGAAAGCCGCCGCTCCCTGCTGGGCGACGCGGCCGAGGTGCTGCGCCTCGTCGTCTCGCGCCGCCTGCGCGGGGCGGTGGTGCTGGCCTTCTGCTCCTTCGCCATCGTGGCCTGCCTGCGCGGCCTCTGGGGCGGTCCCTGGCTGATGCTGGAAAAGGGCCTGGACCGGCTGGAGACAGGCCATGTCCTGTTGCTGGCGACCCTGGCCCTCATCCTCGGCACCGTCGGCTGGGGGGTGGTGGACCGCCGGCACGAAGGCTGGCGCCGGCGGTTGCTGATCGGCGGGCACCTCGCCGCCGCCGCCGCCATCGGGCTGCTGGTCGCCGGAGGGCCGGACGGGCTGCTCGGACCCCTGCCGGTGGGCTGGGACCTCGCCATGCTCACCCTCTTCGGCCTGAGCATCGGGGTGCAGCCGCTGATCTTCGCTGCCACCCGAGCCCTCGTGCCGCCGGAACAGACCGGCAAGGCGCTGTCCGCAGTGAACCTGTCCTTCTTCCTCGGCGCCGCCGTGCTGCAGCCCGGCTCCGGCGTGGTGGCCAGCCGAGCGGGCACGGGCGCGGCGCTGCTCTTCCTGGCGCTGGTGGTGCTGCTCTGCACACTGGTCTTCGCCTGGCTGGGGCGGCCCCGCGCGGGTTCCGTGGGGAAGGCGGCCGCCCCACGGGATCGTTAACAGCCGGCGCGCGATAGGGGATGCCGCGCCGCGGCCTGGATGGCGAGTTGCCATCCCCAGCCTGTGCGGAGGGCGTCGTCGTGCGAGGTTTCCCCGATCCGGTTCCGCTCCGGCCCAGGCCCCGGCTGGAAAGGGTCCCGGAGAAAGCCGCGGTGAAGCCGGCCATGAAACATACGGCCGCACAATCATTCACGAATGTAAGTCTTGACCAGCGGCCCTCGCCGGGCCATCCCTCCGTGTGACGCCCTGCCCCGAATCTGTCCGCAGCCGGGGGCGGGCAGGAACAATGCCGGAATCCCGCCCGCGAACCCCCATGGTTCTGTGGGCGGTGCCGTCCGGAGCCCCATCAGACCGCACCCGGGCCCCTTCCCGGTTGTCCGCGGATACGCCTGGAGTAGCTACGATGTTGGGACGTATCGCCAAGGGCTCGCTCGGCCTGTCGCTGGGCTGGTCGGCGCTTGTTGCGCCAGCCACCCTCGTCGCTTCCACCTTCGCCGCGCCGGTCCTGCTGCCGTCGCTCGGCCTGTCCGCCCTGGCCCCCACGGCCTGGGCCCAGGGCGCGCCACAGGGCCCGCCGGCGGTCGGCGTGATCGAGCTGAGGCCGCGCCCGGTCACGGAAAGCACCGAATTCGTCGGCCGGATCGAGTCCACCGACCGCGTGGACCTCAAGGCCCGCGTCACCGGCTTCATGCAGGAACGCCTGTTCCAGGAAGGCCAGGAGGTCAAGCGCGGCGACGTGCTCTACCGGCTGGAGCGTCCGCCCTTCGAGGCCCAGGTGGCCCAGGCCCAGGCCTCCGTCGCCTCGGCGGAGGCGGAGCTGACCAATGCCCGCGTCTCCCTCGCCCGCGCCCAGGACCTCGCGCGCAGCAACTTCGGCACCCGCGCCAACCTGGACACGGCGACCGCCCAGGAACGCACCGCCAACGCCAACCTGCTCTCCGCCCAGGCCCAGCTCCGCGTGGCGCAGATCAACCTCGGCTACACCAACATCATCGCGCCGATCGACGGCCGCATCGGCCGCACCAACCTCACCATCGGCAACGTGGTCAGCCCCGATGTCGGCACCCTGGCAACCATCGTGTCGCAGGACCCGATGCGCGTCTCCTTTCCCATCAGCTCCCGCGCCGCGACCCAGCTCTATGAACGCTACGCCAACCGCGGCGGCATCGACGCCGTGCGCGTGCGCATGCGCCTGAACACCGGCGAGCTGTATCCCGAGAGCGGGCGGATCGAGTTCATCGACAACCAGATCAACCGCAACACGGACACGATCCTGGTGCGTGCCCTGGTCGCCAACCCGGTGCGCGGCAACAGCAGCAGCGGCACGGTGCCCTCGCGCTCGCTGATCGACGGCCAGTTCGTCAATGTCTATGTCGAGGGCGTGGAGCCGGTGCAGGCCATCGTGGTGCCCCGCGCCGCCGTGCTGCAGGACCAGCAGGGCTCCTACGTCTTCGTCGTGGACGCGGAGAAGAAGGCCCAGCGCCGCGACATCACCCTCGGCCGCGCCCTGGGCGCGGATACGGTGGTGGAGAAGGGCCTGAACCCCGGCGACATCATGGTGGCCGAGGGCATCCAGCGCGTCCGCCCCGGACAGGTGGTGAACCCCGCCCCGGTGGCACCCGCCGCGACTCCCGCGGCCGGCCCGGTCCAGCCCGGCAGTCCCCCCGCCGGCAATGCGCCGGCCAGCAGCTCCAATGGCAGCGGCACCGCCCCGACCGGCGGCAGCCAGCCCGGAGGCAGCCAGGCGCCCTCGACGCAGCCGGCATCCCCGGCCCAGCGGAATCCCGGCTGACCGACGATGATCTCCTCCCTCTTCGTCGACCGGCCGAGGCTGGCCTTCGTCATCTCCATCGTGATCACCATCGCGGGCGCCATCTCGCTGATGCGCATCCCGGTGGCCCAGTTCCCGGACATCGTGCCGCCCCAGGTGCAGGTCAGCGCCACCTATCCGGGCGCCAACGCCGCGGTGATCGAGAGCACCGTCGCCCAGGTGCTGGAGGCGCAGATCAACGGCGTCGAGAACATGATCTACATGTCCTCGAAGAGCGCCAATGACGGCACCTACAGCCTCACCGTCTCCTTCACCCTGGGCACCAATGGCGACATCGCCACGGTGAACGTGAACAACCGCGTCCAGGCCGCCCTGGCCCGCCTGCCGACGGAAGTCCAGCGCAGCGGCGTGACGGTGCGAAAGCGATCCTCCTCGGTGCTGCTCTTCGGCACGCTCTATTCCGAGGGCAACGCGCAGTCGCCGCTGTTCCTGTCGAACTACTTCACCATCAACATGAAGGACACGCTGGCCCGCGTGCCGGGCGTGGGCGAAGTGTCGATCTTCGGCGCGCAGGACTATTCCATGCGCGTCTGGTTCAACGTGGACCGCCTGGTCAGCCTGAACCTCACCCCCTCCGACATCGTGACGGCGGTGCAGGCGCAGAACGTCCAGGCCGCGGTGGGCCGCCTCGGCGGGCGCCCGGCGCCGGACACGCAGCAGTTCCAGATGACGCTGCAGACCCAGGGGCGCCTGACCAGCCCCGAGGAATTCGGCAACATCATCATCCGCGCCAACACCGACGGCTCGGTGCTGCGCCTGCGCGACATCGCGCGGCTGGAACTCGGCGCCCAGACCATGGAGACGGAGAACCGCTACAACGGCCAGCCCTCCGTCGCCTTCGCGATCTACCTCTCCCCCGGCGCCAATGCGGTGAACGTCGCCGCCGCCGTGCGCAACACGCTCGACGGCCTGTCCCAGCGCTTCCCGGAGGGCATGAAGACCAACGTCTTCTACGACACCACCGACTTCGTGAACGACACCATCCACGAGGTCATCAAGACCCTGATCGAGGCCTTCGTCCTCGTCGTGGCCGTGGTGTTCTTCTTCCTCGGCTCGTGGCGCGCCACCATCGTGCCCACCGTGGCCGTGCCGGTCAGCCTGATCGGCGCTTTCATCGTGCTGCTCGGCCTCGGCTACTCGGCCAACACCATCTCCCTGCTGGCCATGGTGCTCGCCATCGGCATCGTCGTGGACGACGCCATCGTGGTGGTCGAGAATGTCGAGCGCGTGATGGAGGAGGAACCCCACCTCACCCCGGCCGAGGCCACCAAGAAGGCGATGAGCGAGATCACCGCGCCGATCATCGCCATCACCCTGGTGCTGCTCTCGGTCTTCGTGCCGATCGCCTTCATCCCCGGCCTCTCGGGCGAGATGTTCCGGCAGTTCGCGGTCACCATCTCCGCCTCGATGCTCATCTCGGCGCTCAACGCCCTGTCGCTCTCCCCGGCGCTCTGCTCCATCCTGCTGCGGCCGCATCCTGACGCGGCCCATGGCGGCGGGCGGCGCGGAATCATGGGCCGCGTGCTGAACGGCATCGACTGGACCCGCGACCGCTATGCCGGGATCGTGGCGCGGCTGGTGCGCGTCTCCGCCCTCTCGGTTCTGCTGATCGCGGTGCTGGCCTTCGGCACCTGGGAGCTTTCCCGCCGCACCCCCACGGGCTTCCTGCCGCAGGAAGACCAGGGCGCCTTCTTCGTCCAGGCCCAGCTTCCCCCCGCCGCCAGCGTCTCCCGCTCGCGCGAGGTGGCGAAGCAGATCGAGGAGATGGTGCGGCAGAACCCGGCGGTGCTGGGCACCCTCTCGGTGGTCGGCTTCTCGCTGATCGACGGCGGCGCGCAGTCCAACTCCGCCTTCGTCGTCGTGCGCATGAAGCCCTTCGCCGACCGCGAGGGCGCGATGGGCAGCGTCCAGGCCGCCATCGGCCGCGTCTTCGGCCAGGTGCAGTCCATCCGCACCGCCAGCGCCTTCGCCTTCAACGTGCCGCCCATCCAGGGCCTGGGCACCGGCGGCGGCTTCGAATACGTGCTCCAGGACTACGAGGGCCGCTCCCCCGCCGATCTCGGCTCCGCCGCCATGGGCCTGATCGCCGCGGCGAACCAGGACCCGCGCCTGTCGGCGGTCTTCACCACCTTCACCGCCAACACGCCGAGCCTCTACCTCGACGTGGACCGCGACAAGGCGCAGGCCCTCCAGGTGCCGATCAGCAGCATCTTCTCCACGCTGCAGGCCACCCTCGGCGGCTACTACGTCAACGACTTCAACCTCTTCGGCCGCACCTGGCAGGTCAACCTCCAGGCCGAGTTCCCCGACCGCGCCAATGTCGAGGACCTGTGGCGCGTCTTCATCCGCAACTCGAACGGGGAGATGGTCCCGCTCAGCGCCCTGGCCACCGCCCGGGTCGTGCTGGGGCCGCAGACCATCGGCCGCTACAACAACTACCGCGCCATCACCATCCAGGGCTCGCCGCGCGCCGGCATCTCCTCGGGCGATGCGCTGAACGCGATGCAGGAACTGTCGGGCCGCACCCTGCCCGCCGGCTACGGCTTCGAATGGACCGGCACCGCCTACCAGGAACGTCTCGCCTCCGGCCAGACGGGCATCATCCTGGCGCTCGCGGTGCTCTTCGCCTTCCTCTTCCTCGTGGCCCTCTACGAGAGCTGGACCATCCCGGTGCCGGTGCTGCTCTCGGTGATCGTGGCCATCACCGGCGCCTTCCTCGGCGTGCTGTTCAGCGGCCTGTCGCTGGACATCTACGCCCAGATCGGGCTCGTCGTGCTCATCGCCCTCGCGGCGAAGAACGGCATCCTGATCGTGGAATTCGCCAAGGAGGCCCGCGAGGGTGGCAAGAGCATCCGCGAAGCCGCCATCGAGGGATCGCGCCTGCGCTTCCGCGCGATCATGATGACCTCGATCGCCTTCATCCTCGGCCTGCTGCCGCTGGTGACGGCGAGCGGCGCCGCCGCCGCATCCCGCCGCGCGGTGGGCACCCCCGTCTTCTGGGGCATGCTCGCCGCCTCGCTGGTCGGCATCTTCTTCATCCCGATGCTCTACGTGACCTTCCAATCGCTGCGCGAGCGCGTGAAGGGCTGGATGGGCAGCAGCGGGGGTGACCGCCCGCCGGCCCAGCCGGCGGCGTAGGGACGCAGGCCAGGAAGGGCCGGAGAGGGCGACCTCTCCGGCCCTTTTCCTTTGGGCGCCCCGTTTGCCGGCCGTCTCACCGGGGCGCCCTTCCCCCTTCCCAGGCACCCCGCTCCCGGCCGATGATGCCGCCACGTTTCCGGGTGGGAGGATCAGAACCATGGCCAAATTCGGCCTCAGCCAGTCCCTGCGTCGCGTCGAGGACCCTCGTCTCCTGAAGGGCGAGGGCCGCTACACGGACGACCTCGCCGTCGCCGGCACGGCCACGGGCTACCTGCTGCGCAGCCCTCACGCCCATGCGACGATCCTCTCCATCGACACCGCCGATGCGCGGGCCATGCCCGGCGTGCTCGCCATCTACACGGCGGAGGAGCTGGCGGCGGACGGGATCGGCCCCCTGCCCCATGCCGGCAGCCTGAAGAACCGCGACGGCTCGCGCTCCGCCAATGCCCCGCGCTTCCTGCTCGCCAGCGGCAAGGTGCGCCATGTCGGCGATCCGGTGGCCTTCGTGGTGGCGGAAAGCCTGGATGCCGCCAAGGATGCGGCCGAGGCGATCCTGGTGGACTACGACCCGCTGCCCGCCTGCACCGACCTCGCCGCGGCCAACGAGCCCGGCCAGCCGCAGGTCTTCGACGACGTGCCCGATAACCGCGTCTTCGACTGGGAAATCGGCGACAAGGCGAAGACCGACGCGCTCTTCGATTCGGCGGCGCATGTCACGCGCCTGACCGTGGTGAACAACCGCATCGTCGTCGCCTCGATGGAAGGCCGGGCGGCGCTCGCGGAATACGATGCCGCGACGGAACGCTTCACCCTCCAGGCCACCAGCCAGGGCGCCTGGCACCTCAAGGACATGCTGGCCGAACACGTCTTCAAGCTGCCCAAGGAAAAGTTCCGCGTCGTCACCCACGATGTCGGCGGCGGCTTCGGCATGAAGCTCTTCTGCTATGTCGAGTACGGGCTGGCCTGCTACGCCGCGCGCAAGCTCGGCCGCCCGGTGAAATGGACGGCGGAGCGCAGCGAGGCCTTCCTGTCCGACACGCATGGCCGCGACAACATCACCCTGGGCGAGCTGGCGCTGGACAAGGACGGCAGGTTCCTGGCGCTGCGCACCCGCAACCTCGCCAACATGGGCGCCTATCTTTCGCAGTTCGCCGGATTCATCCCCACCGCCGCCGGCACCAAGGTGCTTGCCAGCGTCTATGGCTTCCAGGCCATCCACGCCCATGTCATCGGCGCGCTGACCCACACCACCCCCGTGGACGCCTATCGCGGCGCCGGGCGGCCCGAAAGCAACTACCTCGTCGAGCGGCTGATCGACGCGGCGGCCCGCGAGCTGGGCATCGACCGCGCCGAGCTGCGCCGCCGCAACATGGTGCCGCCCAGCGCCATGCCGCACACCACCCCGGTCGGCCAGAAATACGACAGCGGCGACTTCGCCCAGGTGCTGGACGAGGCGCTGCGGCGCGCCGACTGGGCCGGCTTCCCCGCCCGGCAGGCGGAGGCCCGCGCCCGCGGCAAGCGGCGCGGCATCGGCCTCGCCTACTACCTGGAGGCCACGGGCGGCGACCCGAGCGAGCGTGCCGAGGTCCGCTTCACCGAGGACGGCCATGTCGAGGTGCTGGTCGGCACCCAGTCCACTGGCCAGGGGCACGAGACCGCCTATACCATGATCATCGCCGAGCGCCTGGGCGTGCCGGTGGACAGGATCCGCGTCCGCCAGGGCGATTCCGACGAGATCCCGACCGGCGGCGGCACCGGCGGCGCCCGCTCGCTCTATTCCGAGGGCACGGCCCTGCTCGCCACCGCCTCCACCGTGCTGGAGCGCGGCCGGCAGGCCGCGGGCGAGGCGCTGGAGGCCTCCCCCGCCGATATCGAGTTCACCACCACCGGCGCGCTCGATGGCGGGGGCCGCTTCTCCATCGCCGGCACCGACCGTGGCATCGGCATCCTGGAACTCGCCGCCCGCCAGCGCGCCGCCGCCGCGCGCGGCGAGCAGGCGACGCTGCTCGACGCCGCCGAGGTCGCGGAGGTGCCCTTCGGCACCTTTCCCAATGGCTGCCACATCGCGGAGGTCGAGGTGGACCCGGAGACCGGCCTGATCGGGATCGCCCGCTACCTGGTGGTCGACGATGTGGGCCATGCCATCAACCCGCTGATCGTGCGCGGGCAGGTGCATGGCGGCGTGGCCCAGGGCGTCGGCCAGGCGCTGCACGAGCATACGGTCTATGACCCGGAGAGCGGTCAGCTCCTCTCGGCCTCCTTCATGGACTACGCCCTGCCGCGTGCCGAGGACCTGCCCGCCATTGAGGTGGACCTCGTCGAGATCCCCTGCGAGACCAACCCGCTCGGCGTGAAGGGTGCCGGAGAGGCGGGCGCCGTCGGCTCGCCGCCCGCGGTGATGAACGCGCTGGTCGATGCCCTGGCCCCGGATGGCGTGACCCATCTGGACATGCCCGCCACGCCCGAGCGGGTCTGGCGGGCCCTGGGGCAAGCCCTGTCCCGGGCGGCCTGAGCCCCGGCGGCGCCGGATTGCCCAGCGGCGGCGCGGGGAACGGAGGGCCGCTCACTTTGCCCGGCGCGTGCCGGGCGGCCTCCCCTCATGGCAGGCCGATGCGGGGCGTGGCGCAGGTGTCGAGGCCCTTCCGGTCCTCCACCCCGCCATCGGCATAGACAACCCGGAGGTCATAGACGCAGGTGCCCGGCTCCCGTGGCACCGAGCGCGCCGCCCCGGGCGGGACAGCGCCGCGCGGCCCCAGAAGCTCCGGCCCCCAGTTCCCCAAGGTGGAAGGCGTGGCGTAGAGCTGGGCGATCACGCGGCCGGAGCGGTTCACCAGGCTGAAGGCCGCATCGCCGGGAACCGCGCCGGCCATGGGCGAGGCAGGCGGGAAGACTACCTGCCGGTCCCGGCAGACATCGACGCCGCGCCGGTCCAGCACCATGCCCGCTGCGGTCACGGCCCGCAGGTCCAGCACGCAGCCGCCCGCCCCATCCGGGCGGATGCGGCGGCTGCCGCCGTCGGGCAGCACTCCGCCGTGCAGCCGCTCCGGCCCCCAGTTCGGCACCTGGGCCGGCGTCGCATAGACGGAGCGGATCGGCTGTCCCGTCCGATTGAGCAGGGTGAAGGCGTTTTCCTGGGCGCGGGCGGGACCCGCAGAGGCCAGCAGCGCGGCGCCCAGAAGGGTGGTCTCCAGAAGGGTGGTCCGAAGGGTGGCCGGAATGGAAGAAGGTCCGATCATCTCCCCGTTCCTCTCCTTGCTGTGCGCAACGGGCCGGTTCAGCCTGGCGGCAGGGCAATGCGCTGGCGCAGCATCCGGACATCCGCCTCTCGCGGATGCGCGGTGCCGGGGTTGGACACGGCGGCGGCGCCGGCGGCCATGCCCCAGGCGAAGGCCTCCTCCGGTTCCGCGCCCCGCGACAGCGCCATCACCATGGCCGCCAGGAAGCTGTCGCCGGCCCCCACTGCGCCCTTCACCTCGACCTTGAGCGCCGGCAGGCGGATGGTGCGCTTCTCCGTGGCCAGGATCGCCCCATCGGCGCCCAGCGTGACCGCCAGGATGCGCGTCCTACCGGAACGGACGATCTCGGTGGCGGCCGCTTCCTGCTCGCGCAGGTCCTTCAGCTCGCGTCCCGCCAGGGTCTGGAACTCGCTCAGGCTGGGCTTGATGAGATCGACGGGCGCCTCCAGCGCCTGGATCAGCGCCTGGCCGGAGGTGTCCAACACGAAGCGCAGCCCGCGCCCGGCGGCGATCCGCGCGGCCCGGGCATAGAAATCCACCGGCACGCCGCGCGGCAGGCTGCCGCTGCAGACGAGCCAGTCGCCCTCCACGGTCTCCAGCACGCCCAGCGCCGCCTGCCATTCGGAAGCGGCGATCAGCGGTCCCTCGGGCACGAAGCGGTATTCCAGGCCGGTGGAACGCTCCAGCACGGTCTGGCTGATGCGGGTGAAGCCCTGCACGGCGATGGACTGGCGCGGCACCCCGGCCTCGTCCAGCAATTCCTCCAGCAGATGGCCCGTGGCGCCACCCGCCAGCATCAGCGCCAGCGTCTCGCCGCCGAACTCCTTCACGACACGGGACACGTTGATGCCGCCGCCGCCGGGGTCATGGGCTTCGGACTCGGTGCGGATCTTGTGGATCGGGCGGATCTTCTCCGCGACGCTGGTCAGATCCACCGACGGGTTCAGCGTCAGCGTCACGATACGGGACTTCGTCAATGGCGCGTGTCCTGATCCTGGGGTTTCCCGCCGGAGCATGCCACGGCCTGGCCGCCCCATCCAAACCCGGGGGCGGCCACGATGCCGCTACTCCGCCTACTACTCCGTATAGATCATCTTCCGGGTCATGCCGCCGTCGGTGACGAACTCTGCCCCGGTGACGAAGCCACTTTCCGGGCCCAGGAGCCAGGCGATCAGCGCCGCCGTGTCCTCCGGGCGGCCGACCCGCCCCACCGGGTGCTGGGCATGGTCCTCGGGGCGCAGGGCCTCGCCTTTCGTGTCGATCCAGCCCGGGCTGACACAGTTCACCCGCACATCGGGGCCCAGGCTGATGGCCAGGGCATGACTCAGCGCCAGCAGCCCGCCCTTGCTGGCGGAATAGCTCTCGGTGTCCGGCTCCGACTGGTGCGCGCGGGTGGAGGCGACCGTGACCACCGCGCCCTTCGCCGCGCGGAGCATCTCCTCGGCGGCCTTCACCAGCAGGAAGGTGCTGGTCAGGTTCGTGGCCAGGACCGAGGACCATTCGGCGAGGCTGAGCTCCCGGATCGGCTTGCGGATCATGAAGCCTGCGTTGCAGACCAGCGCATCGAGGCGCCCCTCCCCGCGCCGGATGCTCTCGGCCAGTGCCCGCACTGCCTCCTCTTCCGCGACATCCGCCCGGACGAAGCGCGCCGCGACATCCGGCGGCGCCTCCGCGCGGTCGGCGATCACCACCCGGTAGCCGTCTTTCGCCAGTCGCCGGGCCACCGCCAGCCCGATGCCATGGGCGGCGCCCGTCACCAGCGCGACGCGTTGCTCCTGCCGCATGATCCTGCCCTCCTGTCTGCCGTCCATGAAGCGCCCGGCAGGCGTGGCGGCTGCATCCGCCGCCCCGGAACGGGAGCGGCTTGCCGGATGCCTGGCCGCGAGGCTCATGATGCGCGGGATGGAGCAGAAGGATCGTGGCGCATGAGCGATGGCGGCATGAATGGCGCGGAGGATGCCCGGCGGCACGCTCCGGCGGCGGAGCGCAACCGGGAGCCCATCCTGGCGGTGCTGCGGCGCCACCTGCCGGCGGAAGGGCTGGTGCTGGAGGTGGCGAGCGGCACGGGGCAGCACGCGGTGCATTTCGCCGAGGCCCTGCCCGGGCTGGTCTTCCAGCCGAGCGACCCGGACCCTTCGGCGCGGGCGAGCATCGATGCCTGGGCCGCGGCGAGCGGGTTGCCGAACCTGCGTCCGGCGCTGGAGCTGGATGCCAGCGGCGGCCGGAACTGGCCTACGCTGCGCGCCGCGGCAGTGCTGTGCATCAACATGATCCACATCTCGCCCTGGGCCGCGACGCTGGGCCTGATGGCAGGGGCCGCGCGGGTGCTGCCGCCGGGCGGGGTGCTGGTGCTCTACGGTCCCTACCGGCGGGATGGGGTGGAGACCGCGCCCAGCAACGAGGCATTCGACCGCAGCCTGAGGCTCCGCGATCCCGCCTGGGGCCTGCGGCGCCTGGAGGACGTGACGGCGGAGGCGGAGAGGCAGGGCCTGCGCCGGCAGGAGGTCGCGGAAATGCCGGCGAACAATCTCTGCCTGGTGTTTCGCCGCGAGGGTGGCTGAGCCGCAGCGCCCTTCAGGCGGCGCGGCGGCGGAACCAGTCCGCGACCAGGGCGCCGCAGACGCCGAACAGCATGGTGAAGGCGAGCGGCCGGGCCGTGCCGTCGCTGAGCACACCGACCACGAGCGAGGCACTGGCGGCGATGGTGAACTGCAGCATCCCCATCAGCGCCGAGGCCGAGCCGGCCCGCGTGGCCTGCCGCGACAGGGCACCCACCGCCGCGTTGGGCATGATCAGCGAGGAGGCGGCGATGGCGAAGAAGATCGGAAGGAAGACGCTGAGCAGGCCGAAGGGCCCGGTCAGCGTGACCACGACCAGGACGAGAATGGCGGCGCAGGAGAAGCGCGCCGCCCAGCTCATCACCCGGTGGTGGCCGTAGCGCCCGACCAGCCAGGGATTGACCTGGGACATGCCGATGAAGCCGATGGCGTTGATGCCGAAGAGCATGCCGAAGACCTGCGGGCTGACGCCGAAGATCTCGATGAAGACCGGCGGCACGCCGCCGAGATAGGCGAACATCACGAACATCATGAAGCCGCCCATCAGCATGTGGGTGACGAAGCTGGGATCGCGCAGGATCGCGATGTAGCGCGCGAGCAGGCTGGCGGCGCCGAGCGAGACGCGGAGTTCCGGCGGCAGCGTATCCGGCAGGAAGCGCCAGACCAGCAGGCAGGACAGGATGCCGTAGAAGGCCGAGACCCAGAAGATCATGCGCCAGTCCGCCACGCCGAGCAGGAGCCCGCCGAGGGAGGGTGCCAGGATCGGCGCCACGCCCATGATCAGCATCAGGCGGGACATGAGGCGCGTGGCCTCCAGCCCCTCGGCCTTGTCGCGGATCACGGCGCGCGGGATCACCATGCTGGCCGAGCCGCCGAAGGCCGCCAGGGCGCGGCAGATGGACAGGGTGGCGAGGTCCGGCGCGACGGCGCAGCCGACCGAGGCCAGGGTGTAGATCGCCGTTCCCACCAGCAGCGGCCCGCGACGGCCGAAGCGGTCGGACAGCGTGCCCTGGGTGATCTGCCCCACGGCCAGCCCCATGAACCAGGTGGCGAGCGTGACCTGCGCCGAGCCGGCACCGCTTCCCAGGCTCTCCTCGATCGCCGGGAAGGCCGGCAGATACATGTCCGTCGAGATCGGACCGATGGCGGTCAGGAAGCCGAGAAGCAGGGGAAGCCAGGAAGGCATCAGGGCACGGGCACCGGTGGAGGGCAGCGATGCGGCGGCATCGGGGCAAGGCAGGAGGCGAAGCCCGGACCCTGCCGCAAACGGGCCGCCGTGACCATGGGCGCGATCATGGATTCGCCCGGACGCCTGGGGGTTATTCGCGTTCCGGCCTGCCGCCGCCCGGTTCGTTTCGGAGGTTCAGTAGCGCAGGCCGACCGTCACCTCGGTCAGGCCGGGCCCCGCCTGGAAACCGGCCTCGCGCAGGGTCGGCGCGCGCAACGGAGTCGGGGCGTCGTTGGAGAAGCCGTAGCCCTCCTCCGGCAGCCCGAGCAGGGAACGGTTGAAGTGATGGTCGGCGTTCTCGTCATGATAGATGGAGACGGCATAGAGCCCCGGGCCGGAGATGGCGAAGCAGGCCTCCAGCTGGGTTGTGCCATTGAGCGGCACGCGCTGCCGCGCAATCGAGCCGCCGCTGGCGAGGAAGCGGTCGGGCTGCGAACCATAGAGGGTGACGGCCACCTCGCCCTTGCCGCTGCGCGCGCCGACGACATGGACCATGATCCTCGGGTTCTGGCTGGTGGCGTTACAGGGCATGGCGCTCTGCTCGGCGGAGCCCGGGCCCTCGGCACGGACCTGTCCCGCAGACACGGAGGCCCAGAGCATCGCCCCGGCGCATGTCAGGGCCAGTCTTGTCCAGGCCAGGCTCCGGGCGGTGCGGCGGCCCGGGATTGTGGATCGCTTCGTCATGGCGGACCTGTCCCCTGATCTCGCGTGACCCGAGTGCGTGGCCGGCGGGGCCGGAGCCCGGGCTGTCATCCGGTGTCGTCCGGCAGGGCGATACCCCTTCGCCACCAGCTTGTCTGCTGTCGATGGCGCGACTGAGCCATGGCCCGGAAGCAAGTCTTAGAACCCGTTTCATAACGGCTGAGGCGGGGTGAGCGGCGGGAGTTCTGCGCGTTCGGAGGGTGTCTGACGTCCTTCGAGGTGGCCCATGTGGACCCCTGCCGCCCGCGCGCAGCTTGCGCGCGGCTCCCAGCCTTATGCAACGTGCCTAACCGATGCCGAGTGGGCCCTGGTCGAGCCCTTCTTGCCAAGCCCTGCAAAGACCGGACGACCCCGGTCCTGGCCGATGCGGCGGGTGGTCGATGCGATCCTCTACGTGCTCCGTACCGGCTGCGCCTGGGCGCATCTGCCCCGCGACTTCCCGCCGCCCGGGACCGTGCACCGTTGGTTCCTGCGCCTCTCGCGCCGGGGCACCTTCGAGCGACTGGCGCACGCCCTCATCATGGCCGACCGCGAGCGGGTCGGCCGAGAGGCCTCACCGACAGCGGCGGTGTTGGACGCCCAATCCGTCCGCTCGGGCGGTGTCGGCGTGAAAGGTGTCCGCGGCTACGATGCCGGGAAGAAGGTGACGGGCCGCAAGCGCCACGCCCTGGTGGACACGGACGGTAGGCTCCTGCTCGCCGCCATCTCGCCCGCCTGCCTGCATGACAGCCGAGGGGGTGCGGCCCTCCTGGCCATGTCGCGCCGCCCTTGGCCGTTCCTGGCCCGCTGCTTCGCCGACCGCGCCTACGCCGGTCCGCGGGTCGCCCGAGCCTCCCCCGTCGCCGTTACCATCATCGGCAGCGCACCCGGCCAGAAAGGCTTCGCCGTGCAACCCAGGCGCTGGGTGGTGGAGAGGTCCTTCGCTTGGTTCGGCCGCTGCCGACGCCTCGCTCGCGATCACGAGGCCACCGTCGGTTCCGCCGTCGCCTTCTTCACCCTCGCCGCCGCCATGATCCTCGTCCGGCGTCTGGCTCAGCCGTTATGAAACGGGGTCTTATGAAAGTTACATAACTTGCCGGAGGGCCAATGAATTCTTGTGCAAGACATATAATCACTAGAAAAACCTACCAGACATACTTTGGCATCATCGCTTTTGACTTGAATCGGATGCTGAGAGGGTCCACCTTGCAGTGCAGCGAAACAGGGAAACGGGCGCAGTCAGGCGCCCCCCTTCCGCAGATGAGGGAAATCGAGATGAACACTTTCCGTGAGATGGGTGAGTCGATGATCCTGGCCCATGAGGGCCAGCGCCAGCTCGCCGAGATGCTTTTTGCCAAGCTGCGCAACTTCTTCAGCCATATCCGTGCCGCCCGCTCCGCCGCGGACGCCGTCTATCGCTGATCCGACCGAGCAACAGCCGCCGGCTTCTCAGCCGGCGGGCTGCTCCTCCTCATCCTTGAGGGCCCAGGCCGACACGGCCTGACAGAGTGCCACGGTTTCCCGCAGGGACGTGGTGATGGTTTCGCCGGGATTCTCGCTCCGCAAGGCGGAAAGCATCAGGCTCCCGGCCGGTGCGTGCCAGAGCGCCACCACGATCCGGGTTTCCGGCAGGCGTCGCCTGATACGGCGCAGGAAATGCCGCACCCCCGCAGCGCTGCTGCCTTCCTCCAGAACCGACAGACAGCAGAGACGGATCGCCGCAGGGTCCAGCCGCTCCAGATTCGCCGTCTCCAGCACGTTGTTGCTTTCCGCCCGCGCGCCGAAGCCGTGGCGCCGGAAGATCTGCACCGCCATTTCCGCGGCGAGGTCGTCAAGCTCCCCACGCCCGGCGATCACCACCATGGCACCATCTGTGCGCCAGGACGGCGCCGGCAATCCCTGGCGAATCGGGATCGCATCAGGTTCCACGAACTCGTCGCCCAGGGCCGAGACGGGGGTGGGCGCGGGCAGGCGGACCGGTGGGTCCTCGACCCCCATGGCCAGATCCTCCAGCAGCATGGCCACGTGCTGGCGCAGCTGCCCGAACTGCTCGGGGCCCAGCTCCTCGCGCATGCGGTCCTCCTGCGCCAGGGTCAGGCCGCGCAGGGCAACCTCGTCGTAATAGACGGCGAGTGGCGTGTGCCGCAGCATCTGCCGCGCCTGGGCCACCAGCCCGTCCACGTCCCCTTCCAGTGCCCGCTGGTAGAAGGTCTCCTCCGGCCGCAGCGGCGGCCCGTCCCCCAGCATGATGTCGAGGAACTGCATACGCTCGACATGCCGCCCCAGCACCACGAGGCAGACGGTGAGCGGCGTCGCCAGCAGCAGGCCGATGGGCCCCCACATGAAGGCCCAGAAGGTGGCGGAGACGATCACCGACACCGGCGAGAGGCCGGTGCTGTGGCCATAGAGCAGCGGCTCCAGCGCCTGTCCCATCAGGGGCGCGCTGCAGGCGAAGAGCAGCAGCACATAGACCGCCATGGACCAGCCGGGATCGACCGCCAGGGCCAGCAGAACCGGCGGCACCACGGCGATGGGCGTGCCGACGAAGGGCACGAAGCGCATCACCCCGGCCAGGATGCCCCACAGGACGGGATTGGGCAGGCCGATAAGCCAGAGGCCGGTGCCCACGAAGATGCCGTAGCTGGCATTGAGCGCGACTTGAGCCAGGAAGTAACGCGACAGTCGATAGGCCGCGTCGGTCATCGCCGTCATGGTGCGGTGAAGATCCCGCGTGCCGGCGAGGCGGATCAGCCGGTCGCGCAGGTCCTCCCGGTACAGAAGGACGAAGATGGTGAAGACGACCACGATGCCGGTGGTGGCGATCGGCCTGAACAGCGGCTCCGCCACGCCACGGGCCAGTTCCAGCGGTGTGAGGTCGGACTGCCCTGAGGCGGGCGGCGGGCGGTGGATGGTGCGCGAGGTGTCCTCCAGGTTGCCCATGCCGCGCAGCAGCATGTCCACCTGCCGCACCAGTTCGTCCAGGCGCAGCGCATTGACTTTGCGCTGGATCGCCTCCTGGTAGGTCGAGAAGTTCCCGGCCAGCTGCGCCCCCTGGCGGCTGACCGCCAGGCCGATGCCAAGCAGCAGGGCGAAGGCCAGCAGCACCGAGATCAGCACGGCGGGCACGCGCGGCAGGCGGAAGCGGCGCAGGACGCGCACCACCGGGGCCAGCACGAAGGCCAGCAGCACCGCCAGCACGATGGGCACCAGCAGATCACGGCCGAAATAGAGGCCGGCGATGACGATGGCGCAGGCGATCAGGGTCATGATGCCCCGCGCCGGGATGGCGACCGGCAGAGGCGGCCGTCTGGTCTCGAACATGCTCATGCAACCGCCTGCTATGCCGCCCCGCCCTGGCCCCCGCCGCGACGGGCGCGGGATGCCGAGGCAACGCGGGCCGGCCATCCGGGTTCAGGCGGGCTACCCGGCCCTGACGCATCGCACCACAGGCCGGGCCATTCGGGCAATGGCCGGGGTGAAGCTGCGCGCTAGTGGCCGGACAGGCAGGCGCTCATGAAGCTGCGCCGCTGGTCGCCCGCCAGCTTCTTCGTGCCGGCCTCGGCGTTGCAGCTCCGCATACGGTCCTGCTGGGTGGCGGGCGCGGCGGCGCTCTGCACGCTGTCCGCCTTGCCGGAGAGGCATGCGCTCATGAACTGCTTCCGGCCGTCGCCGGCCAGGGAACGGGTCTTGGCCGTGGCGTTGCAGTCCTTCATGCGCTGCTGCTGCGCCGCCTGGGCTGACGATGGGACCGACGGCTGGGCAAAGGAGGCCGAACAGGCGCCGGACAGGCCCAAAAGGGCCGCCGAAGCCAGGAGAGTCGGGAACAACCGCATGGCTGGAAGATTCTCCGTTGCGACAGGCTCGTACCCGTCCGGCGCAGCAGAAACAGGTTTGGCCGAGGCAGGCAAGCCTTCTCGTCCGGCCGCGGAACGGCTCTTCAGGCGGCGGCGCCGAACCCCGCCACCAGCGCGGCGAGGCGCTCGATGGCCGGATCGCTCAGCCCGAGGGCCTCCAGGCCCTCCCGCGTGCGGAACAGGTAGTCGGCGGAGGAGCCGATCTGGCCCCGCGCGGTGGCGAGCCGGCGCACAGTCTCGGCCTCGCCAAGCCGTACGCATTGCGGTCCGGCGGGGTCGATGGCGAAGGCGATGCCCTGTCCGAAGACCTCCCCCCGGGAATCGTGCAGCGGTACCCAGACAGGGCGATAGGCGCCGGTCAGCATCTCCCGCCGCCAGAGCAGGGAAAGCTCGTCCGGGAGATTGCCCTCGTCCAGGCGAAGAGCGACGCCGTCGCACCATCCGCCCTCGTCGAGAGCCAGGACGAGGCCGGGATTCTCAGGCGTGCCCCGGCCGATCGGGGTCGAGAGGCAAAAGGAGCGGTGCCATCCCTCCACCCTCGCCACGCGCCGGTCCACATGATGGATGGTGGGGTTCCACATCAGGGAGCCATAGGCGAAGACCCAGGCCCCCTCTTCCGCCGCGGGCCGTGCCGCCAGGGTCTGCCGCAGCGACGCCTCACGCTCGGCGTCGCTCATCAGGCGCAGGCCAGGCACTGCGGCGGCGACCATCCGGTCCAGCTTCCCCGAACGCAGCAGGTCTCGCGTCAGGACATCGGAGAGCGGGATGTCCTCGTCAGGCGCGGCCAGGGAAGATGGATCGGTCAGGGACATGGGCTCCGGGTCCGCGTCGCCACGCCTTTCGCCGGCGCGAAGTTACGCGGCCCCCTATGCAACGGCCGCCTCGTCCTGGGAACGGGCCAAAACCCGATCCAGGCCATCACGAAAACCGATGTTTCGAGGGGGGGCCGTCGCCGTTGGCAGGCCGATCACGCTGGCCAGTCCGGACCGCCCCGGAGGTCTTTCCCGGGCTGCGCGGCAGCACCGGGGCGACCAAGCAACTCAGCGCTGGTGCTGCGCCTTGCGGGCATCCCGCGCCGCCTGATGGCCGGCCAGGATGGAGGCGACGCGCGAACGGGTCATCGGCTTGCGCTGGCTCTGCTCGCGCAGGGCGGCGGCGCGGGCTTCGGCCTTGGCCTTGCGCTCCTCCTTCTGGCGCTCGATCTCGGCCAGACGCTCGGCGCGGCGGGCGGCCATGCGGGCATCGCGGGCCTGCTCCGCGGCGAGGCGTTCGGCGCGGCGGGCGGCGAGTTCGGGATCATCCTGGGTCGGGCGCGCACGGAAAGCCTCCAGCATCGCCTGCTTCGCCTTGGCCTGATCCTCAAGCCGCTGGGTCAGGCTTCCTGGGGTATGCTTGCTCATGCTCAGGCTTCAGCCTCCTTGCTGTGTGGAAATGGAATGGTCCGGCACGATCCCGCCGGGCACGGATGAGCGGTGCCTTCCGGCCCCTGCCTGCCGCGACAGGGCGGCGAAAGCATAGGACGAGCCGGAGGGACCATGCCGCTTCAGCATAGCCCAGGAATATCGGTTCCGGAAAAGAAACGGTTCAGCGACCCGCGAGGACAGGGCTTGGGGCTTTTCGCCCGGGCGAGGATCCCGATGGAACCCCGGATGTGCCGTCCACAGTGACAGTGGGTCGAATACCAGATCGAGGATTGGGAAGGAATGGTGGGCGCACTAGGGCTCGAACCTAGGACCCGCTGATTAAGAGTCAGCTGCTCTACCAACTGAGCTATGCGCCCGACCGTTTCGAACCGCTCCGCTTTTCAGCGGTGCCGTCCGTGTCGGTGGCGCCTATTTACCGTCTTCCGCGGCAGGGTCAACCCCCCTGCCCCAATTCTTTGCCGCTATTCCTTTGCCGCCGCGAACTCGGCGTCACGATGCACCCAGACGCTGGCCAGCAGGCCGAAGCCGACCATGGCGGTGATCATCGCCGAGCCGCCATGGCTGATCAGGGGCAGCGGCACGCCGCCCACCGGGATGGAGCCGGTGACCATGGCGATGTTGATGAAGACGTAGAGGAAGAAGTTGGTGCCGAGCCCGATCGCGACCAGCCGGCCGTACTGGTGGCGGCAGCGGATCGCGACAAGGAAGGCGAAGACGACGATCAGCGCGAGCAGCCCCAGCGTGGCGATCGCGCCGAAGAAGCCGAATTCCTCGGCGATCATGGTGAAGATGAAGTCGGTCTGCTTCTCGGGCAGGAAGTTCAGGTGCCCCTGGGTGCCCTGCAGGAATCCCTTGCCCCAGAGCCCGCCGGAGCCGAGCGCGATCTTGGACTGGATGATGTTGTAGCCCGCGCCGAGCGGGTCGCTCTCGGGGTCGAGGAAGGTTGTGATGCGCGCCTTCTGGTAGTCGTGCAGGTGGTCGTAGGCGATGGGCGCGGCGGTGCCGATGGCGGCGAAGAGCAAGGCGAAGAGATACCAGCGCGCGCCGGAGGCCCAGAAGATCGCCAGGCCGATGGCGCCGGTGATCAGCGCCGTGCCGAGATTCGGCTGCTTCAGGATCAGCGCCATCGGCACCAGCACGGCGATGGCGGGCGGGACCAGGAAGAAGAGGTTGCCCATCCTTTCCCACGAGGCGCGGTGGAACCAGGAGGCGAGCGCCAGGACCAGGAGGATCTTCATCAGCTCCGAGGGCTGGAGCTGGATCGGGCCGATATCGATCCAGCGCTGCGCGCCCTTGCCCACCTGCCCGTGCAGCATCACCAGCACGAGCAGGCCCAGGCCGAAGGCATAGCCGAGCCAGGAGAGCTTCGCGATCACGCGGATGTCCACCAGCGCGATGCAGACCATCAGGATCAGCCCGAAGGCGAAGCGGATGGCGTGCTTGCTGGCATAGATGGCCGGGTTGCCGCCACCCGCCGAGTAGAGGGCGACATAGCCGACACCGGCCAGGGCGCAGAGCATGAGGATGAAGATCCAGGGCATGGCCCAGAGCTTCTCCAGGACGCCGAAGCCGCGCTCGACGCGCAGCAGGCGGCGCTCGTAGAGGCCGGACATCTCAGCGTCTCCCCCCCGGGGGCCGGGGACTGGGGTCTTCCAGGGGGCCGGCATCGGCCACGCGGGGCCCGGCGGGGGTCGGCACCTGCCGGAAGCGCTCGATGGTGTCCATCATGATCTGCTTGCCCAGAGGGGCGGCCGCGGCGGAGCCGGCGAGGCCGTGCTCGACCACCACGGCCACGGCGTAGCGCGGGTCCTCATAGGGAGCGAAGCAGACGAAGAGCGCGTGCGGGCGCCATTCGCGCGGCAGGTTCTCGGCCCGGAAGCCGCGCTCCCGCTGCTCGCGGGTCACGCGCTTGACCTGCACGCTACCCGTCTTGCCGGCCAGGATGCCATAGCCTCCGGGCAGTCGCCCGGCGGCGCCGGTGCCGCGTTCCTCGTTCACCACGGCGTACATGCCCTCCCGCATCAGGCGCAGGTCGCGCTCGGACATGCCCAGGGAGGGCCAGTCCTCCGCCTTCACGCCCCGGATCAGCTTGCCGCCGATCGCGTGGGTCAGGTGGGGCTGCACCGCCCTGCCGGTGGCGAGGCGGGCGGTCATCGTGGCCAGGGAGAGCGGGGTGAGCTGATAGAAGCCCTGGCCGATGCCATGCACGATGGTGTCGCCCAGGTTCCAGGGCTTGCCCTGCTTCAGGCGCCATTCGCGGGTGGGCACGAAGCCGCTGCGCGTGCCCGGCAGCTCGATCTGCAGGTCCACCCCCATGCCGAAGCGCTTGGCCATGGCGGCGATGCGGTCGATGCCGGTGCGCTTGGCCATCTCGTAGAAGAAGACGTCGCAGGAGAGTTTGAGCGCGTTGCGCATGTTGATCGAGCCATGGCCGTAGCGCGACCAGCAGTGGAAGCGCGTGTCGCCCAGGTCGTAGTAGCCGGGGCAGAAGACCCGGTCCTCCGGCGTGACCACCTTGGCGTCCAGCGCCGCCATGCCCACCACCATCTTGAAGGTGGAGCCCGGCGCGTAGAGGCCGTTCGTCACCTTGTTGATCAGCGGCGTGGAGCGCTTGCTGGTCCACTCCTTCCATTGCGCGGCGGAGACGCCGGAATCGAAGAGAGCGGGGTCGAAGGAGGGCTGGCTCGCCATGGCCAGGACCTCGCCCGACTTCGCGTCGAGCACGATGGCGCTGGTGCCTTCCTCGCAGCGGCCGCGCACGCTGCGCTGGAGCTGGGCATCGACGCTGATCTGGATGTCCTGGCCCGGCACGCCCTCGCGGCGGTCCAGCTCGCGGATCACGCGGCCGACGACGTTCACCTCCAGGCGCTGGGACCCGGCACGGCCGCGCAGGATGGTGTCGTGGTAGCGTTCGATCCCCGCGCGGCCGACGCGGATGCCCGGCAGTTCCAGCAGCGGGTCGTTGCCGATGTCGCGTTCCGCCGGCGGGGCGACGTAGCCCACCACATGGGCGAGCTGCTCGTGCTCCGGATAGTCGCGCGTGGTGCCGACATCGACGCTGATGCCCGGCAGGTCCGGCGCGTTGATCTCCAGCAGCGCCATCTCGTCCCAGGTCAGGAAGTCGCGGACGGTGACGGGGATGAAGCGGCGGCGGCGGCGGATGTCGCGCTCGATGCGGGCCTTCTCGTGGTCCTGCAAGGGCAGCAGCTTCGAGAAGGTCTCCAGCACCGCCGGCACGTCGCCCGCCGATTCCGCGGTCAACAGGGCGCGCCAGTTCAGCCGGTTGGCGGCGACGATCTCGCCGTTGCGGTCCATGATGCGGCCGCGCGGCGGCGCCAGGAGGCGGGTGGAGATGCGGTTCTCCTCCGCCAGCGTGGCGTAGCGGTCGCCCTCGTCCACCTGCAGCCGGTGCAGGCGATAGCCGAGGAAGCCCAGCCCGCCGAGCTGGATGCCGCCCAGCACCAGGGCGCGACGGGTGAAGATGGAGCGCCGCCGCTCCTCCTCGCCCCGGCGGCTCATGGCCGCCCTCCCGGGTGCCGGATGCTCATGCCAGGCTCTCCGCCTGCTGCATGGCCACGTGGATGCGGGTCAGGATGGCCGCCACCGCCGGGTAGGCGCCGGCGGCGAGGCCGGCCTGCACCAGGGCGGCCATGGGGGGGGAGAGCTGCCAGCTGAGCACCGTCTGAAGAAGGTAGGAGAGCCCCGCCACCGCAAGGGCGAAGGCGCAGAAGATCAGCCAGACCGTGGCGAAGGAGCGCCGGGCGACGAAGCGGCGCAGGCGGAAGGCGGTGCCGTGCACCAGCAGCAGGGTCAGGATGCCCTGGCCGAGCGGGGCGAAGTTCAGCAGGTCCTGCAGGAAGCCCAGGCCGAAGACCGCCAGGGCCGGCATGGCCGAGGGGCGGAAGACCGTCCAGAAGAAGACGCAGCCCAGCACCAGGCCGGGCCCCAGCGTCGGCAGCCCGACCGGGGTGGCGGCGAGAATGAGGACCAGGGCAGTGCCGGCCACCGGAATGGCGGCACGCGCGACGGCGTCCAGCCGGCGCAGCAGGCCGGGCGCCGGGTCCGGCTGCCCCAGGGGGGGATGCCGCCACATCAGAGGGAGGCCGGGCCGGGAAAGGACGAAGGGAAAGAGACGGGCATCGGCGCTACTTCCGGGGCTCCGGCCGGGACTCGGGGCGGACCACCGCCTCCGGCGGCAGGATGCCGGCCAGGCCGAAATCGAAGATGCGCACCATGTCCAGCCGGCCGAGCTGCGCGAAGAGCTCCACCTCCGGCGCGCCGGAATCCTCCGACCAGTGGACCACGCCCACGGGCAGCCCCGTCGGGAAGGCGGCGGCCTCGGCGCTGGTGACCACCCGCTCACCCTCCTGCGGCGGCGTGCCCTCCGGCCAGTGCTGCAGGCGCGGGCGGGCGCCATTGGTGCCGATCATCATGGCGCGGGAGCGCGAGCCCTCCAGCACCACCGGGATGCGGCTGTTGATGTCGGTGACCAGGAGGATGCGGGCGGAACGCTCGCCCACCTCGGTGATGCGGCCGGCCAGGCCGCGCTCGTCCAGCGCCACCTGCCCCTTGCGCAGGCCGAGTCCCGGCGCCTTGGCCACCAGCACCGCCCGGGCATAGATGCCGCCGGCATCGGCCACCACGCGCACGGTGTGGTAGGTGGCGGAGGCGGTGGAGACGAAGGAGAGCTGGCGGCGGAGCTGGGCGTTCTCGGCCTCCAGCGCCAGGGCGGCATTCTGCCAGCGGAGGAGGAACTCGTTCTCCTCTCGCAGCCGGGCATTCTCGCCGCGGATCTGCCAGAGCTCGCTGGCCTCCTGCGCCAGCCCCTGCGCGGCCTCCACCGGCCGCGACAGCACGGCGTAGAACGGCGCGAGCGAATCGGCCAGCGACATGCGCAGGCGCTCCACCAGCAGCGGATCGGCCTTGCCCAGGAGCATCGCCCCGAAGGCCGCCGCGATCAGCACGGGCAGAGTGAGCCGTGACAGGGCCTGCCGGAGCGGGATGCTCAGTCGGATCATTCACACGAGTCCTGGCGGGCGCCCGGCATGGCCCCGCGATGGGAGTCCTCAATACATCGAGGACAGGACGTGGCGAAGCCGCTTCATTTCCTCAAGGGCCCGGCCGGTGCCGAGCGCGACGCAGGACAGGGCCTCGTCCGCCACGGAAACGGGCAGGCCGGTCGCATCGCGCAGCACTTGGTCCAGCCGGTACAGCAGGGCGCCACCGCCGGTGAGGACGATGCCCTTGTCCACGATGTCGGCGGCCAGTTCCGGCGGCGTGTTCTCCAGGGCGACCTTCACCGCCTCGACGATCGCGGTCACCGGCTCGCTCAGGCTCTCGGAGATCTGGCGCTGGCTGACCCAGACCTCGCGCGGCACGCCGTTCATCAGGTCGCGGCCGCGGACCTCGATGACCGGGCCTTCCTCGCCGTAATCGGGCACGGCGGCGGCGCCGATGGCCATCTTGATGCGCTCGGCCGTGCTTTCGCCGATCAGCAGGTTGAACTGGCGACGGATGTAGCTGATCACGGCCTCATCCATCTTGTCGCCGCCGACGCGGACGGAACGGGCATAGACGATGCCGCCCAGCGAGATCACCGCGACCTCGGTGGTGCCGCCGCCGACATCCACGACCATGGAGCCGGAAGGCTCGGTCACCGGCAGGCCGGCGCCGATGGCGGCCGCCATCGGCTCCTCGATCAGCAGCACCTTGCGGGCGCCGGCGCTCTCGGCGCTCTCCTGGATCGCGCGCCGCTCGACGGCGGTGGAGCCGGAGGGCACGCAGATCACGATCATCGGCGAGGCAAAGGAGCGGCGGTTGTGCACCTTGCGGATGAAGTGCTTGATCATCTCCTCCGCCACCTCGAAATCCGCGATCACGCCGTCGCGCATCGGGCGGATGGCGGCGATGTTGCCGGGGGTACGGCCGAGCATGTGCTTGGCTTCCTCGCCCACGGCGAGGACCTGCTTGCGGCCACGGAGATCGGCGATGGCCACCACGGAGGGCTCGTTCAGAACGATGCCGCGGCCCTTCACATAGACGAGGGTATTGGCGGTCCCAAGATCGATGGCCATGTCGGCCGAAAGGAAGCCGAACATGCGGGAGAACATGCGCTTGACGCCTCGTGCGTGAGGAATGGGTAGCGGGGGAGCGCGCCTGACTAGCCCCCCTGGCGCGCGGGCTCAAGCCCCTCTTGCACCCATTGCCGGCATGGCAGGGCGTCTCGGCGTGTCTCGAAAATGCAACCGCGCACTGTGCGGCACGTTACCGGGCCGGAAAGCCAAACAGGGATTTGGCTGCAAGAATGCAACGATGGAGCGAAGCCATGCGTAAGTCCACCCTCACCGTCCTGGCCCTGGCGGGACTGACCCTGGGAGCCTGCGGCTACAGCACGGGAGACAGGGCGCTGTCCGGTGGTGCGCTGGGCGGCTTGGCTGGTGCGGGCATCGGGTCACTGTCCGGTAATGCGGGGACCGGTGCGCTGATCGGCGCGGGCGCGGGTGCGATCGGCGGTGCCGCGACCAGTGGCAACGACGTCAATCTCGGCCGGCCGGTCTGGCGGTAGGTAAACGCCACAACCCAGGCTTCCGTTCAGAAAGGCACTGCCTCCGGCCCAACGGCCGGAGGCAGTGCCTTTGTCGTTTCTGCTTCCTGGCATGCGGAAGGAACCGGTTGCGGTTCAACGGCCGGAACCGTCCCGCTGGCGAGTGCAGCCAGGGGGCAGAGGGGTCCGGCCGCACCCATGTCGGACCGGACAGCCCCCCCCCCCGAGATGAAAAGGGCGTCACGGGCGGATCGCTCCGCCCGCGCGCCGCCGGTCAGGCCGTCATCGCTGCCGGAGCGGTGCGCTCGCGCTTCACCAGCAGCTTGTTCAGCGCGTGGATATAGGCGCGGGCGGAGGCGACGATGGTGTCGGTGTCGGAGCCCTGCCCGTCCACCAGCTTGCCGCCTTCCTCCAGCCGCACGGTGACGCGGGCCTGGGCATCGGTGCCGCCGGTGACGGACTGCACGGCGAAGAGGCGCAGGCCCACCTCGTGCGGGAAGGCGGCGCGGATGGCATTGAAGGTGGCGTCCACCGCGCCGTCGCCGACCGCCATGCCCTCATGCGCCTCGCCATCCACCTCCAGCTTCAGCGTCGCCATGGGATGGGTGTGCAGGCCGGCGGTGACGGTCAGCGCGGTCAGCTTGATGCGGTCATGGGTGCGCAGGATCTGGTCGTCCACCAGCGCGACGATGTCCTCGTCATAGACGACCTTCTTGCGGTCAGCGATTTCCTTGAAGCGGGCGAAGGCGTCGTTGAGCTGGTTGTCGCCGACCTCGTAGCCCAGGGCCTTCAGCTTGTCGCGGAAAGCGGCGCGGCCGGAATGCTTGCCCATGACCAGGGAGGAGTTGGTCCAGCCGACGCTTTCCGGCGTCATGATCTCGTAGGTGCCGCGGTCCTTCAGCATGCCGTCCTGGTGGATGCCGGACTCGTGCGCGAAGGCGTTGCGGCCGACGATGGCCTTGTTGGGCTGCACGTCAAAGCCCGTGATGGTGGCCAGCAGGCGCGAGGTCTTGAGGATGCTCGACGTGTTGATGCCGGTGACCTTGTTCAGGGCGTTCTGCCGGGTGCGGATCGCCATGGCGACCTCCTCCAGGCTGGCATTGCCCGCGCGCTCGCCGATGCCGTTGATGGTGCACTCCACCTGCCGCGCCCCGGCCTGGATGGCGGCCAGGGTGTTCGCCACGGCCAGGCCCAGGTCATTGTGGTTGTGGGTGGAGAAGATCACCGTGTCGGCGCCCGGCACGCGCTCCCGCAGCATGGTGAAGATGCGGGCCATGTCCTCGGGCACCGCATAGCCGACCGTGTCGGGGATGTTGATGGTGGTGGCGCCGGCCCGGATCGCGGCCTCGACGCAGCGGCACAGGAAGTCGTCCTCGGTGCGGCTGCCATCCTCGGCGGACCATTCCACATCGGCCACGTGCTGGCGGGCCAGGGTGACGGAGGCAGCAACGGCCTCCAGCACCTGCTCCTGCGTCATGCGCAGCTTGGCGCGCATGTGCAGCTCGGAGGTGGAGATGAAGGTGTGGATGCGCGGGCGGGCGGCGGTCTTCACCGCCTCGGCAGCGCGCAGGATGTCCTTGGGCGCGGAGCGGGACAGGCCGCAGATCACGGGGCCGGACTTCGCGAAGCGGTCGGCGATGGACTTCACGCTGTCGAAGTCGCCGGGCGAGGCGATGGGGAAGCCTGCCTCCAGCACGTCGGCGCCCAGTTCGGCCAGGGCATCCGCCATGCGCAGCTTCTCCTCCAGGTTCATGGAGAAGCCGGGGGACTGCTCGCCGTCGCGCAGCGTGGTGTCGAAGATGATGACCCGTTCGCCCGGGATGGTGCCGAAGGAGGGATGGGTGATGGACATCGGGGGATTCTCGACTGTTCTACCGTGGCTGGGCCGCCGCCGGGGCGTGGTTTCCGGTGGCGGGTGGGCCGGGACGCGGCATCTCGCGCGTCGCACCGGCCCCTGATCCCCGGGAATGAACCCGAGGGGAGATCCCCTGAACGCGGCCGGCGGTGTCCCGCCGGGGTTACGCCCAGGGGCCGGTAAGTCGAAGGAGAAGGAGGCGCGCGCCATCGCAGGCCGGAAGGCCCACGGAAAAGGCAGCGATGTGGCCGCGCGCGGTCATGACGCCAGCGTTAGCAGCACTTGCCGGGCTGGACAACCACTTCCCTTGCGGCTTCTGTCCGCGCCGGAGCGGACCGCCGGTTCCGCCCGGACTGGGCATCCGGTGTTGTCATGGGGGCGGAAAACTTTGGTGTGGCGTTGTCCGCTATGGGGCAGGCGCCCTTGCGATGGGAAAGGCCGGGGGCCATGCAGCCGCGCGAGGGAAGCGGGATCCGTCCCGGGGGAAGGAGGGGGACCAGCCCGGGCAACGGAGCATGGCTGCCGGAAGGATACCGGGGCGCCATACGCGGACGGACCGTGACGGGCGAAGTCCATGATTCGCGGGGATGAGAATTCGGCCCGGCCCCCGGCAGGCCTGGCCGGACCAGGAGTGCGATGCGAAGCAAGGCGGGAATCGGGGATCTGGCGCAGCACCGGAAAGACGGGGGCGAGGCCGGGAATGATGGTCCCATGACGGATCAGCCCGGTCGGGAGCCGCAGGCCCCGCCGGCAGGCGATACCGCCGGGCGGGATGCGCCTCCGGGCGCCGGCAGCGGCGGTGCCCTGGGGGCCTTGTCCGGGGGCGTGGCCCGGGGAAAGATTCCGGACGACGAGGCGGCCGTGGTGCCGGATGCGACGGCGCCCGCCCTGGCTCCGGCCTCGCCCGGCTCCGCCTGGGGGCGGCGGCTGGCCAGGGCCCGGAACTGGCTGCTCGGCGCGGTCTTCCTGGCCCTGGCGGTTCTGGTCATCCTCGCGGTGCGAAGCCTTTCGGCCGAGCTGGACTACGATGCCGTGGTGGAGGCGCTGTCGGGCGCACGGCCGGGCGTGCTGGCGGCCGCCCTCCTCGCCACGGCGGTCAGCTATGCCAGCATGGTGGGCTATGACCGCGCGGCGCTGCGCTATGGCGCGCCCGGCACGCCGGTGCCGCTGCGCGTGGCGGCGCTGGCCTCCTTCACAGGCTTCGCGCTGAGCAACACGGTGGGCGTCGGCGCCTTCACCGGCGGCGCGGTGCGCTGGCGGATCTATACCGCGGCCGGGCTGCGGCCCTCGCAGATCACGCGCGTCATCGGCTTCATCGGCGTCTCCTTCGGGCTGGGCGTGGTGGCCGTGGGGGCGGCGGGGCTGATCGCGGGCGCGGGCCATGTGGCGGCCTGGCTGGGCACCTCGGCCGGGCTGCTGCGCGGCATCGGATGGGCGGCGCTGCTGGCCCTGGCCGGGTTCCTGGGCCTTTGCGCGCGGGGCGACACGCTCTCCCTCGGCCGCTTCGCGCTGCGCCTGCCCTCGGCGCGGCTGGCCCTGGCGCAGATGGCCGTCTCGGTGGTGGATGTCTGCGCCGCGGCCACGGTGCTCTGGGTCCTGCTGCCGGAAGGGGCGGTGGGCCTGTCCACCTTCCTGCCGATCTATGCCATCGCGCTGGCCCTGGCGCTGATCAGCCATCTGCCCGGCGGCATCGGCGTCTTCGAGGCGGTGGTGCTGCTGGCCTTCCGCGACTCGCCCGTCTCGCTGGACGAGGTCGCGGCGGCGCTGCTGCTCTATCGCATCGTCTACTACGTGCTGCCCCTGGCCCTGGCGGTGGCGCTGCTGGTGCTGCCGGAGGCGCGGCGGGGCGCCAGCCTGGCCGGACGGTCCCGCCCGGTGCGGGCGGCGACGCGGCTGGCGCCGCGCTTCCTGGGGGCGCTGGCCTTCATCGCCGGGGCGGCGCTGCTGATCGGCGGCGTGGCGCCCAGCGGCGAGGACGGGCCGGGGATGCTGGCCCCTGCCCTGCCGGGGCTGCTCTTCGAGGCCTCGCACCTGATCTCCAGCGTCGCGGGGCTGGTGCTGCTGCTGGTCGCGGACCGGCTGGTGCACCGGCTGGACGCCGCCTGGTGGGTCACCACGCTCTGCGCCATCGGCGGGCTGGTGCTCTCGGCCGCGCGCGGCGGCGGGCTCCTGGAGATGGGCTCGCTGCTGCTGCTGCTGCTGGCGCTGCTGGCGACGCGGCACCGCTTCGACCGGCGCACCCGGCTCTTCGCCCAACCCTTCACCCTGCGCTGGCTGGTCGCCGTGGGCTGCGTGGTGGCGGCGGCGGTCTGGCTGCTCTTCTTCGCCAACCGGGACGTGCCCTATTCCAACGAGCTCTGGTGGCGCTTCGAGTTCGACGAGGACGCGCCGCGTGGGCTGCGCGTGACCCTGGCGGCGGCCATGGGGCTGGGCGCGGTGGGGCTCTGGAGCCTGCTGCGCCATGCCCAGGGGCGGCAGGAGGAGCCGAGCCCGGCGATGCTGGAGCGGGCGGCGGAGATCGCCGATGCCCAGGACCGCGCCGACGCACAGCTGGTGCGGATGGGCGACAAGTCGCTGCTCTTCTCGGAGGCTGGCGATGCCTTCGTGATGTACGGGCAGCGCGGGCGTTCCTGGATCGCGCTCTTCGACCCGATCGGGCCGCGCCCCCGCTGGCCGGACCTGATCTGGAGCTTCGTGGAGGCGGCGGACGCCCAGGGCGCGCGGGCGGCCTTCTACCAGGTGAAGGCGGACAGCCTGCCGCTCTATCTCGATGCCGGCTTCCGCCCGATCAAGCTGGGTGAGGCGGCGCGGGTGGAGCTGTCGCGCTTCGACCTCAAGGGACGGGCGCGGGCCAATCTCCGGAACGCGCTGAACCGGGCGGAACGGGACGGCATGACGCTCACTGTGCTGCCGCCGGCGGAGGTCCCTGCCCTGCTGCCGGAGCTTCGCGTCGTGTCGGAGGCCTGGCTGGCATCGCACGAGACACGGGAGAAGGCCTTCTCCCTCGGGGCCTTCGTGCCGCACTACGTCTGCGCCCAGCCGGTGGCGGTGGTGCGGGACGGCACGGGGCGGATGGTGGCCTTCGCCACCCTGTCGGAAACGCCGGTGACCCGGGCGGAGGCCTCGGTGGACCTGATGCGGCACCTGCCGGACGCGCCGGGCGGCACCATGGACTTCCTGTTCATCCGGCTGCTGCTGCGCGCCAAGGAGCTGGGCTACCGGAACTTCGACCTGGGCATGGCGCCGCTGTCTGGCCTGGCCGCGCACCGGCTGGCGCCGCTCTGGCACCGGCTCGGCGGCTGGGTCTTCCGGCGGGGCGAGCGGTTCTACAATTTCCGTGGCCTGCGCGCCTTCAAGGAGAAGTTCGACCCGGTCTGGGAGCCGCGCTACCTCTGCGCGGCCGGGGGGCTCGACCCCTGGGTCGTGCTGGCCGATGTGGCGGCGCTTCAGGCGGGCGGCTTGCGCGGAGTGGTGGGCAAATGAGACGGCGTGGCGTGACGCGTGACCCGGTGCAGCGGCGGGCGCTGGTGCTGTCGGTGCTGGCGGGCTGCCTCCTGGCCGGCGAGGCCCAGTCGCCGGGGACGCGGGACCACTTTCCGTATCTGGTGGAGATCCCGGCCGATCCGGTGCGCTTCGACAGCTTCGCCCTGATCATCTCCGGCGATGGCGGCTGGGCGGACCTGGACCAGCAGCTCGGCGAGATCCTGCAGAGCCGCGGCATGTCCGTGTTGGGCTGGGATGCGCTGAACTACTTCTGGAAGCACCGGAAGGCGGAGGAGGTGGCGCAGGATCTCGACAAGGCGATCCGCACCTATTCCGAGCTGTGGAACCTGCCGCGCGTGGTGCTGATCGGCTTCTCCTTCGGGGCCGATGTGATGCCCTCCGCCTATAACCGCCTGCCGCCCGAAACGCAGGAGAAGGTGGCGCTGATCTCCCTGCTCTCCACCTCCAAGGACGTCGATTACGAGGTGACCGCCTCGGGGTTCATCGGCATGGGCGGTTCCGACGAGATCCCGATCGGGCCGGAGATGGCGCGGATGGACCAGACCAAGGTCCAGTGCGTCTATGGAGAGGAGGAGGCGGACGAGACAGGCTGCCTGCTGCTCGACCCGAAGAAGGCCCAGGTGATCCGCACCGCCGGCGGGCATCATTTCGACGAGGACTACGCCAGGCTGGCGGACCGCATCCTGGCGAGGCTGACCGATGCGAGCTGACCGGCGCGGCCTGTGGCAGGCCGGGGCGGCGCTGGCGCTGCTGGCCGGGTCCTCCCGCCTGGGGACGGTCCGGGCCGGGGCGCCGGACGGGAAGACGGCGGAGACGGGACTGCTGGCCTTCCGCATGATGCCCCTGGGAGGCAGGCCGGGAGGCGCTCCGGATCGTGCCGGAACCCCGCAGGGGCCGGTGAGCTTTGTCCTGCCCAGTTCGCACGCCCCGGACCCGAGGCTGCCACGGCTGCCGGTGGAGCGGCTCCTGGCCGGGGTACGGCTGGTGCTGACCGAGAGCGGCTATGCCCCTGGCGAGGAGGCGGGCGACGAACTGTTCCGGCCGGAGGGGGACTGGCCCGCGCTGGCGGCGCTGAGCCCGGCGGAATGGGCGGCCTTGCGGCGCAACGCGGCCTGCCGGGGGCTGGAGGAGGGGGTGGCGCGGCTGCGGCCGATCCTGCTGCTGTCCGTCGCCCGGGAAGCCTGCCCCGCCCCCGGCGCCGGCCGGGCGGGCCGTTCGCCGGAGGACTGGCTGAGCGGCGCGGCCCGGGCGATGGGCCTGCGCACCGGGGCACTGGAAAGCGTGGGGGAGAGCATGGCGGCGGCGGATGCCGTGCCGGAGGCGGTCTATCTGGGCGCGCTGCGCCGGGCGCTGGCCGATCCCGCGAGCGTGGCGGCGGAGGACCGGGCGCTGCAGCGCGCCTATGAGGATGGCGACCTGAACGAGGTCCGGCGCCTGACCGTGGCGGCCATGGGTGGGAACGAGGCCGGACGTGCGGCCTTCGACCGCATCGTGATCAGCGCCCGCAGCCGGCGGATGGCGGCGCGGCTGGCCGAGGCGGCCACGGCCCTGCCCGTGGTGGCGGTGGTGGGCGCGGCGCATCTGGCGGGGTCGGACGGGATGCTCGCGCTGCTCCAGGCCCAGGGTTTCCGGCTGGAGGCCTTCCGGATGCGGCTGGCGCCCGGATAGGGCGCCAGCCATCCCCGCGCGCGGCTCAGGCCGGCGGGTGTTCCTTCCACCAGTGCCGGGCGATCTCGGCGCGGGTGCAGACCCAGACATCGGGACAGGCCACGACGTGGTCCAGGAAGCGCGCCAGGGCGGCGGCGCGGCCGGGGCGGCCGACGAGGCGGCAATGCAGGCCGACGCTCATCATGCGCGGCGTGGTCCGGCCTTCTTCCCGCAGGAAATCCAGCGAGTCCTTCAGATAGGCGGTGAAGGCGTCGGTGGTGCCGAAGCCGGGCGGCACCGCGAACTTCATGTCGTTGTTGTCGAACGTGTAGGGGATGACGAGGTGCGGCTTGCCGTTCACCGGCACGTAGTGCGGCAGGTCGTCGTCATAGGCATCCGAGTCGTAGAGGAAGCCGCCATGCTCGGCGACGAGGCGGCGGGTGTTGCCGCTGATGCGGCCGGTGTACCAGCCGACCGGGGTGGTGCCGGTGGTCTGTTGCACCGCCGCGATGTTGCGGGCGATGTGCTCGCGCTCCGTGGCCTCGTCCACCTCGGCGTAGTTGATCCAGCGGTAGCCGTGGCAGGCGATCTCGTGCCCGGCCTCGGCGAAGGCCTGGCCGGCGGCGGGGTTCAGCTCCAGCGCCCGGCCCACGCCATAGACGGTGAGCCGCAGGCCGCGCTCGCGGAACAGGCGCAGCACGCGCCAGACGCCGACGCGGGCGCCGTAGTCGAACTGGCTTTCCGTGCTCTCGTCGCGCATGCCGCGTCGGGGCTGGCCACCCGGGACCTCGTGCAGATAGGCCTCGGTGATCGGGTCACCGTTCAGCGGCGTGTTCTCGCCGCCTTCCTCGTAGTTCAGGACGAAGGACAGGGCGACGCGGGCGCCGTTGGGCCAGCGCGCATCGGGCGGGTTGGGGCCATAGCCCGTGAAATCCCGGGGGAAACCGCTCTCGGCGGCCAGGATGGTGCCGCCGGTCTTGCCGTCGCTCATGCTCTCGTCCTTCGGGTTCTCGTCCGTCGGGTCCCGGCCCATCCGCCGGTGCATCCCCCGGCGGCATGGCCGCAATCCTGTGGCGGAACCCTGTTCATGGGGGCGGCCAGGCGCCCCGGAAGGCGGCCTGGCCGGACCCTGTTCCTGTCGGGCTGGCGAGGGAAGCGCAAGGCCCCTGCCCGCCCGTCCACCAGGGTTCAGCGCGCGTTGAAGCCGGCGCTGCCGCCGACATAGGCACCACGTGTCGTGCCGTCATTGGCGGGCCGTTGGCAGGCCGCCAGGGGCAGAACCCCCAGAGCCAGGACAGCGAGAGCCAGCAGGAGCCGGGATGCCATGCCGGTCACGCCGCCGGAAGGTCGTTCAGGTGGCAGCGCGAACGATGCCCCGGCGCAACCTCCTTCAGCGCGGGCACCTCCAGCCGGCAGCGTTCGAAGGCGTGCGGGCAGCGCGGGTGGAAGTGGCAGCCCTTGGGCGGGTTCAGCGGCGAGGGAATCTCGCCCTGGACCACGGCGAAGCTCTTCTTGCGCGCCTCGATGCGCGGCACGGCGCCGAGCAGCGACTGGGTATAGGGGTGGTTGGCGCGGGCGAAGACCTCCTCGGCCGGCGCCTCCTCCACCACCCGGCCGAGATACATGATCACGACCCGGTCGCTCAGATGCTCCACCACGCCCAGGTCGTGGCTGATGAAGAGGTAGGTGAGGTCCAGATCCTGCCGCAGGCGCATGAAGAGGTTCAGCACCTGGGCCTGGATCGAGACGTCCAGCGCGGCCACGGATTCGTCGCAGACCAGGAATTCCGGCTGCACCGCCAGCGCGCGGGCGATGCCGATGCGCTGGCGCTGGCCGCCGGAGAACTGGTGCGGGTAGCGGCGCTTGTAGGCCGGGTCGAGGCCGGCACGGCGGAGCTGATCGTCCACATAGGCATCGAGGCCGGAGCGTGTGGTCATGCCATGGACCAGCGGCGCCTCGCCCACGATGTCGGCGACCCGCAGGCGCGGGTTCAGCGAGGACATCGGGTCCTGGAAGATCATCTGCGCGCGCAGCTTGGCCTCGCGCGCCTCCCTGGCGGAGAGCGTGCTGCGGTTGCGGCCGCGCCAGAGGATCTCGCCATCCGAGGGCGGCAGGATGCCGGCCACCATGCGGCCGAGCGTGGACTTGCCGCAGCCGGATTCACCGACGAGGCCGACGACCTCGCCCTTGCGGATGGTGAGGTCGACCTTGTCCACGGCATGGACGGTTTCCTCGCGCACCGGGGCGCCGAGCTTCTTCGCGATCCGCCCGGCGAAGTCGAGGGTCTTGCTGAAGCGGCGGGAAACGCCCTTCACCTCGATGATGGGTGTCTCCAGGGCCGTCGGGGCAGCCGCGTCGGGACGGGCGAGCGTGGTGCTCATGCGGCCTCCGCGCGTTCGAAATGGGGGAAGAAGCAGCGGGCCCAGCGGTTGGGCAGCTTCTCGTCCAGGAGCGGATATTCGCGGCACTTCTCGGCCGCGCGGGGGCAGCGCGCCTGGAAGGGGCAGCCGGGCGGCAGGCTGAGCAGCGAGGGCGTCATGCCCGGGATCTGCCGCAGCGGCTCGCCCCGTCGGTTGCGCGAGGGCACGGAGCCCAGCAGCCCGACCGTGTAGGGGTGCAGGGGCGCGTCCAGCGTCTCCCCCACATCGCCGTATTCGACGACGCGGCCGGCATACATCACCGCCAGGTCGTCGGCGAGGCCGGCGACCACGGAGAGGTCGTGCGTGATCCAGATCAGCGAGGTGCCGGTATTGGCGGCGAGCTTCTGCACCTCGGCCAGGATCTGGCCCTGGATGGTGACGTCGAGCGCAGTGGTGGGCTCGTCCGCCACGATCAGCTCCGGGCGGTTCAGCAGGGCGATGGCGATGGCCACGCGCTGCCGCATCCCGCCGGAGAACTGGTGCGGATAGGATTTCAGGCGCTCGTCCGGGCTCGGGATGCCGACCATGCCCAGCGTGTCGCGGGCCCGCTGCCGGGCATCCTCGCGCGAGATCTTCTCGTGCGCCTGTAGCGTCTCGATCATCTGGGTGTCGATGCGCAGAACCGGATTGAGCGTCATCATCGGGTCCTGGAAGATCATGGCAATGCGGTTGCCGCGAAGCTGCCGCATCTCCTCCTCCGGGATGGTGGCGAGGTCGCGGCCCTGGAACAGGACGTGACCGCCCACCACGCGGCCCGGCGGATCGACCAGGCGCATAATGGAGAAGCCGGTGACCGACTTGCCGGAGCCGGACTCGCCCACGAGGCCCAGCACCCTGCCGCGGCCGACGGAGAAGGAGACGCCGTCCACCGCCTTGATCACGCCCGCACGGGTGAAGAAGTGGGTCTGGAGGTCGCGGACCTCCAGCGTCGCGGCGGCACTGGTGGCCGGAACTTGGATGGCGGCGCTCATTTCTGCAGCCTCGGGTTCAGCACGTCGCGCAGATGGTCGCCCACGAGGTTGATCGAGACGATGGTCACCAGCAGCGCGATGCCGGGGTAGAAGGAGATCCAGTACTTGCCCGAGAGCATGTACTCGTAGCCGTTGGAGATCAGCAGGCCGAGCGAGGGCTCGGTGATGGGCACGCCGAGGCCGAGGAAGGACAGCGTCGCCTCCAGCGCGATGGCGCGGGCCACCTGCATGGTGCCGACCACGATCAGCGGCGGCAGGCAGTTCGGCAGCAGGTGGCGGAAGATGATGCGGTGCGTCGGCAGGGCGAGGCACTGCGCCGCCTCGATATACTCGCGCCGCCGTTCCACCAGCGCCGTGCCGCGCACGGTGCGGGCGTAGTAGGCCCATTCCACGATGATCAGCGCCAGCACCACGTTCATGACGCCCTTGCCGAGGAAGGCCAGGATCATCAGCGCGGCGAGGATCGAGGGGAAGGAGAGCTGGAGGTCCACCAGCCGCATGATGAAGGTGTCGGTGCGGCCGCCGGCATAGGCGGCGAGCATGCCGAGCGATGCCCCCACCAGCGCGGCGCAGATGGCCGAGCCGGCGCCCACGATCAGGCTGATGCGCAGGCCGTAGAGGATGCCCGAGAGCATGTCGCGGCCCTGGTCGTCCGTGCCGAGCCAGTAGGTCATGGTGCCGTCGGCGTTCTGCGAGCCGGGCTCCAGCCTTCCGTCCATGATGTCGAGCTGGGCGAGGTCGTAGGGGTTCTGCGGGGAGATCCAGGGGGCGAGGATGGCCAGCAGCACGATGATCGTGAAGACGATCAGCCCGAACATCGCCAGCCTGGAGGCGGCGAAGTCGCGGACGAAGCGCTTGAAGGGGGTCTCGACCTTCGGCGCGGGCGGGGCGGCGGCCGGGGCGGTGGCCCCGGGCTTGGCGGCGGTGGCGCTCATGCCTTGCCCTCCAGCCGGACGCGCGGATCAAGCGCGGAATACATCAGATCCACGGTCAGGTTGATGATGATGAACATGAAGACGATGATCATGAGATAGGCCACGATCACGGGACGATCGAGCACGTTGATGCTGTCGATGATCAGCTTGCCCATACCCGGCCAGGCGAAGACGCTTTCCGTCACCACCGAGAAGGCGATGGTGGAGCCGAGCTCCAGCCCGACCACGGTGATCACCGGGATCAGGATGTTCTTGAAGACGTGCACGAAGATCACGCGGCTGTTGGTCAGGCCCTTGGCGCGCGCGAACTTCACGAAGTCCATCAGCATGGTCTCGCGCACGCCGGCGCGGGTCAGGCGCACCACGAGGGATATCTTGAACAAGGCGAGGTTCAGCGCCGGCATGGCCATGTGCGCCAGCCCGTCCCGGGTCAGGAAGGACCACTGCACCCCCAGCAGCTCCGCCGTCTGGCCGCGGCCGGTGGAGGGCAGCCAGCCGAGCTGCACGGCGAAGACCATGATCAGCATCAGCCCGACCCAGAAGGTCGGCAGCGAGAAGCCCAGGATGGAGCCGGCCATGATGCCCGAGGAGATCGGCGAGTGCGGCTTCAGCCCGGCATAGAGGCCAAGCGGGATGCCGATGACCAGCGCCAGGAAGGTGGCGCCGAGGGCGAGTTCCAGCGTCGCGGGCATGCGCTGCAGGATCAGTTGCAGGGCGGGCTCGTTGAACACGAAGCTGCGGCCCAGGTCGCCATGCAGGGCGTTGCCGAGAAAGGAGAGGTACTGCATCCAGAGCGGCAGATCGAGGCCGAGCGCCTTGATCGCCCGCTCGCGCTCCATCTGGTCCGCGTCGGGGCTGATCAGGATCTCCACGGGGTCGCCGATGGCATAGACGCCGACAAAGACGATCACCGACATCGCCAGCATCACGAGGGCCGCCTGGATCAGCCGGCGCAGGAGGTAAACGGTCATGGATTCAACTCGTCATGGTCCCGGACGGCGCGGATGGACCACGCCGCCGGGCTGGAAGTTCCGTGCGGAGGTGCACGACCCGCCCATTTATTGGGCAGAGGGGCGGATATCCTGCGCCCGGGTCAGCTCGTCGGCGCGCGCCTCGTGCACCAGTCCGGGGCGCATCGCCCAGATGTTCTTCTGGATGTGAATCGGGATGATCCCCACGTCGTCGAGCGCGATCTGGCTGGCTTCGCGCAGCAGCTGCTCGCGCTTGTCGTCATTCAGCGTTTGCAATGACTGTGCCAGCTTCGCGTCCATGGCGGGGTTGCTGTAGGAGCCCCGGTTGGAGGTGCCCCAGCCCTTCTCCGGCGTCGGGGTGGCGAGCAGGGCGCGCAGCGGCGAGGTCGCCTCGCCGGAGGAGATGCCCCAGCCGACGAGGCCGACCGCGATCTCCCGCCGGGCCGCCTTCTGCACATAGGCGGCCCAGGGCTGGGCATCGACCTGGGTGCGGACGCCGATCCGGGCCCACATCTGGCCGATCGCCTGGATGATGCGGGCGTCGTTGATGTAGCGGTCGTTGGGGCCGCTCAGCACGATGTGGAAGCCGTCCGGATAGCCGGCCCCGGCGAGCAGCTTCTTCGCGCCCTCCGGATCCGCCTTGGCGGGTTGCAGGCCAGGGACCGTGCCGAAGGCGCCGATGGAGAGGAACTGCGCGGTCGGGGCGGCGGCGCCCTCCATGACGCGCTGGGCGATCGCCTGCCGGTCGATGGCCATCGACAGCGCCTGACGGACCTTGAGGTCCTTGAGCGGGTTCTTGTCCAGCACCTTGCCGGCATTGTCGGTGATGACCGGCGACTGGGCGTGCAGGTGGTCCATGAACAGGAAGATCAGGCGCAGCCCGTCCGCCTCGCTCATCCGCACGCGGCTGTCCTTGGACAGCTTGGCGATGTCGCTGGTCGGCACCTGGTCGATGAAGTCTACATCGCCCGAAAGCAGCGCCGCGGTGCGGGCGCCGTCATTCGAGATCATGCGGTAGTTGACCTTCTTCCAGGCCGGCTTCTCGCCGAAATAGTTGTCGTTGCGTTCGTAGACGATGCGGTCGCCGTTGCGATAGGCGGTGACGCGGAAGGGACCGGTGCCGATGGCGACCTTGAGGCTGTTGAAATCCTCGGTCCCGGCGCCCTGGTGCGTCTCGCGGTCCAGCATCTCGACCTGGGCGAGGTCGGTGGCCAGCAGCGGATAGGGGCCGTCCGTGTGCAGGCGGATCGTCAGCGGATCGACGATCTCCACCCGCTTCACCCCGCGCGTGTAGATGGCATAGGAGGAGGGGCTGTTGGGGACGTTGGGCACGCGTTCCAGCGTGAAGGCCACGTCCTCGGCGGTGAAGTCGTTGCCGTTATGGAACTTCACCCCGGGGCGCAGCTTGAACTCCCAGGCATCCTCGGCCACCGGCTTCCAGCTCTCGGCCAGGCGCGGCTGCAGCCGGCCCTTGGCGTCGAAGGTGGTCAGGCTGTCGAAGAGCATGTCCGCCACGGCGTAGTTCGGCGACAGCGCATGGTAGTGGGGGTCGAGCGAAGTGACCGGGGCGCCGACCGCGAGGTTCAGCTCCTGCGCCCGGCCGGGGCCCGTCAATGCCACAAGGGCGGCGAAACCCGCCGCCACGAGACGAACTGTCATGTCCAAGGGAGCTCCCGACAACTTCGGACGCGAATGTGTCTATGCTGCGGGGTTCTAGCAGCCCTGCAATGCTGTCGCCAGCTTTCGGACGAAATGAGGACAAATTATCGTCAAAAGATCGCAGGGCGAAACATTCCGGACGAACATGAACGCCGGCGGTGGGGAGGGTCAGTCCTCGTCGGCTTCCGCCACCGGCAGGATGGAGGTTTCCTTGGCCGTGGCGGTGGCCACGATGGTCTCGGTGCGCTCCACGCCGGGAAGCGTGCGGATCTCGCGGTCCACGAACTGCTCCAGGGTGGCAAGATCGGGCAGGCGCAGCTTGAGCAGCCAGGACCAGCCGCCGGTCACCGCATGGCATTCGAGGACCGGCTCCAGGGCCTGCACGGCCTCCCGGAAATCGGCAGCGTCGCGGCCGGCGCGCATGCCGACGAAGACGAAGGCGAGGAGCGGGCAACCGATCGCGGCCGGGTCCAGGTCGGCCCGCCAGCCGCGGATGGTGTGGCGCTCCTCCAGCCGCTTGACCCGCTCGGCGGTGGCGGAAACGGACAGGCCGGCGATCTTGGCGAGTTCCGCGAGCCCGGCCGCCCCATCCTGTTGCACGGCGATAAGGATATTGCGGTCGATCTCGTCCATGACCACAGCCTAGACCGGCTTGTCACATTCGGAAAAGACGAACAGCCCGGCTTGCCGCAAAGGCAGGCCGGGCCACGGGTCCTGGGCCGGGGAGGAAAGCCCCTCCCCCGCCAGCGTCAGACGTAGTGCTCGGCCAGCGGCGCGAAGCCGTTGAAGCGCTGGCTGGCATAGGTCGTCACATAGGCGCCGGTGGCCAGCAGCTCGATCCGGTCCCCGGCATCGAGGGCCAGCGGCAGGCGGTAGTTGGACTTCTCGTAAAGGGTGTCGGTGCTGTCGCAGGTCGGCCCCGCGATCGTCACCGGCCCCTCGTCCTCGCCATCATGCGGGGTACGGAAGTCGTACTTGATCGACTCGCCCTCCGTCTCGGCCAGGCCGCCGAAGCGGCCGATGTCGAGATAGACCCAGCGGACCGGGTCGTCCTCGGCCTTGCGGGAGACCAGCACGACCTCGGCGGAGACCACACCCGCGTCGCCGACGATGAAGCGGCCCGGCTCGATCACGATATCCGGCAGGGCATTGCCGAAATGCTGTGCCATCGCGCCCATGATGGCGGCGCCGAAGGTGTCGATCTCCGGCACCTCGGCACGGTAGCGGACCGGGTAGCCGCCGCCGAGGTTCACCATGCGCACCTTCACGCCTGCTTCCTGAAGGTCGGTGAAGAGCATGGCGGCCTTGGCGATCGCCGCCTCGTAGGCGGTGGTCTTGGTCTGCTGCGAGCCGACATGGAAGGAGAGGCCGAAGGGGTCGAGGCCGAGCTCGGCGGCCTGGATCATCAGCGCCTTCGCCATCTCGATCTCGCAGCCGAACTTGCGGCTGAGCGGCCATTCCGCACCGTCATTGCCGACCAGGATGCGGCAATAGACGCGGGAGCCGGGGGCCGAGCGGGCGAGCTTCTTCAGCTCCCCCTCGGAATCGAAGGCGAACATGCGGATGCCGCGGTCGAAGGCCGCCTTGATGGCGGATTCCTTCTTGATGGTGTTGCCGTAGGAGATGGACTCCGGCGCCGCGCCCGCGTCGAGACAGGCCGAGATCTCCTCGTAGGAGGCGGCATCGAAGCTGGAGCCCAGGCCGACCAGGCGGTCCAGGATCGGCGCGGCGGGGTTGGCCTTCACCGCGTAGTAGATCCGGGACTGCGGCATGGCGGCCTGCAGGCGGCGGTAGTTCTCCTCCACCCGATCCACGTCGAGGACGAGGCAGGGAGTGGCCGGCGCGGCGTCGCGCAGGAATTGGGCGATCTTGGGGGTCATCGCGGCACCCTCCCAGAAAGCGGCAGGGCAGCCGCCTTTCCGGCGGCCGGCCCTGTCAGCGTTGCGAACGGTCGAACGAACCAGCGACCAAAGGTTGCCAGGACGCTTGACGTCGTTGCGTAACCACCCAGGGCCAGAGGCACGTGCGTACTGCGTTGGAGGGGCAGATAGAGGCGGCGGGCACAGGGCACAAGTGGCAAAACCGGCCCCAGCCGTTTTTTTTCCGCAGAACGAGCTAGCGGGCCGGAAACCCCTCCCATGTTTTCCTTGGCCGTCCGGCTTATTCACCGGCCGTTCATAGTTTTGGCCGGGGGTCTTCCGGTCGGACCGGCGCCTATCGCAGGTCTGTCACGAGACTGGTGCAAATCTGTTCCGGGCGACCGGGAATCGGGGCGTCCAGAGGCAATCCAGGCGGGAGAAAGGCGGCGTCGCGAGGGCAGCCGGGAGACGGGCGCAGCCCCTCCCCCGGCCACGGATCAGCGGATCAGGCCGCCGGTCGGGGAAGAAGGGTCGGCGGCGTAGTTGCGCGGCATCCGGCCGGCGAGGAAGGCGTGGCGTCCGGCCTCCACCGCCGCCTTCATGGCCCGCGCCATGCGAACCGGGTCCTTCGCATGGGCGATGGCGCTGTTCAGCAGCACGGCGTCGCAGCCCAGCTCCAGGGCGAAAGCGGCCTCGGAGGCGGTGCCGATGCCGGCATCCACCAGCACAGGCACCCTGGCCTGCTCCTTGATGGCGCGGATCATGAAGGGGTTGGCCACGCCCAGGCCGGAGCCGATCGGGGCGCCGAGTGGCATGATGGCGACGCAGCCCATCTCCTCCAGCCGCTTCGCCGCCACCGGGTCGTCGGCGCAATAGACCATGACCTCGAACCCGTCGGCGATCAGGGCCGCGGCGGCCTCCAGCGTCGCCTGCATGTCCGGGTAGAGGAAGGGTGGCGGGCCCAGCACCTCCAGCTTCACCAGGTTCCAGCCCCCCGCCTCACGCGCCAGGCGCAGGGTGCGGACGGCATCCTTGGCGGTGTGGCAACCGGCGGTGTTGGGGAGATAGGTATAGCGGTCGGGAGGCACGAAATCCTGCAGCATCGGCGCACCGGGGTCGGACAGGTTCACCCGCCGCACCGCCACCGTGACGATCTCGGCGCCGGAGGCCTCGATGGCCTCGGCCGTCTCCTCCAGCGACTTGTAGCGGCCGGTGCCGACGATCAGGCGGGAGCGGAAGCGGCGGCCGGCCACCTCCCAGCTGTCATCCGCCGTCCGAATACCGTCCATATGCCTCAGCCTCCGCCGATGAAGTGCACGATTTCCAGGGAATCTCCCGCCTCCAGCCGCGTCGCGGCATAGGTGGAGCGCGGCACGATCTCCTCGTTCCGCTCCACCGCGACCTTGCGGGTGTCGAGGCCCAGCTCGGCCAGCAGCGCGACCAGGCTGGCTCCTTGCGGAAGGTGGCGTGCTTCGCCGTTGACCGTGACCCGGATCGTGTCCGGCCGGGTGGCGGAGGTGATCTCTGACATGGGTCGGATGTGGCGCGCTCCCGGGCGGGACGCAAGCACCCCGCATGCAGCCCGGAAGGCGGCTCCGCGGGTTTCTCGCATATGCGAAGATGCAGGCCGTGCTTGCCCCATCCCTCGCACCCTGCTAGCCCCGCGCGGTTCAAGAGGTCACAACCTTGTCCCCGCCCCTGATCGCCGTTCTGAACGGCCCCAACCTGAACCTGCTCGGCACCCGTGAGCCCAAGATCTACGGGGCCGATACGCTCGACGACATCGAGGCGCTGTGCGCCGAGGTCGCGGACCAGGAAGGGCTGGCCATCGACTTCCGCCAGACCAACGGCGAGGGCGAGCTGGTGTCCTGGGTTCAGGAATGCCGCGGGCGGGCATCCGGGATCGTGATCAACCCTGCTGGCTACTCCTTCACCTCCATCGCCCTGCTGGATGCCCTCGTGGCCGTCCGGCTGCCGGTGATCGAGGTCCACCTCACCAACATCCACCGGCGGGAGGCGTTCCGGCATGTCTCCTACGTTTCCCGCGCGGCGACCGGCGTGATCTGCGGGCTGGGACCCCAGGGCTATGCCCTGGCACTCCGGGCCATGGCGGACATGCTGGCGACCGCACAGAACGAACTGGACGACGACGCATGAGCGGCCTTTCCTTCTCCCCCGACGCCATCAAGGCACTCGCCGAGATCCTGCGACAGACCGATCTGACCGAGATCGAGCTGGTCGAGAAGGACAGCCGCATCCGCGTGGCCCGAGAGGTGACCGTGGCCGCCCCGGTGGTGACCCAGATGGCTGCCCCGGCGATGCAGGCCGTGCCGGCCCCCGTTTCCGCCCCGCCGCCGGCTGCCGCCGAAGCGCCGTTGTCGCATGCCAATGCGGTGACCTCGCCCATGGTGGGCGTGGCCTATCTCTCGCCAGAGCCGGGGGCGGCACCCTTCATCACCCAGGGCCAGCACGTGAGCGCCGGGCAGACGCTGCTGCTGATCGAGGCGATGAAGACCTTCAACCAGATCAAGGCCACCAAATCCGGCACTGTGACCCGTATCCTGATCGAGAATGGGACCCCGGTGGAATTCGGCGAGCCGCTGATGGTGATCGAGTAAGGACGCGGCCACGTGTTCCGCAAGATCCTGATCGCCAACCGGGGCGAGATCGCGCTCCGCATCCACCGCGCCTGCCAGGAGATGGGCATCCGCACGGTGGCGGTGCATTCCACCGCCGACGCCACGGCGATGCATGTGCGCCTCGCCGACGAGAGCGTCTGCATCGGCCCGCCCTCGCCGCGCGAGAGCTACCTGAACGTCGCCAACATCCTGGCGGCGGCCACCATCACGGGGGCGGAGGCGATTCACCCGGGCTATGGCTTCCTGTCGGAGAATGCCCGCTTTGCCGAGATGGTGGAGGCGCATGGCCTGACCTTCATCGGCCCGACCGCGGAACATATCCGCATGATGGGCGACAAGATCGCCGCCAAGGACGCGATGCGGCGCCTGGGCGTGCCGCTGGTGCCGGGCTCGCCCGGCGCGCTGGCCTCCATCGACGAGGCACGCGAGATCGCCGACCAGATCCTGTACCCGGTGCTGATCAAGGCGGCGGCGGGCGGCGGCGGGCGCGGCATGAAGGTGGCGCGTTCGGCGGACGAGCTGGAGGAAGCCTGGCAGGTGGCGCGCACCGAGGCCAAGGCGGCCTTCGGTGACGATGCCGTGTACATGGAGAAGTATCTCGACCGGCCCCGGCACATCGAGATGCAGGTCCTGGCCGACAACCATGGCAATGTGGTGCATCTGGGCGAGCGCGACTGCTCGCTGCAACGGCGCCACCAGAAGCTGGTGGAGGAGGCGGGCAGCCCCGTGCTGACCGCCGCCGACCGGGAAGCCCTGGGCACCACGGTGACGGCGGCGCTGAAGCAGCTCGGCTACCGCAATGCCGGCACGCTGGAATTCCTGTGGCAGGACGGGCAGTTCGCCTTCATCGAGATGAACACCCGGTTGCAGGTCGAGCATCCCGTCACCGAGATGGTCTGCAACATCGACTTGGTGAAGGAGCAGATCCGCATCGCGGCGGGCGAGAAGCTCGGCTATGAGCAGAAGGACATCCGCTTCCAGGGCCATGCGATCGAGTGCCGCATCACGGCCGAGGACCCGCTGACCTTCGCGCCGAGCCCGGGGCGGGTCACGACCTTCCACGCGCCGGGCGGGCTGGGGGTGCGCATGGATAGCGCGCTCTATGCCGGCTACAACGTGCCGCCCTATTACGACAGCCTGGTGGCCAAGCTGATCGTCTATGGCGCGAACCGGCAGGAGGCGATCGCCCGCGCCCGCCGCGCCCTGGACGAGACGGTGGTGGACGGCATCAACACGACGCTGACCCTGCACCAGAAGATCATGGACGACCCGGAATTCCAGTCCGGCGACTACACGATCCATTGGCTGGAGAAGTTCGTGGCGCGCGAGGTCGAGGGGACCTGACCCCTCCGCTTCCGGGCGGGCCGCGCGTGGTGCCGCCCGGGAGACGGGCCTTTGCGCCCCCTCGCTCCGGGAGCCCTGGCTCCGGGACTTTTCCGGGGCGGCACGGCGCCGGAGGGCGGCTCCCGGAATCGGGAAGCACGGCAGGTGGTGCAGTGCGGCGCGGACCGTGCCAGGATGGGCGCCGATGAGCCGGCGCGGGATCGCGATCACCCCTGACCTTGTCCTGCGCGCCTATGCCGCAGGGCTTTTCCCAATGGCGGAGGGCCGGGAATCCAACCGGCTCTTCTGGCTGGACCCGGAGCAGCGGGGTATCCTGCCGCTGGAGAATTTCCACCTGCCGCGCCGTCTCGCGCGTACGGTGCTGTCCGGCCGCTTCACGGTGACGGCGGACCGGGCCTTCGCCGAGGTGCTAGCAGGCTGCGCCGCCCCGGCCCCCGGCCGCGAGGATTCCTGGATCAATGCGGAGGTGGAGGCGCTCTTCAACGAGCTGCACCGGCTCGGCCATGCGCATTCCATCGAGACATGGCAGGACGGGAGGCTGGTGGGCGGTCTGTACGGTATCAGGCTGGGCGGAGCCTTCTTCGGGGAGAGCATGTTCTCCCGCGAGACGGATGCCTCGAAGACCGCCCTGGTGCATCTGGTGATCCGCCTGCGACGCGGCGGCTTCACCCTACTGGATACACAGTTCCTGACCTCGCACCTCGCCCGCTTCGGCGCTGTCGAGGTGCCGCAGGCGGACTACAAGGCACGACTGGCGAGTTCGCTGCGGGTGCTGGCGCGGTGGGAGCGCGAACTGCCCGCCGAGGAGGTCGAGTACTGGGTCCGCGACCTGAGATCCGGTTCCGGCTGAGGTTCGGCCCGCGTCGCGTCGGGGTCTTCCAGCGCCTCCAGGAAGGCCCTGGCCCAGACGCCGACATTCTGGGTTTCCAGCCTGCGATACATGGCGGCGTGCCGCTCCCGCCGCTCCTCAATGGGCATTTCCAGGGCGTTGTGGATGGCCGAGGCGACGCCCACGGGGTCGAGTGGGTTGACCTGCAAGGCCTCCGGCATGTTCTCGGCCGCGCCGGCGAAGCGGGACAGCACGAGGACGCCGGGATTCTCCGCGTCCTGCGCCGCCACATATTCCTTGGCGACGAGGTTCATGCCGTCGCGTAGCGGCGTTACCAGCCCGACCTTGGAGACGCGATAGAAGCCGGCAAGGCAGTCGCGGGACAGGGCGCGGGCGACATAGCGCACGGGCGTCCAGTCCGGATCGGCATAGTCGCCATTGATCGTGCCGGCGAGGCGGTCGATCTCCCGCCGCAGGTCGCGGTAGCTCTCGATGTCGTCGCGGGACTTGGCGGCGATCTGGAGATAGGTGACGTGGCCGCGATGCTGCGGATATTCCGCCAGCAGGGCGGCAAAGGCGCGTAGCCGCTCCGGCAGGCCCTTGGTGTAGTCCAGCCTCTCCACGCCGATCACGAGGTCACGGTGGCCGAGGCTGGCGACGAGGCGGCGGGTTTCCGACCCGCGCGCAGCACGGGCGGCAGTCTCGTTGAACTCCCGGGTGGCGATGCCGATGGGATGGGCCTGCAGCCGTGTTTCGCGGCCCCGGAAGCGGACCGTCTCGTCAGCCGGCACCTGCATGCCGGTGCCCTGGTTCATGCAGTCGATCAGGCCCTGGAGGTCGCGGCGCGACTGCACGCCCACGAGGTCATAGGCCAGCAGGTCGTGCAGAATCCGGTCGGAATCGGGGAGTGCGGAGAAGAGCGCCCAGGGAGGGAAAGGAATGTGGTGGAAGTAGCCGATGCGCTGCTTCGCCCCCATGGCCCGCAATTCGGCACCGAGGGGAATGAGTTGGTAGTCATGCACCCAGATCGTGTCGTCCGGGCGCAGGTGCGGAAGGAGGCGGCGGGCGAATTCGCGGTTCACGTCGCGATAGACCTCGGCCTGCTGCCGGTCGTAGGTCAGGAGGCCGAGGCGGAAGTGGAAGAGCGGCCAGAGAACGCCGTTGGCATGGCCGACATAGAAGCCGCGGTACTGGTCGTCCGTCAGGTCGAAGACGGTGTAGTCCACCCCGGAGCGCCGGACCGTCTTGGCCGGGCCGGGTTCCTCGCCGACGACATGGCCGCTCCAGCCGAACCACATGCCGCCGCAGGCCTTGAAGGCCTCCTTGAGGGCAACCGCGAGGCCACCCGCCGCCGGGGGGTCGTCCCGCTTCGGCACGGCCACACGGTTGGATACGACGACTAGGCGTCCCACAGTCCCTCCTCCCAGATCTTCCTGATCATTCCGATCGGTGAAATGAACCGCTTCCCCATGGGAAGAACGACGCGCGGACAGGCGCGGTTTCGCATTGGCGGCGTCATGGGGGTGCGTCAGCCCCCGCCGGCCGGACGCGGTCCCTGCCCCGCCTCCAGCGCATCCGCGGCCCGGGCGAGCCAGGCGCGGAAGCGCGCGGGCTGACCGGAGAAGTCCTCCGGGATACGGTAGCCGATGCCGTCCATGGCATAGGCGGCGGTGATCCCGTCCTCGTCCGTCACGTCATCGCCCACGAAGATCGGCTTGCGCCCCGCGAAGGCGGCACGGGCCATGAGGCGGTGGACGGCCTTGCCCTTGTCGGCGAAGCGCGGGCGGACCTCGTAGGCGGCATGGGCCGGGACGACGCGGAAGTCGTCCGGCAGCTCGGCCGCCATGGCTTCCGCCAGGGCATGAGCGGCCTCGCCGGCCTCAGGCGCCAGGCGGTAATGCAGCACCAAGCCGTGGCGCTTGTGCTCGGCCAGGGCACCGGGATGGGCGGCGGCGAAGCGGTCGGCGGCCTCCCGCCAGGCGGCGGGCGGGGATGGCAGCGGCGGCGAGGCCGCGTCCGACGGATCGAGCACCGCCCCGTGCTCGGTGGCCACGACGAGGCCGGGAACGGGCAGGAAGCCGCGCACGACCTCCAGCCCCCGGCCCGTCACGATCGCCAGCGCGCCGCCTAGCGCGACGGACAGGCGCTGGAGCACCGAGGGCAGGTCGGGTGGCACCACCACGAGATCCGGGCGCGCCGCGATCTCGACCAGCGTGCCGTCGAAATCGAGGAAGAGGGCGGATTCGGGACCGGGGAGAGGCGGCAGGCCAGCCTCTGGAATCACGTCAGCCATGAGGCGTTCCTCTTCCGAGGGAAGTGTGGCGGGCGCAAGGCGAATGAGGCGGGAATGACAGATTCTTGTAGGGTCAGACCGTGAATTGTTCCGCGACGATGCGCTCGCTGAGGCCGTGATCGGGATCGAAGAGCATGGTCAGCGCCACGCTCCTGTCCTCGCGCACCTCGACACGGGTCACGTCGCGGACCTCGGTGTAGTCCGCCACGGCGGCGACGGGGCGCTTCTCGTGTTCCAGGATGTCGAAGATCACCACGGACTCGGAGGGCAGCAGCGCGCCGCGCCAGCGGCGGGGGCGGAAGGCGCTGATCGGCGTCAGCGGCAGGAGGTTGGCGCCGAGCGGCACGATGGGGCCATGCGCGGAAAGGTTGTAGGCGGTGCTGCCGGCCGGGGTGGAAACGAGGATGCCGTCGCAGATCAGCTCGGCGAGGCGGATCTTGCCGTCCACGGTGATGCGGATCTTGGCGGCCTGGCGCGTTTCGCGCAGCAGGTTCACGTCGTTGATGGCGAGGCCGGTCTGCGTCTCGCCCCTGGCGTCGGTGGCCAGCATCCGCAGCGGATGCAGCACCGCCGCCTGGGCAGCGGCGAGGCGCTCCGGCAGGTCGTCCCCGCGGAACTCGTTCATCAGGAAGCCGACGCTGCCGCAGTTCATGCCATAGACCGGCAGGTTGCGGCCCAGCAGCTTGTGCTGCGTTTCCAGCATGCAGCCATCGCCGCCCAGCGCCACGACCACGGCGGCCTCATCGGGCTGGGCATCGCCATAGCGCGCGATCAGGCGGGTCCGGGCGGCGACCGCCTTCTCCGACCCGGCACAGAGAAAAGAGATGCGGCCCGTCAGGTCCGGCGGCAGCGGGGAGACGGGTTCGCCACCGGGCAGGCCGGCGTTCAGGAGGCCGGTATCGGGTCCCATCTCAGCGGCCCCGGCATCCGGGCGGCGGCGATCGGCGCATGGTCGGGGTCCTTCGCTCCTGCGGCAGGGACATAGGACGCTGCCCGGACGGCGCCCGCAAGCCCGGGCGGCGGGCCAGCCGGGCCGGGAAAGGCGGCGGCCGGGGGCGGGTGGCTCAGAGGGCCTTCCAGAACAGGGTGGTGCCGTGCGGCACGCCCTGGGCATCGAGCGCATAGCCGGGGATACGGCCCGCCTCGGTCCAGCCCATCTCGTGGTAGAGTGCCTCGGCCGGGCCGTCGCTGCGGGTGTCGAGGGTCAGCAGCCGGCGGCCGACGCCGCGCGCCGCCTGCTCGGCCTTGCGCATCAGGGCGCGGGCGATGCCGCGCCGACGGAAGGCCGGGTCCACCAGCAGCTTCGCGATCTCGGCACGGTGCGGCTGGTTGGCCGGCGTGTCGAGGACGAGCTGCACCGTGCCGGCGATCTGCCCCTCCGACCAGGCGGCGAGGAGAAGGCGCTTGCCGGTGGCGACGTCGGAGGAAACGTTGCGCCAGAAGGAGCGCGCCGTCTCCTTCGGGAGCGGCGGCAGGAAGGAGACCGAGGCGCCGGAAGCGACGCAGGCCACCAGGATGGCGGCGAGGCGGCGCTCGGCGCTGGCGGCGGCCGCGGCATCCAGGGCCTCCACGACGAGGCCGCGGGCCGGCTTGGCGTAGCGGAATTCCAGCGAGTTGGAAATGTCGTCCAGGATGCGGATCGAGCCGGAGCGGACATAGCCCCGCTTCTCGTAGAAGGCATGGGCAGCGTCGAAGCGCGTGTCCGTCCAGAGTACGAGGCGCTCCGCCCCGGCATCGAGCGCGCGCCTTTCGCCGAGGTCGAGCAGCTGGTGCGCCAGGCCAGTGCCGCGCTGGTCGCGGCGGACATAGACGCGGCAGATCTCCCAGGCATTGTCGGAGCCGAGCGGGCGGACGGCGACCATGCCGACCACCTCGCCGCCCTGATCGGCCGTCCAGACGGCGCCGCCCACCTTGCCGAAATGCGTGACCAGGGCACGAAGCTCGGGATTCTCGCCGTCCACGTCCAGGATGCAGTTCGGGTATTCCGCCCAGGCCTCGCCGATCAGGCGGATGAAGCCCTCCGCGTCGCTGTCGGCGCCCTCGCGGATCCGAACGGGACGGATGATGGCGCCGCCGTCGCTCACGAAAGGCCCCGGCAGAAGCGGTCGATGCGGGCGCAGGCCTCGGCGAGCTGCTCCATGCCCGTGGCATAGGAGAGGCGCAGATACGGGCTCATGCCATAGGCCGCGCCGGCGACGGTGGCGACGTGCTGTTCCTCCAGCAGGGCCATGGCGAAGTCGGTGTCCGTTTCCAGATGCCTGCCGCCCGCCGTGGTGCGGCCCAGACAGCCTCCGATGTTGGGAAAGAGGTAGAAGGCGCCCTCGGGCTTGTGACAGGCGATGCCGGGGATCGTGTTCAGCCTCTCGACCAGGAAGTCGCGGCGCTCGCGATAGGCATGCGCGCGCTCGGCCACCAGATCCTGCGGCCCTTCCAGCGCGGCGGTGGCCGCCGCCTGGCCGACGGTGGAGACGCCGCCGGTGAGATGGCCCTGCATCGTCACCATGGCCTTGATCAGCGGCGCCGGGCCGCCGGCATAGCCGATGCGCCAGCCGGTCATCGCATAGGTCTTGGAGACGCCGTTCAGCGTCAGCACGCGATCCTTCAGCCGGGGCTCGACCTCGGCGATGGTGCAGAACTCGAAGTTGTCATAGACGAGGTGCTCATACATGTCGTCGGACATGATCCAGACCTGCGGGTGGCGCAGCAGCACCTCGGCCAGGGCCTGCATCTCCGCGCGGGAGCAGGCGGCGCCGGTCGGGTTGTTCGGGAAGTTCAGCACCAGCCACTTGGTCCTCGGCGTGATGGCCGCCTCCAGATCCTCCGGCCGCAGCTTGAAGCCGCTGTTCTGCGGGCAGGAGACGAAACTCGCGTCGGCGCCGGCCAGCTTCGCCTGCATGGCGTAGCTGATCCAGCAGGGCGAGGGGATCAGCACCTCGTCGCCGGCGTCACATGTGGCGAGGAAGGCGTTGGTGATGATCTGCTTGCCGCCATTGGCGACCATGATCTCGTTCAGCGCGTAGTCGAGCTTGTTCTCGCGCCGGAACTTGCGCTGGATCGCCTCCTTCAGCGCGCGGATGCCATCCTGCGGCGGATATTTGGTCAGCCCTTCGAGCGCGGCGCGGTTCGCGGCCTCGATGGCGTGCGGGGGCGTGGCGAAATCGGGCTCGCCGACGGTGAGGCTGATGACCTGATGGCCCTGGGCCTTCATCTCGCGCGCCTTGATGGACATGGCCACGGAGGGGGCGACCGGGATTTCCGTCAGGCGGGTGGCGAGGGCGGGCATGGTCGGATCAGTCTCGGCAGGAGGCGGGTTGGGAACGGAGGGACGCGCGGGAGGTGGTGGGACCGGGCGAGACCTGCCTCCCGGACGGAAGGCGGGTCTCGCCGGACAGGGGCCTAGTTCAGCCCTTCGCAGAACCGCTTGATGCGGTCGCAGGCGTCTTCCAGCACGGCGTCGGAGGTCGCGTAGGAGACGCGGAAATGGCCGGGGAACATGAAGGCCGAGCCGTGGACCGCGGCGACGCCCTCATCCTCCAGCAGCGCCGTCACGAAATCCTCGTCCGTCTCGATCCGCTTGCCCGAGGCGGTGGTCTTGCCGAGGCAGCCGGCGATGTCGGGGAAGACGTAGAAGGCGCCATCGGGCGTGGCGCAGCGGATGCCGGGGGCCTGGTTCAGCAGGCGCACGACGAGGTCGCGGCGGCGCTCGAAGGCCAGGCGCATGGTCTCCACGCTCTCCTGCGGGCCATTCAGCGCCTCGACGGCGGCGGCCTGGGAGATGGAGGAGGTGTTGGAGGTGCTCTGCCCCTGCAGCTTGTCCATCGCCTTGATCAGCGCGAGCGGCGCGCCGGCGAAGCCGATGCGCCAGCCGGTCATGGCATAACCCTTGGAGCAGCCGTTCATGGTGACGGTGCGGTCCTTCAGGCGCGGCTCCACCTGGGCAATCGTCCTGAAGGCGAAGTCGCCATAGACCAGCTTCTCGTAGATGTCGTCGGTGAAGATCCAGACCTGTGGGTGGCGCAGCAGCACCTCGGCCAGCCCCTTCAGCTCCGCCTCGGAATAGGCGGCGCCGGTCGGGTTGGAGGGGTTGTTCAGGATCAGCCACTTGGTCTTCGGCGTGATCGCGGCTTCCAGCTGCTCCGGGGTGATCTTGAAACCCTGGTTCTGCCCGGCCGGGACGATCACCGGCTTGCCGCCCGCCAGCGCGATGATGTCGGGGTAGCTGACCCAGCAGGGGGCAGGCACGATGGCCTCGTCGCCCTCGTCGATCGTGGCGAGCATGGCGTTGAAGATCACCTGCTTGCCGCCGGTGGAGACGACGATCTCCTCCGGCTTGTAGGTCAGGCCGTTGTCCCGCTCGAACTTCGCCGCCACCGCCTTGCGCAGCGCCATGGTGCCGGCGACGTCGGTATAGCGGGTCTCGCCGTCCTGGATCGCCTTGATCGCGGCGTCCTTGATGTTCTGCGGGGTCTCGAAATCCGGCTCGCCGACGCTGAGGCTGATCACGTCCCGGCCGGCGGCCTTCAGGGCGCGGGCCTTCTGGGTGACGACGATGGTCTGGGACGGGGAGATGCGGTCCATCCGCTCGGCGGTCAGCGTCATGGGTCTTCCGGAGCTTTCGGGGTCGGAGGAAAGGCGGCGGAACCCTAGTCGCCGCCCCTGCCCCGGGCAACCCGCGCGCGCGTCAGGCCTGCCGCGAGCAGCAGGGCGAGGCCGGCGGCGGCGAGGATCAGCACGGCCAGCGCGTTGACCTTGGGCGTCATGCCCAGGCGCAGCATGGAGAAGAGGGCCACCGGCAGGGTGGTGGAAGCGGGGCCGGACAGGAAGCTGGCCAGCACCACATCGTCCAGCGAGAGGGTGAAGGCGAGCAGCCAGGAGGCCGCCAGGGCGGGCGCCATCAGCGGCAGGGTGACGGTGCGGAAGACGGTGGCGGGCGTGGCGCCGAGATCGGCCGCGGCCTCCTCCAGCTCCCGCCCGCCGCGGGCCAGGCGGGCCTGGACGATCACCGCGGCATAGGCGGCGCCCAGCGTGGCATGGGCCAGCAGGATGGTGCCGGCGCCCCTGCCCCGCGGCCAGCCGGTGGCGGCCTCCAGCGCGACGAAGAGCAGGAGGAGGGAAAGGCCGGTGACGACCTCCGGCAGCACCAGCGGCGCGCCGGACAGGGCACCGAGCAGGGCGCGGCCCCGGAAGGTGCCGCCGCGTGCCAGCAGCCAGCCGGTGGCCCCGCCGAGCAGCATGGCCAGGGTCGCGGCGCCGGCGGCAATGCGGAGCGAGAGGAGGGCGGCCTCCAGCAGCCGCTCGTCGGCGGCGAGCTCGCGGAACCAGCGCAGGGAGAGGCCGCCCCAGCGGAAGGGCACGGGATCGGCGCTGAAGGCATAGAGGACCAGGAGCAGGACCGGCAGCCAGAGGAAGGCGAGGCCGAGCCAGAGGCCGATGCGGGCCCAGGCGGGGAGGCTCATTCCCGGTTTCCCAGGCGCTGGAAGAGTAGGATGGGCAGCAGCAGCAGCGCCAGCAGGGCGCATGCCAGGGCGGCGGCCACAGGCCAGTCACGGTTCTGGAAAAACTCAATGAAGAGGGCGCGGCCCAGCGGCAGGGCGCCGGGCGGGCCGAGCAGCTCCGGAACGACATATTCCCCGGCGGCGGGGATGAAGACCAGCAGGAAGCCCGCCAGCGCCCCGGGCAGGACCAGCGGCAGGGTCACGGTGAGGAAGGCACGGGTCGGCCCGGCGCCGAGATCGGCGGCGGCTTCCTCCAGCGACGGGTCCATGCGGGCGAAGGCGGCGTAGAGCGGCAGCACTGCGAAAGGCAGGTAGGCATGGACCATGCCGAGATAGAGGGCGAGCGGGGTGTAGAGCAGAGCCATGGGCTGCTCGATCAGGCCGAGGCCGCGCAGCAGGCCGTTGATCCAGCCCTCGTCCCGCAGCAACCCGATCCAGGCGCCGACACGCAGCAGGAAGCCCGTCCAGAGCGGCAGGAGCACGAGGCCCAGCAGCAGGCGGGACCGGCGGGCGCGGGCGATGGCCAGCGCCATGGGCAGGGCGAGCAGGAGGCAGAGCGTCGCCGTGATGCCGGCCAGTTCCAGCGATTGCCGGAAGGCGGCACGGTAATAGGGATCGCCCAGGATCAGGGCGAGGTTGTCCGTGTCGAGGCCCTGGCCGTTCCAGGGTGGGTCGAAGGGCGGCAGGCCCTCACTCTGCCAGGACAGGGCCAGGACCAGCAGCAGGGCCAGCGGCGCCGCGACCAGCAGGGCGAGCCAGAGCGCCACGGGCGGCAGGAAGAGGCGGCGCATCACCCGGCCAGCGGGACCACGGCGGCGGCATCCCAGCCCAGCCGCAGGAAGGCACCGCGTTCCGGCGGCGGGCCGGGCAGCGCGGCGCGGAGGGTGGCGCCGCCGGGCAGGCGGAGCAGGACCAGGCTGTCGCCGCCCCGGAAGGCGGCTTCCTCGACCGTGCCGGCGGCGGTGTTCTCGCCCTGCCGTTCCGTCGGGCGCAGGCTTTCCGGCCGCAAGGCGCAGGCGGTGGTGCCCTCCGGCAGCGGCGCCGGGGCGCGAAGGGTGCAGGCGGCGGCGGGGCTGTCCAGCGTGCCCCCGGCGGTGCGGCGCCCCTCCAGGATATTGGCGGCACCCAGGAAGCCCGCGACGAAGCGCGTGGCCGGGCGGGCATAGACCTCGGCGGGCGGGCCGATCTGCACGATGCGGCCCTGGGCCAGGACGGCCACGCGGTCGGCGAGGGACAGGGCCTCCGCCTGGTCGTGCGTGACCATGATGAAGCCGGCGCCGGTCTCGCGTTGCAGGGCGCGGAGCTCGAAGCCGGTGCGCTCGCGCAGGTTGGCATCGAGGGCGGCCAGGGGCTCGTCGAGCAGCAGCAGGCGCGGGCGCCGGGCCAGGGCGCGGGCCAGGGCAACGCGCTGGCGCTGGCCTCCGGACAACGCGTCGGGGCGGCGCCTTTCCAGCCCCTGGAGATGCAGCAGGGCCACGAGGCGTTCCACGCGCTGCGCGACGGCCGCACGCCCTTGCCCTTCCCGGCGAAGCCCATAGGCGATGTTGTCGAAGACGCTGAGATGCGGAAACAGCGCGTAGGACTGGAACATCATGTTCACCGGGCGCCGGTGCGGCGGCAGCGGGGTGAGGTCGGCGCCGTCCAGCAGCACGCTGCCGGAATCCGGCCGCTCGAAGCCCGCGACCACGCGCAGCAGCGTGGACTTGCCGGAGCCGGAGCCGCCCAGCAGGGTCAGGAACTCGCCCGCCGGCATGGCGAGGTCCAGCCCGTCCAGCGCCGCCAGCGCGCCGAAGCGGCGGGTGAGGCCGGACAGGCGCAGCAGCGGTGCGCTCAACGTCCGGCCTTGAAGCGGGTCCAGAGCCGGGCGCGGGCACGCTCGGCGGCAGGGGGCGGGGCGGTGACGGTGAAGGTGCGGGCGATCGTCTCGGGCGACGGGATGACATTGGGATCGGCGAGAACCGCCTGGCTGAGATAGGGGCGCGAGGCGGGCACCGCATTGGGATAGCGCACCTGGTTGGTGACGCCGGCGATGACCTCGGGCCGCAGCAGGAAGTCGATGAAGCGCTGCGCGTCCTCCGGATGCGGCGCGTCGGCGGGAATGGCCAGCATGTCGAACCAGAGCTGCGCGCCCTGCCTCGGCTGCACATAGGTCAACCCCTCGGCACGGCCCGCCGCCTCGGCCCGGACGCGCGCCTGGATGACGTCGCCGGAATAGCCGAAGACGGCGCAGTACTCGCCATTCGCCAGCGCGTCGGCGAGGGCGCCGGAGGAGATGATGGCGCGCACATGCGGGCGGATGGCCAGCAGCGTCTTCTCCGCCGCCGCGAGGTCCTCGGCCGTGCCGGAATTCGGCTCCTTTCCGAGCCAGTGCAGCACCGAGGGGATGACGTCGATGCCGCTGTCCATGAAGGCGATGCCGCAGCCGGCGATGCGCTTCGCGTTTTCCGGCCTGAGCAGCAGGTCGAGGCTGTCGAGCAGCGCGTCGGGCGCCAGGGCGCGGATCTTCTCCGGACGCAGGCCCAGGCCGATCGTGCCCCAGAGATAGATGGCGCCATGCGCGTTGCCGGGATCGCTGCTGGCGACGCGCTGGAGCAGCGCCGGGTCCTGGTTGGCGAAGCTCGTGATCTGCGCGCGGTCGAGCGCGCGCAGGGCCTTGGCGCGGACGAGGCGGGCGAAGGTGGGCTCCGAGGTCGGGACCACCACGTCATAGCCCGACCGGCCGGCGGACAGCTTGGCCTCCAGCGTTTCCAGGCTGTCGAAGACGTCGTAGCGGACCTGGATGCCGGTTTCCGCCTGGAAGCGCTCGATGGCCTTCGGGTCGATGTAGTCGGTCCAGTTGTAGACGTTGATCACGCGTTCCTGCGCCCGGGCCGCCGGGACGAGGGCCAGCGCGGCCAGCAGGGGCAGGAGGAGGCCGAGGGCGAGGGCGAGGCGGCGTGGGCGCACGGGCAGGCGCATGAGGCGTTGTGGCTCCGTGGTCGGGGGATGCGGGGCGAGCGTAGAACAGCGGCGAGGCGGGCGGAACAGTGCGTGCCATAGGAATAAATTCGTTGACATGAGGATTTTATTCCTCTAGGGAGAAGCGGCCAACGGGCGAGCCATGTCCGCCCGGCACCCCCCTCACCCGCCGCTGCCCACCTTTTCCGACGGAGCGCGCCCGCGCGCCGGCCGGGGCGCGGGCGCGCGGCTTTCCGTCCAGGGAGCGCCGATGTCCTTCGATGCCAGTTCGCTTACCGCACTGGTCAGTGCGGGCTCCTTCTCGATCTGGGACTACCGCACCGGCGACAGCCGGGCCGCCGTGCTGGCGAGCGGATATTTCGCGGCCGCCACGGACCGGCTGCTGCCGGGGCATGTGGTGATCCTGCATTCGGCGGATGGGATGTCCTTTCTGCCGATGCGCGAGGCGGGCGCCGTGGGCAACGGGCTGGTGCTGGATTCGGTCTCCGCGCCCCTGCGTCTGAGCCGCACGGCAGCCGGCCGCTTCGGCATCGCGGTCACCGCCCGCATGTCCTGACCCTTCCGGACTGATCCCCGGCGGGTCCGCCACGCCTTCCGGGGCTTTGCCCATCCCATCCCGCATGTCCGGGCGCACGGCCATCCACGGCGCGCCCCGCCTCGCTGTGCCGCAAGAGGAGATCGCATGGCCTTCGCGAGCCCCAGCCTGCTCACGCTCGCCAGCACGGGCAGCATGACGCTCTGGTACTACAGGACCGCCGACACGCGGAGCGCGGTGCTGGCCACCGGCTACTTCGCCGCGGCCGCCGGGCTGCGAGAAGGCGACGTGATCCTGCTGCAGAGCGGCGACGGGCTCTCGCTGCTGCCGGTCCGGACGGGCAGGGCGGTGGGCGCCGGGCTGGTGCTGGACACGGGCACGGCGCCGCTGGCCCTGTCGCGGCAGGGGACGATGCGCTTCGGCCTGGGCGTCACGGCGCTGCCGGTGCTGCGCGCGATCCGCATCGATGCCGTCGCCTCCCCCATTCCCTGGGGCACGGCGATCAGCCTGGGCGCGAGCGTGAAAGGGCCGGTCGCGAGCCTGGTGTTCCGGATCGTCGATGCCGGCGGCGGCACGGTCTCCGGCCCCGTCACGGCGGCGGTCGGCGGCGGCCGGGCCATGGCGAGCCTGGACAGCCCGGCGATCGGCACGGGCTACCGCGTCCGTGCCGAGGATGCCGTGGATCCCGCGCTGTTCCTGCTGTCCCCGGCCTTCTCCGTGAGCCTGGGCCCCGGCCTGCTGGCCGAGGCGGGCGGCGCGCTCCTGACCGAGAGCGGCGACCGCCTGCTGCTCTGACCCCCCCTGCCCCTCCCCGCGACGCCTCCCCACACAGCACAGGATTTCCCATGCCCGACGCGAAGATCAGCCAGCTTCCCGCCGCCGCCATCTTCTCCGACAGCGACCTCAGCCCCGTGGTGCAGGGCGCGACGCCGGAAACGCGGCGCGCCACGGTGGCGCAGTGGCGCAGCGCCATGCAGGCGGACCGGCCGCTGCATGTCCGCGACTACGGCGCCAGGGGCGATGGCATGGCGGACGACGCCGCCGCGATCCAGGCGGCGATCGACGCCGCTTCGGCACAGGGCGGCGGCACGGTGCTGCTGGGGCCGCGGCGCTACCGGCTCGCCGCCGCAGGGCTGGACATCAGGCCGAACGTGGTGCTCTCGGGCGCGCTCTCCACGGGCGCGCAACGGGCGGCAGGCGATTATGGCGGCGTGCCCTACGCCCTGCTGCTCGATCCGGCGCAGACCATCCGGCTGCGCCGCAATGCCGGGCTGAAGGGCGTGGCGATCCTGCGCACCGGCCTCGCCGCGCCGGCCGACATGCGCGCCGGCATCAACCTCGTGGCGGGCTTCGCCGGCACCGCGGTCACGGTCGGCGACGGCACCAACGGCAACGGCTCCGACGTGCGCCTGTCGAACCTGCTGATCCTGGGCTTCGACCTCGCGGTGCTCAGCGACTACAACGCACGGCTGCGAATCGACGACATCGCGGGCGACAACCGCAACGGGCTGCGGCTGCGGCATTCCTACGACATCACCCGCGTGCACAACGTGCATTTCTGGCCTTTCCTGACGGGCAACATCGACGGCGTGGCGCTGAACAGCCGCGACGTGTCGGCCGTCGCGGGCAATGGCTCGGGCGCGATCCGCGTCACCACCGCCACGGCGCATGGGCTGGTGACGGGCGACATGGTGAACCTGACCGGGTGCCTGGGCCTGGCCGCCGCGAACGGGCGCTTCACCGTGACCGTCGTCTCGGCGAATGCTTTCGACCTCAACGGCACGGCCTATGCCAGCGGCTATACCGGCGGCGGCAAGGTCTGGATCTGGAACAACCGCCGTACCGGCACGGCCTTCCATCTCGAATACGCCGATGTGGCCGAGTTCACCAACTGCTTCGCCTATGGCTACGACACAGGTTTCAACCTGGGCCACAACGTGCAGGCGACGCAGTGCATCGACTGCTCGGTGGACAATCACCTGGACGTGGCCGATCCGCTGACGGTGGGGCTGCGCATCACGGGCGGCGGCGGCACCGCCCCCGATGGCAGCAGCACGATCGGCGCCTTCCGCACCAAGTGGATCGGTGGCTTCCTGTCCTCTCAGGGCCGGACGGTGCTGCTGGACCCGGTCTCCTCCACCGAGCAGCACCACATCGTCGGCGCGGTGGTGAACGGCGGCACGCTGCGCACCATCGACCTGCAGCGCGGCGCGCTGACGCTGGAGGCCTGCGACCTCACCACCGGCGGCAACCTGTACGGCACGGGCAACCCGAATGTCGTGTATCTTGGCAGCGAGGCGCAGAACCTGACGCTGCTGGGCTGCGACCTGCGGAGCGCGACCTTCCAGGCCGCGAGCGACGCCGCCATGCAGCGCCTGAGCATGAGCGGCAACCGCGACTCCTCCGGCGTGGCGAAGCTCGCGGGCGGCAGCCTGGAGCTGCACACCGTGCCGAGCGCGAGCGCCGGCCCGACCCGGCGGCTGGACATCGCGCCCGACGGCACGATGACGGTGCGCCGCCGCTCCGCCAGCCTGGGCGCGCGCATCAACCTCGCCAATCCTGCGGACCAGGCGGCCTACTTCATCTCCGCCGGACAGGCGGGCGGCAATCTCGGCCTGGGCGGCGATCCGGGCGTGAACCCGAATGGCGGCATCGACCTGGGCACCACCGGCAACGCCACCGCGCCGATGGTGGTGCAGATCCGGCGGATCTCGGCCAGCCCGGCGGCCAGCGACCGGCTCGGCTACCTCCACCTCAACGGCATGAACAGCGGCGCGGTGGAGACCACCTATGCCCGGCTGGCGGGAATCTCGGACAGCATCGCCGCCGGCACGGAAGCCGGCACGCTGGTGCTGGAGCTGCGCCAGGGCGCGGGCATGGTCGAACGGCTGCGCCTTTCGGCCGATGGCACGCTGCTGCTGACCGCGGCGCCGAGCGCGCCGATGCATGCGGCAACCAAGAGCTATGTGGACGGCCAGTTCACCGAGCGGCGGCTGCCGCAGGTGGTGCTGTCCGCCGCGACGGCGCTGGGCTTCGCCGTGCACAACAACCGGCTGCTGCTGGCCAATGCCGGAACCAGCCTGGGCATCGACTACAACGCGGTCGGGCTCGGCTTCTCCTGCATGGTGGTCAACCGCAGCGGCGCCGACCTGGCGCTGGCGCTCAGCAACTTCACCGGCAGCGCGCCGGTCAGCTCGGAGGGCTATACGAAGATCAAGGCGAATGGCGTGGCGAGCCTGCTGACCTATTCGCCCGATGGCACCACCACCCGGTACTGCCATCTCAGCGGGGCGGGCGCGGCCTGATGCTGGGGATCGTCGCCGCCGCGCTCGGGGTGGAGGCTGGAGGCAGCGCCTCCTGGCTCACCCTGATCGGCCCGCGCAGCCTGCACGGCTCGCTCGCCGTCACACGCGGCTCCACCGCCGGCGGCTACGATGCCGCCGGCAGCTATCTGGAACTGGCCGCCAGCCAGCCGCGCTTCGATGCATCGGGCGGGCTGATCGTGGAGGAGGCGCGGACCAATGCGATCCGCAACCCGCGCATGGAAGGCGCCGTGGCGGGCTCGCCCGGGACGGTGCCGGGGTACTGGACGGTCACCGCCATCACGGGCCTGACCCGGACCCTGTCCACCGGGGTGGAGGCGGGGGCGCCCTATCTGGACTGCAACTTCGCCGGCACCAGCACGGCGGCGGGCTATTGCGTCGTCATGCCGGAACAGGTGGGCGGCGCCGCCGCGGTGTCCGGGCAGAGCTGGACCTGCGCCATGAACATCGCCCTGGTGGCGGGCAGCCTCCCGAGCGGCGGCAATCTCCGCCTGAGAATGCAGGAGCGCGGTGGCGACAGCTCGCCCGCCACGGATGCCGGCATCATCGCGACAGCCGCCGCGCAGCGCGTCGCCTGCACGCGGACCCTCACGGTCGGCGGCACGACCAGCATCGTCCCTTCGGTGCTGGCCTACGTGCCGAGCGGCGTTGCCATGAACTTCACCCTGCGGGTCTCTCTGCCGCAGCTGGAACAGGCGACCTTCGCCACCACGCCGGTCCTGCCGCCGGCGGGCAGCCGGGTGGCGCAGACCCGGGCGGCGGACCAGCTCCTGTGCCAGCCGGCTGGCGGCTATGGCGGCAGCGGCACGCTGCTGGTCGCCGCCAGCCTGCCGCAGGCCTCGCCCGCCGGGCTGCCCCAGGGCCTGTGGCAGATCGACGACGGCACCGATGCGAACCGGCTGATCCTGCGCAACACCGGCACGGCGCTGACCGCGGAGATCGAGCGCGGCGGCGCCAGCGGCGCGGTGATGACGCTGGGCAGCATGGTGCCCGGCACCGCCTTCCGGGCGGCCTTCGCCTGGGCGCCCGGAAGCCAGTCGGCCTGCATGACCGGCGGATCCGTCCAGACGGCGGCGGCCACCTTGCCCGCAGGGCTGGCGCGGCTGCTGCCCGGGCATGGATCGGGGGGCTGGAACCGGGCGCTGAACGGCTCGGTCCGGCTGCTCCAGTACCTCCCCTCGCGGCTGCCGGATACGCAGTTGCAGGGCCTCGTCAACCAGAGCTGAGAAAGGGCTTCTCCATGAGCGACCTGACCAACTATGCCCGCGACATGCTGGCCCGGACCCTGTGCGGCCGGGCGCCGACCCCACCGGGCGCGGTCTATGCCGCGCTGGGCAGCGCCGGCAGCGCCACGGGCGGCGTGACCGGGGAACCGGCAGGCACCGGCTATGCCCGCCAGCGCGTTACCTTCAACGGCACCGGCAGCCAGAGCAATGCCGAGGCGCTGCGCTTCACCTTCACCGCCGCCGCCGGGACGCTGGGCTATCTCGGCCTGTTCGACGCCGCCTCCGGGGGCAACCCGCTGACCTTCATGGCGCTGTCGCAGCCGGTGGTGATGTCGGGGCCCGGCACGGTCACCGTTGCCGCGAGCGGGCTGGTGGTGGCGCCAGACTGACCTTCCTGGCCGCCCGTGCTGCCGTGGGGGCCCCGCTCCTACGGCAGCAGCACCGCCAGAAGGACCAGGACGAGGCCCAGCATCGACACGGCCCAGACGATGCTGCGCAGCCAGGGGACGCCGGCGGCATAGAGCGGCAGATAGACCATCCGGCCCCAGAAGTAGATCTGGGCACCCCAGGCCGTCATCGCCCCTTCCCGCCCGGCGATATGGGCGGCGAGGATCGCGGCGGCGAAGAAGGGAAAGGTCTCCATCAGATTGGACTGCGCGCGGCGGAGCCGGGCGGCGATGCCCTGGGGCGGGCGCTCCTCGTCCCTTGCCCCGGCGGACCAAGCCAGTCCGTTCTGCGCCGTGGTCCCCATGGCCGTCAGCAGAAGCTGGACGATGCCCAGCACCACCGTCCATGCCAGAAGCCGCAGTTCCAGTGTCATGCCCGCCATCCCTTCCCGCCCGCGCCGCCTTGCCGGATTGGCAGGGCGCGAAACAGCAACGCGCGACGCCCCTTCCCGTCACGTGGCCACGCCTCCGGCGGGGCGCGGCGGGCCTATCTCAGCCGGGCGATCTCCAGCCTGGGCGCTTCCCTGGGTGCTTCCCTGGGCGCTTCCCTGGGCGCCCCCTTGGGCGGCTCGGCGCCGTCTTCCGGCTTCAGCAGCCGGGCCATCTGCACCCGGTCGCGTCCCGACTGCTTCGCGGTGTAGAGGGCCTCGTCGGCGGCCTTCAGAACCATGGCGATGGTCTGCCCATGGGCCGGCATGTCCGCCACCCCGGCGGAGATGGTGACGCGGGGCAGCACCGTATCCGTGCCCTGGTGCAGCGCCCGCACCTGCTCGCGGATCTCCTCCATCCGCCGGCAGGCGTTCTCCGCGTCGCAATCCGGCATCAGCAGCACGATCTCCTCCCCGCCATAGCGGCAGGCGACGTCGCCCCGGCGGAGGTCGCCCTGGATCAGCACGGCCAGGGCGCGCAGCACCGCGTCGCCCGTGGCGTGGCCGTGGCGGTCGTTGACCTGCTTGAAGTGGTCCACGTCGATCATGACCACCGCGACCGGGGCGCCGCGGCGGTCGGCCTGGCCGGCGAAGCGCTCTGACACCTCCTCCAGGAAGCGGCGGTTGTAGAGGCCGGTCAGCGAATCGCGCAGCGCCTGGTTGCGCAGCTTCTCGCGCAGGGAAAGGTTGGCCAGGGCCATGGACACGCCATCCGCCAGCGCCACCGCCAGGTCGCGCTGCGGCTCCGGCGCATCGGGCAGGCCGGACACGGCGGCGCCGAACTGCATCACGCCATAGACCTCGCCCCGCGCCGTCATCGGGATCTCCAGGCCGGGAAGCCCCAGGGCGACGTGCTCGCAGGGGATGTCGGCGCCAGGGCCGTGGCGGTGCGGGCGGCCGCGCTTGAGCGCCCAGCAGTTCTCCGGCGAGAAATGGTCCACGCTGGCGAGCTTCGTCCCTTCGGGCCAGACCGCCGTGCAGTCCAGCCGGTCGCGGCTGTTGTTGAAGACGTAGAGCGCCCCGGGCACGCCCGGCAGCACCTCCTGCGCCGTGTGCAGCACGACCCGGCGGATGTCCTGCTCGGTCTGGCAGGCCTGGAGCATGTCGCTCATGCGCAGCAGGCTGCGGATCTCGGCGCGGCGGACGTCCATCTCCCGCCGGACGGCCTGCTCCGCCCGGCCGTGGCGCGCGATCTGCCACCAGGCGATGGCCAGGGCGCCCAGGCAGAGCCCGGCCCCCAGCATCACCAGCACCAGGATCCGCGCCTGGACGCGCTGCATCCCGCGCGCGGCCTGCTCGACCTGTGCGACGCGCAGGCGGACGAAGCGCTCCAGGGCGAGGCGGACCGTCTCGCCCTGGGCCTGCAGGAGGCCGCGGCGCCCTTCCTCGATCACCGTCTCGCGCTCCCCGGCCTGGAGCCGGTCGAGGATGTCCTTGCGGGCGGCAACGATCCGCGTGATCGGGCCCAGGATCGGCGGGCTGCCGGTGTCCTCCTGGGCCGAATCCACCAGGCTGGCGATGCGGCGGAACTCCCCGCTCTCCAGCAGCTCCGCCGCCCGGCCGAAGCGGAGCTGGTCCTGCACCAGCCCGAAGAGCGCATAGGCGCGCAGGGCGGATTCGCCGTCCAGCAGGGCGATGGTCAGTTGCCTGGCCTCGGCGCTTTCTGTCCGCAGCCGCTCCATCTCCCTTTCCAGGGACAGGCTCTGCCGGTTGCCCAGCGAGGCCGCCACGGCGCCGGCCATCACCGCGATGGCCGCGGAAAGCAGCAGCCAGCCTGCGAAACGGGTCGGAGGGGCGTGGAGCTTGGTCACCATGGCGCGAGAGTAACCCATCTTAATATCAACTTTAAGTTGTTATTTACGATTTCGTTTCTATTCCGTCCCGGAAGTGCCTGTCCGGGACTTTCCTGGTCCCGTTTGCCACGACTCTGTCATGCGCCAGCTTTCGCGCCGCCGCCGGACGCGCTAACCCCGCAGCACCATGAACGCCATGCCCGACAGCGCCTCCGCCCAGCTCGCCGATGCCGCCCGTGACGCCCGCGCCGCCGCGCGGGTTCTGGCGCGTCTGCCAGGGCCGGCGCGGGACGCGGCGCTGCGCGCGGCGGCGGCGGCGCTGCGGCGGCGGCAGGACGCCATCCTGGAGGCCAATGCCGCCGACCTGGACACTGCGCAGGGGCTGACCGACGCCTTCCGCGACCGGCTGACCCTCAACCCCGCCCGGGTCGAGGCTATGGCCCGGGGGTTGGAGGAGATCGCGGCGCAGCCCGGCCCGGTCGGCCGCGTGATCAGCGAATGGACCCGGCCCAACGGGCTGGTGATCCGCCGCGTGGCGCAGCCGATGGGCGTCATCGGCATGATCTACGAGAGCCGGCCCAATGTCGGCGCCGATGCGGCGGGGATCTGCCTGAAGGCGGGTTCGGCCGTGATCCTGCGCGGCGGCAGCGAGAGCCTGCGCTCCGCCCGGGCGATCCATGCCGCCATCGCCGAGGGCCTGCGCGCGGCCGGGCTGCCGGAGGCGGCGGTGCAGATCGCGCCCTCCGCGGACCGGGCCTTCGTGGGCGCCATGCTGCGCGCCTCGGGGCTGATCGACCTGATCATCCCGCGCGGCGGCAAGGGGCTCGTGACGCGCGTGATGGAGGAGGCGCGGGTGCCCGTCCTCGCCCATGCCGAGGGGCTCTGCCACACCTATGTCCACGAGGCCGCCGACCAAGCGATGGCGCGCGCCGTCCTGGCCAATGCCAAGATGCGCCGCACGGGCATCTGCGGCGCTACCGAGACCCTGCTGATCGATGCCGCCGTGGCGCCTTCGCTGCTGCCGCTGCTGATCGGCGACCTGCGGGCGCTGGGCTGCGACTTCCGCGCCGACGCGCGGGCGCGGGCCATCCTGCCGGATCTGAAGCCCGCCACCGAGGCGGATTTCGCCACCGAATGGCTGGACGCCGTCCTGTCGGTGAAGGTGGTGGACGGGGTGGAGGACGCGATCGCCCATATCACCCGCTATGGCAGCGAGCATACCGAGGCCATCGTGACGCAGGACGAATCCGCGGCGCGGCAGTTCCTGGACGGGATCGGCTCGGCGGTGGGAATGTGGAACGCCTCCACCCAGTTCTGCGACGGCGGCGAGTTCGGCTTCGGCGCCGAGATCGGCATCGCCACCGGCCGGCTGCACGCGCGCGGCCCGGTCGGAGCGGAACAGCTCTGCACCTGGCGCTACCAGGTCCTGGGCAGTGGCCAGACCCGTCCCTGAGCCCAGGCCTGCCCCCGTCCCGTGACACGCCCCTGATGCCTCCGCCGCCCCGGCACGAACACGCGTCCAAGCCGCCTTCCCTGCCCCTTGGGGAGCGACGGTCCTGAGACGGCAACTGGCGGAGCCTGGGGCCTGGGGCGACAACCGGCGCCGGCGCATCGGGCTGCTCGGCGGCTCCTTCAACCCGGCGCATCAGGGGCACGAGCACGTGGCCCGGATCGCCCTGCGGGCGCTGCGGCTGGATGCGGTCTGGCTGCTGGTCTCGCCGGGCAACCCGCTGAAGCCGCCGCGCGGCATGGCCCCCTTCCAGCAGCGCCTCGCCTCGGCGCGGGCCATCGCCGACGGCGCGCAGGTGATCGCCACGGGGATCGAGGCGAAGCTGGGCTACCGCCGCACCGAGCGCACCCTGGCCAAGCTGCGGCGGCGCTTCCCCCGTGCCCGCTTCGTCTTCGTGATCGGGGCGGACAACCTGTGGCAACTGCCCCGCTGGGGGGGTTGGGAAAGGCTGGCCCGGCACACGCCGCTGGCGGTGCTGCCGCGTCCGGGCTGGACACGCAAGGCGTTGCACGGCAAGGCAGCCTCCGTGCTACGCCACTGGCGGCGGCGGCCGGGACAGCTCCTGGCCGGGCCGCCCGGACGGCATGCCGGCTGGACGCTGATCCCGGCGCGGGAGAATGCCCTGAGCTCCACGGATCTGCGGAGCAACGGCCATCATCCGGGCTGGCCTGCCGGCGGCGACTGAACGATACGGAATGGACGCTGGCGCCGGGACGGGGCCAGCGTGGCGTTTCCGCTGGATGACCCGATGACGGAGAGGAGGCGGCCATAGCCCGCACCCCCAGGAACGAGAGCGAGACCGGGGCCACCAAGGCACCCGCGACGCGCCGCAAGGCCGCCACGGCCACGGAAAAGGCCCCCCCTGCCAAGGCGACCCCCCGGAAGGCCGCGCCTGCCGGAGCCGCCGCGGTGAAGGCCTCCGCGAGGGCCACGGCGGCGAAGGCTGCCACGAAGGCCCCTGCGGCGAAGGCGGCGGCGCCGAAGACGGCCGCCACGACCTCCCGCAAGGCGCAGGTCGCGGCCGGGCCGGAGGTGCGCCCCCCCGCGGCGCGCGCCAGGGCGCCACGCAAGAAGGTCGCGCCGCCGGTGCTGGAGCGGCTGGTGGCCACGGCCGTCGCCTCGCTGGAGGACGACAAGGCGGAGAACGTGGTGGTGCTGGACATCGCCACCCGCTCCTCCTTCGCCGACCGGATGATCGTGGCGACCGGCCTCGCCGACCGCCAGATCCAGGCCATGGCCACCCATGTCGAGGAAGCGCTGGAGAAGGAAGGGGTGAAGCGCATCCGTTCCGAGACCTCGCCCGACTGGGTGCTGCTCGACGCGGGGGACCTGGTGATCCACCTGTTCAAGCCTGAGGCGCGCGAGACCTATGCCATCGAGCGCATGTGGGGGCCGCACAGCCCCGGCGAGGAAGAGGCCTCCCCGGTCGGGGAGGAAGGCTGACGGCCCGCCCGCCGCTGCTGCTGGCGGTGGGCCGGGCGAAGCCGGGGCCGGAGGCGGCGCTCTTTGCCCAGCACAACGCCCGGCTGCGGCCCGCCCTGGTGCTGAAGGAATTCGCCGAGGGCAGCGGCAGCCCGGCGGAGATGCGGCGGCGGGAGGGCGAGGCCCTGCTCGCCGCCCTGCCCGACGGCGCCCTGGCCGTGGCGCTGGACCTGGGCGGGGAGATGCCGGACAGCGAGGCGCTCGCCCGGCTGACCGCGCGCTGGGAGGAAGCCGCACGGCCGCTGGCCTTCCTGATCGGCGGGGCGGAGGGGCTGGACCCCCAGGTGCTGGCGCGGGCGGACCACCGGATCTCGCTGGGGCGGCTGACCTGGCCGCACATGCTGGTGCGGGGGCTGCTGGCCGAGGCGCTGTTCCGAGCCCAGTGCATCCGCACGGGCCATCCCTATCACCGGGCCTGGCGGCCGGGCTGAACGCCCCGGCGCCGGGCATGGCCACGATCCGGCGAAGAGGAAAGCATGTCCGCCACCGACGAGGACGACGAGGACGCGGCCCCGCCCGGCATGCCGCCGGGCACGCCCTTCTACATGACGCCCGCCGGCCATGCGGCGCTGCGCGAGGAGCTTCGGCGGCTCTGGGACGTGGAGCGGCCGAAGGTGGTCGAGGTGGTGTCCTGGGCCGCCTCGCTGGGCGACCGCAGCGAGAACGCGGACTACCAGTACGGCAAGCGGCGCCTGCGCGAGATCGACCGGCGGGTGCGCTTCCTGCGCAAGCGGCTGGAAAAGGCCCAGGTGGTCGATCCGGCGGAGCAGGCGCGGCGCGAGCAGGTCTTCTTCGGCGCCACCGTCACCTATGCGCGCGAGGATGACAGCGAGGTCACCGTGACCATCGTGGGCGTGGACGAGACCGACCTTTCCCTGGGCCGGATCAGCTGGGTCTCGCCCGTGGCGCGCGCCCTGCTGGGCCGGCGCGTGGGCGACCTGCCCCGCCTGCGCACACCCCAGGGCAGCGAGGAGATCGAGGTGGTGGCGATCCAATACCCGGCGGGCTGACCGCGCCGCCCCTGGCGGTCAGCCCGGCAGGCAGCGCACCGTGTCGGCATGATCCCGGGCCAGGACCGGCTTCGTGCCCTCGGGACATGCGAGCTGCTGGCGCCGCGCCGGGGGCAGGCCCTGGAACCATTCGAACACCGCCCCGTCATCGCCGCCCCGGCCCGGTCCGGTGGCCAGCCTGCTGCCGCGCCCGTCGCAGCGGCCCGGCCGCCCGGGCATCGGACGGCCGCCGTTCGGGCAGAGCCAGCGCTGAAGGGCCTGCATCTCGGAAGGCGAGAGCCGCAGGGCGCGGGCCGGGCGGTCGCGCGGGGCCGCCTCCGCGATGCCGCCGGGCAGGAGGAACGGCAGGGCCAGGAGAAGCAGGCCGGCGAGGCCGGTCTGGCGGGATGAAGGACAGCAGGCGGAAAGGGTCACGGCAATCGCCGGAAATGGGTCTTCGGAGGCACGGCGCGCCCGATCGTGGCGGCCCCGGGAATACCACCCGGTGCCGCCAGGGGGAAACCGGCCTTCTCAGCCGGCCTTGCGGCCGCGCGCGATGAGGCCCTGGCAGCGGTTGTCGTCGCCGATGCCGAACTGGATCGTCGGCAGGATCGCCAGCGGCGCGGCCAGGAAGCCGAGGCCGACGGCGGCGCCGGCCCGGACACCGCCTTCGGTCGGATCGATGCCGACCGCGGGGTCACGGAAGGTTCCGCCGATCGTGATCGGTGCCGGGAGTTGCCCCACGGTGAAATGCTTGGAGTCGCTTCGGATGCTGTAGTCCAGCCTTTCCCGCCCCAGATCCACCGTGCCCTTGCCGGAAATCAGCACGTCCGCCGTGTCCAGCAACAGGGCGCGGGTGTTCAGCACGCCGCGGCGGAGGGCGAAGTCGCCGACAAAACATTCCACCTGGGTCCGGTCCGGCAGCTTGAGAAAGGACAGGATGGCATTGCCCAGGCGCAGGCCGGACAGGTCCACCAGCAGGGCGCTGAGATTGCCGCCCCCCGCCATGGTCAGGGTCAGGGAGCCGTTGCCGCTGCCCAGGATCCCGGCGAGCGACTTGCCGGTGCCGTCGATGACCGCGCGGCCACCTATCAGTCCCGAGCCCTGGAAGCCTGTGGGCTGCATCAGGCGCGACAGGTCCACGCGCTGGAACTGCACGTCCGCCCGTGCCCCCAGGGCGCCGTTCTCCTGAGGCGTGAGGGCGATCTCGCCGGCGATGCGGCCCTTGCCGACCGCGAAGCTGACCGGGCTGAGCCGCACCGCGCCGTCCGCGATGGTCATGTCCACGGCCATGCCGTCGAAGGGGATCTGCCGGCCCCGGATGCTGTCGGCGTGGTAGTTCAGCTTCACATCCGCCATGTTCAGCTTGGGCAGGCTGACCGGCGTATCCGGCAGCACCCGGCTGCTGCGCTCGTCGCGGGCCAGTTCCCGCCGCTGCTGCGCGCTCTGGCCGGGGGTGGAGGCACGGCCCGGAGTCTCGCCGATGAAGCCGCCCAGATCGGCCAGGTCCACCTGCTTCGAATGCAGGTCCGCCTCCACCAGCGGCTTCGCGCCGCCGGTGGTGACGGCGATGGTGCCGGACAGGTCGCTGTTGCCGACGCGTCCGTCGAAGTCGCGGAAGCGTACGCGGCCATCGGCGTAGTCGAGGCGCCCGGCGACACGGTAGTTCGGCGTACGGGCAAAGGGGATGCCGGTCAGCGGCTGCAGCAGCGCCATGTCGGGCCCCTGCAGCACGAGGTTCACGTCGGCGCCCTGCAGGGCCAGCGGGTCCCTGACCGTGCCTTTCAGGGACACGTTGGTCGGGCCGTTGGCGAGTTTCAGCTCGATCGGCCAGGGGCGAGCCTCGTTCTGGAAATAGGCCGGCCCGCCGGCCAGGGCTTCGCCGGTGATGCGCTGGCCCGCATAGGTGCCGTCCGCCGTCACGGCGATGCGTGGGTCCGGCGTCTCCTCGTCACGGGTGGCGATGCCGAGCTGGAAATCCGCCTTCAGCGCCGGATTCACCACATGCGCATGGCCATCGACGATCCGCAGCACGCCGATGCGCGGGGCGCTGGCGGCCTTGTCCTGCTTCGGTGCCTCCTCGCCGGCCGGCTTGCCGAAGTCGAAAGCGTAGTTGGTGCGGCCATCCGGATGAGCCAGCGCGGCGACCTGCGGGCGCTCCACCGTCACCGAGGGAATGACGATGGCGCGGTGGTGCCAGTACTCCATGATATCGACCAGCACGGTGGTGCGCGGCACCTGGGCGAAGGGCTCCTCCGCCTCGAACCCGTCCGGGTTGGCGACGCGCAGGTCGTCCACCACGATTTCCGTGACGCGGCCGGGACGCACATGCAGGTGAGCGATCGTCACCTTGCGGCCAAGCGCGGCCGAGGCCTGGCGCTCTGCCAGCGGGATGAACCAGTCCCAGGACCAGAAGGCGACGACCAGCGACACCAGGACCAGCGGGATGCCGATCCAGAAGGGCCATCGGGGGAAACGCCGCTGCGCCATGGAACCTCCGCGGGATGTTGCGGGCTGGCCGCGCCGGCGCAGTGCCAGGAGCGGTTCAAGCGGTAAGCGCCGGGTTCGGGCGGGGGTTCGCCGTCAGCAGGCACTTTTTCGTGAGGCGGCTGGGCCAGGGGGCCACCGGCTCAACGCAATGTGAGGCCGTGGCGGCATGCGCGGTGGAGGCGCTGTCAGGGACAGCAGGCTATGGCGGTGCGGTGCGCAAGCTCCCGATCCTGGCGATTCTCCTCCTCCCCATGGCCTGCGCCACTCCTCCTCCCACCGCCGTCGCTCCGGAGCGGCTGATCCCCGAGATCCGCGATCCCGGCCGCGCGCCGCTGGTCCATGCGGCGGTGCGCGAATGGGAGGCGTGGGGCAGGCTGGTGCTGACGGGCTGGGCGCCGGCGCTGGATGGCAACGCGGTCCCCTCCCCCGCCAATTTCCCCCGCGTCCTGGCCTATTGGGAGGCGGTGCCCGGCAACCGGGGCGTGGCGCGGCAGCACCAGCGGCTGCACGACGCGCTGATGCTGGCCATGGCCCAGGATGGGCAGCCGCCGGTGGAACCGTCCATTTCCCTCTGGGCCTATCCCTTCTGGTCCGCTGCCTTCATCAGCTACGTGATGGAGCAGGCGGGGGTGGGCGAGGCGGATTTCACGCCTTCCGCCCGCCATGCCGCCTATATCGACGGGCTGCTCTCGCGCGCCGCCTGGGACCCGCAGGGGGCGGCCTTCCTGCCGCGCGAGCCCGGGGAGTACGCCCCGCAGCCCGGCGACCTGCTCTGCGCCGACCGCTCCACCGGCAACCAGCTGCTGAGCTGGACCGACCGGATGGCGGAAACCGGGGCCTTCCGGCCGATGCATTGCGACGTGGTGGTGTCGGACCAGCCGGGGCTGGTGCAGGCGATCGGCGGCAATGTGCGGGACGCGGTGGTGCTGCGGCGCCTGCCGGCGGACGAAAAGGGCCGGGTGAAGCCGGCACCTTACGGGGAGGCGGGGTTCTTCGTGGTGTTCGAGAACCGGCTGGGGCAGCGCGCCCGTCCGGTGCCGACGCCGTCATCGGCGGGCACGGTTCCGGAAGGCATGCCGGCGGAAAGCGGGGCGGAGCCACCGCCACGGAGCTGAGGCCCCGCCGCGGGGCCGCCTTGTGCGGCGCCGCATGGCCATGCCTCCGGGGAAAGGCGGCGGCCGGCGGCCGGCCCCGCTGTTGACAGGGGGAGGATGGGGCCGCTACCCGCCTCCCCTTCCTGATCACCCTTCACACCACAGGTGCGTGAACCATGGCCCTCGCCTTCGTGTTTCCGGGACAGGGCAGCCAGGCCGTCGGCATGGGCCGCGAACTGGCCGCCGCCTTCGCGCCGGCGCGCGAAGTCTTCGAGGCGGTGGACGAGACGCTGAAGCAGAATCTGTCGCGCCTGATGTTCGAGGGGCCGATCGAGGAGCTGACGCTGACCGCCAATGCCCAGCCGGCGCTGATGGCCGTCTCGCTGGCCGCCCTGCGGGTGCTGGAGAGCGAGGGCGGCTTCGTGCTGCGCGACAAGGCGGCGCTGGTGGCGGGGCATTCGCTGGGCGAGTACAGCGCGCTCGCTGCCGCCGGCAGCTTCGACGTGCCGACCGCCGGCCGGCTGCTGCGCCTGCGCGGCGAGGCGATGCAGAAGGCGGTGCCGGCCGGGATCGGCGCCATGGCCGCCCTGCTGGGCGCCGAGGCGGAGCAGGCCCGCGCCATCTGCGAGCGCGCGGCCGTCGATCCGGAGACGGGCCGGCGCGAGGTGGCCGAGATGGCCAACGACAATGGCGGCGGCCAGGTGGTGATCTCCGGCCACAAGGGCGCCATCGAGCGCGCCATCGAGATCGCCAAGGCCGAGGGGATCAGGCGCGCCATGCTGCTGCCGGTTTCCGCGCCCTTCCACTGCTCCCTGATGGCGCCGGCCGCGGAGGCCATGGGCGAGGCGCTGGAAGGCGCCGCCGTGCAGGCCCCCGCCGTGCCGCTGGTGGCCAACGTGACCGCCGCCAAGGTCACCGACCCGGCGCAGATCCGCGACCTGCTGGTGCGGCAGGTCACCGGATCGGTGCGCTGGCGCGAGAGCGTGGCGGCGATGGTGGAGATGGGCTGCGACCGCTTCGTCGAGATCGGTGCCGGCAAGGTGCTGACCGGGCTGATGAAGCGCAACGCGCCGGAGGCCGCGGCCATGGCCTGCGGCACGCCTGCGGAGATCGAGGCGGTGCTGAAGGCGCTCTGAGCGCCTTTCCCGGCGCGTCTCGCCTCGGCCGGCCCCAGGCGCTACAGAGCCGGCACGGCATCGTTCCGGCATCGCCATGGCGGCGCCCGACGAGGCGTCCCGCCCCCTTCCGGGCAGGGCCGGCGCCCTCCCATGGGCGGCGGGGCCACGGGGAGCACACCAGGGACAGGGCCGGCGGGAAAGCCGGCACAACGCGGATCGCCCGCGCGGCGGGTTCCGGACTGAGGAGAGCGGTTACCATGTTCCGACTGGACGGAAAGGCGGCGCTGGTCACGGGCGCCACGGGCGGCATCGGCGCCGCGATCGCGCGGGCGCTGCATGCCCAGGGCGCGGAGGTGGCGCTGACCGGCCGGCGCGAGAGCGAGCTCGCCGCCCTGGCCGAGGCGCTGGGCGACCGCGTGACGGTGATCCCGGCCGACCTTTCCGACCCGGAGGCGCCGGCGGCGCTGGTGGAAAAGGTCGAGGCCGAGCTCGGCGGGCTGGACATCCTGGTGAACAATGCCGGGCTGACCCGCGACGGGCTGGCCCTGCGGATGGGCGACAAGGATTGGTCGGACGTGCTGGAGGTGGACCTGACGGCGCCCTTCCGGCTGGCGCGGGCCTCGCTGCGCGGGATGATGAAGCGCCGCTCGGGGCGGATCGTCTCCATCGCCTCCATCGTCGGCGTCACCGGCAATCCGGGCCAGGCGAACTACGCCGCCGCCAAGGCCGGGCTGATCGGCATGAGCAAGTCGCTGGCCCAGGAGGTCGCCACGCGCGGCGTGACCGTGAACGTGGTCGCGCCGGGCTTCGTGAAGACCGCCATGACCGACGCGCTGAACGAGGCCCAGAAGGGCGCCATCATGGGCCGGATTCCCATGCAGAAGATGGGCGAGCCCGAGGATATCGCCGCCGCCGTGGCCTACCTGGCCTCCGACGAGGCCGGCTGGGTGACCGGCCAGACCCTGCATGTGAACGGCGGGATGGCGATGATCTGAGCTGCCCGGGCGGCGCCGTGGCGGGGAATCCGCCCGCGCCGCCCTGCCCACCCCGCCGGCCTTTTCCGATTCGGAGCGGCACGGGATGGGGCAAGGCTGCCACGCTGGCCGGGGATCGTGGCAGGGGAATGGCGTCCGGCCCTTTCTATCCCCTAGGCCACCCGAAACTTACGTGATAAGGCCCCCCGCCTGCGCCGCACCGATTGTCCCCGGTTCATTTCCGGGACAGGTTTCCGGCCGGCACGGAATTCAGGCGGGTGCCATCCCGCCACCTACAGAGAGAGCAGCCGCGCATGAGCGAAACCGCCGACAAGGTGAAGAAGATCGTTGTCGAGCACCTGGGCGTCGAGGAGTCCAAGGTGAACGAGGGCGCCTCCTTCATCGACGACCTGGGCGCCGACAGCCTCGACACCGTCGAGCTGGTGATGGCCTTCGAGGAGGCTTTCGGCGTCGAGATCCCCGACGACGCGGCCGAGAAGATCACCACCGTGGGTGACGCCATCAAGTACATCGAGGAGCACAAGACCGCCTGAGGCGGTCTGGGTTCTCCGGGGGAAGCGCAGTGCTCGGTCAGTTGAATGAGCCCCGGCGGGTGGTTGTCACCGGCATGGGGATCGCCAGCCCGCTCGGGCTGGGCGTGGAACATGTCTGGAAGCGCCTGCTCGCAGGCGAAAGCGGCATCGGCCCGATCAGTTCCTTCGACGCGAAGGACCTGCCGGCCCGCATCGCCGGCCAGGTGCCGGCCGGCACGCGCGCCGAGGGCGGCCTGGATCTGAACGAATGGATCCCGGTCAAGGACCAGAAGAAGATGGATCGCTTCATCCATCTGGCGATGGTCGCGGCTGCCGAGGCGGTCGAGGACAGCGGCTGGGTGCCGCAGACCGACGAGGACCGCTGGGGCACCGGCGTGATGATCGGCTCGGGCATCGGCGGGCTTCCCGCCATCTACGAGACCTCGCTGCTGATCAGCCAGGGCAAGGCCAAGCGGATCTCGCCCTTCTTCATCCCCTCCGCGCTGATCAACCTGGCCTCCGGCCATGTCTCGATCCGCTATGGCTTCCAGGGGCCCAACCACAGCGCGGTGACCGCCTGCGCCACGGGCGTGCATGCCCTGGGCGACGCGGCGCGTCTCATCGCGCTGGGCGATGCCGAGGTGATGGTGGCCGGCGGCACGGAAGCCGCGGTGGCCGAGATCGGCGTGGCCGGCTTCTGTGCCGCCCGTGCCCTTTCCACCGGCTTCAACGACCGTCCCACCGAGGCCTCGCGCCCCTGGGACAAGGACCGCGACGGCTTCGTCATGGGCGAGGGCGCGGGCGTCCTGGTCCTGGAGGAGCTGGAGCACGCGAAGAAGCGGGGCGCAAAGATCTATGGCGAGGTGATCGGCTACGGCATGTCCGGCGATGCCCATCACATCACCGCCCCGGCCGAGGGCCATGACGGTGCCTATCGCGCCATGAAGGCCTGCCTGCGCTCGGCGCGCATGACGCCCGGCGACATCCAGTACATCAACGCCCATGGCACCAGCACGCCGATGGGTGACGACCTGGAGCTGGAGGCGGTGGAGCGCATGTGGGGCGACGCGGCGGACCGGGTGGCGATGTCCTCCACCAAGTCGGCCATCGGCCACCTGCTCGGCGCGGCCGGCGCGGTGGAGGGGATCTTCTCGCTCCTCGCCATCCGCGACAATGTGGCCCCGCCGACGCTGAACCTGCACGAGCCCTCGAAGCCCAGCGCGATCGACCGCGTGCCGCTCGCGGCGCAGGAGCGGCGGATCGACGTGGCGCTGTCGAACTCCTTTGGCTTCGGCGGCACCAACGCCTCGATCCTGTTCCGCCGGGCGCCCTGAAGCACCACGGGACCTGACGGCCCGGCCCCTCTCCGCGAGGGACCGGGTGGCCGGACCGCGAGGACCGGCCACCGCCGCGTTACCGGCATGTATCTTTGCCGATGCGGCTCTTTTTCTCCCCGCCCCTCTCCACTAGCTTCCGGCCCATCGGCGCCGGACTGGTGCCCGTGGGCGGCCGCACAGGAACCGGACCGTCCCTCCCTCTCCCCCGAAACGAGGTTGGGCCCGCCGCTTGCGTCTCCTGCGTATCCTCCTGCTGTCGCTGCTCGTGCTGGCCCTCCTTGGCGGAGGTGCGGGCTGGTGGGCCTGGAACCGCTACCAGGCGCCCGGGCCGCTCGCCGAAGCCCGTGCCATCGTGATCCCGCCGGGCGGCACCCAGGCCATCGCGGATACGCTACGGGACGCCGGAGCGATCGGGGACGAGCGTGGCTTTGCCATGGCCGCCTGGGCCACCCGGCAGGAGGGGCCGCTGCGGGCCGGGGAATACCTCTTCCCGGCGCATGGTTCGCTGCGCGAGGTGCTGGAGGTGCTGCGCGAGGCACGGCCGGTGCAGCGCCGCCTCACCATCCCGGAGGGGCTGAACGCCAGCCAGATCGCCGCCCTGATCAATGCCGCCGAGGGCCTGACCGGCGATGTGCCGGCCCTGGAGGAAGGGGCGGTGCTGCCGGACACCTATGCCTATCAATGGGGGGACAGCCGGGCCGGGCTGCTTCGCCGGGCGGAACGCGCCATGCGGCAGGCGCTGGCGGAGGCCTGGGAGAAGCGGGCACCGGACCTGCCCCTGGCCACGCCGCGCGAGGCGCTGATCCTGGCCAGCATCGTGGAGCGGGAAACGGGCAAGGCGGAGGAGCGGGCCAAGGTGGCGGGGGTCTTCATCAACCGCCTGCGCCGGGGCATGCCGCTGCAATCCGACCCGACCGTGGCCTATGCGGCGGCGGATGGCGGGGTGCTGGACCGCGGCCTGACCCGGGCCGACCTGGAGCGGGACCATCCGTTCAACACCTACCGCAACCGGGGGCTGACGCCGGCGCCCATCGCCTCGCCCGGCCTCGCCTCGATCCAGGCGGTGCTGCATCCGGACGATACGGATGCGCTCTACTTCGTCGCCGATGGCACGGGGGGGCATGTCTTCGCCCGGAGCCTGGAGGAGCACAACCGCAACGTGGCCCGTTGGCGGGCACTGACGCGGACGCCGCCCACCTCCCCCGCCGCGGTGCCGGGTACCGCGGCACCTTGAGAAGCGCCGCCGGATGGGACAGGTCGGATGAATAATCCGTAACCTGTCCTGGAACGCTGCGTTAGGCCGCCGTCACAGACAGGATGCGTATTTTCCATGGATGCGGAGATCATCGTCGCCCTCCTGGCCCTTACGGGCATGGAGATCATCCTCGGGATCGACAACCTCGTCTTCATCGCCATCCTGTCGAACCGCCTGCCCGTGGACCGGCGCCGCCCGGCGCGGCTGATCGGTCTGGGGCTGGCGGTGGTGCTGCGCCTGGGCATGCTGGCCGGGGTGGGCTGGCTGATCACCCTGACGCAGCCGCTCTTCGCCGTGCTGGGGCAGGAGGTCTCGGGCAAGGACCTGATCATGCTGGCCGGCGGCTTCTTCCTGATCGGCAAGGCGGTGATCGAGATCCACCACCGGGTGGACCCTGAGGCGCAGGCGGAAAGCAAGGCGGCGGGTCAGGTCATGGCGAGCTTCGGCACCACCGTGGCGCAGATCGTGATGATCGACATGGTCTTCAGCGTGGACAGCATCCTGGCCGCGGTCGGGCTGACCCAGGTGATGTGGGTGATCGTGGTGGCGATCCTGGTTTCCGTCACGGTGATGCTGCTGTCGATGGACGCGCTGTCGCGCTTCATGGAGCACAACCCGACGGTGGTGATGCTGGCCCTGGCCTTCCTGGTCATGATCGGCATGGTGCTGGTGGCCGAGGGGCTGCACTTCCACGTGCCCAAGGGCTTCGTCTATGTCGCCATGGCCTTCGCGGCGGCGGTGGAGGGGCTGAACGTCTTCGCCCGGCGTGCCCAGGGGAAGATGCCTGGGAAGTCAGCCGGAGAAGCGGCTATCCCCGCCCCTTCGCCGGAGCGGCACTGAGCCAGCGGACCGGCAACGCGCCCGCCAGGCGCGCGCCGGCATAGAGGAACCAGGGATAGGCGATCCGGCCACGGCCCCGGGCGATGCCGTCCAGGGCCTTCCGGGCCGCTTCCTCGGGCGTCATCAATCCCGGCATGGGGAAGTCGTTGTGCGCCGTCATGGGCGTGCGGATGAAGCCCGGGCAGAGGGCATGCACCCGGACGCCGCCATGGCGGGTGGTGGCGTCCGTGGCCTCGGCCCATCGCTGCAAGGCCGCCTTGGAGGCGCAGTAGGCTGGGGCGCCCGGCGAGGCGACGAAGGCGGCGATGGAGGCCACCACCGCCACGCGCCCCCCGATGCCGCCGGGGCCAGGCGGCTGGCCCCGCATCTGTTCCAGCGCCGGCAGGGCGGTGTTGAGCGCACCGGCGAGGTTCACCGCGAAGATCCGGGCGACCGCCTCCGCATCCTCGCCGCCGCCCTTGCCCGGCCCGGCCGAGACGCCGGCATTGGCGATGGCCAGGTCCAGCGCCCCGGCGGCGGCGATCCAGCCCCGCGCGGCATCGGCGTCGCGCACGTCGAAGGCGGCTTCCGTCACCCTGGCGCCCGCGGCGCGGCAGCGATCCGCCACGGCGGCGAGGCGCGCGGGATCGCGGCCGGCCAGGTGCAGGCGCCGCCCGGGCCGGGCCAGCGCCAGGGCGAAGGCCGTGCCCAGACCCGAGGAGGCGCCGGTGAGCGCCACGGACGGCCAGTTCCAGGCATCGTTCCGTCCCATCGCGCGCGATCCTTCCATCGAATTGTTCCCGGGGGTGTCCCGCCACCGGGCAGGGACCGGAAGCCCTGTGGCCCGGCCCTTTCCGCATGGCGGATTCCCGCCGCCGGACTCGGCGCCGAGCTTGCACCGGGCGCGGCGGCACGTCATGGACGGCGCCATGTCCATCAACTCCATGACCGGTTTCGCCCGCATTGACGGCATGCTGCCGGATGGTGCCAGCCTCGCCTGGGAAGTGCGCAGCGTGAACGGGCGCGGGCTCGACCTGCGGCTGCGCATGCCCAACGGGTTCGAGGGGCTGGAGACCCCGTTGCGGGAGCAGGCGGCGCGGCGCTTCGGGCGCGGCAACATCAGCGCCACGCTGGTGGTGAAGCGGGAGGACCGCTCGCTCCGGCTGATCCCCGACCCCGAGGCGCTGGAGGGGGTGCTGCGTCTGGCGCGGGAGCTGGCGGCACGCATCCCCGGCGCTCCGCCGCCCAGGCCGGAGGCGCTGCTGGCCCTGCCCGGCGTGCTGCGGACCGAGGTCCCGGAGCCGGACGAGGCCGCCGACGAGGCGCGGCGGGCGCTGGTGGCCAAGGCTTTCGAGGCGGCGCTGGAGGCGCTCCGGGGAGCGCGCCGCGCCGAGGGGCGGAAGCTGCATGCCATCCTGTCCACCCTGCTCGACGAGATCGCCGCGCTGCGCGAGCAGGCGGTGGAGGAGGCGGCGCGGCAGCCCAGGGCGCAGAAGGCGCGGCTGATGGCGACCCTGTCGGAGCTGCTGGAAGGCGAGCGCCGGGTGCCGGAGGAGCGCCTCGCCGCCGAGGTGGCGCTGCTGGCCAGCCGTTCCGACGTGCGGGAGGAGCTGGACCGGCTCGGCGCGCATGTCGAGGCGGCGCGGGCCCTGCTGCGGGAAACCGCGCCGGTCGGGCGGCGGCTGGAGTTCCTGACCCAGGAGTTCGGGCGCGAGGCGAACACGCTGGGGGCGAAGTCGGCCTCGCTGGCGTTGACGCGCCTGTCGCTGGAGCTGAAGGCCGCCGTGGAGCGGCTGCGCGAGCAGGCCGCCAATGTCGAATGAGAAACTGGGCCGGGTGATGCGCGGGAGGCGGGGATGGCGGTGAAACGTTTGCGGCGCGGGCTCTGCCTGGTGCTGGTGGCGCCCTCGGGGGCGGGCAAGACCTCCGTTTCCCGCGCCCTGCTGGAGCAGGAGGAGGCGCTGTCGCTTTCCATCAGCGCCACCACCCGGGCGCCGCGCCCCGGCGAGGTGGAGGGCGTGCACTACCACTTCCGAACGCCGGAGCAGTTCGAGGCGATGGAGCGGGCGGGCGAGATGCTGGAAAGCGCCACGGTCTATGGCCGCCGCTACGGCACGCCCCGCGCCCCGGTGCTGGAGGCGCTCGCCGCCGGGCGCGACGTGCTGTTCGACGTGGACTGGCAGGGGCACAGGCTGATCCGCGCCGCGCTGCCGGACGACGTGGTGGGCGTCTTCCTGCTGCCGCCGAGCCTGCCGGAGCTGGAGCGCCGTTTGCGCGGGCGGGGGCAGGACAGCGACGCGGAGATCGCCCGGCGCATGGAAGCGGCGCTGGAGGATGCCTCGCACTGGCGCGATTTCGACCATGTGCTGGTGAACGACCACTTCGCCGACACGCTGGCGGTGGTGCGCGGCATCCTGGCGGCGGCGCGAACACGGCGGGAGCGCAATCCCTGGCTCGGCGATTTCGTGGCCGATCTCGGCGGCCCGGATCCTGCTACGGCGGACTAGGCCGGACTAGGCCGGGGCTGGCCCGGCGGAACAGGGCCGGGATGGATGGAGCGGTGACGATGGGGATGCCAGGGGCGCGATGACAGTTGTTCTCTCGATCATCGGCCCGGTCTTCATCACCATCCTCCTCGGCTACCTGGCCCGGCTGACCAACCGGATCTCGGCCGAGGGCGTGCGCGGGCTGAACGACTTCGTCTTCATGCTGGCCCTGCCGGCGCTGCTCTTCGAGGGGGCCTCGACCTCCGGCGGGCTGGGGCCGACCCTGGCCGTCTCGATCGCCTATTTCTCCGCCTGCCTGCCGGTCTATGCGCTGGCGGTGGTGCTGGCGCGGCGGCTGCGCGGGCTGCGGCTGCAGGAGGCCGGGCTGGTGGCGCTGGATGCCAGCTTCGGCAACCTGTCGATGGTGGGCATCCCGCTGATCCTCGCCGCCTTCGGGCCGGAGGGGCTGCGGAACCTGCTGGCGATCCTGGCCTTCCATTCCATCCTGATCCTGCCCATCGCCACAGTGATCGCGGAGATCGGGATGAACGCGAAGGCTTCGCCCATCGCCATCCTGCGCTCCACCCTGACCTCCCTGGTGCAGAACCCGATGCTGCTGGCGGTGGCGCTGGGCGGGCTTTGGTCGATCTTCCTGCCGCCGCCGCCAGACATGATCCGGCGGCTGCTGCACCTGCTGGGGCAGGCGGGCTCGCCGGTGGCGCTGTTCTGCCTGGGGGCGAGCCTGACCAGCTTCAACCTGCGGCGCGACTGGCCCGACGCGGTGCTGGGCGTGGCCATCAAGCTGCTGGTGCTGCCGCTGGCAGTCTGGGGCGCGGCTCTGTTCTTTCAGCTGCCGCCGCTGGGCACCGCCGTGGCGGTGGTGGCGGCGGCCATGCCGACCGGGGCCACGGCCTTCATCCTGGCGCGCCGCTACGCCACCGGCATGGACCGTTCCGGCGCCACGGTGCTGCTGGCCTCGGCCCTGTCGGTGGTCACGCTGAGCGTCCTGATCGCGCTGTTCCACCAGCACTGACAGGGCCCTCCCCGCCCGCCTCGGCCGGGATCATGCCGCGACTGTGCGGCGGCGGGCCCGCAACCCCGGAACCCGGCCATGTGTTCGCAGGCCGTGAAGCCCGCGGCCCTCGGGTGGCGGCATGGAAAGGGGGGGCGCGATGGCGCGGGAGATGGTGACGGGCGCGCTGAGCGTGGTGATCACGGGGGCCTCGGCAGGCGTGGGGCGGGCGACGGCCCTGGCCTTCGCCCGGCGCGGCTGGAACGTCGCCCTGATCGCGCGGGAGGCCGAGGGGCTGGAGGATGCCCGGCGCGAAGTGGCGGTGGCGGGGGCGCGGCGGGTGATCGCGCTGCCGCTGGACGTGGCGGATGCGGCGGCGGTGGAAGCGGCGGCGGAGCGCGTGGCCCGCAGCTTCGGCGGCATCGACGTCTGGGTGAACAACGCGATGGTCACGGTGATGTCCCCGGTCACGGCGATGTCGCCGGAGGAGTTCCGCCGCGTCACCGAGGTCACCTATCTCGGCCAGGTGCATGGGACCATGGCGGCGCTGCGGCAGATGCGGCAGCGTGACCAGGGCGTGATCGTGGCGGTCGGCTCCGCCCTCTCCTATCGCGCCATTCCGCTGCAATCCGCCTATTGCGCCGCCAAGTTCGCGGTGCGGGGCTTCATGGACTCTCTGCGCGTCGAGCTGCTGCACGATCGCAGCCGCATCCGGCTGACGATGGTGCAGCTTCCGGCGGTCAACACGCCGCAATTCGAATGGGCGCGCAACCGCATGGGCGAGCGTGCCCAGCCCGTGCCGCCGATCCATCAGCCGGAGGCGGTCGGCGAGGCGATTTTCGCAGCAGCAGTGCAGCCGAAGCGCGAGGTCTGGCTCGGCTGGCCGACCCTGAAGGCGATCCTCGGCGCTATGGCGGTACCCGGGCTGGCGGACCGCATCCTGGCGCGGCAGGGCTATTCCGGCCAGCTGACGGGCGAGGCCCTGCCCGCCGGGCGGCAGGACAACCTGTTCCGGCCGGTGCCGGGGCCGCACCGGACGCGGGGGCGCTTCAGCAGCCGCGCGTCCAGCCGGGTGCATGCGATCGAGCCGGCCCTGTTGCGGGCGGTGATCGGGGGGGCGGTCCTCGCCCTGCCGGCGCTGGCCTGGATGGCGGGGCGGCGTTCCGGGGCCCGGTCCAGGCCCCGGCTCGGGGGCTGATCGCGGGACCATGCCTGGAAGGATCGAGGACTACGCGCTGATCGGCGACCTGGCGACGGCGGCGCTGGTGGGGCGGGACGGGTCGATCGACTGGCTCTGCTGGCCGCGCTTCGACTCCGATGCGGTCTTCGCCGCGCTGCTCGGCACGCCGGAGCATGGGCGCTGGCGGATCGCGCCGGACTGGGAAGGCGGCGAGCGGCCCCATATCCGCCGCGCCTATCGGGATGGCACGCTGGTGCTGGATACGGAGTTCCGCACCGGCAGCGGCGCCGTCCGCCTCACCGACTTCATGAACGTGCGCGACGACGGCGTGTCGAACCTGGTGCGGATCGTCACCGGGCTGCGTGGCGAAGTCGCCATGCGCGGGGAGCTGGTGCTGCGCTTCGACAACGGGCGCGTCATTCCGTGGGTCTCACGGCTGCCGGACGGAACGGGCATCCGGGCGGTGGCGGGGCCCGATCTGGTGGTGATGCGGACCGGTGTGCCGGTGCGCGGCGAGGACATGCACAGCGTGTCGCGCTTCGTGGTGAAGGCGGGGGAAAGCGTTTCCTTCGTCCTGTCCTATGGCGCATCGCACCTGCCGCCTCCGCCGCCGCTGGACCCCGGGGAGCGGCTGGCCGAGACGGAGTCCGGCTGGCGGCAATGGGCCGCCGGCTGTGCCGAGGCCGGCCCCTGGACCGATGCGGTGCGCCGCTCCGTGGTGACGCTGAAGGCCCTCACCTACCGCCCCACCGGCGGCATCGTGGCGGCGCCCACGACTTCCTTGCCGGAGAAGCTGGGCGGATCGCGGAACTGGGACTACCGCTTCTGCTGGCTGCGCGATTCGACCCTGACGCTGATGGCGCTGCTGCGCGCCGGCTATGTGGAGGATGCCGCCGCCTGGCGGGACTGGCTGGTCCGTGCGGTGGCGGGAAGCCCGGACCAGATCCAGATCATGTACGGGCTGGCGGGCGAGCGCCGGCTGACCCAGTACGAGGCGGACTGGCTGCCCGGCTACGAGGATTCGCGGCCGGTCCGGGTGGGCAACGCGGCCTACAGGCAATTGCAGCTCGATGTCTTCGGCGAGGTGGCGAACACGCTCTACCAGGCGCACCGGCACGGGCTGGCCTTCGACCGGCAGGCCTGGTCGTTGCAACATGCCCTGACCGACCATCTGGCGAAGGTCTGGAAGCAGCCGGACGAAGGCATGTGGGAGGTCCGCAGCGGGCCAGAGCAGTTCACCTTCTCCAAGGTCGCCGCCTGGGCGGCAGTGGACCGGGCGGTGCGCAGCATCGAGCATTTCGGCATGCGCGGCCCGCTGAAACGGTGGCAGGTGCTGCGGCAGAGGATCCACGAGGATGTCTGTCGGCGCGGCTTTGATCCGGAACTGGGCAGCTTCACCCGTGCCTATGGCTCGGGCGACCTGGATGCGAACCTGCTGCTGCTGCCGGCGGTGGGCTTCCTGCCCTATGACGACCCTCGCGTGCGCGGCACCATCGCGGCGGTGGAGAAACGGCTGCTGCGGGGCGGGTTCCTGCTGCGCTACGCCACCGGGGAGACGCGCGACGGGCTGCCCGGCGACGAGGGAGTGTTCCTGGCCTGCTCCTTCTGGCTCGCCAATGCCTATCACCGCACCGGGCGCAGGCATGAGGCGCTGGACCTGTTCGGACGCCTGCTGGACCTGCGCAACGATGTCGGCCTGCTGTCCGAGGAGTACGACCCGGGGGCGCGGCGCCTGATCGGCAACTTCCCGCAGGCCTTCTCGCACATCGCCCTGGTCAACACGGCCTATGAGCTGAGCGGCCATCCTGGCGGCCGCGAGGCGGAGGACGGCCCGCCACCGGCGAGGAAGGCTGGCCGCTCACCGCCGCCGCTGGCACCTGGGGCCTAGGGCCAACCCGTGGCCGGACCGGAGACCGGCCATGGGCGGGCTCCAGCGGAGAGGATGCACCCCGCCCGGGCCCGGCACCGGGCGGCTATTGCAGGGTGAACTGGCCATCGACATAGTGGAACTCGGCGGGGCGCCAGAGCGCCGCCGAGGCGACGCGCACCGAATGCAGCGGCCCCTCGATCTCGCGCTGCCAGAAGCCGATGAAGCGGTGCAGCTCCGGGAAGCCGGGAGCGTGGTCGAGTTTCTGCCAGACGAAGCTCTGCAGCACGGAAGGATGGTCGGGCAGGCGATAGAGCAGCTCGGCGGTGGTGACACGTGGTTCCGCGAAGCGGACGAGGTTCCCGATTTCCCGCAGGATCATGCGAAGCATCTCTCCTCAGGCCGCGGCTTGTCGCGTCTGTCATCATACTGCCATGGACCGTCGCCTCCAGATCAATAAAAAAGCGCCCTTTATCAAACGATTAGCACTCATTTGGTGGAATTGCTGCCGAACACCTTGACGAAGGGTGGGGCACGGCCCTAGATCGCTGGCACTCGGCGGGGGCGAGTGCTAACAGCGCCCGTCCCCGGCGGAGCTCATGAATCCGAGACCACGGTTTCCAAAGGCTTAGGAGCGTTCCTGATGAACTTCCGCCCTCTGCACGACCGCGTCCTCGTTCGCCGCGTCACGGCCGACGAGAAGAGCGCTGGCGGCATCATCATCCCCGACACCGCCAAGGAGAAGCCGCAGGAAGGCGAGATCGTCTCCGTCGGCACCGGCACGGTGAGCGACAAGGGTGAGGTCCGCCCTCTCGACGTCAAGGCCGGTGACCGCATCCTGTTCGGCAAGTGGTCGGGCACCGAGGTGAAGCTGAACGGTGAGGATCTCCTGATCATGAAGGAGTCCGACATCATGGGTGTGATCGGCTGACGCCGCACGCCTTCGTCGCTTCCCTTCCCCATTCAAACACAGAGGTAGAGCAAGATGGCTGCTAAGGACGTCAAGTTCGGCCAGAACGCCCGCGACCGCATGCTGCGCGGCGTCGACATTCTCGCTGATGCCGTGAAGGTCACGCTGGGCCCCAAGGGCCGCAACGTGGTGATCGACAAGTCCTTCGGCGCGCCGCGCATCACCAAGGATGGTGTGACGGTCGCCAAGGAAATCGAGCTGGCCGACAAGTTCGAGAACATGGGCGCGCAGATGGTGCGCGAGGTCGCTTCCAAGCAGAACGACCTGGCCGGTGACGGCACCACCACCGCCACCGTGCTGGCGCAGGCGATCGTCCGCGAGGGCGCGAAGTCCGTGGCCGCCGGCCTGAACCCGATGGACCTGAAGCGCGGCATCGACAAGGCCGTGGCGATCGTCGTCGAGGACCTGAAGGCCAACTCGCGCAAGATCACCACCTCCGCCGAGGTCGCCCAGGTCGGCACGCTGTCCGCCAACGGCGAGTCCGAGATCGGCGAGATGATCGCCCAGGCGATGGAGAAGGTCGGCAACGAGGGCGTGATCACGGTCGAGGAAGCCAAGGGCATCCAGACCGAGCTCGACGTCGTCGAGGGCATGCAGTTCGACCGCGGCTATGTCTCCCCGTACTTCATCACGAATGCGGAGAAGATGATCGCGGAGCTGGATAACCCCTATATCCTGATCCACGAGAAGAAGCTTTCCCAGCTGCAGCCGATGCTGCCGCTGCTGGAGGCCGTGGTGCAGTCCGGCCGTCCGCTGATTATCGTGGCCGAGGACGTCGAGGGCGAGGCGCTGGCCACCCTGGTCGTCAACAAGCTGCGCGGTGGCCTGAAGATCGCCGCCGTGAAGGCCCCGGGCTTCGGCGACCGCCGCAAGGCGATGCTCGAGGACATCGCGATCCTGACCGGTGGCCAGGTCGTGTCCGAGGATCTCGGCATCAAGCTCGAGAACGTGACGCTCGACATGCTCGGTAAGGCCAAGACGGTCCGCATCGAGAAGGAGAACACCACGATCGTCGACGGTGCCGGCTCCAAGGAGGACATCCAGGGCCGCGTGGAGCAGATCAAGGCGCAGATCGAGGAGACCACCTCGGACTACGATCGCGAGAAGCTGCAGGAGCGCCTGGCGAAGCTGGCTGGCGGCGTGGCCGTGATCCGCGTCGGCGGTTCCACCGAGGTCGAGGTGAAGGAGCGCAAGGACCGCGTCGACGACGCGCTGCATGCGACCCGCGCCGCGGTCGAGGAAGGCATCGTGCCGGGCGGCGGTGTTGCCCTGGCCCGTGCGACCACCAAGCTGGCGCATGTGCAGGTGGACAACGACGACCAGCGCGTCGGCGTCGAGATCGTGCGCCGCGCGATCCAGGTGCCGCTGCGCCAGATCGCCGAGAACGCCGGCCAGGACGGCGCGGTGATCGCGGGCGACGTGCTGCGCAAGACCGATAGCTACGACTACGGCTATGACGCTCAGACTGGCGAGTACAAGCAGCTGATCGCCGCCGGCATCGTGGACCCGACCAAGGTCGTGCGCACCGCGCTGCAGGACGCCGCTTCCGTGGCCGCGCTGCTGATCACCACCGAGGCGATGATTGCCGAGAAGCCCGAGAAGAAGGCCCCTGTGGGCGGTCCTCCGGGCGGCGGCATGGGTGACATGGACTTCTGATCCTTCCGGGATCGGGGTTCGGAAGGGGGCGGTCCGCAAGGGCCGCCCCTTTTCCTTTTTGCGGAAAGGGCGGCGGCGGTGGAAAGGCTGACGGGACGGGTGATCTGGTACCAGCCGGCCAAGAGCTATGGCTTCATCCAGGCCGATGACGGCGGGCCGGATGTGATGGTGCATGTCACGGCACTGCGGGCGGCTGGGCTGGAAGGGCTGGAGAAGGGGCAGCGCCTGTCCTTCGCGGTGGAGGATCGCGGTGGCCGCCGGGGCGCGGTCGCGATCCGGGTGGCCGAGGGCGGAGCGGAGCGGTAGGCCATCCGGGCCTGCGGCGTTCTTGACCGGCTGCCGGGGCTCTGGTTTCCTCGCACCCGGCTTGATCGGAGCCTCCGTGTCCGCGGAAAGGGCTGCGCCCACGCTCGCAGAAAGCGGTGCCGTCCCTTTTCCACCCTTTCCTGCCTGGCTGGCGGACACAGGCACGAGGAAGGGGCTTTCCTTGTCCGATCCATCGGCCTCCGCGCCTGCGTCCGGCGATCCGCGTCCAGCGATGCCGTTCCGCCTGAACCTCGAACAGCAGCGAAAACGCGCCAAGGAGTTGCTGCGGCAGTTGCGGGCCGGGGATGCCGAGGCCTGGCAGCGCTTCCGCCAGCGTCATCCGCGGGTCCCTGCCGAAGGCCCCGCCACGCTGGGCCGGCTGAGCGAGGCGCAGCTTGTCATCGCCCGGGAGCTCGGCCTGCCGAGCTGGCCCCGGCTGAAGGCGCATATCCAGGCCATGGAGCGTAGCTGGGCGAGCATCCGGCGCGGCGGGGATGCGCCGGACCGCGACATGGCGACCCTGCATCTCCGCTGCGGCAGCGATATCGGTCCGGGGCTGAAGGAGGCCGGGTTCGCCGGCGATTTCCTGGAGTATTCCGATCCCTTCTGCCAGGGGCCGGTCCTGACCGGCCCGGACTGGCTGGAGCGACGCGCGGATTTCCTGGCGCAGTCCTATGGCACGGGCAGCGGCATGAGCCGGGAGGAGATCGCGACGAAGCTGCACCGGGCAGAGGAGGATCTGGCGGCCGCGTCGGTGCGCTACCGGCGCGTCGTGCTCTGGTTCGAGCACGATATCTACGACCAGCTGATCCTGGCGCGCTGCCTCGCACTTTTCGCCGGGGCAGCGCCGACGCGGCTGGAACTGGTTTCCCCGGCCCGCTATCCGGGCGCGACGCGCTTCATCGGGCTGGGCCAGTTGCCGCCGGAGGCGCTGCGCCTGCTATGGGAGGAACGCATTCCCGTCCCCGCCGAGGCCCTGCGATCGGGGCAGGCGGTCTGGGAAGCGCTGCGTCAACCGGACCCGAGGAGGCTGGCCGACCTGGGCAGGGCGGGAACACCGGGCATGCCGCAACTCGGCCGGGCGGTGCTGCGGCACTGCCAGGAACTGCCCTGGATCAGAGACGGGCTGGGACTGACAGAGAGGCTGATCCTGCAATTGCTGGCGGAGGGGCCACACCGGGTCAACCGGGTCTTCGAGCGGCTGATGCTGGAACGGGAACCGCTGCCCTGGATGACGGACCTGATGATCCACGACACGGTGGAGCGCATGCGCCGTGTCGGCCAGCCGGTTTTCCTCGGCACCTACGAGGATGGCGAGAACCGCTGGCCCAGGGAGGAGCTGACCATCACGCTCCTTGGACGCGCCGTGCTGGCCGGGGCCGTGGACTGGTTGTCGCTGGCCCCGCCGGCCCGGTGGGTCGGCGGCGTCCGGATCGATGGCCCCGGTGCCGCCTGGCGATGGGATGACGGCACGGCCTCGGTCCGGCCTCCACGGGGCGCGTGAGGGTGCGGGGCTCGCCCGCCTGCCGGATTCAGGTGGAGGGGGCCTCCTCCCAGACCTTGAGCGCGGCGGCCCGGTTCAGGATGCTGCGGGTGCGTTCCGCCTGATCCACATTGGCGGGCTTCACCACGACAATGGCTTCGGCATGCTCGGTGGCAGCGGTGCCTTCCGTGCCGCTGGCCTGGGAGGCCAGCTCGCTGAGCCCGCCCACCCCGGCCCCGGCCGCGAGGGCCGCCCCGACCGCCGGGATGGCGGCCCCGCCGGTGGCCACAACCACGCCCGCCGCCGCCATGCCGGCAGCGGCGGCGGCCATGCTGTTGCGCATGGTGCGGAGGTTGCGGTGCTCATCTTCGCGCAGCGGCTCATCGCCGCTGTCCTCGGGCATGGTCTCGGCCCGGGGGGCGGGCGCCGCCGTTGCGGCCGGGGCCGGAGCCGGGGTGGGATCGGCGTGGCGGACGGAGATCTGGGCGCGGGGAATGGCCTCGCCCTCCAGATAGGAGAGGACTGCCTCGACCGCCTCCTTGTCGCGGAAGCTGGCCAGGATCGTGGGTTGGGCCGGCGTGGCGGATGTTTCGCTCATGGTTCTGCTCTCCCGCACTTGGACGGAAGGCAAACGCCCTGTGGCGGGCAACCGTTGCGGAAGGCCGGCATTCCGGTCTTCCGCCGCTCCCGCCCAGCCGGTCCGGCCCGATGGGGAGCCCCGGTGGAGCGACCCCGGGGTCAGATGACCTGGTAGCGGGCCTTGGCGGCGCGCTCGATGGCGCCGGCCACGAGGCGGTCGATGTCCAGGCCGATGCGGAAGTCCTGCAGGAAACGCAGCTCGTCCTGGGTGGCATCGCCATCGGCGGCGACGATCTCGCAGGCGAGGAGATAGGCGGTCTCGCGCAGGCGCTGCGGCAGGGCGTCGCGGATCAGCGCGACCACCTCGTCCAGCCCGTCCGTGTCGCCCAGCAGGTTCAGCACGATCTCGGTCACCGTCTCGATGCCGCTGACGTGGAAGTCGCTGAAGACCGGCAGTTCCTTGACCAGGCGCGACATGGTGGCGAGCTCCGCGTCGGTCATGTGGCCGTCGCAGGCGCTCATCACCACCATGGCGCCGACCAGGGCCTCCTGGGCCGAAAGACGGACGGGGGTTGCCTGGGGTGAACTCATGTCGAGGGGCATGTCCGTTGAGGCTCCTATAGCCGGATCGTCTCGCAGCCCGGGGCACATCCCGTCAATGGCAGCCGCATCAAGGGGCCGCGAGCCATGCGGAAAGCACGGCTCGGCGCCCCGGACGGGGTTCAGCCCGCCAGGAATTCGCGGGTCCGGCGCGTGGCTTCGGCGAGGCCGACGCGGTGGGTTACGACGCCGTCCGGCAGGCCCGCGAGGAGGCGCGAGGGCGCCCGCGAGTCGAGCAGCACGAAGACGCCGCGGTCGTCGGCACGGCGGACGAGGCGGCCGAAGGCCTGGCGCAGCCGGTGGCGGGCGACGGCGTCGTCCCATTCCTTCGGCCGGCCGCCGGACAGGTGCAGGCGGCGCTCGCGGTGCAGGATGGTCGGGCGCGGCCAGGGCACGCGGTCGAAGACCAACAGGCGCAGCGAGCGGCCGGGCACGTCCACGCCGTCGCGCAGCGCATCCGTGCCGAGCAGGCAGGAATCCTCCTCGGCGCGGAAGACGTCGACCAGGGTGGAGTTGTCCATCGCGTCCACGTGCTGGGCGTAGAGCGGGATGCCCGCCTTCTCCAGCCCCGGGGCGATGCGGTCATAGGTGTTGCGCAAGCGCCGGATCGCGGTGAAGAGGCCCAGCGCGCCGCCGCCCGAGGCGCGGAACAGCGCCTCCATCGCGGCGGCCTGCTGGCCGGTGTCGCGGCCGATATCGGTTACCACCAGCGACAGGGTCTGAGCGCCGTAGTCGAAGGTGGAGGGTACGGCGGCCCGCACCGCCGGCAGGGGCAGGTGCGAGGCGCCGGTGCAGGCCTCGGCGGCCTCCCAGGCGGCCTCGGGATCGGGTTGGCCGTCGCTGGCCAGCACCACGTCGCGCAGCGTGGCGGAGGTGATCAGCAGCCCGTGCGCCGGGGCGGCGACCGCCAGGGCGAAGGGCTCGGTGGGATCGAGGTGGTGGCGGTGCATGGCCGCATCGACCTCCCGCCCCTCGCGCCGGGTGATGGCGAGCCAGTCCACATGCACCGGCCGCGCGCCCGGTTCCGGCGCCGGGACGGCGAGGCGGCGGAGCATGGCGCCCCAGGCCCCCAGCGGCACCACGGCGCGGCGGTCGAGGTTGCGGCGGGCGGTGTCGAGGCGGATGCGGTCGCCCACCTCCAGCTCGGCCTCCGGGTCCTCCAGCAAGGCGGTCAGGCGCTCGTGCAGCCCGCGCAGCGGGGCAAGGAGGCGATCCAGGCCGGCGAGGAGCTCCGCCCCGGCCTCCGGCAGGCCGGGATTGAGTGGATGCAGGTCGCATTCGGCGTCGTAGAGCGGGTCGGCCTCGGCGGTGCGGGCCAGGACCTGCCGGCGAACCTCGGCCATGAAGCGCTCGGCGGCGTTGCGCGGGGCGCCGTCGTGCAGGCGGGTGGGCCAGCCGGGGGCGGGCAGGACATTGCCGGCCTCCAGCGCGGCATCGACCAGGGGCGACAGGGCGGGATGGTCGGAGAGGACTTCCTCCAGCCGCCGGCGCAGGCCGCGGGCGCGGCCCCTCCCCCCCTCGGCGCCCAGCAGCCAGCGGCGCAGCTCGGACATCTCGGCGCCGGAAAGCTCGGCGGAGAAGGCGGCGTCGGCGGCATCGAAGACGTGGTGGCCTTCGTCGAAGACATAGCGCACGGCGGGACCGTCCTCGCCGCCGCCCAGCGCGGCCTGGACCATGACCAGGGCGTGGTTGGCCACGACCAGCTTCGCCCCGGCGGCGCGGCGGATGGAATGCTCCACGAAGCAGCGGCGCCAGTGCGGGCAGCCGGAATGGATGCATTCGCCGCGCCGGTCGGTGAGGTTGGCCACCGCACCGTAGGGGAAGAGCTCGGCGATCCAGCCGGGAAAGTCGCCGCCCTGCATGTCGCCGTCCCGCGTCGCCATCGCCCAGCGGGAGACCAGGGCGATGGCCAGGAGGCGGGAGGGCATGAGGCCCGCCGTGGCTTCCTCCAGGTTCAGCAGGCAGAGGTAGTTCTCCCGCCCCTTGCGGATGACGACCTGGCGCTTGCGCACCTCCGGGTCAGGGTAGAGGCGGGCGAGTTCGCCGTCGATCTGACGCTGGAGGTTGCGGGTGTAGGTGGAGATCCAGACCGGGGCGCCGTTGCGCTCGGCCCAGAGCGAGGCGGGGGCGACATAGCCCAGGGTCTTGCCCGTGCCGGTGCCGGCCTCGGCCAGCACGACATGCGGGGCGCCGGGCATTTCCCGCGCCGCGAAGGCCAGGGCAGCGGCGGAGGCGAAATCCGCCTGGGCGGGGCGCTGCTCGGCATCGGGCCCGAGGATCTCGGCGAGGCGGCTGCGGGCCTCGGCGGCGGAAACGGGCAGCGAGCCGGGGGGCGTGGGCGGGGCGCTGTCCTCCCAGTCCGGCAGGCGGCGCCAGACCTTCAGCGGATCGGAGGAAGGGCGCGCATCCTCCTTGCCCAGGGCGGCCATCACGGACGCGGCCCAGGGCCAGTCCATCCCTTCCCGCAGCCGGGCGGCGAGGATGGCGGCGTCGCGGTTCAGCGGCAGGTTCCGTGCGGCGGAGAGGCGGCGGAGGATCAGCGTGGCGAGTTCGGGGAGCAGGATGGCGGCGGATTCGTCGTCCGCCGGCATCTCCTGCCCCAGCGCCATGGCGAGGCCGCGCGGCGTCGGCGCGGCGGGCTGGGCCGGCAGGGCGAAGGCGAAGAGCTCCAGCAGGTCATAGGCCACCGGGAAGGGCGGCAGGCCGAGGCGGCGCGCCGTGGCCGGGGCGTGGACGAGCAGCGGCGGCGGCAGGTCAGCCAGGCGCCGGGGCAGGTCGGCGGCGGGAACCACGTCCAGCTCGCCATCCGGGGTCAGGATCGTGGCCTGGCCGAGGCCCGCGACCAGGGCCGGTGCCTCGGGCAGCAGGAGGCGAGGCACGCCCATGCGGGAGGAGTTCACCCTTTGATCCTAGCAGGACCCGGCGGCGGCGTCTTCTGCGGGGCGGTGGTGCCGGACCTGCCCGGAGTGGAGCCGCTCAGGCCGCCTGCGCCGCCTCCTCCTCCTGGCGGCGGTCATAGGCGCGCTGCGCCGCGGCCACCTCGCCGATATGGCTCTCGGCCCAGATCCGCAGGGCATCCACCGTCTCCGCCAGGGTCCGGCCCAGCGGGGTGATGGCGTATTCGACCGTGACCGGGACGGTGGCGAAGGCCCGGCGGGAGACGAGGCCGTCGCGCTCCAGGCTGCGCAGGGTCTGGGCCAGCATCTTCTGGGAGATGCCCTGGATCTCGCGCCGGAGCTGGTTGAAGCGCCGGGGCCCGGCCTCCAGCAGGATGAGGACCAGCACGGCCCATTTGTCGCCGATGCGGTCCAGCACCATGCGGGTCGGGCAGGACGGGTTGAAGCTGTCGCCCAACCTGTTGCCCAGGAGGAGAGGGGGGCGGTCTGTCAGGGTGGTTTCTCCGGGGTGATCAGCATCCCCGAAAGTGCCTTCTTTCCGGATGGTTTCCAATGGTTATCTGGTGTCCATCGGAAATCGCCAGAAGAGGAGTCTGGGCATGAAGATCGCATTGATCGGGGCCACGGGTCAGGCCGGGTCCGAGATCCTGGCCGAGTTGTCACGGCGCGGGCACGCGGTGACGGCCATCGTGCGGCACCCGGAAAAGGTCCCTGCCCTGTCCGGCGTGACGCCGGCGAAGGGCGATGTCTTCGACGGTGCGGGGCTGGCGGCGCTGCTGCGCGGGCATGATGCGGTGGTGAGTTCGGTGCATTTCACCCAGAGCGATCCGGAGATCCTGATCGCGGCGGTGAAGGAGGCCGGGGTGAAGCGCTACCTCGTGGTGGGCGGGGCGGGAAGCCTGGAGGTGGCACCGGGCGTGCGCCTGATCACGACTCCGGAATTCCCTGCGGCCTACCGCGCCGAGGCGCAGGCGGGAACGAACTTCCTGGACCGTCTGCGGCGGGAGAAGGAGCTGGACTGGACCTTCCTTTCGCCTTCCGCCCTGTTCTTCGCCGGGCCGCGGACAGGGACGTTCCGGCTGGGGCAGGATACGCTGCTGGTGGCCGGCGACGGAAAGAGCAGCATCTCCTTCGCCGATTTCGCCATCGCCATGGCGGATGAGATCGAGGCGCCGAAGCATTCCCGGAGCCGCTTCACCGTCGGCTACTGAGGGCATGCGCCGGGCCGGGGGTGGCGGGTGCCGCCCCCGGCCCGCCTTCCGCGTTCCGGGGCAGGCTGCCACGCGGCGATGTCCTGGCGCCACGGTTCCGGGATCGGGGCGCGGCCAGCGTTTCCGGCGGCCCGCCGGTCCAGGCAGGCCGCCGCTGCGGCGGAGTTCATGGGCGGGACACTAGGCGGAGCGGGCCTTGACGCCTAAACCCGGGGTAACCTTCGTGGGGGGCCGAGCTCCAGGCTGTCCCTGGGGGCTTCCTTTGACCGTTCCTTCGCCGGTATCAGCGTCCCGCCATGTCACACAGCTCCGACCCCAACCTCCGCGGCACCCGCGCCTGGCCCTTCGAGGAGGCGGCGAAGGTCGCCGACCGCCTGGCGGCCTCCGGCAAAGGCTCGGCGCTGTTCGAAACGGGCTACGGCCCCTCGGGCCTGCCGCATATCGGGACCTTCGGCGAGGTGGCGCGCACCACCTGGGTGCGGCGCGCCTTCGAGGCGATGACCAGCCTGCCGTCCCGCCTGCTCGCCTTCAGCGACGACATGGACGGGCTGCGCAAGGTGCCGGACAACGTGCCGAACGGGGAGATGCTGCGGCAGTATCTCGGCCGGCCGCTGACCCGGATTCCCGATCCCTTCGGCACGCATGACAGTTTCGGGGCGCACAACAACGCCCGGCTGCGCGCCTTTCTCGACAGCTTCGGCTTCGAGTACGAATTCGCGTCCTCCACCGACTACTACACCTCCGGCCGCTTCGACGCCGCGCTGATCCGCATGGCGGAGGAGCACGAGGCGGTGCTCCGGGTGATCCTGCCGACGCTGGGGCCGGACCGGCGGGCGACCTATTCGCCCTTCCTGCCGATCCATCCGAAGACCGGCGTGGTGATGCAGGTGCCGATGGAGGAGGTCCGCCCCGCCGACCGGACCCTGGTCTGGCGCGACCCGGAGACGGGAGAGCGGTTCGAGACGCTGCTCACGGGGGGCCATTGCAAGGCGCAGTGGAAGGCCGACTGGGCGCTGCGCTGGTACGCACTGGGCGTGGACTACGAGATGTCGGGCAAGGACCTGATCGACAGTGTGAAGCTGTCCTCCCAGATCTGCCGCGTCCTGGGCGCCGAGCCGCCGGTGGGCTTCACCTATGAGCTGTTCCTCGATGCCGGGGGGCAGAAGATCAGCAAGTCCAAGGGCAACGGGCTGACCATCGAGGAATGGCTGGAATACGGGCCGCCGGAATCCCTGTCGCTCTTCATGTACAACTCGCCGAAGAGCGCCAAGCGACTGCATTTCGACGTGATCCCGCGCGCCACGGATGATTATCTGGCGCATCTGGACAAGCTGCGCGCGAATGCGGACCCGGCGAACCCGGCCTGGCATGTCCAGGGCGGCAAGGTGCCGAACATGGGAGGGAGCCCGATCCCCTTCTCCATGCTGCTGAACCTCGCCGTGGTGGCGAATGCCGAGACACCGGAGATGCTCTGGGGCTTCGTGCGCCGCTACCAGCCCGAGGCGACGCCGGAAAGCGAGCCCATGCTGGCGCGGCTGGTGGAGCATGCGCTGGCCTATTACCGGGACTTCGTGAAGCCCGCCAAGCGCTACCGCGCGGCCACGCCGGGCGAGCGCGAGGCGCTGGAGGTTCTGGCGGAGCTGCTGCGCGAGAACCGGGCGCGGCTGGAGGCCATCCCGGCCGCCGAGCGCGGTGCGGCGATCCAGGATCTCGTCTATGATGCCGGGCGGCGCGAGCCCTTCCTGCAGACGGGCAAGGACGGGCGGCCGGGCGTGTCGATCGCCTGGTTCGAGGCGCTTTACCAGGTGCTGCTGGGGCAGCAGAAGGGGCCGCGCTTCGGCGGCTTCGTGGCGCTCTACGGCATTCCGGAGACCATCGCGCTGATCGGGGAGGCGCTGTCGCGGCCCGCCCCGGACACCGCCGAAGGGGAGAAGGCAGGGGCGTGAAGATCCCGGCGGTCGTCAGGAAGCACGGGGCGACGGCTTTCGGCCTCGTCCTGCTCGTCGCGGCGGTCTATGTCGTGCAGCGGGAATTCCGGGACCTGAAGGTCTCGGACGTGCTCACCGCGCTGGAGGCGACCTCCGGCCACAGGCTGTGGCTGGCACTGGGCTGGACGCTGCTCGCCTTCGCGGTGCTGACCATCTACGACCGGCTCGGCAGCGTCTATGCGGGCAAGCCGATCTCCTACAGCCGGACGGCGCTGGCTGCTTTCTGTGCCTATACGCTGGCGCACAACATCGGCTTCGCGGCGGTGTCGGGGGCGGCGGTGCGCTACCGCTTCTATGCCGCCTGGGGTCTCACCTCGGCGGAGATCGCGCGGGTGATCGCCTTCACCAGCCTGACTTTCGGGCTGGGCGGCTTCGCGCTCGGCGGCCTCGTGCTGATGACGCATCCCGAGGTGCTGCCCTGGGTGGGCGACGGGGAGCTGATCCCGAGTTGGGCGGCGCAGTTCGTGGCGGTGCTGATGTGGCTGATCGTCGGCGCCTATGTCGTGCTAGCGCGCTTCGTGCCGCATTTCCATATCTTCGGGCACAAGGTGGACCTGCCGGGGCTGAAGCTCGCGCTGGCGCAGGTGGCGTTGGCCAGCGTCGATGTCGCGGTGACCGCGATGATCTTCTACGTGCTGCTGCCGGCGCCGATGCCAGGGGCGCCGCCCCTCACCTTCCTGATGTTCATGGGCATCTACGTTGCCGGCTACACCGCCGGGCTGGCGGCGAGCGTGCCGGGGGGGCTCGGCGTCTTCGACGGCTTCATGCTGCTGAGCCTGAGCCCCTGGATGTCGGCGCCGGAGGCACTGAGCGCGCTGCTGCTGTTCCGGCTGTACTACTACATCGTGCCGCTCTTCGTGGCCGGGGTGCTGTTTCTGGGCTTCGAACTGGCGCAGCGGCGTGCCAAGGGCCTGCCGCGCATCCAGGTGGAGGCGAGGATCGCCGACTCCCTGGAGGCGCCGGCACTCGCCATGCTGACCGGGCTGTGCGGCCTGCTGCTGCTCTTCGTGGGCGCCCTGCCGGTGCATGCGGGCAACGAGGCGATCGCGCACTGGCTGGGCGAGTGGGTGGCACTGGCCAACCAGTTCGCCGCCTCGGTGGTGGGGACGCTGCTGATCGCGGTGTCCTGGGGCCTGCTGCGGCGGCTGCGGCTGGCCTGCTATGCCGGGCTGTTCCTGTTGCTGAACGGTGTTGCGATCCTGTTCGTGCGCAACGATCCCTGGCCGGTGATCGGGGCGGTGCTGCTGGTCTTCGTGCTGCTCGCCGCCATGAACCGCAGCTTCTACCGCGACGCGCGGCTGACCGGGGAGCCGCTCAAGGGCAGCCGCATCCTGTCGCTGGTCGCGGGCATCGTCTGCGGCCTGGCCCTGGCGACCGTGGCCTACCGGGAGCCGGTCGGCACCTCCTCCTGGTGGGAGGTGGTGCTCTCGGCCTCCATGCCTTCGCCGCTGCGCTTCGCCGTGGGCGTGTCCGCCGCGCTGATGCTCTATGCGGTGTTCCGGCTGCTGCGCCCGGCGCGGGCGCGGCCCGCCGATTACGACATGGCGAGCCAGCAGAAGCTGCGCTCGCTGGGGGCGAGGCTACCGCGCCAGGGGGCGCAGCAGGAGCTGGGGGCGGTCTTCGCCGAGGGCGGCAAGGCGGGCTTCGCCTTTCGCCGCTATCCCGACCTCTGGCTGGGGCTGGGCGACCCGCAGGGCGAGGAAAAGGCGCGGGTCGCGGCGGTCTGGCGGTTCCGGGACCTTTGCGACGCGGCGGGCGTGGAGCCGGCCTTCGCCGATATCGGGCCCGGGATGCAGCGGACCTACGAGGATGCCGGGCTGACCGTCGTTCCCATGCCGGATGGCCGCAGCATCGCCTGCATCGCCGACCGCGATCCGGAGCGCGTCATCGCGCTGGCCGAGACCGTCTGATCCGGCCCGGGGGCACCCGGGACGCAGTGCCCGGCAGACCGGCGCACCGCCGCATCCGGCGATGCGGGGGCCATGCCGGCCCTGCTACTGGCTGGCCCAGACGATGCGGTGCATCCAGGTGATCTCGGCCAGATCGAAGCTGTAGTTCGGATGCGCCGGGTTCAGGCTGGCCAGTTCGATCTTCCGGGCGGATTGCCGGAGGAGTTCCTTGGCCATGACCTCCCCGCCCCGGGTGCGGACCACCACACGGTCGCCGCGCCGGATCGGGGCGGCGGGCGAGACGATGATGGTGTCGCCGTCGCGGAACACGGGCTCCATGGAATCGCCCGAGATCTCCAGCGCATAGGCATTGGGATCGGGGATCTCCGGCACGCTGATCTCGTCCCATCCGGCACCGGAGGGGAAGCCGCCATCGTCGAAGTAGCCGGCGCTGCCGGCCTGGGCGAGGCCGATCAGCGGGATGCGCCGCACCGGCCGCACGGCGGCGGAGCGGAAGTTCATCGGCGTGCCGCTCACCAGGCTGGCGAAGGCATCCAGGCTGGTGCCGGTGGCCTCCAGCACCTTGGCGACGCTTTCCGTCGATGGCCATCGCGCGCGGCCGTCCGGCCCGGTGCGCTTGGAGGGGTTGAAGGCGGTGGGGTCGAGCCCCGCCTTGCGCGCCAGACCCGAGGCCGACAGGCCATTCTCGGCCGCCAGCGCATCGATGGCGCGCCAGATGTCGTAGTGCTGCATGAGGCGATTATCCTAGGCAGGGATTCTGGTGGCAATAGGAAATATCTCTTAAGGAAACGTTGACTGCTCCCGTCATGAGGGTAATATTCACATTTAGTTCAACCATAAGGAGAGGACAGCCCCCGATGACCACCGCCGTTTCCGATAGCCGCATTCCGCCCAGGCGCTTCTCGGTCCCGAAGACCGAGCCCTTCCGCCATGCCGAGGAGGCCTGGTTCTGGACCATGTCGGCGCTGATCGCCCGCCGCGACGGCGCGCGCATCGTGGCCGGGCGCGGGCAGGTGCAGCGCCCCTGCGAGCCGGACGACGTGGTGAAGTGCCTGGACAGGCTCTATCGCCAGCGGCGGATCGACTTGGCGCATGCGAGGATCCTCCGGATCTGGGGGGAACGGGGGCAGGCGCCGGACCCGCGTTCCGCGCGCGAGAAGCACGACCATCGCCTGTGGCGGGAAGCCCTGGAGCGGCTGGAATGGCCGCTGCGGGTCAAGGGCATCGTGGCGGGCGAGGCGGGCTCCCCGGGGGGCGGTGGCGAGGTGGTGCATCTGGACGAGCTTTCCCGGTCCTGACGCATATGCGGGCCGAACCCTGCGGAACAGGTCCGCGGCAACCTCCGGGAGAAGCCACGGGGGACAGCCCTGGCGGGCCTGGCGGGCCTCCGGGGGCCGTGCCACGGCGGCTCTCGCATCGCCGGGCCGGTGGGGAACAGGAGCTCTGGCTGGGCTTTGGCGGCCGGGCGGACCAGGCCTGGCTGCGCCTGCTGCGGCCCGGTTTCCGGCACTGCTTCGCGGCGCTGCGCGACGGGGCCGGGTGGACGGTGATTGATCCGCTGTCGGGCCGGCTGCTGGTGACGCGGCTGGAAGTCGGCGGGAATTTCGACCTGCCGGGATTCTGGCGGCGCGCAGGATGCCATGTCCTGGGTCCCTTCGCACCTTCCGATCCGGCTCCCGGCCTGCCATGGTTTTCACCCCTTTCCTGCGTTTCGCTTCGCAGGGCCCTGTTGGGACCGCACGCGCCTTTCGCGCTGACCCCTTATAGACTCTACCTCAGGTTGCAGAAAAATCTTCATGCTGATGGGAAAATATTCTTGACTTCGGGACCCTGCCGCATGTAAACACCACGTCATCAACGGGCGAGCTGCGCCCGAAGGAATTTTTTCCCTGACCCAGGCTCAAAGGCCCGCGCCGGACTCCGGCGCGGGCCTTTCGTTTTGGCGGGATCTTTCAGGAGAGCGCGAACGCATGGGTGGCCTCTTCAGCGTGCCGAAGCCGGTGGTGGTCGCCACCCCCGTCCTTCCACAACAGGCCGCGGCCGATGCCTCGGCGGGCGCCGCCAACGCCGCCACCACCGAGGCGCGGCAGGACGGCGCCGAGCGCCGCCGGCGCGGGCTGGCGGGCACCATCGCCACTTCGGAGCGGGGCGTGCTGTCCCCCCTGCCCGCGCTGCCGGCGGCGGCGCGCAAGACGCTGCTGGGGGAGTGAGGGGATGAAGCCCGAGGAGATCCTCCAGCGCCATGCCCGTGCCCTGGAGGCGCGACGCCCCTGGGAAGGGGTTTGGCGCGAATGCTACGAGCATGTGCTGGCCACGGTGCCGGGCACGGGCGGCCCGGCCCTGTTCGACGGCACCGCGGCGGATGCGGTGGAGCAGCTGGCGGCCTCTCTCCTGGCGGAGCTGACGCCGCCCTGGTCGCGCTGGTTCGGCCTGGCCCCGGGCCGGGCGCTGACAGGGCAGGACGGACTCGCCGCCGAGGCCCAGGCCGCGGCGGAAGCGCTGGAGCAGGCCGCCGACACACTGCAGGGGCATCTGGACCGCTCCTCCTTCGCGCTGGAGATGCACCAGGCCTTTCTCGACCTGGTGGTGGCCGGGACTGGCGTGCTGCTGGTGGAGGAGGCCGCGCCCGGCGAGGCCTCGGCGCTACGCTTCCAGGCGGTGCCGCTGCGCGAATGCGTGCTGGAGGAAGGCCCATCCGGCCGGCTGGAGACGGTCTATCGCGCCGCGCGGCTGGACCGGGCGGCGGTCGCCGCGCGCTGGCCGGGCGCGGACCTGCCGCCCGCCGGGGCCGGGGAGCCGGACGGCCGGCTGCGGGTGGTCGAGGCGGTCTGGCCGGACGGCACGGGCTACGGCTTCGCCGCGGTGCTGGACGGGGTGGACGGGCAGGCGCGGATGCTGGCGCGGGGACGCTTCGCCCGGAGCCCCTTCATCGCCTTCCGCTGGATGAAGGCGCCGGGCGAGAGCTATGGCCGCGGGCCGGTGATGCGGGCGCTGCCGGACATCCGCACCGCCAAAAAGGTGGTGGAGCTGGTGCTGAAGAACGCCTCGATCGCCGCCACCGGCATCTGGCAGGCGGATGACGACGGAGTGCTGAACCCGGCGACGGTGCGGCTGGTGCCGGGGGCGATCATCCCCAAGGCGCCCGGTTCCTCCGGCCTGACGCCGCTGGCCGCGCCGGGGAATTTCGACGTGTCGCAGCTGGTGCTCTCGGACATGCGGGGACGCATCCGCTCGGCGCTGCTGGCGGACCGCTTGGGGCCGCCGCAGGACGCGCGGATGACGGCCACCGAGGTGCTGGAGCGATCGGCCCAGGCGGCGCGGCTGCTGGGCGCCACCTACGGACGCCTGCAGGCGGAGCTGCTGACGCCTCTGATCGCCCGCTGCCTGTCCATCCTGCGGCGGCGCGGCGAGGTGCCGCCGATCCTGCTGGACGGGCACGAGGCGAGCCTGAGCTACCAGTCCCCGCTGGCGCGGCTCCAGGGCCGTTCGGATGCGGCGAACATGCTGCTCTTCCTGCAGGCCGTCGCGGCGCTGGGGCCGGAGGCGACGGCCCAGGTGGATCGCCCCGCCGCCGCCCGTCACCTGGCAAAGATCCTCGCAGCGCCGGCCGGGATCCTGAACGCCGCGACGGCGCCGTCGCCACTGCCGTCGCATCCGGGTTCCGACCCGGGTGCCGCCCTCGGCCCCGTCAGGGCCGCCATCGAGGAGTGACCACACGCATGACCGACAGCCTGCTGGATGCGGCCCTGGCGCCGGGCGGGGATGCCGACACGCCGGATGCGGCGGCGGTTCCCGGGGGGGCGCCCGGAAGCGCCGCCCGGCCGTCCGAGGTGCCCGAGAAGTTCTGGGATGCGGAGTCCGGGCGGGTCCGTCTGGACAGCCTGCTGAAATCCTATCGCGAGCTGGAGCGGAAGCTGTCGCAGCGGCTGGCACGCCCGGGCCCGGAGGCACCGGAGGACGAACACCGGCGCTTTGCCCGGCTGCTGGGCGCGCCGGAAGCGCCCGACGGCTACCGGATCGCCGAGCGGCACGCGTTGTGCTGCTCCGACCCGGAGGTGAACACGCGGCTCCACTCGGCGGGCTTCACCCAGGACCAGGCGCAGCTCGTCTATGACCTGGCGGCGGAGAAGCTGCTGCCGGTGATCGCGGAGGCCGCGGCGCAGTACGAGGCGCAGCGTCAGCTCGACCGGCTGCGCGAGGAGTTCGGCGGAGAGGAACGTTTCGCGCAGCTCTCGCGCCAGATCTCTGCCTGGGGCCGCGCGAACCTGCCGGCCGAGGTCTTCGAGGCGCTTTCCACCACGGCGGAGGGGGTGAAGGCCCTGCACGCCATGATGCGGAAGGGGGAACCAGCCATGGCCCGTTCCGCCGAGGCACCGGAGGGGATGGACGAGGCCGGGCTGCGCCGGATGATGCGCGACCCGCGCTATTGGCGCTCCCGCGAGCCGGAGTTCGTGCGCCGCGTCACGGAGGGCTTCCGGCGCCTCACGGGCGGTTGATGCACGCAGATACTGACAGGAGGTCAACCGGCGTGGTGGAGTCGCGTTAGCCGGTTGACCCACTGCGGCGGGGTCGGTCCTGGTCCTTCCTCCACTTCCCCCCTCGGGAAGGCCGGAAACCCCGCTGCGCCGGAACCATCCCCTCCCCCCAATGGGATGGCCCGGCACCACAGGGGCGGGTGACGCCACTATCCCCCTCGGCGCCACCCGCCCCTGTCCTCTTTCCGATCCTTTCCGGCAGGCCCAACCCGGCTCGCGTCGCGCCCCAGGAACAACCCTGGGCCCGAAGCGGCGCCGGGCGTCTGCCGTTCATGCCGCGAGACCCGGCCCCCAGCAGGGGGGAACCGGGCTTTTGGCGTTTCCTCTCAACCTTCCCGCACGGAGAAGATGCGTGGGTCAGATCGATGCCGCTTTCGTGAAGCAGTTCGAGGCCGAGGTGCACGAGGCCTACCAGCGCCAGGGCAGCAAGCTGCGCCCGACCGTGCGCTCCAAGACCGGGGTGCGCGGTGCCTCCACGGTCTTCCCCCGCGTCGGCAAGGGCACGGCCGCGGCCAAGTCCCGCGCTGGCCAAGTGCCGCTGATGAACCTCGACCATGCGACGGTCGAGTGCTTCCTGCAGGACTACTATGCCGGCGAGTGGATCGACCGGCTGGACGAGGTCAAGCTTTCCTTCGACGAGCAGACGGTGGTGGCCCATGCCGGCGCCTATGCGCTGGGCCGCAAGACGGACGAGCTGATCATCGCCGCCCTGGACACCGCGGCGCAGACCGCCTCGGGCACCGGGACGGGGCTGACGGACGCGGACGGGTTGACCCTCGCCAAGGTGCTGCGCGCCTTCGAGATGCTGGGCGCGGCGGATGTGCCCGATGACGGCCAGCGCTATGCCGTGGTCGGCTGGAAGCAGTGGTCGCAGCTGCTGCAGATCGAGGAATTCGCCAGCTCCAGCTACATCGGCGAGGCCGACCTGCCGTGGAAGGGCACCCAGGCCAAGAAGTGGCTGGGCGCGACCTGGCTGCCGCATTCCGGCCTGACGCTGGATGGGGCGGTGCGGAACTGCTTCTTCTACCACCGCACCGCAGTGGGCCATGCGGTGGCGCAGGAGGTCACCACCGACATCACCTGGCATGGCGACCGCGCGGCGCATTTCGTCAACAACATGATGAGCCAGGGCGCCGTGCTGATCGACCCGACCGGCGTGGTGCGGATGCGCGCGGCGGAGTGAGGGCCGCGATCCCGGCCGGCTCCTGCTCCAGCCGGCCCGGGACGCGGCGCGGGGCGGGCTGAGGCCCGCCACAGGGCGCAGCGGCCACCGCCGGACAGGGCAAGGGACGGCTTCCGGCCTCCCTTCCCCCCGGGGGGCCGCCGCGCATCGTGCCGGGGGGCGGCTTCCGGCCATCCTCCGGCGTGGTGACGCACGAACCCCGGGAACCACCGGCGGTTGCGCCAGATCCCTCACGGATCAGCGATTCGTGATCAAATGGACGACGGAATGTTCCGCCGATCGCGCCCCGGAGTGGCTCCGTCCGGCCCATCCCACCCCACCCTCCCCTTCTCAGGATTTCTGTCGATGGCGCTTTCCGCCCTCGTTCTCTGCTCGCGCGCCCTGCTCCGCATCGGGGCACAGCCGATTGCTTCCTTCGGGGAAGGCACGGCCGAGGCAGAGGTCGCCGCCAGCCTCTATCCGGCGGCGCGCGACGCGCTGCTCGCGGCACACCCCTGGTCCTTCGCCACCGGGCAGATGGTGCTGCCCCGTCTGCTGGACGTGCCGGTGGCGGACATGACTTAGAACCCGTTTCATAACGGCTGAGGCGGGGTGAGCGGCGGGAGTTCTGCGCGTTCGGAGGGTGTCTGACGTCCTTCGAGGTGGCCCATGTGGACCCCTGCCGCCCGCGCGCAGCTTGCGCGCGGCTCCCAGCCTTATGCAACGTGCCTAACCGATGCCGAGTGGGCCCTGGTCGAGCCCTTCTTGCCAAGCCCTGCAAAGACCGGACGACCCCGGTCCTGGCCGATGCGGCGGGTGGTCGATGCGATCCTCTACGTGCTCCGTACCGGCTGCGCCTGGGCGCATCTGCCCCGCGACTTCCCGCCGCCCGGGACCGTGCACCGTTGGTTCCTGCGCCTCTCGCGCCGGGGCACCTTCGAGCGACTGGCGCACGCCCTCATCATGGCCGACCGCGAGCGGGTCGGCCGAGAGGCCTCACCGACAGCGGCGGTGTTGGACGCCCAATCCGTCCGCTCGGGCGGTGTCGGCGTGAAAGGTGTCCGCGGCTACGATGCCGGGAAGAAGGTGACGGGCCGCAAGCGCCACGCCCTGGTGGACACGGACGGTAGGCTCCTGCTCGCCGCCATCTCGCCCGCCTGCCTGCATGACAGCCGAGGGGGTGCGGCCCTCCTGGCCATGTCGCGCCGCCCTTGGCCGTTCCTGGCCCGCTGCTTCGCCGACCGCGCCTACGCCGGTCCGCGGGTCGCCCGAGCCTCCCCCGTCGCCGTTACCATCATCGGCAGCGCACCCGGCCAGAAAGGCTTCGCCGTGCAACCCAGGCGCTGGGTGGTGGAGAGGTCCTTCGCTTGGTTCGGCCGCTGCCGACGCCTCGCTCGCGATCACGAGGCCACCGTCGGTTCCGCCGTCGCCTTCTTCACCCTCGCCGCCGCCATGATCCTCGTCCGGCGTCTGGCTCAGCCGTTATGAAACGGGGTCTTACGCCTTCCAGTTGCCGCCGCGCTGCCTGCGCGTGCTTTCCGCCGGCAGCGGCCGGCGCGGGCGCGGGCTGGAATACCGGCTGATGGAGCGCCGCCTGCACGCCGACGCGCCGAGCGTGACGCTGACCTATATCTTCAGGCCGGAGGAGGCGCTTTTCCCGCCGCATTTCGCCCAGGCGCTGGTGTCGCGCCTGGCGGCGGAATTCTGCATCCCGCTGACGGAAAGCACCTCCCGCGCCGAGCTGCTGCAGCGCCTGGCCGGGAGCGACTTCCGCGATGCCCGGCTGGCCGACAGCCAGCAGGCGACGCCGCGGGCGATCGAGGACTTCCCCCTGATCAGCGTGCGGGGCTGAGCCATGCCGGACAGCCGACGCGCCAAGACATCCTTCACCGCGGGCGAACTCGCGCCCGAGATGCTGGGGCGCGGCGACACGCGGGCCTTCGACAACGGGGCCCGCATGCTCCGCAACCTGATCCTGCAACCGACCGGCGGGGTGACCCGCCGGCCAGGTCTGCGCCATGTGGCCATGCTGCCCGGCGCGGCGCGGCTGGTGGGCTTCGAGTTCAACACGGAGCAGACCTACCTGCTGGTCTTCCTGGACGGACGGATGCTGGTCTTCCTGGGGGACGAGCAGGTGGCTTCCGCCAGCGGTCCCTGGACCGCCGCCATGCTGCCGCAGCTCGCCTGGACGCAAAGCGCGGACACGCTGCTGCTGCTGCATCCCGAGATGGTGACGCAGCGCATCACCCGCACCAGCCACACCGAATGGACGGTGGCGGAGTTCAACTTCACCTGGATGCCCTATCACCGCTTCGCGCCGGAGGCGGTGACGCTGCAGGCGAGCGCGTTGGAAGGACAGGTGACCGTCGCCGCCAGCGCGGCGCTCTTCGTGGCGGCGCATCTTGGCAAGCAGCTCCGCATCGCCGGCAGGCGCCTGCGCATCCGGTCGGTGACGGATGCGCGGCACGTGGTGGCGGATGTCGAGGACCGGCTCACCACCACCGATGCCACAGCGGACTGGGACGAATCCGCCTTCGGCGCGCATGGCTGGCCGGTTTCCGCCTGCTTCCATCAGGACCGGCTGGTGCTAGGCGGGTCGCGCGACCTGCCGAACCGGCTCTGGATGTCGCAGTCCGGGGATCTCGGGAACTTCGACCTGGGCACCGGGCTGGATGACGAGGCGATCGAGTTCGGCCTGCTTTCCGACCAGGTGAACGCGATTCGCGCCGTCTTCCCGGGACGGCACCTGCAGGTCTTCACCTCGGGCGGCGAGTGGATGGTGACGGGCGCGCCCCTCACCCCGGCCTCGATCCAGATCCTGCGGCAGACGCGGGTGGGCTCCGTCACCGGGCGGATGATCCCGCCGATCGACGTGGATGGCAGCACGCTCTTCGCCGGGCGCTCCGGCACGGCGATCTACGAGTTCGCCTACACCACCGTGGAGGATGCCTATCAGGCCGGGGACCTGGCGCTGACCGCGCACCACCTGGTCCAGGACCCGCTGGACACCGCCTATGACCAGCGGCGGCGGCTGTTCCATGTGGTGATGGGCGACGGCAGCCTGGCGACGCTGACGCTGTACCGCGCCGAGGAGATCACCGCCTGGACCCGGCAGGAGACCGACGGCGCCTTCCGCGCCGTGGCCGAGCTCGAGGGCGCGGTCTGGTTCGCGGTGGAGCGCGGCGGCACGCTGCGGCTGGAGCGCTTCGACGACGCGCTCTGCACCGATGCGGCGCTGACCGGCGCGAGCGACACGGTGCGAACCGCCTGGCACGGGCTGGAGCATCTGGAAGGCCGCGACGTCAGCGTGGTCGCCTCCGGTGCACCGGCCGGGCGCTTCACGGTGCTGCGCGGCGCCGTCACCCTGCCGGAAGCAACCGGCACCGTGGAGATGGGCCTGCCCTTCACGCACCGGCTGGTGCCGATGCCGGTGGAGGCGCTGAACGCGCCCGGCATCGCCGGCGCGCCGCAGCGGCTGGTGAGCGTCACCTTCCGCCTGCTGGAAAGCAAGGCGCTGGCGGTGGATCTCGGGCGCGGCGCGCAGCCGGTGCCGCTGCGGCGACTGGACACGGCACTGCTGGACGCGCCACCGCCCGCCTTCACCGGCGACGTCACGCTGCGCGCCCTGGGCTGGCGCAAGGACGCGCTGCGGCCGCTCTGGCGCATCGAGTCCGACGAGCCACTGCCCTTCACCCTGCTTTCCGTCACGACCAACACGAGGACCACCGACTGATGTCGCAGCTCGCACCCGTGGCGGGGCTGGTGGGAACCGGCCTCTCGATCTACTCCACCGTCCACCAGGCGCAGGCGCAGAGCGCCCAGGTCAAGGCGCAGAACCGGCAGATCCAGCAGCAGGCGGCGGCACAGTCGCAGCTCGCCGCCGCGCAGCAGCAGCAGGACACGCGGGCGCGGCAGGACCAGCTCGCCGGCACCCTGGCCTCCATCCGTGCCCGCAGCGCCGCCTCCGGCCTCGATCCGAACGACGGCTCGGCGGCGGCTGTGGCCGCGGGGCTGCAGAAGGATTCGGCGCAGGACATCGCCGAGGACGACGCGGTCCGCAACGCGCGCCTCGCCGCCGGGCGGCGCAGCCTGCTGAACAACGACGGCTCGCTGACGACCTGGCTGCGCGCGGGCTCCAGCTTCGCCGGCGCGGCGAAGAGCCTGCTCGGCTGAACCCCGGCCCCCATTCCTTCAGGAGAGCATCATGGCCGAGCATATCCGCATCGGCGACGTCGCGCCGCGCGTGCACTACATGGCCGCCGCGGGCCAGAACGTCTTCGTCTATCCCTTCCCCATCTTCGACACCTCCGATCTGGAAGTGCGGATCGACGGGCTGCTGGTCCCCTCGGGCTATGTGGTGGACGGGGCAGATGGCAGTTCCGGCGGCACCGTCACCTTCGCCACGCCGCCCGGCGAGGGCGCGCAGGTGCTGCTGCGCCGGCGCCTGACCATTGCGCGCGTCACCGACTTCCAGCCGAATGGCCTGCTGCGCGCCTATACGCTGGATGACGAGCTGGACCGCCAGACGGCCGCCTTGCAGGAGGTTTCCGGGGATGTCGCCAACGCCATCCGCCTCGACCCCGGCGAGGCGGCGGCCCGGCTGCATCTGCCGCTGAAGACCGCCCGCGCCAACCGCGTGCTGGGCTTCGACGCGGTGGGCGACCTCGCGATCTTCTCGCGCGAGGACGCGACGCTTTCCGCCCCCTTTCCCGGCGGCATCCCGCGCTCGGTGGAGGACAAGCTGGCGGAGCGGCTTTCCGCGCGGGATTTCGGCGCGACGGGCGACGGCGTGACCGATGACGGCGCGGCCCTGCAGGCGGCGATGAACGCGGCGGCGATGGGCGGCAAGCAGCTGGTGATCGGCGAGGGCAGCTTCCGCACCACCATCCCGCTGGTGCTGCCGGGCGGCTCGCCGGGCCTGACCATGCGCGGCGCCATCCTCTATGACGGCCCCGCCGGGCAGGTGGCGCTCACTCTGGGCGACGGCGCCGGGGCACGCAACCGGAGCAAGGTCTATCGCGGGCTGCGCGTGCTGCGCGCCAGCATCGCCGACTGGAGCGACGAGGCCGATATCGGCCTCCTGCTGCGCAACCTCGACGCCTCGCTGGTGGAGATCCAGCAGGTCGAGGGCTTCACCATCGGCACGCGCACGAGCGGCGAGGCCACCGGCTTCGAGGACAGCACGCTGAACCTGGGCCGCTTCGTGAACAACCGCATCGGCCTCGACATCCATACCGGCAGCGCCGCCGGCTGGAACAACAGCATCCGCTACCTGGGCGGCCACTTCGCCAATGCCAGCGGCACCCACACCACGCTGGACCGCTACGGCATCCGCTTCTCCTGCGAGCCGGGAGCCTATAACCGCCACAACGCGCATCTCTTCATCGGCCCGGCCTTCGAGCTGCAGCGCCAGGGCACCCCCGGCACGGTGAGCGCCATCCCCTTCCTCATCCAGGCGGGCGACGAGCGCGGCATCCTGGCGCGCGGCGTGCGGATGGAAGCGTGCAGCCCCTTTGTCGCGCGCCATGCGGGCGGGGCGAACGACTGCGTCTACGAGGTCTGCTACACGGGCACCTACGGCTTCGCCGGCGCGGCGGTGGATTATACGGGCACGGCCACCCGGGCCGGCGGCACGGCGATCCCGCTGCACCAGGCCGCGGCGGCGCACGAGACGCCCCGCCTCGTGGCGGCGGCGGAGAATGTGCGGCAGCGCGCCTTCCGCCAGACGGTGGACACGGATGGCGGCACCGGCTTCGAACAGATGGCGGTGCTGTCGGGCAACCCGAACAACGCGGCGCAGACCCTGACGGGCCTGGCCTTCGCGGGGCTCGGCAGCTTCACGCTGAACGCCGACAGCGTCGGCCTGCCGACCAGCCGCGCGCTGGCCTTCGTGGTGGATTGCAGCGACTGCAAGGAATTCTTCATCGCCGCCGAGGGCACGGCGCTGCGCCCGGTGGTGATGCAGTTCGACGCCGGCGAGAACGTTCTGCTGGACACGGCACCCGTGCTGTTCTCCAACATGAACGCCGTCTGGTCCGGCAGCACGGGCAGCGTCTCGCGCTTCTGGGAAGGCAACGTCAATCTCGACAGCCCCGTCTCCGGGCTGCTGCTCAACCGGCTGCAACGGGTGACGCTGAACGCGGCGGCGAAATACGCCGCCATCGGCGTGCGCGGCGGCGACGAGACGGCGGTGCTGAAGGCGCTGCGCCTCTACTGCCCGCCGCTCCACGCGCCGACGCTGATCTATGGCGGCAGCCGCAAATGGGGCACGCGGGAATACACGGTCACGGATACGGGGTGGACGGTGCCCTCGCTGGCCGCCGGCGCCACCACGGCACGCGATGTGACACTGCCAGGCGTACGGCAGGGCGATTTCGTGCAGGCAAGCTTTGCCAAGTCCTCCGGCTTCCAGACCGGCGGCGTGGTCTTCCTGTCAGGTGCCGGCGGCACGGCTAGCATCAACCAGGTACGGGTGACGGCGCAGAACATCAGCGGCGGTACCATCGAGGTCGGTGCCGGCACGCTCTACCTTCGCGCCGTCAAGCCACGGGTATGAGCATGCCGGGCCGGACATCGCCATGAGCAGCGACGGCATCCTCCCGCCGGAGGAACTCCACGCGGCGATCCGCCGCGTGGTCGCGGATTACGGTGCCTTCGTTGCGCGCGAGCCCATGCCGGGCGCGCACGAGGACCCGAAGGGCTTCGCCGCGCACCATGCCGCCGCGAAGACCGCCCTCGCCCATCTGGAGCATCTGCTGAAGCTGGCCCGCGCCAGCCTCGCCACGGCATCGGCGGGGGAGGACGTCCAGACCCTGCTCACCCAGGCCCGCGCCGAGATCGCGGCGGAAGGAGAGGATGACGACGGCCAAGACACGGGCGACGAGAGCGCCTGAACCACCCGGACATGCCCCCGGGCCGGACTTCCTGGAATTCGCCTGGGTCTGGAACGCCCGGCTCGGCCAGGCCACGCCGGGCATCCACCGCCGCATCGCGCGCTGGTTCGACGCGCGGCGCAGGGATGGCGACGGGCGGCTGCTGCTGATGGCCTTCCGCGGCTGCGGCAAGTCCACGCTGGTCGGGCTCTGGTGCGCCTGGACCCTGCTGCGCGACCCGCAGGCGCGCATCCTGGTCCTGGCGGCGGATGCGGCATTGGCCACGCGCATGGTGGCCAATGTCCGCCGTATCCTGACGCGGCACCCGCTCTGCGCGCATCTGCTGCCGGACGGCCCGGGCGAATGGGCCGCCGACCGCTTCACCGTGCGGCGCGAGGGCGCGCTGCGCGATCCCTCGATGCTGGCGGCGGGCATCCTGGGCAACATCACCGGCTCCCGTGCCGACGTGATCGTCTGCGACGATGTCGAGGTCGCCGGCAACTGCGATACGCCCGCCCGGCGTGCCGAGCTGCGGGAACGGCTCGCGGAGACGGAGTTCGTGCTGACCCCCGGCGGCACGATCCTCTATGTCGGCACGCCGCATTGCGCGGAAACGCTCTACCTTCCTCCGGGTGATGAGCGCGCCTTCCTGCGCGGCTACCACCGCCTGCGCCTGCCGCTGCTGGACGCGGCAGGCCGCTCCGCCTGGCCGGAACGCTTCGGCATGGCGGCCGTGGCGGCGCTGCGCGAACGCGTCGGGCCGCTGCACTTCGCGCGCCAGATGATGCTGGAAGCCACCGAGGACGCGGCGGCGCGGCTCGACCCCGCGCTGCTGGTCCGCTACGGCGAGGAGACGGTCTATGCCGAGAGCGGCGGGCGCCCCGTCCTGTCGCTGCTCGGCCGCCGCCTCGTCTCCGGCGGCGGCTACTGGGACCCCGCCTATGGCCGCCCCGGCAGCGGCGATGCCAGCGTGCTCGCCGCGCTCTACGCCGATGCGGAGGGCAACCAGTACCTGCACCGCCTGGCCTATCTGACGCACGAGCCCGGCGCGCAGCCCGATCCCGCCACGCAGCAATGCGCCCGCGTCGCCGCCCTGGCGCGGGATCTCCTGCTGCCCGTGGTGCGGGTGGAGACCAACGGCATCGGCCGCTTCCTGCCCGCCCTGCTGCGGCGGGAGATGGCCCGTGCCGGCGCCGCCTGCACGGTGGTGGAGCAGTCGAATTCCCGCCCCAAGCGGGAACGCATCCTGGGTGCCCTGGACCCGGCCCTGGCCGCCCGCCGGCTGCACGCGCATGACAGCGTCTTCCGCACCGGCTTCCCGGCGGAGATGGCGGGCTGGAGGCCCGAGCTGGCGAACCAGCGCGACGACGCGCTGGATGCCGTGGCCGGCTGCCTGCTGGCCGAGCCGGTGCGGATGCCGGGCCAGGCCGCCGTGCCGCGTGGGCGTGGCTGGCACGGAAATTCCGCTTGACGATAGGAATAATTTCTTCTTAACCTCGCCGCATCAACGCCATTCCTGCGTCTCGCGCGCCTCACCTGCTCCGGGGTGTCCGCGACCGCACGTTCCGGCGGCTTGCACCGCACTTCCGCCCCTTACTTCCCCCGGCGCGATCCTGGACCGGCCCCCCCCCTGGGTGGCCGGCCTCGCCCGCGCGCCCTCTCCCAGCCCGAAAGGACCCCCATGGCCGGACCATGGACAGACGCCGCGTGTCCGCCGCACAGCCCGGCCCGCACGCGTCCTGCACCTCGCCGCCGGAACCGCCATGCCGGCTGAGCCCCTCTTCCGCCATCTCGGGCGCCTGCTGCGGCGCGAACCCTGGTGGGCCGAGTTCTGGGCCGGCGCCGGCTGCCTGGTCTGGACGCTCTGGACCTTTCTGGCGGCGGTGGAGCCCGGTGCCCGCCCCACCTTCCGCCTGGCCACCTCCCTGCCGCTCCCCTTGGCCGACGAGCGCTTCTGGCAGGCCAGCGGCGCCGTGCTGGGGCTGATCCAGGTGGCCTCGCTGCTGGCCGACCAGCGCCGCGCCCGCCGGGCCGCGAGCTTCCTCGGGAGCTGGTGGTGGACCACCCTGTTCCTGGCCCTGCTCCTCGCCGATCCGGCTGCCCCCGCCATGGCCCTCTATGCCGTGATGGCGGCGATCAACCTCGTCTCCCTGGTGCGCCTGCGGCCGGAGCTGCCCTGAGCATGTCCGACCAGTCGAGCCCCTGGTGGGTCGTGCTGGCCTCGGGCGCCATCTCCGCCATCGGCCTCTGGCTGAACGCGCGCGGCGCCTGGCTGACCACGCGCCTGACCAGCGAGGAGCGCCAGGCGCAGGAGCGTGCCCAGGTCATGGCCTCGCTCGATGCGCGGCAGAGCGCCTGGATCGCCCGGCAGGAGCAGGAGCTGGAGAAGATGCGCCTGCGCCTGGAGGCGCTGCAGGCGGATTGCGACCGGGCGCACGAACTCGCCCGCGCCTGGCACGCCCGGGCCCATGCGCTGCGCCACCAGCCCGATGCCGCGCTGCCCGGCCGCGAATCGCGGCCTTCCCTGCCCGGTCTTGAGGAAATCGAAACCTGATGCGGGTGGAATTTACCCGTTTCGTTCCCGGACTGCCCTTCCCCATGAACCTTCCCGGAAAAGCCGCGATGCCCTCCACCGACAGTTCTTCCGCCGACAGCCGCGCGCATGATGCCGCGATCCTCGCCCTGACCCTCTATGCCGAGGCCGGCGACCGCCCGCTCCGCGCCATCGAGGCGCTGGCGGCGCTGGTGATGAACCGCCACCGCTCCGGCCAGGGCCACTGGGGCCAGGGCATCACCGGCATCTGCCGCGCGCCCTTCCAGTTCCCCTGCTGGAACACCCGCCACCCGCACCATGCGCGTCTGCGGGCCGCCGCGCCGGGCGGCGTGGCCGCGCATTCGGCCCAGATGGAGCTCTGCCACCGTGTCGCGCTGCGCGCCCTGGCAGGCGCCCTGCCCGACCCGACCGGCGGCGCCACGCATATGCATGCGGATGACAGCCAGCCCTCCTGGTCGATCGGCCGCACCCCGGTGGCGGAGATCGGCGGCCTGCTTTTCTACCGTCCCGAACCCGCCGAGGCGCGTGTCCGGCCGCGCGGCCCCGCCCTGGCCCTCGCCGTCTGACACGGCGGTGCTACAACTCCCCGCCATGGAGCAGACCATCTACACCCTCGTCCGTGGCGAGGACTGGCGCGACGCCGAGGCGGCGGGCGCCTATCACGGTTCCGCCGACGACCGGCGCGACGGCTTCCTGCATTTCTCCGCCGCGGCGCAGCTGCGGCAGAGCGCCGCGAAGCACCGCGCCGGGGAGGCCGATCTCTGGATGGTCGCGGTCTCCGTCCCGGCGCTCGGCGATGCGCTGCGCTGGGAACCGGCCGCCGGGGGGTCCCGCCCCGGCCTTTTCCCGCATCTCTACGGCCCGCTGCCGCTCTCCGCGGTGCGCGCCGCGGCGCATGTCCCGCTCGACCCGGACGGGCGGCACATCTTCCCCGAAGAAATCCCCTGAGACCCGCCGCCCGGGACCGTGGCGGCGGGCACCGGCCCCGCCACCACGGCACCCGCTCGTCTCAGGGCGCCGGGATCACCGGCCGGGAGGCGAAGGAGAAGACGTAGCGCATCGCGTCGCCGATCGTGCTTTCCCAGACCGGCCAGACATGCGCGCCATCGACGATGCGGAGCTGCGCCGGCTGTCCCGCGCGGCGCAACCGGTCGTAGAGCCGCGTCGCCTCGCCCTCGATGAAGAAGTCGTCGTCGTCGCCGGAGTTGATGTACATCGGCACGGCGATCTTCTTCTCCAGGAAGCCGTCCCACAGCACCGGCCAGTTCAGCGACTTCCACACCGCCGGATCGTACTGCTCCGCGCCGAAGACGCCCACGCGGCGGGCCGAGGAATTCTCCGGCGGCTCCGGATCGTAGATCGCGGGCGACAGCAACGCCGCCGCCGCGAACATCTCCGGATGCAGCATGACGAAGCGCAGCGTGCCGAAGCCGCCCATCGACAGCCCGCCGATCAGCCGCCCCTCGCGCGTGTCGAGCACGCGGAAGCTCTTCTCCGCATCCGGGATCAGGTCCCGGAAGAAGGCGCTCTCCATCTTCTCCTTGCGGTCCACGTACCAGGTGGTCCCGGCATCGGGCAGGATGATGACGGCGGGCGGGATCTCGCCCGCGCGGATCAGCCGGTCCGCCGTCGCCTGAAGGTTGCCCTTCACCGGCCACTCGTTCAGCGAGCCGCCATTGCCGTGCAACAGATACAGCACGGGATAGCGCAGCGTGCCGCCGTCATAGCCATCCGGCAGATAGACGTTGTAGCGCCAGGCCCGGCCAAGCTGCTCGGAGCGGAACTCCCGCGTCACGATGCTTCCGGCCCAGGCCGATGGCGCGAGCAGGAGCAGCATCGCGAAAAGCAGAAGGGCGCGCAGCCCGCGCCCGGGCGGTCTCCGGTGATGGTCCGGCATGTTCGTTTCCTCCACCGGAGTCCCTTCTCCGGCGCGCGAAGGGAACCATGCGGGTCCATCCCTGTGAAGCGGCGCGGCGGCTCATCGCCTCTGCGGCCAGCCCTCCGGTTCCGGCAGGGTGATCTGCGGGAAGAGCGGCATCCCGGCGGCGGGCGGCGCGGTCTCCGCCGGAACCTCGGCGCAGGACGGGCGCAGCACCCCGCAATCCCAGCGATACCCGTCCGGCCGCCCGGCGATGCTGCCGCCGCGCTCGAAGCGGCAAAGGCATTGCCGCCCGCCCAGGCAGGCTGCCACGCCGTCGCGGGGCGCGTTGCACACGGGCATCGGCGGCGCATGGGCGGGAAAGGCATCGCCCGGCACGCCCTGCGCCCCCGCGAAGGTCATGCAGAGCGGAAGCGCGAGCATCGCGAGCAGCGGAGCCATCGGCGGGATCGGTCGCATCGCCGCAGGATGCGCCCCATCCTCCTGCCGGAAGGTTAAGCGCCCGGCCTCAGATCGGCGCGTATTTCACCGCGCAGCCATAGGGCGGCGTGGAGGCCCGTTCCACCGGCCGGCCTGCCAGCGCCGTCCGCAGCGCATCGCGGAAGAAGGGCTGCGCGCGCTCGATATCCTCCTGCCGGGTGGAGCGGATGGAGTCGATCCCGCCCATGTAGAGCAGCGTCCCGTCCGTCCCGATCAGGAACATCTGCGGCGTGGTGGTGGCGCCATAGGCCCGCGCCGCCTGGCTGCGGTGGTCCAGCAGCACCGCCGTCGGCGCCGCCTCGCGCTGGACGGTCAGGGTCTTCGCCTGCCGCCCGGTGACATGCCCCTGCTCTCCCTCCGGAGAGGACGCGACCGAGAACCACACCACCCCCTGCTGCGTGGCCTCCCGCTGCAAGGCCTGCATGTTGCCGCTGCCGTAATGCTTCCGGACATAGGGGCATTCGTGGTTGGTCCATTCCAGCACCACGAGCTTGCCACGCTGCTCCGCCAGCCTGCGCACCGCGCCATCCTGGTCCGGCAGGCTGAATTCGGGCGCCGGGGCCCCGATCACCGGCGCGGCCAGCGCCCATCGCGGCAGGCAGGTCGAAACGACGGCGGTGGTGCCGGCCAGAACCTTCCGGCGCGTCGGCGGCTTGCTCACGTGGTTCCCCTTCTCCCTTTTTCCGTCCCGGCCACGCCATGCAGCGTGTCGTCCAGGGCCCTGAGCACGATCCCTTCGGTCAGGATCTGCGGCAGCACGGCGGGCTCACCCCCTCCCGCCGGGTACAGCAGATACAGCGGCACTCCGTCCCGCCCATGGGCCCGCAGCAGGGCGGTGATGGCCGGGTCGCCCCGCGTCCAGTCGCCTTCCAGCACCGTGACGCCACGGCGGGAAAAGGCATCCTGCACGGAAGGCTGGTCCAGCGCCACACGCTCGTTCACCTTGCAGGTGATGCACCAGGCGGCCGTCAGGTTGACGAAGACCGGCCTGCCATCCGCCCGCAGCGCGGCCAGCCGCGCCTCGGACCAGGCCTCGCCACCGGCCTCGGCCATCCTTGGCGGCGCCGCCGTGTCCAGCCGCGTCAGCCCGGCCAGCCCCGCCAGGATCGCCAGCGCCGCCAGCCCGCGGCTGGCCCGTTGCAGCAGCCCCTCGGGCGAGCGCTGCGCCTGTCCCCAGGCCCAGGCGGCCAGCCCCACCAGCACCGCGCCGCCCAGCACCAGAAGCACCCCGTCCGGCCCGCTCTGCTGCGCCAGCACCCAGGCCAGCCAGGCCGCCGCGCCGTACATCGGGAAGGCCAGGAACTGCCGCAGCCGCTCCATCCAGGGCCCCGGGCGCGGCAGGCGCTCCGCCGGCCCCGGGAACAGCGCCAGCAGCGCATAGGGCAGCGCCATGCCGACCCCGAGCGCGGCGAAGACCGCCAGCGCCGCCGGGGCCGGCAGCAGCAGCGCCGCCCCCAGCGCCGCCGCCATGAAGGGCGCGGTGCAGGGCGTGGCCACCAGCACCGCCAGCACGCCGGTCAGGAAGCTGCCCGAATGCCCGCCCCGCGCCGCCAGCCCGCCCCCGGCCGAGACCGGCCCGCCAAAGGCGAAGACGCCGGACAGGTTCAGCCCGACCAGCAGCATCAGCCAGGCCATCACCGCCACGAAGACCGGCTGCGTGAACTGGAAGCCCCAGCCCGCCACGCCCCCCGCCGCCCGCAGCGCCAGCAGCCCGCCGCCGAGCACCAGGAAGGACAGCACCACCCCGGCACAATAGCTCGCGGCATGGACCCGCACCCGCCGCCGCGCCTCGCCCGACAGTCGGGCCAGCCCGATGGCCTTCATCGCCAGGATGGGGAAGACGCAGGGCATCAGGTTCAGCAGCAGCCCGCCCAACGCCGCCCAAAGCATGGCCCAGGGAGCCGTCTGCAACGGGCCGATGCCGGGAACGGCGGCCCGGGGCGTGGCGCCGCCCGCCGCCGGCGCCGCGGCACCCACCGGCACGCCCTCCGCCGCCACGGGAACCGGGCCGATCGCCGCCGACACCGTATAGGCGGCGCGCGTCCCGGCCGCGTCGGTGATGGCGACGACGCCTTCCAGCCGCTCCTTCGGCGCATCGCCCTGGCCCCGCGACAGGCCCAGCACCAGCCCCCCGTCGCGCAGGCTCAGCGGCTGCGGCGCCGCATTGTCCACCGCGCCCCACTCCGCCGGAAAGAAGAAGGCCTGCTTCACCGCACCGGGCCCCAGTTCGGCCCCGTCCAGCGCGATGGCGCCGCGCGGCCCGTCGAAGCCCGCCCGCGCCGCCCAGGGCGAGGGCCTGGGCAGCGCCGCCTCGGCCTCGGCGAAGGCCGCCGACAGCACGGCATCCGGCCGCGGCTTCGCCTCCACCGGCAGGTCCAGGCGGAAGCTCCCTTCCTCCGGGATGCAGACCTTCTCGCAGACCAGCCAGTTGCCGCTGCCCTGCACGGTGAAGACCTGCCCCGGCGCCAGGTCGCCCGGCACTGTCACGGTCAGCGGGAAATCCGCCCGCCCCTCATAGCCGAAATTCACCAGCGGCCCGAAGGGAATGCGCTCCGGCGCCGGGAACCGGAGCGGCCCGGCCGAGGCCCCTGCGGGCAGGTCCAGCGCCAGTTCCGGCGGCTGCCCCGCATCGCCCGGATTGGTCCAGTAGGTGTGCCAGCCCGGCGCCAGTCTCTGCCGCAGCATCAGCCGGAAGCTCTGCCCCGGCGCCACCGCCGCCATCTCGCTGGCCAGCACCACGGTCGCGCGCGGCGAGGCGACGGGTGCGGATTCGGCGGCCTGCGCGCCGTTCCAGCCAATGCCCGGCGCGACCAGAGGCGGGATCAAAGGGGCGGCCACGAGGATCGCGGCGGCCAGGGCCAGCCTCGCCGGCCCCCCTCCCGCCGGAATCCCCGGAAAGCCAACCACCTGTGCCATACGCCTCACTAAACGCGACAACATGAACGCCTTGCAATCCTCGGCATGTGACAAAGCGCGACGCTTGCGCCTATCTGACGGCAACATGCTCCCCGAACTTCCCGTCACGGAAGCCCTGCCGCGCCTGGCGGCAGCCCTGCGCGACGCTTCCAACGCCGTCCTGGTCGCCCCGCCAGGCGCCGGCAAGACCACCCTGGTCCCCCTGTCCCTGCTGGACGAGCCCTGGCTGGGCGATGGCCGCATCCTGGTGCTGGAACCCCGCCGCCTCGCCGCCCGCGCCGCCGCCCGGCGCATGTCCGACCTGCGGGGGGAGGCGCTGGGCCAGACCGTGGGCCTCATCACCCGGCTCGACCGCGCCGTCTCCGACGCCACCCGCATCGAGGTCGTGACCGAGGGCCTGCTGGTCCGCCGCCTGCAATCCGATCCCGGGCTGGAAGGCGTGGCCGCCGTCCTGTTCGACGAGGCGCACGAGCGCCATCTCGACACCGATCTGGGCCTCGCCCTCTGCCTCGACCTGCAACGCGCCCTGCGGCCGGAGCTGCGCCTCGTCGCCATGTCCGCGACGCTGGACGCCGCCGGCTTCGCCACCCTGCTCGGCGAGGAAGGCCGCCCCGCCCCGGTGATCGAGAGCGCGGGGCGGATGTTCCCGGTGGAGATCCGCCACCGCCCGCGCGACCTCGCCTCGCCGCGCGACCTGCCGGAGGCCATGGCCGGCGCGATCCGCGAGGCGCTGCGCGAGCATCCGGGCGACGTGCTGGCCTTCCTGCCCGGCTGGGGCGAGATCGCGCGGACCGCCGAGCGCCTGGATGGGCTGAAGGTGGGCGGGCTCGACGCCGATGTCATCGCCCTGCATGGCGAACTCCCGCCCGCCGAGCAGGACCGCGCCCTTTCCCCCTCCACGCGGCGCAAGGTGGTGCTCTCCACCTCCATCGCCGAAACCTCGCTGACCGTGCCCGGCGTCCGCATCGTGGTGGATGGCGGCTTCCGCCGCGTGCCCAGGCTCGACCCCGCCTCCGGCCTCTCCAAGCTCGTCACCGTCCGCATCGGCCGCGCCACGGCGGAACAGCGCGCCGGCCGCGCCGGCCGCACCGAGCCGGGCGTCGCCATCCGCCTCTGGAGCGAGGCGCTGCACCGCGGCCTGCCGCTGGCCGACCGGCCGGAGATCCTGGAGGCCGAGCTGTCCGGCCTCGCCCTGGACTGCGCCGCCTGGGGCGCCGAGCCGCGCGACCTCGCCTTCCCCGACCCGCCGCCCGAGGGCACGCTGGCCGCCGCCCGTGCCCTGCTGCGCGACCTCGACGCCCTGGACGCGGAGAACCGCATCACCCCGACCGGCCGCCGCATGGCGCGCCTCGGCACCCACCCCCGCCTCGCCCGGATGATGGAGGCCGCGACCTCTCCCGAGGAACGCGCCCTGGCCGCCGACCTCGCGGCGCTGCTGGAGGAACGTGACCCGATCCGCGCCCCCTCCCGCGACCGCGACGCGCCTTCCGACATCGAGCTGCGCCTCGACCTGCTGCGCGGCGGCGACCATCCCGGCGCCGACCGTGCCACCCTGTCGCGCATCCGCCGCGCCGCCGGGCTGCACCGCCGCCGCCTGCGCGTGCCGGGCGGCATGGCGGCGGAGGGCGATCCCGGCGCCCTGCTCGCCGCCGGCTTCCCGGACCGGATCGCGGCGAAGCGCGGCACGATGGACGGCGCCTTCCGCCTCGCCTCGGGGCAGGGCGCCCGGCTCGGCGCCACCGACCCGCTGGGCAAGCAGCCGCTGCTCGCGGTGGCCGACCTCGCCCTCCAGGGCACCGAGGCGCGCATCCGCATGGCGGCCCCCCTCAGCCGCGCCGTGCTGGAGGAACGCTTCCCCGAACGCTTCGTGCGGGAGGAAGGCGCCAGCTTCGACGCCCGTGCCGGCGCCGTCCTGCCCCGCCGCCGCCTGCGTTTCGGCCCCCTGGTGCTGGAGGAGACCACCCTCCCCGTCGCCGACCCCACGGCCGTCGCGGAGGCCCTGGCGGAGGCCGTGGCCGGGCGCGGCTTCCGCGACCTGCCCTGGACCGACGCCTCCCGCCGTCTGCGCGCCCGCCTCGCCTGGGCGCATCGGGTGGAGCCGGAATCCTGGCCCGATGTCTCCGACGAGGCGCTCGCGACGCGGGCGAAGGAATGGCTCGCCCCGCACCTGCACGGGCTGACGAAGCTGACCGAGCTGCGCAACCTGAACGCCCACGAGATCCTTTCCGGCCTGCTCGACTGGCCACAGCGCCGGCGCCTGGACGCGGAGCTCCCCGACCGGCTCGACCTGCCGAACAACCGCTCCGCCGCCATCGACTACGACCGCGACCCGCCGACGCTGGAGGCCCGCGCCCAGCACCTCTTCGGCCTCGCCAGCCTGCCGCCGCTGATGGGCGGGCGCGTGCCGTTGCAGGTGGCCCTGCTCTCCCCCGCCGGACGCCCGGTGGCGCTGACCGCCGACCTCGCCGGCTTCTGGCGCGGCGCCTGGGCCGATGTCCGCAAGGACATGCGCGGCCGCTATCCCAAACATGCCTGGCCCGAGGACCCGACCGCCCCCGCATGAGTGACGCACCATCCCAGCCGGCCGGCGACGGCCCCCTGAACACCGCGACCGCGCCATCCGCCGCCCAGGCCGAGGCGGCGTCCCCATTGCTGCGAAACCGCTCCTTCCTGCTCTTCTGGGTGACCCGGGTCTCCTCCGCCCTGGCCTTCCAGGTCATCGCCGTCTCGGTGGGCTGGCAGGTCTATGCGCTGACCGGCAGCACCTTCGCCCTCGGCATGGTCGGCCTCGCCCAGTTCGTGCCGCAGATGATCCTGACCCTGCCGGCGGGCCATATCGCGGACCAGTACGACCGCCGCCACATCATGCGCGCCTGCCAGCTCGCCGAGGCCCTGGCCGGCCTCACCCTGGCCGCCACCGCCCTGGCGGGCCACACCCCGACCTGGCTGGTCTTCGTGGCCGTGGCGGCGGTGGGCGCCGCCCGCGCCTTCGAGAGCCCCGCCACCACCTCCCTGCTGCCGGGCCTCGTGCCGTCCTCCCAGTTGCAACAGGCCATCTCGCTCACCAGCTCGGCGATGCAGACCGCCATGATCCTGGGCCCGGCCCTGGGCGGCCTCCTCTACGCGCTCGGCGCCGGCCTTGCCTATTCGATCGTCACCGCGCTCTTCCTGACCGCCGCCCTGGCCACCACGCTGATCCGGCTGGACCACACGCCGCCGCGGCGCGAGCCGCTGACGCTCGCCAACGCCTTCGCCGGTATCGGCTTCATCCGCACCCGGCCCATCCTGCTCGGCGTCATCACGCTCGACCTCTTCGCCGTGCTGCTTGGCGGCGCCGTGGCGCTGCTGCCCGTCTATGCCAAGGAGATCCTGCACACCGGCCCCTGGGGCCTCGGCCTGCTGCGCTCCTCTCCCGCCATCGGCGCGCTGGCGATGTCGCTGCTGCTGGCGCGCTTTCCGATGCGCCACCATGCCGGGCTGAAGATGTTCGGCGCCGTGGGCGTCTTCGGCCTGGCCACGGTGGTCTTCGGCCTCTCCACCTGGCTGCCGCTCTCCGTCGCGGCGCTCGTCGTGCTGGGGGCCGCGGATGTGGTGAGCGTCGTGATCCGCTCCGCGCTGGTGCAGTTCGCGACGCCGGACCACATGCGCGGCCGCGTCAACGCGATGAACATGCTCTTCATCGGCGCCTCCAACCAGCTCGGCGAGTTCGAATCCGGCGTCACCGCCGCGCTGCTCGGCACCGTCCCCGCCGTGGTGCTGGGCGGCATTGGCAGCATCGTGATCGTGCTGCTCTGGATGCGGGTCTTTCCGGCGCTGCGCCGCGTGGACAACCTGGAAGCGCTGTCGCGATAGGCGGGAGAGGCGCCGCCGGAACCGGAGACGGAAGCAGGCTCGGGAAATCACATGGATATCGTCACCCTCGTCCTCGTCATGCTGCTCGCCGTGGTGGTGAGCAACTACATCGCCCGCCTTTCCCCGGTCCCGCTGCCGCTTCCCCTGCTCCAGATCGCCATCGGCGCCCTGCTGGCCTATGGCCCGCACTTCGAGGTGGAGCTGGAGCCCGAGATCTTCTTCCTCGTCTTCCTGCCGCCCCTGCTCTTCCTCGACGGCTGGCGCATCCCCAAGCGCGGCTTCTTCCGCGACGGCTGGACCATCCTCGCCCTGGCGCTGGGCCTCGTCGTCTTCACCGTGCTCGGCATGGGCCTCTTCATCCACTGGCTGATCCCGGCCATGCCGCTGGCCGTCGCCTTCGCCCTCGCCGCCGTGCTCTCGCCCACCGACCCGATCGCCGTCTCATCGGTCGCCGCGCGCGTGCCCATCCCGCACCGGCTGATGCACATCCTGGAAGGCGAGTCCCTCCTGAACGACGCCTCCGGCCTGGTCTGCCTGCGCTTCGCCGTCGCGGCCGCGCTCACCGGCACCTTCTCCCTCGCCGAGGCCTCCGTCACCTTCCTCCAGCTCGCCCTCGGCGGCGTCGCCGTCGGCGTGGCCGTGACCGTGGTGGTCAGCTTCGTGCAGAAGCGCCTGCTGCGCCGCGCCGGGGAGGACCCGGGCATCCAGACGCTGGTCAGCCTGCTGATCCCCTTCGGCGCCTACCTCGCCGCCGAGCACGTGCACACCTCCGGCATCCTGGCCGCCGTCGCCGCCGGCATCACCATGAACTACGTGGAGAACCTCGGCATCGCCATGGCGGTCACGCGCATGCGCCGCATCGCGGTCTGGGACACGGTGCAGCTCGCCGCCAACGGCGCCATCTTCGTCCTGCTGGGCGAGCAGCTTCCCCGCATCCTGGCGAGTGCCGCCGCGACGGTGAACCAGGCCGAGCACCACGACGAGAGCTGGCTCCTGCTCTATGTCATCGCCATCACCCTGGGCCTCGCCGCGCTGCGCTTCGCCTGGGTCTGGATCTCCGTGCAGTTCATCCTGCTGCACGCCTCGCGAAAGGGACTTTCGCCGGAACGGCCGAGCTGGCACCTCGTCGCCGTCATGGCGCTCGCGGGCGTGAAGGGCGCGATCACCCTGGCCGGCGTGCTCACCCTGCCGCTGGTGTCGCCGGACGGCGCGCCCTTCCCGGCGCGCGACCTCGCCATCTTCCTCGCCATGGGCGTCATCCTGCTCTCGCTGGTCGTGGCCAGCCTGGCCCTGCCGCCCCTGCTGCGGAACCTCCGCCTGCCGCCGCAGCCCACGCACCAGCACGAGGAGGACGAGGCCCGCGCCGCCGCCGCCAGCGCCGCCATCCGCGCCATCGAGCGCGAGCAGCACGAACTGGCCGAGGGCCGCGACGACGCCGACCTCTTCGCCGAGGCCGCCTCCCAAGCCATGGAACCCTATTGCCGCGCCAGCGACACCCATGCGCCGGAGCCGGAGGAACAGGAACGCGCCCAGAAGCGCGTGGCCGTCGAGCGGCACCTGCGCCTCGCCGGCCTGCGGGCCGAGCGCGACGAGCTCTACCGCCTGCGCCGCGCCCGCCGCATCGAGGACGAGACGCTGAGGCACCTGGTGCGCGAGATCGATCTGACCGAGGCGCGCTACGTTTCCTGAACGAAACCGGATGACCCTTCCCGCACGGCGAACCCACAACCATTCCGGGCGGGGAGCGGAGGCCGGAAGGTGGCGGAGGGCGCGATCGCCAAGCACCGGCAGGAACTGCGCCGCCGTGGCATCGCCCTGTAAGGCCCCGCTCCGGCTTGCCGCGAACATCCGGGCCAGGCGGCCATTCCTGGCGGGCGACCTATCGCCGCTGCGGCCTCGTCCACAGGGCCAGGCGGCTGAACAGGGCCACCAGCTCCGCCTGCCGCCCGGTGCCGGTCTTCTCAAAGATGGAGCGGAGCTGCGTCCGCAGCGTTTCGCGTGACAGCCCTGTGGCCGAGGCCGCCTGCGGCAGGCTGTGGCCCTGCATCAGCAGCCTCGCCAGCCGGATCTGGGCCGGCGTCAGGCCGAAGAGGTCGCTCAGGATCGCCGCCTCCGGCAACGGGGGCGGCTGGATATCGTGGAGCACCAGCACCGCCAGTGCCCCCGTGAAGAGCTCCTGCGCCCCCCGGCGCAAGGGCAGCAGGCGCAGGATCATGGGGAGCTGCGACACCCCGGGCGCGACGGCGAAGGACAGCACCGGCGGCAGCCGCGACGCCGCGATCGCCTCCAGCGCCGCGAGGACCTGCCGCTCCGCCGCCTCGTCCGCCAGGGCCAGCCGGTCCCCGCCGCCCTTCGCCTCCCGCCGCACCCGGAAGCCCGCGTTCGCCACCACCACGCGCCCGCCCAGGCCCAGCACCGCAGCAGGCAGGTCGATCTCCTCCAGCAGATCCAGCTGGCGGTCGAGCTGGCTCCGGCCCATCCGGGCGGTGACCGTGGCGGCACGCGCCAGATGCGGCCGCAGTGCTTGCAGGAGCCGGACCTGCCCGGCATCGAGCGGCCCCCGGGAAAGCTGCCGCTGGACGCTGAACATCAGCCTTTCCCCATTCGGCAAGTCCACCATCGAATAGGTGCCCCAGCCCAGGTCCCTCGGCCGGAGGAACTCCTGGTGGTGCGGGTCCGCCGCCATCTCCTCGCGGGTGTAGAGCTCCGTGTATTGCAGGAAGCGCTTCTCGGGACGCTCCAGCAGCCGCCGCGGCAGGTCCGAACGCTGGTGCCAGCCTTCGGCGAACCATTCCCCCGCCGCGTCCCGTAGGCCCGGCGAGCTGATATACTCGATCCGCCGCCCCATGGTGACCAGGGACACGCCGCCATCGCCGACCCGGAACAGCTCCTCCATCTCCCGGAGCACGGCTTCCCAGAGCTCGGGGCGCAGCGCCGCCTCGTAGATCCGGTCGGTCAGGGCATCGAGATCGTCGTCCGTCAGGCCAGGATCGCTCCCTTGTCCGCCTCCCGGCGGGCATCCCAGCATGGCCGCAGGATGGCCGGGCGATCAAGCCGCCCGGCATCCTTCTTCCGGCAAGACCGTCCGGCGGCCTCGCCGGGCTTTCCCCGGACCGCTCAGCCGCCGTGCCGAGGGAGAAGGTCCTTGCCCAACTCCGCCACGAGGCGGAAGGAGCGCAGCCGGGCCTCGTGGTCGAAGATCTGCCCGGTCAGCACCAGCTCGTCCGCCCCGGTCCGCTCCAGGAAGGCTTCCAGCCCGGCCCGCACCTGCGCCGGCGTACCCACCGCGGAACAGGACAGCGCCCGCTCCGTGCCGGCCCGCTCGGCAGCGGTCCACAGCCGGTCCATGCTGTCCACCGGCGGCGGCAACTGGCCCGGCGTGCCGCGGCGCAGGTTCAGGAACTGCTGCTGCAGCGAGGTGAAGAGCCGCCGCGCCCCGGCCTCCGTCTCATCCGCGAAGACATTGATCGCGGCGGCCACATGGGGCCGGTCGAGCTGCTCCGAGGGGCGGAACTGCTCCCGGTAGACGCGCAGCGCCTCGTCCAGCGCATCCGGCGCGAAATGCGAGGCGAAGGCATAGGGCAGGCCCAGCGCCGCCGCGAGCTGCGCGCCATAGAGAGAGGAGCCGAGAATCCAGAGCGGCACCTCCTGCCCTGCTCCCGGCACGGCCTGGAGCGGCTGCCCCGGCCGCGCGGGGCGGAAATAGGATTGCAGCTCCACCACGTCGCGCGGGAAGCCGTCCGGGTCGCTGTCGAGGTTGCGGCGCAGGGCCCGCGCGGCCCGCATGTCGCTGCCCGGCGCCCGGCCCAGCCCCAGGTCGACGCGCCCGGGAAAGAGCGCCGCCAGCGTGCCGAACTGCTCCGCGATCACCAGCGGCGCGTGGTTGGGCAGCATGATGCCCGCCGCACCGACCCGGATGCGGGAGGTCGCGGCCGCCACCTGGCCGATCACCACCGCCGTGGCGGCGCTGGCGATGCCGGGCATGTTGTGGTGCTCGGCCAGCCAGAAGCGCCGGTAGCCCCAGGCTTCGGCATGGCGGGCGAGGTCGATCGTGTTGCGCAGCGCCGTGCCAGCATCCGCGCCCTGCGGAATGGGCGAGAGGTCGAGAAGGGTGAAGGGGACCATGCGTCCTTCCGTCCTGTGGCCCCGGGCGGGATTGCCACGGGCCGTCCGGCTACAGATAGGGTGCCGCGGCCCCGCCGTCCCGTCCTTGCCGCAGGGCAGCCCCGCGCCCGTCCGGCGGAGGACTCGCCCGGAACTCCCGGACGGCCGGGAACACGCCGCTTCCCGGCACCGGCGGGGCTTTTCCGCGCCGCCACCGGGCCCAGTTGGAAAGGTCCGACCGGAGGAGCGCACCGCAGGATGACTTTTTCGCCACAGCCCCGGCACGCCACCACCGCGTCAGCGGCACGGCCGGCGCAATCCAAGGCTTCGGCCCTTTTTGCGCCGCCCGGGATCGGGGATGATCCGCCCATGATCCAGCACAGCAGCCGACGCAGCGCCCTGCTTGCCTTCACGGGCCTCGCCATGGCGGGTTGCACCGCCCGCCCCTATCCCGCCGAGGCGCAGCGGGTGGCGGTGCTCGACTTCGCCGACCTCGCCGAGAAGGTCCTGCCCGCCGTGGTGAACATCGCCGTCACCGGGGAGCAGCAGGTCCAGATCCCCCCCGACATGCGCGGCACCCCCTACGAGCGCTTCTTTCGCGAGCGCCGGGGCCGCCAGCAGGTCCAGGGCGCCGGCTCGGGCTTCATCATCGACCCTTCCGGCCTGGTGGTGACCAACAACCATGTGGTCGGCAATGCCAGCCGCGTGGTGGTCGCCCTGCAGGACGGCACCGAGATGCCGGCCCGCGTGGTCGGCACCGACGACCTCACCGACCTCGCCCTCCTGCGGATCGAGAGCAAGGAGACGCTGAAATCCGTCCCCTGGGGCTCCTCCGGCAAGCTGCGCGTGGGGCAGTGGGTGCTGGCGGCGGGCAATCCCTTCGGCCTGGGCGGCACCGTCACCTCGGGCATCGTTTCCGCCCGCGGGCGCGAGATCGGCGCCGGCCCCTTCGACGACTTCATCCAGACCGATGCCGCCATCAACCCCGGCAATTCCGGCGGCCCGCTCTTCAACATCGACGGCGAGGTGATCGGCATCAACACCGCCATCTTCTCGCCTTCCGGCGGCTCGGCCGGGATCGGCTTCGCCACGCCCTCGGACCTCGCGCGCCCGGTGATCGAGCAGCTCCGCCGCGACGGGCGGGTGGAACGCGGCTGGCTCGGCGTCGCCGTGCAGGATGCCACCCCGGAAGGCGGGCGCGGCCGGCGCGGCGTACTGGTGCAGGGGGTGGAGCGCAACAGCCCCGCCGCCCGCGCCGGGCTGCGCCAGGGCGACCTGGTGATCGCGCTGGATGGAGAAAGGGTGGACACCTCGCGCGTGCTGATCCGCTCCGTGGCCGGGGTGGCGCCGGGGCAGACCGTGCGGCTGACCCTGATCCGCGACGGGCGGCAGCAGGAGATCCCCGTCCAGGTCGGCCGCCGGCCCAGCGGCGCCGGCTGAGGCCGCCGCCCGGCCCGCCGCCGCGCTCCGGGGTCATCCTTTCGCGTCGTCTTCTGGGGCCATGCCCTCGGAGCATGGCGCGGGAGCGCGGCGCCATCCGCGAATGATTATCAGCACGCGGCGAATTGGTGTAAGCAGCTGCCCATGCCGCCGACCCCGCCGCCATACCGCGTTCGCGACATCGCCTCGCCCACCGGAGCCCCTTTCCCCGGAACCCCGCCGACCGGAGAAGGCCGCAGAGGCCCGTCCCGCGAGGCCGCCCCGAAGTGAGCGCCGCCACTTCGCACGACCTCGCCGCGGCGGATTACCGGCGCCTGCTGCTCCGCCGCGGCGCCGTGCTGGCCGGCCTGACCCTGCTGCTGGTGGTGGCGCTGGTTTGCGACGTGATGACCGGCCCCTCCCGCCTGCCCTTCGCCGACGTGTTCGCCACCATCCTCTCGCCCGATGGCGCGACCGGCCCGATGCGTGTCATCGTCTGGGATGTCCGCCTGCCCTATGCGCTGATGGCGGTGCTCGTCGGCGCCGCCCTGGCGCTCGCCGGGGCGGAGATGCAGACGGTGCTGAACAACCCGCTGGCCAGCCCCTTCACCCTCGGCGTCTCCTCGGCCGCCTCGCTCGGCGCGGCGCTGGCCATCGTGCTGGGCCGCGGCGTGCCCTGGGTGCCGCAGGAATGGCTGATCCCGGCCAATGCCTTCGTCTTCGCCTTCGCCTCGATGCTGCTGCTGCACTTCATGTCGCGGCTGCGCGGCGCCGGGGTGGATTCGCTGGTGCTGTTCGGCATCGCCCTGGTCTTCGCCATGAACGCGCTGGTCGCGCTGCTGCAGTTCGTGGCCACGGAACAGGCGCTGCAGCAGCTCGTCTTCTGGTCCATGGGATCGCTCGCCCGCGCCACCTGGCCGAAGATCGGCATCATGGCGCTGGCCCTCGCGGTCTGCGTCCCCTTCTGCGCCCGCGCCACCTGGAAGCTGACGGCGCTGCGCCTCGGCGAGGACCGCGCCCGGTCCTTCGGCGTTGATTCCGCGGCGCTGCGGCGCGGCTCGCTGCTGCGCGTCTCGCTGCTCGCCGCCGTCTCCGTCGCCTTCGTCGGCACGATCGGCTTCGTCGGGCTGGTCGGCCCGCACGCGGCGCGGCTGATGGTGGGCGAGGACCACCGCTACTTCCTGCCTGCTTCCGCCCTTTGCGGCGCGGTGCTGCTCTCGCTTTCCTCCATCGCCTCCAAGATGATCGTGCCGGGGCTGCTGATCCCGATCGGCATCGTCACCGCACTGATCGGCGTGCCCGTCTTCGTGGCGCTGGTCTTCGGCCGGGCGCGCGCGGCATGAGGGACGAAGCCATCCACCCCACGGGCACCCCCCACACGGACAATCGCCAGCCCTTGGCCGTGGAGCATGTCTCGGTCGGCTACGGCAAGCGGCAGATCGTCCGCGACCTGTCGCTGCGCCCGATGCTGCCCGGCACGCTGACCGCCCTGGTCGGCCCCAACGGCGCCGGCAAGTCCACCCTGCTGCGCGGCCTCGCCGGGCTGGTGCCGGCGAAGGGCCGGGTGCATCTCGGCGGGCAGGACCTCTCCGCCATGTCGGTCGGCCGCCGCGCGCGCCACGTCTCCTACATGCCGCAGGGCCTGCCCCAGGGCGTGGCGCTCACCGTGCTGGAAACGCTGGTCGGCGCGCTGAAGGCCGTGGCCCCCGCCTCCGGCGCCGTCTCGGGCGAGGAAGCCGCCCGCCGCGGCCTCGCGATCCTGGAGCGGCTGGGCATCTCCGACCTCGCCCTGCGGGGGCTGGACCGGCTGTCCGGCGGCCAGCGCCAGCTCGCCGGCCTCGCCCAGGCCCTGGTGAGGGAGCCGGAGGTGCTGCTGCTCGACGAGCCGACCTCGGCGCTCGACCTGCGCTTCCAGCTCTCGGTGATGGGGCTGGTGCGGCAGACGGTGCTGGAACACGGGCTGATCGGCGTGGTGGTGCTGCACGACCTCAGCCTCGCCGCCCGCTTCTCGGACCGGGTGGTGGTGCTGCACGACGGCACGGTACGGGCGGACGGCACGCCCGAGGACACGCTGACCCCGGCGATCCTGGCCGAGGTCTATGGCGTGGCGGCGCGGATCGAGTTCTGCTCCCAGGGCAGCCTGCTGGTGCTCGCGGACGCCCCCTGCCCAGGCAGGCGGCCTGAACCCCGCGCCCGGCTGCCGCCCGGCGAAGGCGCCGGTGAGGAAGGGCGTGAATCGGCGGCGGGCGGGCCGGTACCCAGGGGGCAGGGACCATGCTCATGCCCCGAAATTGCCGCCCGTTCGTTAACGCCATCCTAAAACGTTGCAACATCCTTACCCATCCGGAAGGCTGGCAGCGGTTTCCGCCAGTTTCCCCGCCACTCCCCGGGTGACGGTCCCCGGGAACACGCCCTTGCCCCTGCTTGACACTGCGGTGCGAAAGGATCATGCGCCTTTCCGCCGCGCGCTCCCCTCCGGGTCCGGCGCGGCGCCGAACCCCCAGACGAAGCTCATGCCAAGCGACAGTCACAGTCGATCTCGCCCGCCGTTGGTGGCCGCCGCGGACTGATCCCGCCTCCGGGTCCGGTTCCCCGCGTTCCGCTGCCAACGGCATGACGGAACGGTGAAACATGGACACGAACAGGAACACCCCCGGCGGCAACCAGGCCGACCGGACCGCTGCTCCCGGCCCGGTGCTGGACCCGCGCGAACAGGGCGCGGCCGGCATCCTCGCCGAACAGCTCGCCCAGGGCCACGTCGCCGATGCAGTGGAGCGGCTGAACACCCTCTCCCCCCAGGAGTCGGCCGCCGCCCTCGCGCTGCTGCCCGACGATCGCGCCGTCGAGATCCTCGACAAGCCCGAGCTCGACGACCCGGCGGAGATCGTCCACTTCCTGCCGCGCGACCGCGCCGCGGTGCTGCTGGAAGGCATGTCCGCCGACCGCGTGGCCGACATGCTGCGCGACCTGGAGGGCACGGAGCGGGCGGCGCTGGTGGCGCGGCTCAGCGCCGAGATGGCGCTGGCGGTGCAGCGCCTGCTCTCCTATCCGCCGCGCACCGCCGGCAGCATCATGACCACCGAGTTCGTCAGCGTCCCCGCCAACTGGACGGTGGCGCAGACCCTGGCGCATGTTCGCAGGGTCGAGCGCACGCGCGAGACGATCTACGCCATCTATGTGGTGGAGCCGCGCACGCGCGCCCTGGTGCGCGCGGCCACCATGCGCCGCCTCATCACGGCGGAGCCGGGGGACTTCATCCTCTCCGCCACGCGCGAGACCGAGCCCGTCACGGTCAAGCCGCTGACCAGCCGCGAGGAGGTGGCCCGCCTGTTCCGCCGCCACGACCTGCTGGCCGTGCCGGTGGTGGACGACGCCCGCCGCATCCTCGGCATCGTGACGGTGGACGACGTGCTCGACGCCATCGTCGAGGAAGGCACCGAGGACGTGCAGCGCTTCGGCGGCATGGAGGCGAGCGACGAGCCCTATACCGAGCTCGGCTTCGGCGGGATGATCCGCAAGCGCGCCGGCTGGCTCTGCGCCCTGTTCCTCAGCGAGATGCTCACCGCCAGCGCCATGCAGCACTACGAGGACGCGCTGGAGCGCGCCGTGGTGCTGACGCTGTTCATCCCGCTGATCATGAGCTCGGGCGGCAATTCCGGCTCCCAGGCCACATCGCTGCTGATCCGCGCCCTGGCGCTGGGCGAGCTGCGGCTGCGCGACTGGTGGCGCGTGGCGCTGCGCGAGCTGCCGACCGGCCTCACCCTGGGCGCCATCCTGGGCACCATCGGCATGCTGCGCATCCTGGTCTGGCAGGAGTTCGGCTTCTTCGACTATGGCGAGCACTGGATGCTGATCGCCCTGACCGTGGGCACGGCCCTGGTGGGCATCGTGACCTTCGGCTCGCTGGCGGGCTCCATGCTGCCCTTCATCCTGAAGCGCATCGGCTTCGACCCCGCCAGCGCCTCCGCCCCCTTCGTGGCGACCCTGGTGGATGTCACCGGCCTGGTCATCTACTTCTCCGTGGCCTCCGCCATCCTGCGCGGGACCCTGCTGTGACCCGGCCCCGCCCACGGCAGACCCGGAAAGGGCGCCGAGGGGCGGCCGCCCCGGTCTTCACGGAACCCCGGTCTTCACAAAAGGCCGGAATTTCATCAGCCTGCCCATCCAGCACGGTCTGGGCTAAGCACAACATCCCGCCGGGAGACCTGGAATGCGGATTCTGCTTGTGGAGGACGACGCCGAGGTCGCCCGCTTCGTGACCAAGGGCCTGCGCGAGGCCGGGCATACCGTCGAGCATTCGTCCAATGGCCGCGACGGCCTGTTCCTCGCCGCCTCGGAACCCTTCGACCTGCTGGTACTGGACCGGATGCTGCCCGGCGGCGTCGATGGCGTGCGGCTGGTGGAGACCCTGCGCACCCAGGGGAACCGGACGCCCGTCCTGTTCCTTTCCGCCCTCAGCGCCGTGGACGAGCGGGTGAAGGGGCTCAAGGCCGGGGGCGACGACTACCTCGCCAAGCCCTTCGCCTTCGCCGAGCTGCTGGCCCGTGTCGAGGCGCTGGGCCGCCGCCCGGCGGTGGACGCGCCCGCCACGCGGCTGAAGGTCGCGGACCTGGAGCTCGACCTGCTTTCCCGCACCGTGACGCGCGGCGACAAGCGCATCGAGATCCAGCCGCGCGAGTTCCGCCTGCTGGAGCACCTGATGCGCCATGCCGGGCAGGTGGTGACCCGCACCATGCTGCTGGAGAAGGTCTGGGACTATCACTTCGACCCGCAGACCAACGTGATCGACGTGCATGTCTCCCGCCTCCGCCAGAAGCTGGACAAGGGCTTCGACAAGCCGCTGATCCATACCATCCGCAATGCCGGCTACATGCTGCGCGCGGACCCCTGACGGGAGGCTCTCCATGCCCTTCCAGGGGGGCCGGCAACGGGAACCGGCCTCCACCCCGTCCCGGCCGCGCGGGTTCCGCGCCGGTGGGGGCGGAGGCGTGATGCCGCGATGAGCGCCGGGCCGCCGGCCGGACCGGAGCAGGGACCGGCGCACGGGCCGCCGCCACGCGGGCCAGCGGGCGGGTTGCCCGCCGGGTTGCCTGACACGCCGCCGGCCAGCCCCTCCGGCAGGTCGCCGAACGGACCACCGAAGCGGCCGCGCCAGCCATTGGCCGGGCTGCGGCTGCTTGGCCAGCGGCTGGCGCGGCTGGTGGGCGGCGCCGGCTTCCGCGCGGCCGCCTTCTTCGCCACCGTCTTCCTGCTGGCCGGGCTGGTCTTCGCCGCCGTGCTCTGGTGGGGCACCGCCGGGGCGCTGGACCGGCAGACGGATGCCACCATCCGCAGCGATGCCGCGGTCTTCCAGGAACGCTGGCGCGAGGCCGGGCGCGACGGGCTGATCGAGGCCATCGCCCAGCATCTGGCCGAGGATGTGGAGGACCAGAGCCTCTACCTCCTCACCGACGTCACGGGGCACCGGCTGGCCGGCAACCTGGAGGCGCCGCGCGACGGCTATTTCGACACCTATCTCGCCGGGCCGCGCTGGCAGTCCCTGTCCCTGCTGCGGGAAGGCGTGCTGACCGAGGCGCGGATCTTCCGCCTCGACTTCCCCAACGGCGACGTGCTGCTGCTGGGCCGCGACGTGGAGGACAAGCTGCGGCTGCGCGAGCTGCTGAACGAGGGCCTCGCCTGGTCCGCCGCGGCGGCCGCCTTCTTCGCCTTCGCCGGGGCCTGGGTGCTGCGCCGGGCGCTGGAGGACCGGCTCCAGCCCGCCGCCGACACCGCCGCCGCGATCGCGCAGGGCGACCTGAGCCAGCGCGTGCCGCTCTCGGGCCGGGAGGACGAGTTCGACCGCCTCGGCAGCGCCATGAACAACATGCTGGACCGCATCGCGACGCTGATGGAGGGGGTGCGCGGCGTGTCCGACGCCATCGCCCACGACCTGCGCACGCCGATCGCCCGCGCCCGCGCCAAGCTGGAGGACGCGCTGGCCGAGGCCGAGGGCGCCCCGGACCGGGAGGCGGCGGAGCTGCTGCGTCAGGCGGTGGATCGCGGCATCGCCGACCTGGACGGCATCGCCCGGGTCTTCCAGGCGGTGCTGCGGATCGCGGAGGTGGAGGCCGGCGCGCGGCGCGCCGCCTTCGCCCCCTTTGACCTCGCCCCGGTGCTGGCCGATGCGGCGGAGCTCTACGGCGCCTCGGCCGAGGCGGCGGAGCAGAGCCTGATGGCGGAGATCCAGCCCAACCTGCCGCTGGTGGGCGACCGAGACCTGCTGCTGCAGGCGGTGGCCAACCTGCTGGACAACGCGGTGAAGTTCTCGCCGCCCGCCAGCACCGTGCGGCTGCGCGCCTTCCGCGACCGGCAGGCGGTGCATGTCACCGTGGCCGACGAGGGACCCGGCATGAGCCCCGGGGAGCGCGCCCGCGCCGGCGAACGTTTCTTCCGCACCGACGGCGCCCGCGCCACGCCCGGCTCGGGCCTCGGCCTGTCGCTGGTCCGCGCCGTGACCGCGCTGCATGGCGGCGAGATCATCCTCGCCGACACGCGCCCCGGGCGTCCCCTGCCCGGCCTGAGCGTGACGCTGCGCCTGCCGATGGACCCCGAGCAGCCGGAAGGCCAGGCGAGCGGCTAACGCAGCTTTCACGGCGCGAACACGGCGGCACAGTGTCCCGTGCCCGATAAGGGGCCATGCGACACAAGGCCATCGCGCCGGTCCTGCTTCTTGCCGGGCCCCTTTTCTGTCTCCAGTCCACCTCCCTTCAAACCGTCGGGCTGGCCGTGGAGAAGGGGGCGCGGGACCTCTGGCATGTGCGGCCGGACCGTCCGGAATACTGCCAGGAGCTGGCGAGCCGCCTCGCCGCCCTGCCGGGCGCCCTGACCACGCCGGCCAAGCAGCTGGGGGACGAGGGGCTGACCCTGTGCCGGAAAGGCTATCCGCGCACCGGCGTCGCCAAGCTGCGCCGCGCTATCCGCGAGGCCCAGGGGAACTAGGACGGAACATCGAAGCCGTCCCAGGGCCAGATCCCAGGATCAGATCCCAGAATCAGATCCCGGGGCCAAACCCCAGGATCAGCCCCGGGGATCAGCCGGCTACCATCCGGAAGCCCATGCCCTCCGCCCGCACCCGGCTGAAGCCGGTGACATGCCCACCCGCGACCAGACAGCCCGCGGCGGCCGCGCGCTCCAGTCCCGCCTTGCGGCTGCGGCGCGCCTCGGCGGGGTCGAGGTCATAGGTCAGGCTCAGCGCCGGGTCGGCCGATTGCGGCCCGGCGAGGTGCAGCAGGTCGCCCCAGAGCAGCAGGCTGCCGCCCTCCCCCTCGCCGCGCAGCAGATAGCCGGCATGGCCCGGCGTATGCCCCGGCAGCGGCAGCAGCTCGATCCCCGGCAGGACCTCCCCGGCGGGGACGCCGCGCAGCCGCCCGGCATAGGCCCGCACCAGCTTCTCCGCGATGTCGAAGCCGCTGCGCCGCTCCGGCGGTGTCGCTTCGCGGGATACGGCATCGGTGAAGAAGCCCAGGTCCCGCTCTGGCACCAGGATCTCCGCCCGCGGCAGCCAGGGTTCCTCCCCATCGAGCAGGCCCAGCGCATGGTCGCCATGGATATGGGTCAGCAACACGCGGTCCACCTGTCCAGGCGCGATCCCGTGCCGCTCCAGCGCCGTGCGGGCATGGCCGAGTGCCGGACCCCAAGCTTGGCCCGTCCCCGCATCGACCAGGGTGATGCCGTCAGGCCCGCGCAGCAGGAAGGCGTTCACGTCGATCCTGATGGCATCGCCGGACAGCGGCCCCAGAGCGCGGTCTCGCGCCTCCACTCCGTCGGGATGCACCACCACCCCTGGTGGCGGTTCGAAGATGCCGTCGAGCAGGAGCGCCACCTCCCGGTCACCGATCCGGCGACTTCCATCCGTCATGGCATTCCAGTCCTCTTCCAGCGAATCCCGGCGGCCGCGATTCAATCGATGCGGCGCAGCGTGTCCATCCGGTAGAACTCGCTCCGGCTCGCCACCAGGGGCTTCAGCACATCGGCCGTGCCGGCGATGAAGCGCTCCGTGGCCTCGTCGCCGGACAGGGGGAAATCGGTCTCCGGCAGCCAATGCACCAGCACCACGTCGCCGCCGGGGCGCAGGGAACGCGTGACCTGCGTACAGACGCGCTTCAGGTCCTCTTCATCGAAGAAGTACAGGACCTCGGAAAACAGGATCAGGTCGAAGTGCCCTTCCGGCCATTCCTCCGGCACGCGCCCGTGCAGGATCTCCACATGCGCCTGCCCCGCCAGCCGCTGCCGCGCCCGTGCCAGCGGAGCCTCGGCCGCGTCCAGCGCCACCAGCCGGTCGCAGCGCTTCGCCAGCTGCTCCGTCAGCACGCCGATGGAACAGCCGATCTCCAGCGCCGCCGCGTAATGCGGGCGCGGCAGGGCGGCCAGGGTGGCGGCGTATTTCTCGCGCTCATAGGGCTTGCTCTCGAAGCCCCAGGGGTCCGGGTTCCCGGCATAGAGATCGTCGAAATAGCTGGTCGGCAGGCTGCGGTCGCTGCGGCTCATGGCGTCAGGTCCAGATAGAGTTCCCAGGGGCGCAGCAGCACGTCGAGTGCCGCCGGCGAAAGCACGAAGCCACCCGGGTCATCCGCGATCAGCCCGGTGGTCTGGCTGCGATGCGCCGCCACCGCCGCGCGCTTGGCGGGCAGCTCCGCCGCGATGTCCAGCCGGACGCCGCGCGGCACGGCGGCGAGCTCCACCGGCTCCACCGGCGCCAGCATCCCCGGATAGAGGTGCCGCCAGCCCCAGACCGGATAGGCCAGCAGGCGCAGTCCCAGGTCCCCCGCGACATGCCGCGCCATCCGCCAGGTGGCGAGGTGGTCGCCATGCGGGTCCTCCTCCCAGGGGGCGAGGATCGTGGTGGCGCCGTCGCGCAGCGCCAACCCGCCGATGGCGGTCGCCGCCGCCTCGAAGCCCGGCCCTTCCTGCGGCACCGCCCCGTCGGGCAGGCCCAGCGTCACCAGCCGCTCCGGCCCCAGGCCGAGCGCGGCCAGCGCCGCCGCCATCTCCTCCTGCCGCAGCGCCGCCAGCCGCCGGGGCGGATAGAGCCGCGAATCATGCGACGCCGCCCCGTCCGAAACCAGCACCACCCGCACCTCCCGCCCGCGCGCCGCGAGCTGCGCCAGCAGCCCGCCGCAGCCGAGGGATTCGTCGTCCGGATGCGGTGAAAGCAGCAGCACCGGCCCGGCCTCCGGCAACAGCGCCTCCAGCCCTTCCAGCGGCCAGGCTTCGGCGGCGCGGAGAAACTCGGTGGCCTTCATGCGATCGTGTCCGCCTTCATGTCCCGGGAGCATCCGGCCCGGCGGGGCCCCGGCTCACCGGCCCCAAAGATCGCCCACCGGGGCCGCCGCCGCCAGGGCATGCTGCGCCGCCGATGTCAGGGCGCGGTCCGGTCCCGGCTGCCGCAGATAGGTGGCGAGGTCCCGCGCGATCCGCTCGACCGGCGCCGGGCGCAGGAAAGCCCCGAGTCCGATGGAGCGCTGCGCCAGTTCCATCGCCGCCAGCCCCGCCCGTTCCACCGCGCCGCGCGCCAGGTCCACATAGGCCACGACCCGCGCCGCCGCCTCCCCGTCGCCGGAAGCCCCTGCCTCCGGCCCCTCGGCCATCCGCGCCGCCTCGCCCACCCAGAGCCGCGCCGCCTCCGCCTCCGCCAGGGCCTGGCCGAGCCGCGCCTGCTGGTGCGGGTCCCCGCCCCGGCCGGTCGCGGTCAGATGGTGGCGCAGCGCCTCCACCACCGCCTCGATGCCTCCGAGATGTACGGCCAGGAAGCGCCAGGCGCCACCGGAGAAGCCGGGCTGGGCGAAGTAGGCCCCGGGCGGACCGATCAGCGCCCCGGGGCTCAGCTCCATGCCGCTGAAATCCATGTTCCCGGTGGCCGAGGCCCGCATCCCCGAAGCCGTCCAGACGGAAAGGTCCGCCCGCCCGGTGCCCCTCGGCAGCGGCAGCAACAGCATCCGCACGCCGTCCGGTACCTGGGCCGGGACCAGCGCCCGTTCCACCAGCCCGGCCCCGGAGCACCAGATCTTGCCCCCGCTGAGCCGGCGCATGTCCTCCTCCAGCACCAGCCCGCGTCCTGGCACCTCGGCGGCCCAGACCCCGAAGAGGCGGCCCGCCCGGGCATCCGCCGCGGCTTCCTCCACCTGTTCCGGCGTACCGTAGGCGGCGACGAGGCGCAGCGCGTTCACATGCCCTTCGAAGAGACGTCCCAGCGGCAGGCTGGCCCGGCCGATCCGGCGCAGCGCCCGCATCAGCGGCTTGGTGCCCCCGGGTTCGGAACCCCAGCCCAGCCCGCCCAGTGCGGCAGGCAGCGGCGCCACCAGCAGCCCGGCCGCGCCGAGGGCCGCCACCTCCTCCACGGGCAGGCCGCCTTCCCCGTCCAGCCGCGCGGCCCGCTCCTCCACTCCCGGCAAAAGGGCGTCCAGCCGTTCCAGCATCTCCGCCGTAGAGGCTGGCGCCGTAGGCATGGTGGTGAGGGAGGCGTGGGCGGAGTGCGGGAGGGCGTGGTGATTCATGCTGCCGCTTCAACCGGACAGGCCGGACCGGGTTGCCCGCCCGGCGGGGAAGCGATGCGAAACCGTTGCAAAACTCCGCGTGGTCCCGCCCCACTTGGTCCCGCCGCGGGCCGGATCTCCCCCGCGCTGCGGCAGAGGGGTAGCATGGCGGCACTCCGGGCGCGGGGGCGTCCCGGGGGTGGGAAATCGGCCGGCATATCCGGAGGGGGGGCCTCGGCGATCATGTCTGTGCGGCGGAAGCTGTGGGCGGCCGTCCTGCTGGCCGTGCCGCTCGTCCTGGCGGGCTGCGCCGGGTCGCGCGGCACCGTCTCCAATGCCAGGGCGCGTGCCCATGGCTACGAGGGCGGCGGCGGTGCCTATCTGAGTTGCGTACCCTATGCGCGCGCCCGCTCCGGCATCGCGCTGCGCGGCGATGCCTGGCAGTGGTGGGACGCGGCCGCCGGCAGCTACGCGCGCGGGGCGCAGCCGCGCCCCGGCAGCGTGCTGGTGCTCCGCCGCACCGCCCGGTTGCGCGACGGCCACCTGGCCGTGGTGTCGCGCGTGGTCTCGGAGCGGGAGGTGCTGGTGGACCATGCCAACTGGGCCTCCGGCGGGCTGAAGGGCCTCGTGGCGCGCGGCCAGCCGGTGATCGACGTCTCCCCCGGCAATGACTGGACCCAGGTGCGGGTCTGGTATCCCCCGGCGCGGGTTGTCGGCAGCACGGTTTTCCCGGCCTACGGCTTCATCTACCGGGACCTGCCCCGGCAGGCGTCGCGCTGAATCCCCGCAGCTCCTTGACCAGGGACTCTGCTGGACGCGCCCCGCCAGCCGGCGAAGATGGGCCCGGTGGTTCCCGGCGGCCCGGCAGGCTCCCCTCGCGGGCCCGCGGAAGCCTCGCGGGGTCTGCCGGGAGAGAAGACGGAACGCCATGACCACGATCCTCAGCCGCCGCGGCCTGCTCGCCAGCACGGCGGCCCTGCCCCTCGCCGCACCGGCCCTGCACCGGGCCCGGGCCGCCACCGCCACGGACGCCCCCTGGCCGGACCGGCCGCTGCGCCTGATCCTGCCCTTCCCGGCCGGCTCCACGCCCGACCTGGTGGCCCGTGCCATCGGCCCGGAACTCTCCGCCGGGCTCGGCCAGCCCGTGGTGGTGGACAACCGCCCCGGCGCCGGCGGCAATATCGGCACCGACATGGCCGCCAAGGCGACGGACGGCCACACCATCTGCCTGTCGATCAACGGGCCGATCACCACCGCCCCGGCCCTGTACCGCAACCTGCCCTATGACCCGCAGCGAGACCTGCGGCCGATCGCCATGGCGGTGCGGGCGCCGCAGCTGCTGGTCGTCACGCCCGGCGTGCCGGCGCGGAGCCTCGCGGAGTTCTTCGCCTATGTGAGGGCCAACCCGGGCAGGCTCTCCTTCGCCTCGGTCGGCGCCGGCTCGGGTGGCCACCTCGCCATGGTGGAGCTGATGGCGCGCGAGGGGCTGCGGATGGAGCACGTGCCCTATCGCGGCTTCCCGCAGGCGGTGCTCGACATGGTGGCCGGCCGCATCGAGACCATGGTGGTCACCATCGGCGCCGTGCTGCCGCAGGTGCGCGACGGCCAGCTCATCGCCCTCGCCTGCACCGGCGAGCACCGCGCCGCCGAGATGCCGGATGTGCCGGCCCTGGCCGAAGCCGGGATCAAGGACGCTACCTCCTATGGCTGGAGCGGCCTCTTCGCCCCGGCCTCGATGCCCGAGCCGCATCGCGCCCGGCTGGAGGCGCTGGCCGTGGCCGGGTTCCGCAAGCCGCAGGTCCGCCAGGCGCTGGAGAATATCGGCTTCGAGGTGATGGGCCTGCCCAGCCAGGACTTCGCCCGCTTCATCGCCGCCGAGACGGAACGCTGGGGCAGCCTGATCCGCAAGCTGGACATCCAGGCCGACTGAGCCCCCTTCCGGCGCCGGCCCCGGAACCGGCGCCGGCCCGTGGCGTTACAACGCGTTGCAAAGCCGTTCCGCCCCGGCCACGGCCCGAGGTTGTGCCGGACCCCGCACGCCCCCATCTCCCGGTCGGGAGCCGGTCCGCCCCTGGCCATCGGCCCGTGGCCCCGGCTTTTCCGGCGAGGATCGGAGAGGGTCCGCCAGCCCGTGTGGTCGGGCGGCGGCGCTCCGGATCACCGTCCGGCAGGCAGAATCCGGCGGCCGGGCGATTACGCCGCGTGCCTTTCTGCTCTAGTGTCGGTAGGGAAACGCGATCGAGGCGCCGCCGGGCGCGCCTTGGCATAATGACAGGAATTGAGGCCGCACCATGGGTTCGTTCAGCATCTGGCACTGGCTCATCGTCCTGCTGGTGGTCCTGCTGCTCTTCGGAAGCGGCAAGATCAGCGGTCTGATGGGTGACCTCGCCACCGGCATCAAGTCGTTCAAGAAGAACATGCGCGAGGACGAGGACGAGTCCATGGCGCGCGACACCCAGGCGCCGCCGGCCAACCTGCCGCCCCCGCCCCCGGGCACGCCGACCACCGGCACCAACAACGCCACCACCACGGCCAATCCGGGCCGCCCCGCGGCCTGAACCGTGCAGGGGAGCCCGGGCGACGGTCCACGGGCTCTCCTTTCCCGGCACCGACCGCCCTGGCGCCCTTTTCCGCGCCCCGGAATTCTGACAGACCAGCGCCGGCCCAGGAGGCTTCCCGCAGGGAGTCCCCGGGGTCGGCTTTCCCTTGCCGGGGCCACGCGCCCCGGCTTCCCCCTATCCGGGAGATCGGGTCATGGAGCTGGCGGAAGCGCTCAGCCGCATCATCGGGGCCGGCCGGCGCATGGACGCGCGCGGCTGGGTCCCCGCCACGGCGGGAAACCTTTCCATCCGCCTGCCCGGCGACCGGGTCGCGGTCACGCGCTCCGGCTGCCACAAGGGCTTTTTGCAGGACGGGCACGTCATGGTCGTGGACCTGGACGGCAGGCCCGAGGACCCGTCGCTGCGGCCTTCGGCGGAAACCCTACTGCATTGCGGCGCCTATCGCCACTTCCCCGAGGCGGGGGCGGTGCTGCACGGCCACAGCGTCCCCAACACGGTGATGTCGCGCATGTCGGGCGACGAGATCCTGCTGGAAGGCTACGAGCTGCTGAAGGCCTTCCCCGGCCTGCCCACCCACGAGGCCACGGTCGGCCTGCCGGTCTTCGACAACGACCAGGACATCGCCCGCCTCCAGTCCCGCGTTTCCGCCCGCTGGCGGGAGATGGCGGAGGACGACACGATCGTTCCGCCGGGCTATTTGATCCGCGGCCACGGCGTCTATGTATGGGCCGCCGACATGGATGGGGCCCTGGCGCGGCTGGAGGCCCTGGAGTTCATGCTGGGCTGCGAGCTGATCGCGCAGAGCCGAGGAGGGATGTTCGAATGAGCCGCCTGGTCGTTCACGACGCCGCCACCAAGGCGGTGGAGCTCGACACCGACAACGCCACCGCCATCGCCGAGACCCTGGCCGCCATCGGCGTGCGGTTCGAGCGCTGGCCCGTCGTCTCGCTGCCCCAGGGTGCCGATGCCGAGGCGGTGCTGGATGCCTACCGCCCGCACCTGGACGCACTGCTGGGCCAGACCGGCGCCGGCTCCTCCGACGTGATCAAGCTCTCTCCCGACCATCCGCAGCGTGAGACGCTGCGCACCAAGTTCCTCGACGAGCACACCCATACCGAGGACGAGGTCCGCTTCTTCCACGAGGGCTCTGGCAACTTCATCCTGCACGTGAACGGCAAGGTCTATGATGCCCACTGCACGGAGGGCGACCTGATCAGCGTCCCGGCGAACACGCAGCACTGGTTCGACGCCGGCACGCATCCCTCCTTCACCGCGGTACGGATCTTCACCGACACCTCGGGCTGGGTGCCGCACTACACGGGCACGGACATGGCGAAGCGCTTCCCGGCCGCCCACGGCACGCCCGCGCAGGCATGAGCGCTCCGGTGCCCGCCACCCGCTTGGCCGCGATCCTCACCGACATCGAGGGCACGACCAGCGCCATCGCCTTCGTGAAAGAGGTGCTGTTCCCCTTCGCGGAGGCGGAACTCGACCGCTTCCTGGACCGCCATGGCGGGGAGGCCGAGGTCGCCGCCATCCTGGCCGGGGTGCGCGAGCTCGCACCGGGGCAGGAGCCGCGCGCCGTCCTGCGCACCTGGATGGCATCGGATGCCAAGGTCACGCCGCTGAAGGCACTGCAGGGGCTGATCTGGCGGCAGGGCTACGAGGATGGGCGGCTCACCTCGCATCTCTATCCGGACGTGGCCCCTTGCCTGCGTGCCTGGTCCGCGGCCGGGCTGCGCCTCTGCGTCTATTCCTCCGGCTCGGTGGAGGCGCAGAAGCTGCTCTTCGGCCACAGCCCGGCGGGCGACCTGACGCCGATCTTCTCGGGCTTCTTCGACACCCGCGTCGGCGCCAAGCGCGAGGCCGCGAGCTACCGCACCATCACCGCCGGGCTGCACCTGCCGGCAGGGGAGATCCTCTTCCTGTCCGATGTGGCCGAGGAGCTGGACGCGGCCCGGGAGGCCGGCCTCGCCACCTGCCAGCTCGTCCGGCCCGAGGATGGCACGCAACCCTCCGGCCGCCATCCCGAGGCGGGCGGCTTCCCGGCCGTGGCCTCGCTCTTCGGGCTACCACACGCTTGAACCCCTGCGGTGCGGGTCCGCCGTGCCCGCAACGCGCGAACACGTCACCCAAGCATGGCGGAATCGTCATGCGGCGGACCCTGGCCGCAGGTTTGCGGCGGCGTCATAGATACCTTCCCGCCCATCCAGCCCGTGAGATCCCCCCGCTCCCATGCTGACCACCTACACTGTGGTGAATGGCCGCCTGGAGGTCAGGGAGGGCACGCGCCCCCCCGAGGAACTGCGAACCGCCGTCTGGCTCGACCTGCTGAACCCGAGCCGGGAGGAGGAGCGCGCCGTCCAGGACGCCCTGGGGCTGGAGGTGCCGACGCGCGAGGAGCAGCAGGAGATCGAGAGCTCCTCCCGCCTCTACCGGGAGGAGGATGCCCTCTTCCTCACCGCCAACTTCCTCTACGGGGTGGAGGAAGGCGAGTTCGGCAGCACGCCCATCACCTTCGTCCTCGCCGCGCACAACCTGATCACCGTGCGCTATGCCACGCCCAAGGCCATCGCCATGTTCTCCACCCGTTGCCGCAAGCACCCGCCGAGCCTGCTGCGCTCCCCCGACCAGGTGATGATCGGCATCTTCGAGAGCGTGGTGGACCGGCTGGCCGATATCCTGGAGCGGGTGGGCGCGGACATGGACACCGCCAGCCGCACCGCCTTCCGCTCCGCCAAGGGCACCACCAAGGCGAACCGGCGGGACGAGGACCTCCGCAACGCGCTGATCGCCCTGGGCCAGGTGGGCGAGGTTACCAGCCGTGCCAGCGAGACCCTGCTCGGCCTCAGCCGCATCCTGACCTATCTCGGCACGGAGAAGGACGCGCTGGTGCGCAAGGAGAACACCACGCAGGTGAAGACCCTGGTGCGCGACCTGAAGTCCCTGGTGGACCATGCGGGCTTCCTGGCCAACAAGGCGAACTTCCTGCTCGACGCCATCCTGGGCGTCATCAACATCGACCAGAACGGCATCATCAAGACCTTTACCGTGGCCTCGGTGGCGTTGATGCCGCCCACCCTGATCGCCAGCATCTACGGCATGAACTTCAAGGACATGCCCGAGCTGGGCTGGGATTTCGGCTATCCGGTGGCGATCGGGCTGATGGTGGTCACCGCGATCCTGCCGGTGCTCTACTTCAAGCGCAAGGGCTGGCTCTGAGCCGCCGTCCCGGCGCGGCGCCCCACGGGCCCGGAGCGGCATCCGGCCTATCCCGGAACAGGTGGCACTTCCTGTATGCTGCGCCGCGTGACGCGCACCCCCCGCCCCTTCCCGTTCCTGTCACTCCTTGGGCCGCTCCTCAGGCCATCCTCCGGCCTGCTGGCGGCCTCGCTGGCCCTGGCCGCCTGTGGCGCCGCGCCGCCCGCGCGTGAACCGGCGCGCCTCGGCCTGAGCGACGTCGCCGCGACGGCCATGGCCCTGGCGGGACGGCTACCGGCAGAGGAGATGGGCTTCGGGCAGAGGCCGCCCCCCGCCGGGGCGCTGGAACGCCTCTCCCCCGCCGTGCTGCTTGCCTATTACCAGCGGGCGGGTGCCGGGGCTTCCGCCATCACGGCCCTGCTCGACCTCCCGCCCTCCGACGAGATCGCACCCGGTCCGCCGGATGGGATCGAGGCCCCGGAACTGGCCCTCTTCCTCGAAACCCGGCGCCGCGTCGTCACGGCGGGCGAAATCCTCGAAGGCCGGGACACGAGGGGCCGCCTCTTCACCGCCCGCGCACGCGGCACGAAGGTCGGCCTGCGCTGCGCCGCCGTCCTCGCCTCGGGCAGCGGCGCGCCCGACCGGCAGCACGTGACCTGTGCCCGCATCCTGGGGCGGCGGATCGTCCTCGTTTCCGCCGTGGCCCGCGCCGGGCCCGGCCGCGCCGGCGAGACGGAGGCCATGCTCGTGGCCTTCAGCGGCCGCCTGATCGCGGCCCTGATGGGCCTGGGCAAGCCCCCGGCGCCGGAGAATGCCGACCCCTTCCTGCTTTCTCCGCCCGCCTCGCGCACCTGAGGCGGCGGCGCCTCAGGCTTCCGGCAGGGGCTTGAGCACCGCGAGGCGGAAGGCGACCAGCAGCGCCACCAGCAGCATCGCCCCGACCATGGCCACCACGCCCGGCCAGGCATGGCTGGCCCAGGCGAGGCCGCCGAGCGAGCCGGCGACGCTGGAGCCCATGTAGTAGCAGAAGAGGTAGAGCGAGGAGGCCTGCGCCCGGCCCCGCCGTGCCCGTCGCCCGACCCAGGAGCTGGCGATGGAATGCGCGCCGAAGAAGCCGAAGGTGGTGACGGCGATGCCCAGGATCACCACGGCCAGCGAGGCGGACAGTGTCAGCAGCACCCCCGCCAGCATGGCCAGCACGATGGCCCAGAAGACGCGCCGCCGCCCCAGCCGGTCGGCCAGCCGTCCGGAGACGGTGGAGCTGACAATCCCCACCAGATAGACGGTGAAGATCATGCCCACCACCGCCTGGCTGAGCCCGAAGGGCGGGGCGAGGAGGCGGTAGCCGATGTAGTTGTACACGGTCACCAGCCCGCCCATCAGCAGGAAGCCCTCCAGGAAGAGCCAGGGCAGGCCGGGGTCGCGCAGATGCACCAGGAAGTTCGCCACCAGCTCCCGCGGGCGGGCGCTGCGCGGGGCGAACTGGCGCGACGGGGGCAGCAGCCGCCAGAAGGCGACCGCCGCCGCGAGGCCGAGCAGCCCGATCACCCCGACGGCCAGACGCCAGGAGCCGAGATCCGCGATCAGCCCGGTGATGACGCGCCCGCCCATGCCGCCCAGCGCGCTGCCGCTGATGTAGAGCCCCATGGCATAGCCCGAGGATTTCGGGTGCACCTCCTCGCTCACATAGGCCATGGCCACGGCGGGCAGGCCGGAGAAGGTGATGCCCTGCAAGGCCCGCAGCAGCAGGAACTGGTGCCAGGACGGAACCAGCGCCGAGATCACGGTCAGGATCGCCGAGACCAGCAGCGAGAAGAGCATCACGGGCTTGCGCCCCATCGCCTCGGACAGGGTGCTGGCCACCAGCATGGAGACGGCGAGCAGGCCGGTGGTGAGCGAGAGCGACAGGCTGGCCGAGGCGGCGCTGACCCCGAACTCCTCCGAGAAGACCGGCATCAGCGGCTGCACGCAGTACATCAGCGCGAAGGTCGAGAAGCCCGCCGCCAGCATCGCCAGGTTCACGCGCCGGAACTCGCGCGTCCCGCCCTCGATGAAGGCCGGGGGCGCCGGGTCATTCTCAGTGGGAGCGGTGTCGTCTGTCATGCACGGCTGTCCCGTTTCCGGCCGGACGGGGTCCGGCCACGGGCGCCGGCGGCGTCCGGACGAACCTGCCCTGGTTGCGGTCCGGCACCCGGTCGAGAGGTGCCCGCGCCAGGATGACGCCTCTCGCCGCGTCGCGCCAACCCGCGCGGCCCCGTTCCGCCTCCCGCCCCGCGCATGGGTCCGCCCCCTGCCCCGGCCCGGCCCGGCGTGGTGCGGCGGGCCGGAGCCTGCTAGGAAACGCCGCCATGACCTGGGCCGATGGCGCCATCCTCCTGATTCTCGGCGTTTCGGCCATCCTGGCCTATTCGCGCGGCCTGGTGCGGGAAGTCCTGGGCGTCGGCGCCTGGGCCGGTGCCCTGGTCCTGGCCTTCGTGATGCTGCCAGGAATGCGCTCGGCGCTGGGCGCGGCGGTAAGCCCCGCATGGCTGGCGGATGTCGTGGCCGTGGGATCGGTCTTCGTCATCGCCCTTATCATCCTGAAACTGTTGATTGCCTGGGTGGCCCGCGCGGTACAGTCCTCGGTGCTGGGCGGCGTGGACCGCGCGCTCGGCACGGTGTTCGGAATCGCGAGGGGTGCATTCCTCGTCGTGCTCGCCTACATCCTGGCCGGACAGCTCCAACCCGTCACGGAACGCTGGCCCGAGGCCCTGCGCGATGCCCGCGCATTGCCTTTCGTGGCCCAGGGCGCGAAGTGGCTGGTCGGCCAGCTTCCGCCCGAGTACCGCCTGCGCGTGCCGGATGCCCCGGCCCGCCCGCTGCCGCCCATGGAGGACCTGTTGCGACCGCCCGCGCGCAACCGGACCTGAGGATTGATTGTCGCATGGATTTCACGACCAACCCTCTCGCGCCGTCCAGCCCCGAAAGGGACGAGGATGACGGCTTCCACGAGGAATGCGGCGTCGTCGGCATCTGGAACGCCCAGGATGCCGCCGCCCTGGCCGCGCTGGGCCTGCACGCCCTGCAGCACCGGGGCCAGGAGGCGGCGGGGATCGTCACCCTGGCGGAAGGCGGCCAGTTCCATTCCCACAAGGGCCGTGGCCTGGTGGGCGACAATTTCGGCGATGCCAAGGTCATGGCCGCCCTGCCCGGCCGCGCGGCGATCGCCCATAACCGCTACGCCACCACCGGCGAATCGGCGCTGCGCAACGTGCAGCCGCTCTATGCCGATTTTGAATTCGGCGGCCTTGCCGTGGCGCATAACGGCAACCTCGTGAACGCCTACCAGCTCAAGCGCGCCCTGGTGCGCCGCGGCTGCCTGTTCCAGAGCACCACGGATTCCGAGGTCTTCGTCCACCTCATCGCCATCAGCCTCTATTCCACCGTGCTGGACCGGCTGATCGACGCGCTGAAGCAGGTCCAGGGCGCCTATTCGCTGGTGACGCTGCACGAGGGCGCGCTGATCGGCGCGCGCGACCCGCTGGGCGTGCGGCCGCTGGTGCTGGGCCGCCTCGGCGGGCCGGAAAGCAATTCCTGGGTGATGGCAAGCGAGACCTGCGCCCTGGACATCGTCGGCGCCGAGTTCGTCCGCGACATCGAGCCGGGCGAAGTGGTGATCGCCGACGAGAAGGGGCTGCGCTCCATCCGCCCCTTCGGCAAGCAGCCCAGCCGTTTCTGCATCTTCGAGTACATCTATTTCGCCCGGCCCGATTCGGTGATCGAGGGCACCTCCGTCTACAACACGCGCAAGCGCATCGGCGAGGAACTGGCCCACGAATCCGGCGTGCCGGCGGATGTGGTGGTGCCGGTGCCCGACTCCGGTGTCCCGGCGGCCATGGGCTATGCGACGGAAGCGGGGATTCCCTTCGAGCTCGGCATCATCCGCAACCATTATGTGGGCCGCACCTTCATCGAGCCGACCGACCAGATCCGCCACCTGGGCGTGAAGCTGAAGCATTCCGCCAACCGCACCATGATCGAGGGACGGCGCGTGGTGCTGGTGGACGATTCCATCGTCCGCGGCACGACCAGCAAGAAGATCGTGGAGATGGTCCGCCAGGCGGGTGCCACCGAGGTCCATATGCGCATCGCGGCGCCGCCGACCACGCATCCCTGCTTCTACGGCATCGACACGCCGGACCGTGACAAGCTGCTCGCCGCCAACAACAACGTCGAGGAGATGGCGCGCTTCATCGGCGCCGACAGCCTGGCCTTCATCTCGCTGGACGGGCTCTACCGCGCGCTGGGGCATGAGGGGCGCGACAAGCGCTCGCCGGGCTATTGCGATGCCTGCTTCACCGGCGATTATGCCATCCCGCTGGCGGATCTGCAGGAGGCGCCGGAGCGCGCCCCGGCCCTGATCGCCGCCAACGGAGCCTGATCCCCCCAGCTCGCCCCCCGGCACGAGGCCCCATGAACGGCACGATCGAGGAGACGCCACCGCCGGAAGGGCTGCCGCCCAGCCCGGCCCCCGCGGCGGAAGCGGGGCGTCCCCTCGCCGGCCGCGTCGCCCTGGTCACCGGGGCCTCGCGCGGGATCGGCGCCGCCGTGGCGCTGGAGCTCGGCCGGATGGGCGCGCATTGCGTGCTGGTCGCCCGCACCCAGGGCGGGCTGGAGGAGATGGACGACGCCATCCGGGACGCCGGCGGCGAGGGCGCCACCCTGCTGCCCTTCGACCTTGCCAAGGGCGCCGAACGGATCGATGCCATCGGCCCCTCGGTCTATGAGCGCTTCGGCCGCCTGGATATCCTGGTCCATGCCGCGGGCTCGCTCGGCACGCTGACGCCCGCCGGCCATATCACGCCCCGCGACTGGGAGGAGGCGGTGGGGGTGAACCTGACCGCCGCTTGGCGGCTGATCCGCACCTGCGACCCGGTGCTGCGCGCCTCCGATGCCGGGCGCGCCGTCTTCCTCACCACCCGCCGCGTGGCCGAGCCGAAGGCCTACTGGGGGGCCTATGGCGCCACCAAGGCGGGGATGGAGCACCTGGCCCTGACCTGGGCGCAGGAGGCCGCGATCAGCGCGCTGCGGGTGAACTTGGCCGATCCGGGCGCCGTGGCGACGCGGATGCGGGCGCGGGCCTATCCGGGCGAGGATGCCGCCACGCTGCCGAAGCCCGCCGATGTGGCCCCTGCCATCGCGGCGCTCTGCCTGCCGGGGGAGATGCGGAACGGCGAGGTGATACGGCTGGGGGATCGGTGAACAGGACGCTGGCGGCGGGCCTCGGCGGCCTGCTCGTGCCGATCCTGCTGATGGGATGCACACCCCCGCCGCCATCCGGCCCACCGGAAGCCCCTGCCGCCAGGACGGCGGAGGGACCGGGAGGCGGCGGCTGGGAACCCGCCCCGACCATCACGGCCCCGCTGCAGCCGCAGCGGGACAACGGCCGGCGCGGCCTCAGCGTCAGCCGCTCGTCCCTGCTGTCCGGCACCGGGACTCGCGGTGCCATGGGCTGGCCCGACCGGTATCAGGGGGATCTGGGCGGCGCGCCCCACCGTCCGCAATACTGATCCTGATGGACCGGCTGGTGGCGGAGCGCTACTCCGCGTCCTCGTAGGGATTGTTCGTGCCGCGCATGTGCAGGCGGATCGGCACGCCCGGCATGTCGAAGCTCTCGCGGAACAGGTTCACGAGATAGCGCTTGTAGTCCTCCGGCAGCAGCTCCGCCCGGGTGCCGAAGACGGTGATGGTTGGCGGCCGCGCCTTGGGCATGGTGCAGTAGCGCAGCTTCAGCCGCTTGCCGCCCACCAGCGGCGGCTGGTGCTTCGCCAGCGCCTCCTCGAACCAGCGGTTCAGCGCGCCCGTCGGGACACGGCGGTTCCAGCGCTCATAGACCTCGCGCACCGTGGGCATCAGCTTCTCCACGCCGCGCCCGGTGGCGGCGGAAAGCGGCACCACCGAGATCCCCTTCATCTGCGCCAGCGAGGCCGCCAGCACGTCTTCCAGCTTCCGCCGGGCGGCGTTGCGGTCCTCCACCGCGTCCCACTTGTTGTAGGCGATCACGACGGCCCGACCCTCGCGCTCGGCGAGGCGTGCGATGCGCAGGTCCTGCTCGTCCATGCCCAGGTTGGCGTCCAGCACCAGGATCGCCACCTCGCATTCCTTCAGCGCCGCGATGGTGGCGCCGGTGGACATCTGCTCCAGCCCCTCATGCACCCGGGCACGGCGCCGCAGCCCGGCCGTGTCCACCAGCCGCACCCTGCCGCCGGTCTCGTCGATCCATTCCGAGGCCACGGCGTCGCGGGTCAGGCCGGGCTCCGGCCCGGTGATCATCCGCTCCTCGCCCAGCAGGGCGTTCAGCAGGGTGGACTTGCCGGCATTGGGACGGCCGACGATGGCGATGCGCAGCGGGCGGTTGCGGCGGGCCTCCTCGGTGTCGGGCTCCTCCTCGTCCTCCGCGGGCGCCCAGTCCTTCAGGCGCGCGGCCACCTCGTCATGCAGTTCGCCCCAGCCGTCGCCATGCTCGGCCGAGACCGGCAGCGGCGAGCCCAGGCCCAGCTCATAGGCCTCCAGCGCATTGGCGGCGCCGGTGCGGCCCTCGGCCTTGTTGGCCAGCACCAGCACCGGCCGCTCCTGCCGCCGCAGCCAGGTGGCGAAGGCACGGTCCGACGGGGTGAGGCCCGCCCGGGCATCCACCACGAAGAGGATCAGGTCCGCCTCGCGCAACGCGGCCTCGGAGGAGGCGCGCATGCGGCCGGGGATGGTGTCGGGCGGCGATTCCTCCAGCCCGGCCGTGTCCACCACGGTGACGTCGATGCCGCCGATGCGGGCCTCGCCTTCCTTGCGGTCGCGGGTCACGCCCGGCGTGTCGTCCACGATCGCGGTGCGTCGGCCGACCAGCCGGTTGAACAGGCTCGACTTGCCGACATTGGGCCGTCCGAGGATCGCGATGCGCGGCTTCATGCCGTGGTCCTTATGCTCTGCGGCCAATGCCGCGCCGGTCCGGAAAGCCGGGCCTGGCGCGCCGCTTCCTTATAGTCCCTTGATTCGGCCCTGTGGCCGCGCCGGACAAGGGGTGATGCGCGGTCCCTGCCCAGCGAAAAGGGGCGGCGCGCCGCTTCGGCGCGCCCGGCCGCCTGTCGCGCCGGTCCCCGGCCGCACCCTCCCGGGCGGCACGCCGCGTCGGGGGCCGCGGCGCCCTCAGCCGCGCAGCGCCGCCAGCGTGCCGTCGTCGCTGAGCACCAGCACGGCGCCCCCGGCCGTGGCCGGGGCCAGGGTGACGGGGCCCGGCAGGGACAGGCGCCCGGCGATGGCGCCGTCATTGACGCCCACGATCAGCGCCTCGCCACCGCTGCCCGGCACCAGGATCTGCCCGTTGGCCAGCAGCGGCGCCGCGAAGCGCGCGGGTTCCGGCGCCTTCCTGCCCGCCGGGGCAGGCGGGTTCAGCTCGGTGATCCAGCGGACCTGTCCGGTGTCGCGGGTCATGGCGACCAGACGCTGGGTGGCGGAAACGAGGAAGATCCAGTCTCCCGCCACGGCAGGAGTCACGCCGCCGCCGACATTGCGCTCCCAGAGCCGCCGGCCGGAGCGGAGGTCCACCACCATGGTGGTGCCGCCCATGCCCAGCGCGATCACCCGCCCGTCCGAGATCACCGGCAGGGCATGCACCCCCGCGATGTCGGCGATGCCGCGGTCCACCCCCGGCGCCGCCGAGAGCGCCTCGGTCCAGACCACGCGGCCATCGGCGGTGCGCAGGGCGACCAACTCGCCCGACGGGAAGCCGGCCACCAGCGTGTCGCCCTCCACCGCCGGGGCGGCGAGGCCGAGCGGCACGGCGCTCACCTGCTGCCCCTGGAAGGACCAGAGCTTGTGCCCGTCCTCGGCCGAGAGCGCGTTCAGCTGGTTGTCCAGCGTGAGGACGAAGATCCGCCCTTCCGCCACGGTGGGGGCGCCGCGCATCGGCGCCGACAGGCGCGTGCGCCAGCGCAGCGTGCCGTTGCCCGCGTCCAGGGCGATCACCTCGGCCATGCCGGTGGCGATGTAGAGCGTGCCGCCGTCAAAGGCGCAGCCGACGCCCAGCGCGCCGACATCGTCATCCTCCGGCCGGGTGTCGAAGCGCCAGCGGCGCCCGCCCCGCGCCAGGTCCCAGGCCGAGACCACGCCATAGGCATCGGAGGCGAAGACCGTGTCGGCCGAGGCGATGGGCCCGGTCGTCATGCGGCGGCGATAGGCCGTGCCGGTGCCGACCGAGCCGCTCCAGGCCTGCCGCAGCCCCTCCAGCCGCAGCGCGGCATGGCCGGGGGAATGGTCCAGCGTCCCGCCGGCCTGCGGCCAGTCGGCGATGGGCGCCGGGGGCGGCAGGTCCACCGGCCGCGCGGCCAGGCCTTCGTCCACCGAGACGGGCTTCTCCATCTCCAGCACCGAACGCCGCTCGCCCGGCAGGATGTCCTTCCGGCTGGCGAAGATGTCGTCCAGCGTGTCGCAGCCGGCCAGCATGCCGGTCGCCGCGAGCAGGGCGGCGCGCCGCGTGATCGTCATGCGTGTCATCCCTCTAGTCCGGCCGCCAGCCGTGCCGCGCGGTCGCGCAGGCCCTGCGGCGCCGTCTCGTCCGCGGCCAGCGCCTGGAGGGTCTTGCGCGCCTCGTCCTTCTGCCCCTGACGCAGCGCCACCAGCCCCTGCATTTCCTGCGCCGAGTAGCGCCAGGGCTTCGTGGCGCCGGACAGCGGCGCGACCCGGCTGGCCAGGGCGCCCGGGTCCTCGGAGTCGAGGCCGTGCATCACCCACATCAGCGAGGCAAGCTCGCGATAGACCTCCCCGGCCTTCGGGTCCTGCGCCACGGCGTCCCAGAGCGCCAGGGCGGCGGCACGGTCCCCGGCCTCGGCCTTCAGCGCGGCGGCCCGCAGCCGTGCCAGGGTGCGGTATCCGTCGGGCGCCGCGGAGGCGATCTGGGCGAAGCGGTCGCCGAGGGCGGCGGGATCGGCGCCCGGCTGCTCGGCGGCACGGCTGGTCTCCAGGAACAGCGCGGCGGCCTGCTCGGACTGGCGCGACTGGTACCAGCGCCAGCCCTGCCAGCCGCCGGCCCCCAGCGCCGCCACCAGGGCCACGACTCCCAGGGCGCTGCCCCAGCGCAGGGCAAGGCGGCGCATGCGCTCGGCGCGCACTTCCTCCTGAAGTTCGTCGAAGATATCGGACAAGGCGGTCCCGTCCCCCAGGCAAAGGCGGCGGTCCATATACCCTCCATCCCCCCGCCCGTTAAGCCCGGCCTCCACGCCCGGCCCGACGCGCCCTTCCTCCGGCCATTCTTCCGGCCGCCCTCCGCGCACTCCGGCGGCCCGTCCTGGCGGCCTCCACCGGCAGCCCTGGCGGCACCGATCCCTGGCCGCCCGCGCCGGCCCGCATCCGGCGGAGGCCCGGCACCTCTTCGGAAGGTGAGGCACCGCGATGCTGGACAGGCCGGGGGGAGGAGGCTACCCGGATCGGCACTCGCCCATGCAACCGGAAGATCCACCCCTGGCCCTGCCAACCCGCACAGCATGCGCCGGGGCCATCCCGCGCTCCGCATGGCGGGCACCCGATGGTTCCATGGACCGCGCGGCCCGCGGATGACCGCACGCCTCCACGAATGCCCGGATTGCGGGCTGCACCTGTGCCTGCCCGCCCTCGGCCCCGGGATGGAGGCCCGCTGCTCCCGCTGCGCCCGGGTGCTGCGGCGTCACCGGGTGAACGCCTTCTCCGCCCCGATGGCCCTGTCCCTGGCCGGCATCGTCCTCTACGCGATGATCCTCACCATGCCCTTCCTGGGCCTGAACCTGCTGGGGCGGGAGCGGGTGAGCCTCGTGGATTCGGGGGTCTTCTCCTTTGCCCAGGACGGGTTCTGGGGGTTGTCGGGGCTGGTCTTCCTGGTGCTGGTGGTGGTGCCCGGGCTGCAGCTCGTGCTGCTGCCCACCGTGATCCTGGGCCTGCACATGCGGGCGCCGCCGCCGGGGCTGCACCGGCTGTTCCGCTGGTACATGGCGCTCGACCCCTGGATGATGGTGGAGGTCTTCCTGTTCGGCGCCCTGGTCTCCTACACGAGGCTGGTGGACCTCGCGCATGTGGAGATCGGCCCTTCCGCCTATGGCATCGCCGCGCTGTCCCTGGTGCTGGTGGCGCGCAACGCTTCGCTGGAGCCGCAGGTGGTCTGGGACCGGCTGGAGGAACGCGGCCTCGTCGCCGATCCCGGCGCCCTGCGACGGGGAGACGCCGGGCCGGAGCCCGCGGCCGTGGCGGCCCCTGGGGCGGCCCCTGGGGCGGTTCCTGGGGCGGCCTCCGCCCCGTCCCGTGCCTTCCGGGCCGAGGCCGTGGCGGCGCCCGCCCCCGGAACGGCCACCGGCACGTCCGCTCCGATCGCCTGCCACCGCTGCCACCGCCTGGACCACGCGCGCCCCGGTGCGCCCTGCCCGCGCTGCGGCAGCCGGCTGCACCGGCGCAAGCCCGACAGCGTGAGCCGGAGCTGGGCCCTGATAGCCGCCGCCTTCATCCTCTACCTGCCGGCCAACTACTATCCGGTGATGCGGATCGTGACCCTGGGCCAGGGCGGTCCGCACACTATCCTGGGCGGGGTCATCGAGTTCGTCGAAACGGGCTTCTGGCCCCTCGCGCTCATCGTCTTCCTGGCCAGCGTGGCGGTGCCGATGCTCAAGCTGGTCGGGCTGATGGTCATGCTCACCAGCATCCGGCGCCGCTCCGCCCGCCACCTGCTGCGCCGCACCCAGCTCTACCGCGTGGTGGAGGCGATCGGGCGCTGGTCGATGATCGACGTCTTCGTGGTCTGCGTGCTGATCGCCCTGGTGCGCTTCGGCATGCTGGCCGAGATCACCGCCCAGGTCGGCGCCGCCTGCTTCGCCGGGGTCGTGGTGGTGACCATGGTGGCGGCCGAATGCTTCGACCCGCGCCTGATGTGGGATGCCGCCGGCTCCCCGGCCCAGGACCCCGACGCGCCCCGCCGCTGGCGCGGCGAGGCCGGTGCGGACGCCTCTTCCCCGGATGGCCCCATGCGGGCCGGACACCCTTCCGCCGGTCCCGCCGGGGCCGCCAGCCAGCACGGAGCCGCATGAGCGGAACAGAACCCCCGGCCGACGGCATGTCGCGCGAGCCGATCCCCGGCCAGCGCCCCGACGATGCGCGCGAGGCCCGGGTCCGGCACCGCCGCTTCTCCATGATCTGGCTGATCCCCATCGTGGCGGCGCTGGTCACCGGCTATCTCGGCTGGCGCACCTTCTCCGACCGCGGGCCGCTGATCACCGTCAGCTTCGGCAATGCCGACGGGCTGACCGCCGGGCAGACGCCGGTGCGCTACAAGTCCGTGCAGGTCGGCACGGTGGAGAGCATCCATCTCACCGGCGACCTCCGGCGCGTCGAGACCCGCATCCGCATGGACCGGATGGTCGGCGGCCATATCAACGAGCACAGCCGCTTCTGGGTGGTGCGGCCGCGCTTCAGCGGCGCCAGCGTCTCCGGCCTGGAGACCATCGTGTCCGGCAGCTACATCGAGTTCGACCCGGGCGAGCCGGGCGCGGAGCAGCGCCGCTTCACCGGGCTGGAGAACCCGCCCGGCCGCCGTTCCGACGAGCCGGGCCGCGACTTCGTCCTGCGCGCGCAGCGCCTGGGCTCGATCGACCGGGGCTCGCCGGTCTTCTTCCGCGATGTCGAGGTCGGGCAGGTGCTCAGCTACAACCCACCCGAGATCGATGGCAGCTTCACCCTGCACGTCTTCGTGCGGGCGCCTTACAGCGAGTATGTGCGCAGGGGCTCGCGCTTCTGGAACGCCTCCGGCGTCAGCTTCCGCCTGGGTGCGGAGGGCGTGCGGGTGGAGCTGGAAAGCGCCCGCGCGCTGCTCGCCGGCGGCATCGCCTTCGACACCCCGCCGCAACTGCGCGACCAGCCGTCGGCGCCGGACGACGAGAGCTTCACCCTCTACAGCGACCTGGAGGCTGCGATCGCCGCGACCTCGGAGAACCGCCTCACCTTCCTGATCTATTTCGACGGATCGCTGCGCGGCCTCTCGCCCGGCGCGCCGGTGCTGCTGCGCGGCGTCCGGATCGGCAGCGTCCTCGACGTCAATCTGGAATACGACCAGGCGGAGGACCGCTTCCGCGTGCCCGTCCATATCGCCATCGAGCCGGAGCGGATCTCCTTCCCCGCCGGACGCCCGAAGCGCGAGGTGCGCGCGATGGCCGAGGAGATGGTGGCCAAGGGCCTTCGCGCGCAGCTCACCAGCGGCAGCCTGCTCACCGGACAGCTCCTGGTCTCCATGGACTTCATGCCGGATGCGGCGCCTGCCTCCGTGCGCATGGAGGGCGAGGAGATCGTGCTGCCCAGCATCGGCGGCGGCACCGACAACATCATGGCGGCGGTCAGCAGCATCGCCGGCAAGCTCGACCGCTTCCCGATCGAGGAGATCGGCAAGAACCTGAACGGCACCCTGGCCTCGGTGAACGGGGTGGTGGGCGGGCCGGAGCTTCGCAACGCGCTCAACGCGCTCAGCAGCAGCCTGGGCTCGGCGCGCGACCTGATCCGCAAGGCGGACAGCGGCATGACCCCGCTGCTGCGCCGCCTGCCCGCCATCGCCGACAACCTCGACCAGACCGTGGCCCGCGCCAACACCGCCGTCCGTTCCATCGAGCGCGGCTATGGCGGCGATTCCGAGGTGAACCGCGAGATGGAGCGCCTGATGTCCCAGCTCACCGACACCGCCCGTTCCGTGCGCCTGCTGGCCGATTTCCTGAACCGGCATCCGGAGGCGCTGATCCGCGGCCGGGCCGGCGCCGCCACCGAGCGATAGGAGCGGCGCCGCATGTCCCAGCCCCTCGCCCGCCGCCGCCTCGGCGCCCTGCTGCCCGCCCTGCTGCCCGCCATGGCGGCCACCGCCGCGCTTGCGGGCTGCGCCTCGCCCAGCCCGGCCTATTACCGCCTGTCTGCCCAGCCCGGCCCCTCCCTGCCGGGAAGGGGAAGGCAGGTGCAGCTCCGCCGCGTCGGCATCCCCGGCTATCTCGACCGCCCCGGCCTCGTCCGGGCGCGGGGAGGCGGGCGCCTGGACGTGGCCGATGTGGAGAGCTGGCCCGAACCCTTCGGCGACATGGTGACGCGCGTGCTGGCCGAGGACCTGGCGCTGCGCCTGCCGGGGGATTCGGTGGCGGCGGAGGGCGGCGCGCTGCGAATCCCGGCGAACATCCTGGCCGAGGTGCAGATCCAGCGCTTCGAGGCCGGGCCGGACGGTGTGGTGGAGCTCCTCGCCCAGGCGGCGGTGCGCCCCCGCAACCAGGATGCCGCCGAAAGCCGGACGCTGCGCTTCCGCGTGCCGCCCGCCGCGCCGGGGTCCGGGGCAAAGGGGCCGGATGCGGCCGGCGTGGTGGCCGCGATGGACCAGGCTCTGGGCCAGCTCGCGGATGCGCTGGCCGGCATGATCGCCGCCATGCCGGTGGTGGCATCCACCGCCCGTTAATTCCCGCCGGGGCAGGATGGCGGCGTGCGCCCGCTCCTGCTGCTCCCCATGCTGATCCTTCCCCTGGCCGGCTGCGATGCCTTCTGGGGGCCCTTCGCCGCGGCCAACGTGGCGTCGCTGACCACGACCGGACGGGCTGTGCCGGACCTCTTCGTCTCGGCCGTCACGGGCAAGGACTGCTCGATCGCCCATCTGGACGCGGGGGAGAAACGCTATTGCCGGCGCGATCCGCTGCCGCCGGTGGAGGCGGTCTGCACGCGCTCCCTGGGCTCGGTGGATTGCTGGAACGGCCCGCCGCCCGGCATGCCGCCGCAGCGCCCGCTGGGCGACGCGCCGCCCGTTCCGGCCCAGCCACCCGAACCCTGGCCGTTGCAGAGCCTCTGAAAGCGGTCCTTTTGCGGCCCCTCCCCTGGCCACGGCCGCCGTCCCGGGTTCCAATGCCGGAAATCACGAGGAACAGACCATGACGGATTTTACCTGGGACCACCTGCACCTGCGCAGCCCTGACCCCGAGGCCACGGCGCGCTACTTCCGCGAGATGTTCGGCGCCACCGAAACCGGGCGGGCGGCACAGGGCAACGGCGCGCTCCGCGTGATGCTCGACCTCGCCGGGCTGCCGCTCTTCATCGAGCAGGTCCCGCCCACCACCGCCGCGCCGCCGGAGCCCCCCTTCCTCGGGCTGGAGCACCTCGGCCTGCGGGTGAAGGACCTGGAGGCCACCGCCGCCGCGCTGCGGGCCAGGGGTGCCCGCTTCGTGGTGGAGCCGCATTCGCCGCGCCCGGGGCTGAAGATTGCCTTCCTGGAAGGGCCGGAGAAGCTGCGGATCGAGCTGCTGGAGCGTGCGGCGGCCTGATTCCCGCCCGGCATCCAGGGCAGATACCATTTCAATGGCGTAATACAACCTGCGCGTGCTATCCGGGCGCCGGCCGGATTCGTGCCGGGGCCTTCCCGCCTGTTTCCGGCCCATCCGAGAAATTCTGGAGGGGCCATACATGCCGCCAACCTGCTCCTGCTGCGAACCGGGCCGCCACTTCCAGCCCGGCCGCCGGGCCATGCTCGCCGGTCTCGGCGCGCTGGCGGCGCTGCCCATGACCGCACCCACCCGGCGTGCCATGGCGGCGGAGGCAGTGCCCAAGACCAGCCTCACCGCCGACCAGGCGCTGGAGACGATGAAGAAGGGCAACGACGATTTCGTCGCCGGCCTGCCCCATCGCGGCCTGCTGGGCCGCGAGCGGCGGCTGGAGCTGGCGCATGGCCAGGCGCCGTTCTGCATCCTGGTCGGCTGCTCCGACAGCCGCGTGCCGCCGGAACTGCTGTTCAACCGCGGGCTGGGCGAGATCTTCATCGTGCGCAACGCCGGCAACACCGTGGACACGGCGGCCATGGGCAGCGTCGAGTACGGCGTCGGCGTGCTGGGCTGCCCGCTCGTGGTCGTGCTCGGCCACGAGAGCTGCGGCGCCGTCTCCGCCGCGATCGACGTGGTGCGGAAGAACGCCAGCTTCCCCGGCGTGATCGGCGAGATGGTGCAGCCCATCATCCCCGCCGTGCTGGCGGCGCGCGACGAGAAGGGCGAGATGACGCTGAATGCCGCGGTCCACGAGAACGCGCGCCGCGTCGCGAAGCGCCTGAAGATGCAGAGCGTGGTGGTGCAGCAGGCCGTGGCCCAAGGGCCGGCTGCGGGTGGTGGCGGCCTATTACCGCCTCGCCGATGGCGATGTGGAGTGGTTCGAGGAGATCTGAGGCAGGCGGGGCCGGGCCTCCGCGCGGAGGCCCGGCCCCGGCTTCAGCCGCCGCGGGTCTCGGCGAAGCGCACCGGCTCGCCGCGCGGGGCGCCGATCACCTCGTCCTCGCGCATCACGGGGGCGCCTCGGATCACGGTCATCACCGGCCAGCCGGTGCATTCCATCCCGGCGAAGGGCGTCCAGCCGCAGGGCGAGGCGATCCAGCTCTCCTCGATGCTGCGGCGGCGCTTCAGGTCCACGATGGTGAAGTCGGCGTCATAGCCGGCGGCGAGCCGTCCCTTGGCGGTCACGCCATAGACCCGGGCCGGCCCGGCGCTCATCAGGTCCACCAGCCGGGCCAGGGACAGGCGCCCCTCGGCCACGTGGTTCAGCATCACCGGCACCAGCGTCTGCACGCCGGTCAGCCCGGCGGCGGTGGCCGGCCAGGGACGCTCCTTGGCGGCGCGGGAATGCGGCGCGTGGTCAGAGCCGATGCAGTCCACCGTGCCGTCGCGCACGGCGGCCCAGGCGGCCTCCATGTGGCGCGCGTCGCGGATCGGCGGGTTCATCACCGCATAGGCGCCCAGCCGCTCATAGGCCTCCGGCGCCACCTGGGTCAGGTGGTTCACCAGCACCTCGGCGGTCGCGACGTCGCGGTAGTCCTTGAGGTAGTCCAGCTCCTCGGCCGTGGAGACGTGCAGGATATGCGCGGGGCGCCGCGTCTTGTGCGCCAGCGCCATCAGCCGCCGCGTGCCGAGGAAGGCGCATTCCACATCGCGCCACTCGGCATGCAGGGCATGCGGGCCGCCGGCGGCATAGAGCGGCTTGCGCGCCTGCAGCCGGTACTCGTCCTCCGAATGATAGGCGATGCGGCGGCGGCCGGAGCGCATCACCGCCTCCAGGCTGGCATCGTCCTCCACCATCAGGTCGCCCGTCGAGGAACCAGCGAAGACCTTGATGCCGCAGACATTGGGCTGGAGTTCCAGCTCGGCGAGCCCGGCGATGTTGGTCCTGGTGGCGCCGACATAGAGGCCCATGTCGCACCAGGCACGGCCGGCGAGGTAGGCGCGCTTGTTGTCCAGCGCCTCCCGCGTCGTGATGGCGGGATTCGTGTTCGGCATGTCGAAGAGTGCGGTGATGCCGCCCAGGATGGCGGCACGGGTGCCGGTCTCGATGCTTTCCACCGTCATGTCCGGCCCGGCGCCCTGGCCCGGATCGCGCAGATGCACATGCGGGTCGATCAGCCCGGGAAGGACATGCAGCCCGGCGCAGTCCACCACCTCCTCCGCCGTGTCGGTCCGCAGGTCGCCCAGCGCGGCGATCCGCCCGTCGCGCACGCCGACATCGGCCTTCTCCTCGCCCCAGGGCAGGACACAGGTGCCGCCGCGCAGGATCAGGTCATAGGCTGCCATCGGGGGGATCTCCTTCACGGGGGGAGGACGGTGCTGGGACGGGCGCCCGGACGGGAACCCGCGGGGAATATGCGGCTGGCCTTATCGCACCGCTTGCCGCCGGCCGGGAGGGGCGGCGGCGAGGAGCCAGGATCGACATGCCCGTGCACGGCGAGTTCGAGCGCAACGACATGGTGGAGCACTTCGCCGAATACATGTCGGGCCATGCGGTCACGAAGCATGGCTGGGTGCAGTCCTATGGCAGCCGCTGCGTGAAGCTGCCCATCCCTCTACGGTGACGGAAGCCGGGGCTTTACCGGCCCTTTCCCTCAGGCGGCGCGGCGCACCTTCTCCTCCGTGCCGCGCCGCTGCTCCAGCAGCCCGTCCAGGCTGTTGCCGGTGATCTCCGTGCGCTGGCGCGGCAGGGCCTCCGGGTATTCGGCCTGCAGGAAGGCGATCATCTTCTCCCGCACCTCGCAGCGCAGATCGAAAGTGTTGCCGCCGCCCCGAGCGCTGACCAGGATGCGGACCTCCACCATGTTGCCCGGCGTGTCCGTCACCTGCAGCACGCAGGTCTTGCGGTCCCAGAAGCGGCTGGCGGAAGCGATCTCCTTCAGTTTCTCGCGCATCCGGTCCAGCGGCACGGTGTAGTCCACGCGCAGGAAGACAGAGCCGATCAGGTCGGAACTCTCATGCGTCCAGTTCTGGAACGGCTTCTCGATGAAATAGGAGAGCGGCACGATCAGCCGCCGCAGGTCCCAGAGCCGGACCACGACATAGGTGCTGGTGATGTTCTCGATCCAGCCCCATTCGCCTTCCAGCACCACCGCGTCCTCGACGCGGATCGGCTGCGTCATGGCGATCTGGATACCCGCCAACATGTTGCTCAGCAGCGGCCGCGCCGCGAGGCCGAGCACCAGGCCCGCGGCACCCGCCGAGGCGAAGAGCGACACGCCATACTGCCGCACGGCGGGGATGCTGGTGAGGGCCGCGGCCACGGTGACGATCACCAGCAGCGTCTGCCCGGTGCGGAGCAGGATGCGGACCTGCGTGACATGCTTGCGGGCGAGGAGGTTGTCCTCCACGTCCAGGCGGAAGCGGCGCAGATAGACCTCGGCCCCCAGGTTGAGCGCGGTGACCAGCATCCATCCCAGCGCCAGGATGAAGGCGCAGAGAAGCACCTGCGCAAGCGTCAGCGTGGTGGCATAAGGGAAGGGTGCCGCCGGCAGCACCGTGCCGACGGCCATGATGACCAGAAAGGTGCAGAGCGGCCCCTGGCTGCGCGTCACCAGCACCTGCAGGAAGCTTTGCCCGTAGCGCCCCGCCAAGCGGTAGAGCAGGCGAAGGCAGAAACGGGTGAGCGCCAGCGCGAGACCCGCCGCCAGAAGCAGCAACAGCGCGGCAAAGACTTCCGCTGGAAGCCAGGTCAGGAAGCCCCGGACCCGGTCCAATGTATTCCTGAGGCTGTCCGCCAAGCCTTCGGCCCCCTTGCCGCCGCTGCCGATGGATCGCGCTTCCCCGCCACGCCGGCCGGAAACGGGAATGCCTGAGGCGGGAATACCCGTGGAAATGCTCCGGCCGGCCATCACGCCCTGGGCAGCGAACACGGCGGTGAGCGGAAGGTTGCGCGGCCATGGGAAGCGGAGGGGAGCCCCCTCCGCCACCGGCACGGGATCTCAGGCGAAAAGGAAGTCGCTCGCTGGCAGCTGCGGCATGTCGTTCACCACGATCACGCCGTTTGTCCCGATCACGATGGAACTGGCCGTGTCATCGGGATCGTTGCCGATGGCGCTGCCGGGCTGGATGTTCAGGTCGCCGAAGGAATGCAACCGAAGGCCCGTGTCATGGCCTCCGCGTGGTTGCCCCCGGCCCTCAATGACCGGCGGAGCGGGAGAGGAGGTTGATGACCAGCACGCCCGCGAGGATCAGCGCCATGCCGAGGATCGCCGGCAGGTCCAGGTGCTGGCGGAACAGGGCGAGGCTCAGTACCGAGATCATGACGATGCCGAGGCCTGACCAGATGGCATAGGCCACGCCCACCGGAATGGTCCGGATGGCCAGCGAGAGCATGTAGAAGGTCAGGACATAGCAGAGCATGGTGAAGACCGAGGGCCAGAGGCGGGTGAAGCCGTCCGAGGCCTTCAGCGACAGCGTGCCAGCGACCTCGCCGCAGATCGCCACCAGCAGGAAGAGATAGGGGCGCATGGCGTCAGCGGGCCGCCAGCGCTTCGAAGACATCCCCCTGCATGGCCCGCCGCTCGACATGCCGCGCGTGCCACAGCGCGTAGAAGAGCAGGTGCCAGGCGGCGAAGCCCTCGCGCTTGCTGCCCGCCGCGCGGAACAGCGGCAGGATGCGCTCCGGCCGCGCGATCTCCGCCACCCCGGGCTGCGCCGCCACCAGCGGTGCCAGGCGGTCGGCGGCGGAGGCGATCCAGGCCCCCATCGGAACGGTGAAGCCCTTCTTCTTCGCGAAGGGCTGCGAGGCCGGGAAGTTCTGCGCCAGCCATTGCCGCAGCAGCCACTTGCCGGTCTCCCGCCGCACCTTCAGCCCGTCCGGCAGGCGCCAGCAGGCCTCCGTCACAGCGCGGTCCAGGAAGGGCACGCGCCCCTCCACCCCATGCGCCATCAGGCAGCGGTCCAGCTTCAGCAACAGGTCGTTGGGCAGCCAGTCGGCGATGTCCAGCGCCTGGGCGGCCATCAGCCGGGTGCGGCCCGGCGTCGCGGCGGCGGTCTCGGCGGCCTCGAACCCGTCCCGCCACAGCCGCGGCGGGTCGCGCAGCACGTCGAGCCGGTCGAAGGTGCCATGGGCGCGCATCGCCTTGCCGCCCAGCCACCAGGGGCGCATGGCGGAGCGGTGGCGGCCATAGCCGGCCAGGATCTCGTCGCCGCCCTCGCCGGACAGCACGACCTTCACCTCCTCCCTTGCCCGGCGGGCGAGGAACCAGGTGGGCACGATGGCATAGTCGGCCGCCGGGTCGTCCATGGCGCCGACGATCTCGGGCAGGTGGCGCCAGACCTCGACCTCGCTGACCTCCAGCCGCACATGCCGCGCCCCGGCGGCCCTGGCGACGGCGGCGGCCTGCTCGCGCTCGTCCTTGTCGCCCGTGTCGAAGCCGGCGGTGAAGGCCAGCACCGGCCTCTCGTTCAGCCGCGACATGGCGTGCAGCACCGCCGCGCTGTCCGTGCCGCCGGACAGGAACATGCCGTAGGGCACGTCGGCGCGCTGGTGGAACTCCACCGCCTCGGCAAAGGCCCGGCCGAAGCGGGTGATCGCCTCGGCCTCGCCGGTCTCCTCCGGCCCGCCTTCCGGCAGGGCCGCCTGCCGGTGGCGCTCCACCACGGCGCCGTCGGAGATGGCCAGGGTCTCTCCCGGCAGCACCCGCCGGATGCCCTCGAAGATCGTCTCCTGGCCGGTGGTGAACTGGAGCTGCATCAGCTCGTCCCGGCTCTCGGCCCGGACCTTCGGCGCCACCAGCCCGGCCGCGACCAGGGCCTGCGGCTCGGAGGCGAAGGCGATGCCGCCCGCCACCTCGGCGATGTAGAGCGGCTTGATGCCGAAGGGATCGCGCGACAGCACCACCCGCCGCGCCGCGCGGTCATGGATGGCCAGCGCCCACATGCCGCGCAGCCCGTCGGCGAAGCGGATGCCCTCCTGCCGCCACAGGTGCAGCGGCGGCTCGCAGTCGCTGCCGGTGGCACAGGAGAAGGCGTTGGCGGCCCGCAGCTCCGGGTTGTTGTAGATCTCGCCATTGCCGACCAGCGCCGCCGGCCCGGCGAAGAGCGGCTGGTCGCCGGTCTCCAGGTCGATGATCGCCAGCCGCGTGTGCGCGAGCGCCACGGAGCCCACGACGTGATGCCCCTGCCCGTCCGGCCCGCGATGCGCCAGGGCGCGGGTCAGCGCCTCCAGCACCCGGGAATCCGGTGCCTGGCCAGGACGGAGGGCGAGGCCCGCGATGCCACACATCAGCCCACCTCCCCACCGGCGGCCGTCGGCGCCACGGCGCGCAGGAAGCCACTCCAGCGCGCCAGGACCGGCGCCGCCGCGTGCTCGGCCTCGAAATCCCGCCGCCCGGCCTCGGCGAGGCGCCCCGACAGGGCCGGGTCGTCCAGCACGCGGCGGATCGCGGCGGCCAGTGGCGCGGGTTCCTCCAGCGGCACCAGCAGCCCGGTCCCGCCGTCGCGGATCACCTCGCTGGGCCCCTGCGCCGCCGCGGCCACGACGGGGCGCGAGGCCGAGAAGGCCTCCAGCACCACATTGCCCAGCGGCTCGTGCCGGGACGGGCAGACGAAGACCTCCGCCCCGGCCAGCAGCGCCCCGGTATCGGTGCGCCAGCCCAGGAACGACACGCGCTCGCCCAGCCCCAGCTCGCACGCCAGCCCCTCCAACGCGGGACGCTCCGGCCCTTCGCCGGCCAGGGAGAGATGCGCCTCCGGCAGTTCCGCCAGGGCTCGCAGCAGCACGTCGAATCCCTTGTTCCGGTGCAGCCGGCCCATGGCGAGCAGCCGCCGCTTCCCCGGTGGCGCGGGCAGCGTGGCGGATGCGGCGCCGGCCATGTCGGGCACGAAATTCGGCAGGTGGTGCACGCGCCCGGGCGCCCAGCCCTGCGCGGTGATCCAGGCGACGAGGTCGCGCGTATTGGCCACCAGATGGTCGCAGCGCCGGTAGTGCCGCAGGTCGTAGTAGCCGCCCAGCCGCCCCACCAAGGTCCATTCCCCCTTTGGCGTGAAGCGCGCCGCGCGGTTCATCCAGGCCACCGTCACGGCGGGGCGGAAGCGCCCCAGCGCCGCGCGCAGGCGGGCCCCGGTCAGCAGGTCGAGCGGCCCGCCGAAGCCCAGGGTGACGGGAGTGAGGCCCCCTTCCCGCAGCCGCGCCTCGCGCGCCGGCTCGCGCCGGATCACCGGCAGGACTTCCTCGCCGCTGTCGTGCAGGCCGAGGCAAAGCCGCTCGTAGAAAGTCTCGGCGCCGCCCTGGACGGCGCCGGCCATGACCTGCGCGACCCTCACCGCGTTCCCCTCACCAGGCGCCCGGACTCGACAGGCCGGTGGACCGGGACGGGATGCGGCAAGGCGCGGCAAGGACTGTCGGCATGCGGGGGTGGTGGCACAGGCACGTGTGGAGGGGCAAGGGGCACTCGCCCCGCCACTCGCGCGGCCTCCGGGACAGAGCCGCCGTCACGCCGCCAGCCGCGCGGGCAGGAGCCGCCCGGCAGCCTCGGCCACCTGCGCGACGGAGAGCCCCTCCATGCGGCCATCCGCCGCGATCACCGCCCGGGCGGCACGGCCGGCGGGCGCGTACTCGTCCGCTGGCGTCGGGCCGAACAGGCCGAGCGTCGGCGTGCCGGCGGCGGCGGAGAGGTGCATCAGCCCGGAATCATTGCCGACGAAGAGCGCGGCGCGGCGCAGCACCGCCGCCGCTTCCGGCAGGGAAAGCTGCCCCAGCAGGTCGGTGACGCCGCCGGGATGGTTGCGCAGGGCCTCCAGCAGCGGCGCGGCGATGGCCCGCTCGGTTTCCCCCGGCCCACCCAGCACGACGATCCGGGCGCCCGGCAGCAGCCCATCCGGCGCCGTCAGCCTGCGGGCCAGCGCCTCGAAGCGCTCCCAGGGCCAGATCTTGCCCGACCAGTTGGCGGTCGGCCCCAAGGCCAGAATGGGGGCCAGAATGGGAACCTGACCGGCTATCGCACCGGGGCCCGCCCCCAGAAGCGCGGCGGCCCGCGCCTCGTCCTCCGGTGCCGTCCAGGCCACCGGCATGGGCGGCGGGTCCAGGTCCAGCGTCTCGGCGATATGACCCAGCCGGTGCCCCGGCCGGCGGCCGCCGCGCATCACCGCGCGGGTGCCGGCGCGCAGGGTCCAGGCCAGGGCCGAGCCGCGCAGGTCCACCACCAGGTCCCAGCGCCGCCCCGCCACGCGCCGCCACAGCTCCAGCCAGTGCAGCGAAAGGCTGCGCTTGGCGAGCACGATGGTCTCGTCGCGCCGCGGCATGCGGGCGAAGACCCCCTCCGCCACCGGCCCGCAGGCAATGGTGAAGCGTGCCTCGGGATAGGCGCGCAGCAGGTGGTCCAGCAGCCCGGTGGACAGGACCGCATCCCCGATGCGGGTGGAGGTGACGAAGAGGATGCGCATGGTCGGGCGCCTCATAGCATGTTCCCGGTTGCAGCAACGCTCTCTCCGCGCCAACTCTGCCCCATGCCGATCGCTTATCTGCCGGACCGTGGCGTGGTGGAGATCTCGGGCGAGGACCGGGTCGCCTATCTCCAGGGCCTCATCTCCAACGACGTCGCCGCCCTGGCCCCCGGCCAGGCCGCCTGGGCCGCGCTGCTGACCCCCCAGGGAAAGTGGCTGGCCGATTTCTTCGTGCTGGCCCAGCCGGACTGCTTCCTGCTCGACTGCGAGCGCGCCCAGGCGGAGATGCTGGTCGCGAAGCTCTCCCGCTTCCGCCTGCGCTCCAAGGTGGCGCTGCGGGATGCCTCGGCGGAATTCGCCGTCCATGCCGGCTGGAGCAGCCCGGCGCCGGAGCACGGGATCGTCTTCGCCGATCCGCGCCTGCCGGATGCCGGCTGGCGCGCCCTGCTGGACAAGCCGATGCACGGCGCCATGGATGCCTCCGCCTATGCGCTGCACCGGCTGGAACTCGGCCTGCCTGCCGGGTCGGAGGACATGGAGGCGGAGAAGTCCGTGCTGCTGGAAGCCGGCTTCGACGAGCTGCACGGCGTCTCCTGGACCAAGGGCTGCTACATGGGCCAGGAACTGACCGCCCGCACCCGCTATCGTGGCCTGGTCAAGCGGCGCCTCGTTCCCGTGACGGTGGAGGGCGCGCTGCCCGCCCCCGGCACGCTCGTCTTCCGGGGCGAGGCCGAGGTCGGCACCATGCGCTCCGGCCTGGGCAGCCAGGGCATGGCCCTGCTGCGGCTGGAGGCGATCACCGCCGGCGCCCCCCTGCGCTGCGGCGGAGCCAGCCTGACGCCCCGCCTGCCCGCCTGGATGCACCTGCCGGAAAAGACCGCCTGACACCTTCATGATGCGGCGCACAAGACAAGTGCTGCCGCTCCGGCGCAGGATGCGGCCCTCCGGGAAAAGGGATTCGCGGTGACGCTGGTCTATGTGGTGACGGATACGGAATTCGACGGCCCCACCCCGGGCCGCAATTCGCTGCTCTCGGTCGGCGCCGTCGCGGTGACGGCGGATGGGCGCGAGGTCTCGGCCTTCGAGGCCGTGCTTGCCCCCTTCCCCGGCGCGGAACCCGATCCTGGCACGCTGGCCTGGTTCGCCGGAGAGCCCGAGGCCTGGGCCGCCGCGACGCGGGACCCGCAGCCGCCGGAGGCCGTCATGGCCCGCTTCGTGGCCTGGGTGCGGGACCTGCCGGGCGATCCGGTCTTCGCCGCGCATCCGCTGGCGGTGGATGGGCCCTGGATGGACCTCTACCTGCAACGCTTCACCGGAACGCGCCTCGTGCCTGTGCCGCGCGCGGTGGACCCGCTCTTCCGGGACGTGCCGCTCTGCCTGCACGCCTTCGCGGCCGGCCGGCTGCACTGGCCACCGGAACGCTGCCGGGTGGAGCACTACCCGGCGGAATGGCTGGGGGAGACGGCGCATACCCACTGCGCCCTGGACGATGCGCGGGGCTACGGCCGGTTGCTGGCCCATCTGCTGCGCCTGCCGCCGCCTGGGTGATGGTTGCCGGCGGGCTCAGCGCTCCATATGGGCCAGTGCGATGGTCAGGGGTTGCCGGGATACCTGGACGACCCCCGTGAAGGGCGTCTCCATTTCCATGATCAGGAACATCGCGCCGCCCACCGCCACCGCACAGACGACGAAGGCGGCATAGACGGCGGCGTTTCGGGGCGCCATGAAGCCGAACCCCGCGAAGATGAAGAACAGCCAGGAGGTCAGCAGCAGGACGAAGACCGGCTGGAAAGGCAGGTCCTGCTGCTCCAGCATCTGCCACCGCAGCGACAGCAGCTTGTCGCTCTGGGCCAGCACCTGCCCCTGCAACCAGTGCTGGACGTCGTTCGCCGGCCGTAGCGAAAGGACTGTCAGCCGAAGCTGCTCCAGCGTCGCGCCGATCGGAGCGGCGACTTCGAGGATGTCCCGGTCGTCCTGCGTCCATCGCTGGGAAATGGCCGCACGGGTATAGCGCCGCAGAAGGTCGCGGGCCGGCGCTGCTTCCGTGCCATAGACGCGCAGGCCCTGCTCCGCCTGGACCAGGACCGCCGAGAAGTCGCGGACCGAGCGGTCCGCCGAGGAAAGGCTGTCCTTGGCCGTCGCGATCAGCAATCCGAGCACCAGCGCCGCGAGGACCGACAGCATGCCAGTCGCCAGATGCACCACGTCCCGCGTTTCCTTGGTGACGTGGCGCGCCGGAAGATACAGGTACAGGAAGAGGCCCACCGTTCCGCCGGCGAGGACACTTGCCGAAATGATTGCCGTGAAGACGGCCACGAGCATCGCGGCTGTTCCTTTCTCTTCCGCAATGTTGCGGAAGGGCGGAAGGCTTGTCCAGGGGCTGTTCCGTCAGCCGTTCACCGGCTCCCCGCCATTGGGATGGATCACCTGCCCGGTGATGTAGGAACTGTCGGCATCGGAGGCGAGGAAGATATAGGCGGGGGCGCATTCGTCCGGCTGGCCCCGGCGCTCCAGCGGCGTGCTGCCGCCATGCTTCTCCACCTCCTCCGGCGAGAAGGAGGCGGGGATCAGCGGCGTCCAGATCGGCCCGGGCGCCACGCCGTTCACACGGATCTTCCTTTCCGCGAGCTGCGCAGCCAGGGAGCGGGTGAAGGCCAGGATGGCGCCCTTGGTCGCCGAATAGTCCACCAGGTGCGGGCTGCCGCGATAGGCGGTGACCGAGGTGGTGTTCACGATGGTGCTGCCTTCCTTCAGATGCGGCAGCACGTATTTCGCCATCCACATGTAACCCAGGATGTTGGTGCGGAAGGTCCGCTCCACCTGCGCCTCCTCGATGGTCGCGAAATCCTTGTTCTCGTGCTGCTCGCCCGCGTTGTTCACCAGGATGTCGATGCCGCCGAGGAAGGCCGCCGCCTTCTCCACCGCCGAGCGGGCGAAACCCGGGTCGCCCACGTCGCCCGCGACGGTGTCGCAGCGCCGGCCCTCCGCCTCCACCAGCCGTTTCGTCTCGGCGGCGTCCTCATGCTCGTCCTTGTAGAGGATGAAGACATCGGCGCCTTCCTTGGCGAAGCCGATGGCCACGGCCCGGCCGATGCCGGAATCGCCACCGGTCACGATCGCCTTCCGGCCCGCGAGCTTGCCCGAGCCCTTCCAGTGCCGCATCTCGGCGGCAGGTTTCGGCGTCATTTCCGATTCCAGGCCAGGCTGCCGGTCCTGCTTCTGCGGCGGAACCTTCTGCATCTCTTCGTACATGTCCGGCACTCCATTGGGGGGTGCCGTAGGAACGGTCCTGGCGCCGCAAGGCTTCCGGCTGGCCCATGACGAAAAACGGCGGGGCCGGGGCCCCGCCGTCCAGATGCTTCCGCCGTGCGGGCGGTGTCAGGCCGTGCGGTCGCCCCCCGCGCCGGCCAGCGCCGCCTGCGCTGCCGCCAGGCGCGCCACCGGCACGCGATAGGGGGAGCAGGAGACGTAATCGAGCCCGACCTTCTCGCAGAACTGGATGGAGGCCGGATCGCCGCCATGCTCGCCGCAGATGCCGAGCTTGAGGCCGTTCTTGACCTTGCGGCCCTTCTCCGTGGCGATCTCCACCAGCGCGCCCACGCCCTCCACGTCGATGGAGACGAAGGGGTCCCTCGGCAGGATGTCCTTCTCCACGTAGTAGGGCAGGAACTTGCCCACGTCGTCGCGCGACAGGCCGAAGGTCGTCTGTGTCAGGTCGTTGGTGCCGAAGGAGAAGAAGTCCGCGACCTCCGCGATCTTGTCCGCCGTCAACGCCGCGCGCGGCAGCTCGATCATGGTGCCGACCGAGTAGTCGAGCGTGGTGCCCGTCTCGGCGAAGACCTCCTGCGCCACCTTGTCCACCTGGGCGCGGGTGATCTCCAGCTCCTTCTTCATGCCGACCAGCGGGATCATGATCTCCGGGACCGGCGCGCTGCCTGTCTCCTTGGCCACCTGGATGGCGGCCTCGAAGATGGCGCGGGCCTGCATCTCGTAGATCTCGGGATAGGTCACGCCCAGGCGGCAGCCTCGATGGCCGAGCATGGGGTTCGCCTCCGCCAGATCCGCCGCGCGCCGCTTCATGGTGGCGAGGTCCGTGCCCAGGCTCTCCGCCACCTCGGCCAGCTCCTCCTCCTTGTGCGGCAGGAACTCGTGCAGCGGCGGGTCGAGCAGGCGGATCGTCACCGGCAGGCCGGCCATGATCCGGAACAGCTCGACGAAGTCGCTGCGCTGGAAGGGCAGCAGCTTGGCCAGCGCGTCGCGGCGGCCGCTCTCCGTCTCGGACATGATCATCTGGCGGACCGATCCGATGCGGTCCGCGTCGAAGAACATGTGCTCCGTGCGGCAGAGGCCGATGCCCTCGGCCCCGAACTTGCGGGCGGTGTCGGCGTCCAGCGGGGTCTCCGCATTGGCGCGCACCTTCAGGCGGCGCACCGCGTCGGCCCAGCCCATCAGCGTGGCGAAGTCGCCGGAAAGCTGCGGCTCGATCATCGCCACGGCGCCGGCGAAGACCTCGCCGGTCGCGCCGTCGAGGGTGATGGTCTCGCCGGCATGGACAACCTGGCCACCGGCCGAGAGCGTGCCCGCCGCATAGTCCACCACGACGCCACCGGCACCGGCCACGCAGGGCCGGCCCATGCCGCGCGCCACCACGGCCGCGTGGCTGGTCATGCCGCCGCGGGTGGTGAGGATGCCCTTGGCGGCATGCATGCCGGCGATATCCTCGGGGCTGGTCTCGATGCGGACCAGGATGACGCTCTCGCCCTTGTTGGCGCGCGCCTCGGCCTCCTCCGCGGAGAAGACCACCACCCCGCAGGCGGCACCCGGAGAGGCCGGCAGGCCCTTGGTCAGCACCTTGCGGCTGGCCTTGGGGTCCAGCGTCGGGTGCAGCAGCTGGTCGAGCGAGCCCGGGGCGACGCGCTTCACCGCCTCCGGATGGTCGATCAGCCCTTCCTCGGCCATGTCCACCGCGACCTTCAGCGAGGCGGCGGCGGTGCGCTTCCCGTTGCGGGTCTGCAGCATGTAGAGCTTGTTGCTCTGCACGGTGAACTCGATGTCCTGCATGTCCGTGTAGTGACGCTCCAGCGTCTCACGCACCTTGCAGAGCTCGGCATAGGCTTCCGGCATCGCCTCCTCCATGGAGGTCTCGCCGGGCTTGGCGCGGGCCTTGGACATGGGCTGCGGCGTGCGGATGCCCGCCACCACGTCCTCGCCCTGCGCGTTGATCAGGTACTCGCCGTAGAAGATGTTCTCGCCGGTCGAGGGGTCGCGGGTGAAGCAGACACCCGTGGCGCAGTCACTGCCCATGTTGCCGAAGACCATGGCCTGGACATTGACCGCCGTGCCCCAGCTCGCCGGGATGTCGTGCAGGCGGCGATAGGTGTTGGCGCGCGGGTTCATCCAGGAGCCGAAGACGGCGCCCACGGCACCCCAGAGCTGCTCCTGCGGGTCCAGCGGAAAGGGCTTGCCGGTCGCCTCGGCCACCATCTCCTTGTAGCCGGCTACGACCTTCTGCCAGTCGGCGGCGGAAAGCTCGGTGTCCTCCACCGCGCCGGAGGCGTGCTTCGCCTCCTCGATGATCTCCTCGAAGCGGTGATGGTCCACGCCCAGCACCACCGAGCCGTACATCTGGATGAAGCGGCGGTAGCTGTCCCAGGCGAAGCGGTCGTCGCCCGAGCGCCTGGCCAGGCCCACCACCGTCTCGTCGTTCAGGCCCAGGTTCAGCACCGTGTCCATCATGCCCGGCATGGAGACGCGGGCACCGGAGCGCACCGAGACCAGCAGCGGGTTGGCGGCGTCGCCGAACTTCATCCCCACCGCGTTCTCGATCCGCGCCAGGGCCTCGTTCACCTGGTCGGTCAGCTCCTTCGGGTACTGCTTCCCGTTGTCGTAGTAGTAGGTGCAGACCTCGGTGGTGATGGTGAAGCCCGGTGGAACGGGAAGGCCGATCGAGGCCATCTCCGCCAGGTTCGCACCCTTGCCGCCGAGGAGGTTGCGCATGTCGGCCTTGCCGTCGTTCCGGCCGGCACCGAAACCGTACACCCACTTGGTCATCAGGCTCGTCCCTCTTCAGCCTTCAACGCGTTGGAACTCCGCGACGCGATCCATCGCGCCACGGAGCGTCTTGAGCAGGCCGAGGCGGTTGTAGCGCAGCGCCGGATCGGCGTCATTCACCACGACCTTCTCGAAAAATGCGTCCACGGGACCCCGCAGCGTCGCAAAAACAGTCATGGCTGTCGAAAACCGTTCCGCGTCAAGCGCTTCCCGCACCGCAACATCAATATCATTCAGAACTTCCCACAACGTGACCTCTTCCGCCAGGGCCAGCAGGGAGGGATCAACCCTTGCGGGAATTTCTCCGCTCTTCTTCTCCTCGATTCGGAGGATGTTTGCCGCCCGGCGATAGGCGGCGAGGAGGTCCGCCCCTTCCGGAGTCGAGAGGAAATCCCGCAGCGCATCGGCCCGGGCGAGCAGGCGGACGAGATCGTCCTCACCACCCCCCGCCTCCCCCCGGGCGCCGAAGGCGGCGGCCAGGATGTCGTGCCGCGCCCCCTCGGCCCGGAGCTGCACGCGCAGGCGCTCGGCCAGGAAGTCCAGCAGCCCGGCGGCGAAGGCCGCCACCATCGGCGGCTGCGCGGAGCCGGCGGGGGGCTGGAAGCCGGCATTCATCTTCTCGGCCGCCACCGCCATGCCGAATTCCGGGTCCGCCGTCAGGCCCTGGGCGGCGGGATAGCCGAAGAAGGCCTCGGCGATCACATCGGCCAGCGGCAGGCGCAGCCCGTTCTCGCGGATGATGCGGATCACGCCCAGCGCGGCGCGGCGCAGCGCATAGGGGTCGCCCGAGCCGGTCGGGCGCTCATCCGCCGCGAAGAAGCCGACCAGCTGGTCGATCTTGTCCGCCAGCGCCACGGCGATGGCGGTGGGCTCGCGCGGCACCTCGTCGCCGGGGCCGAGCGGGCGGTAATGCGCGCCGATCGCCTCGGCCACCTCCGGCGCCTCGCCGTCATGCAGGGCGTAGTAGCGGCCCATCAGCCCCTGCAGCTCCGGGAACTCGCCCACCATGCCGGAGGCGAGGTCGGCCTTGGCCAGCCGGCCGGCCCGCGCCGCCTTTTCCGGGTCGGCGCCGACCAGCGGGGCAAGGAAGCGGGCCAGCCGCTCCAGCCGCTCCACCCGCTGGCCCTGGGTGCCGAGCTTTGCGTGGAAGACAACATGGGCCAGCTTCGGCAGCCGGCTTTCCAGCCGCTGCTGCCGGTCGCCATCCCAGAAGAAGCGGGCATCCGAGAGACGGGCGCGCAACACGCGCTCGTTGCCCGCCACGATGGCCCGGCCGCCATCCACCGCCTCGATATTGGCGACCAGGGCGAAGCGGTTCGCCGCCCGCCCGTCCGGGTGGCGAAGCGCGAAGTAGCGCTGGTTCACCCGCATGGTGGTGCGCATCACCTCGGGCGGCAGGTCCATGAAGGCGTCGTCGATGCCGCCCAGCAGCGGCACCGGCCATTCCACCAGCCCCGCCACCTCGGCCAGCAATCCGCGGTCCTGCACCACCTCCAGCCCCTCGGCGGCGGCGAGGCGGGCGACCTCGCGCTCGATCATCGCCTCGCGCTCCGGCGCGCCGGGGATCACCTTGCGGGCGCGAAGGCCGCTTTCCCATTCCGCCAGGGAATGCACGGCGAAGACGCCCGGGGCCATCAGCCGATGGCCCTCGGTGAGGTCCGAGGCGGCGAGGCCGTGCCCGTCATCCTCGCCCTGGCGCAGGTCGAAGGCCACGACCCGCCCCCCGAAGGTGCAGAGGATGCGCTTCAGCGGCCGCACCCAGGTGAAGGTGGAGGTGCCGCCCCAGCGCATCGACTTGGGCCAGGGGAAGCGGCGCAGCAGCGGCGGCATCGCCTCGGCCACCACGTCGCCCGTCGCGCGGCCGTTGCGGCGGATCACCGCGTAGAGATAGGTGCCGCCCTTCCCTTCCCGCTCCTCCAGCTGCTCCCGCGTCAGGCCGGTGGAGCGCAGGAAGCCCTCCAGCGCCGGGCCGGTGGCATCGGCGCGCGGCCCGCGCCGCTCCTCCGCCACCGGCGTCGTCGCCTCCGGCAGCTCCGCCGCCAGGGCGATGCGGCGCGGGCCGTGGAAGGTGCGGAGGTTCTGCGGCACGAGGCCGGCGGGCTTCAGCGCCTCGGTGAGAAGGCGGGCGAGGTCTTCCGCCGCACGCGCCTGCATGCGCGCCGGGATTTCCTCGGAAAAGAGTTCGAGCAGGAGTTCGGGCATCGTAGGGGCGGCTTCTCGGTCGGTGCTTGCGAGGGGCGTGGGGCGGCGCGGCGGTCAGGCCGCCGTCTTCGGGGCTTCCAACGCGGCCTCCCCGGCGACCCAGCCATCGCAGCACCGCTTCGCCAGGGCGCGGACGCGGCCGATATAGGCGGCGCGCTCCGTCACGCTGATCGCGCCGCGCGCATCGAGCAGGTTGAACAGGTGGCTGGCGGCGATGCACTGGTCATAGGCCGGCAAAGCGAGGCCCCGGTCGGCCAGCGCATTGCACTCGGCCTCGGCATCGGCGAAGTGCTGGAACAGCCTCGGCACGTCGGCGAACTCGAAGTTGTAGGCGCTGAACTCCCGCTCCGCCCGCAGGAAGACGTCGCCGTACTTCACGCCCTGGCCGTTGAAATCCAGCTCGTACACGTTCTCGATGTCCTGCACGTACATGGCGAGCCGCTCCAGCCCGTAGGTCATCTCGAAGCTCGGATGCACCACCGGGATGCCGCCCACCTGCTGGAAATAGGTGAACTGGCCGACCTCCATCCCGTCGCACCAGACCTCCCAGCCCAGGCCCCAGGCACCCAGCGTCGGGCTTTCCCAGTCATCCTCCACGAAGCGGAAATCGTGCTTCAGCGGGTCGAGGCCGATCTCGCGGTAGGAATCGAGCAGGAGTTCCTGCGCGTTCTGCGGGCTCGGCTTCATGATGACCTGGTACTGGTAGTAGTGCTGCAGCCGGTTCGGGTTCTCGCCATAGCGCCCGTCGGAGGGGCGGCGGGAAGGCTGCACATAGGCGGCCTTCCACGGCGTGGCGCCCAGGGCGCGCAGCGTCGTCGCGGGGTGGAAGGTCCCGGCGCCCACGGACATGTCGTAGGGCTGGAGGATGACGCAACCCTGGCGGCTCCAATAGGCATGGAGGCGCAGGATCAGTTCTTGGAAGGAAGGCGGCTTGGCGGACATGGCGCGCGCACCATAAGGTCCGCCCCCTCCCACCGGAAGGCCCCCGCCATGCACCATCCCACCCATGCCGCAGCAGCCTCCCCCGCCGCACATGCCCCCTCCGGCACGGAAGGCGGTCCCGGCGACCCCGGCGCCCTGCCCGAGGCCCATGCCTCCGAGCGGCTGATCCTCGCCTATTACGACGCCTTCAACCGGGGCGACTGGGCGGCGATGCTCGACTGCCTCGCCGAGGACGTGGCCCATGACATCAACCAGGGCGGCAGGCAGGTGGGCAAGCAGGCCTTCGCCGCCTTCCTGAAGCACATGGAGCGCTGCTACCGCGAGAAGCTGGTGGATCTGGTGGTGATGCTGGATGCCACGGGCACCCGCGCGGCGGCCGAATTCGTGGTGGAGGGCGAGTACCTCGCCACCGACGAGGGCCTGCCGCCGGCGCAGGGGCAACGCTACGTGCTGCCGGCCGGCGCCTTCCTCACCATCCGCGACGGCAGGATCGCCCGCCTCTCCATGGCCTACAACCTCGCCGACTGGATGCGGCAGGTCGGCGGCTGAAGCCCCGCCCGGCTGCCCCCCCCGACTGTCCCGGGGGGAAGCCGCCGGGGGATGTCGTCAGGCCGCCTGGCGCCGGTCCTTGCGGGCCTGGGCGTTCTTCACGAACTGAGAGACGCGGCCCACCTCGCGCGGATCGACCTTCACCCGGATGCCCCGGTTGCGGGTGGGAGGCATCCCCTCGCCCGCCGTCCGGCCGCCGCCGGGATGATGCGTCGGCGCCTCCTCGCGGCGGCGCAGGGCAGCGCGCAGGCGCTCCGCGTTGCGGACGCGGCGCTTCCCGGCATTGAGGGTGTCGAGCCGCGCGTTCACCCGCTTCAGCGCATTGGCGAAGACCTGCTTCTTCGCCGCCAGCCCGCGCTCGCTCGATTCCGCGGGCCCCGGCCCCTTGCCGCGCCGGGCGCGGCGCCGCTGCCGCACCAGGTCGCGGGATCGGTTGCGCTGCTCGCGCAGCCAGCGGGCCAGCCCCAGTGTCTCCTCCTGCGACAGGCTCTCCAGATGCGGGTAGTGGCTCTGCAGGATCGGCGCGTATTCGCCCTCGGACAGCAGGCCGAGTTCGCCGGCAACAGGAATGCTCATCGCGTCTCTCCTTGGTCTGGTCTGTTTCCCACCGGGGCAACGTCCCGGCGCCAGGAGGGTTTAAGGCCCTGCCAGCCCCCTCAGAGCCCCAGCCGTGCCCGGGCCGAGCGTTCCTCCAGGATTTCCAGCGTCGCGCCCACGGCGGCGGAGAAGAGCCGCCAGGGCCAGCGCGGCCGCCGGATGTTCAGCCAGACGATCTTCGCCTCCTTGCCGAAGCGGCGCTCGATCTCCCCGTGCAGGTCGCCCAGCCGGTCGGCGAGGCCGAGCGCCACCGCCTCCCGCCCCGTCCAGAAGCGGCCGCTGAAGACCTCGCTTTCCGGTGCCTTCAGCCGGCTGGCACGGCGGGAGCGGACCCAGTCCTTGAACTCCTCGTGCAGCGTGTCGAGGAGCTGGTGCAGCCTCTCCTGCTGCGACGGATCGGGGGGCAGGAAGGGGTCGAGGAAGGACTTGTTCTCCCCCGCCGTCACCACCCGGCGCTCCACGCCAAGGCGCTCGATCGCCTCCTGGAAGCCGAATCCCTGGGAGATCACCCCGATGGAGCCGGTGATGGAGGCAGGGTCGCAGACGATCTCGTCGGCCGCGCAGGCGATCCAGTAGCCGCCCGAGGCCCCGGCATCCTCGATGCAGGCGATCACCGGCACGTCCTTCTCGTCCGCCAGCCGGATGATCCGCGCCGCGATCAGCGAGGACTGCACGGGCGAGCCGCCGGGCGAGTTGATGGCGAGCACCACCCCCGCCAGGCGCTTCAGCCCGAAGGCGCGTTCCAGCACCGGCGCCAGCCCGGCGGCGCTGAGGCCGGGGCCGCCGAGGCCCGTGGCCCGGGCGGCGATGACGCCGGACATGCGGATGACGGCCACCCGGGGGCGCCGGTCGAAGAAGGGAAGAGGCATGGCCCCAGGATGCCCATGGGCGCCGCCGGATCAAGCCAGCAACCGTGACAGCCCGGACCGGCGCCCCATGCGCCCGCCCCCATGCGGGCGCCCCGGGCGCTCCCTCCCCTTCCAGCCCCTCCGGCAAGCCCCATCCGGGTGGCCAGCCACGGCGCGGTGCGGGAGCCGCCGCAAGCGGGCCACATTCCCGCGGCAGGCTGCGCCGGCGCAGCCCATGGAAAGGTCCCGGATCTTGCCCTCCCCCGCCCGACAGGCCCTCACCCGGCACGCGCTTTCCCTGGGTGCCGTGCTGCTCGCCGTGGGCGCCATGGCGCTCTACCGGCATCTCTACGTCGAGCCGCGGGAATGGGGCGCGCTCTGCCTGGACCTGTCGCGGGCGCCCCTGGCCTGCCGCCCGCGCGCGGCGCTGCTCTGGCTGCAGCACTGGCAGCTCTGGGGCGCCGGGGCGCTGCTGCTGGGGCTCTGGGCCTTTCTCGGTGGCCCGGCCCCCGCCCGCATCGCCGCCGTGGCACTCGGGGTCATCGCGGTGCTGAACTACAATGCCAGCTGGGGGATGCTGGGCGCCGTGCTGGGCGCCTGGGCCTGGATCGGTGACGCCATGCGCCCCCGCCGCCCGGCCTGACGGCGGGGGCGGGGCACGGCGCTTGCAAGTCGCGCCGGCAGGTGTTGCCTCCCGATCCAGGAGATCCTCATGCGCCGCCGCCGCTTTCTCGCCTCCGCCACCGGCCTGGCCACCGCGCCGCTCCTGGCCGGCCCGGCACTCGCCCAGGCGGAGGGCAGCCGCCGCCTCCGCTTCGTGCCCTCGGTGGACCTTTCCACCATCGACCCGCTCTGGAGCGCGGCGGTGGTGGCCTATACCCATGGCTACATGGTCTGGGACACACTCTATGGCCTGACCCTGGACCAGCAGCCGAAGCCGCAGATGTGCGAGGGGCATACGCTGTCGGAGGACCGGCGCGTCTGGACCTTCACCCTGCGCGAGGGGCTGTTCTTTCATGACGGGGAGCCGGTGCGCGCCCTGGACTGCGTCGCCTCGCTGCGCCGCTGGATGGAGAAGGACCCGTTCGGTCAGAGCATCGCCGCCATCCTGGTCGAGGCGAAGCCGCTCGACGACCGGCGCTTCCAGCTCGCGCTGAACAAGCCCTTCGGCCTGCTGCTCTTCGCCATCGCCGCGCGCAGCGTCTTCGTCATGCCCGAGCGGATCGCGAAGACTCCCGCCAGCCAGCAGATCAAGGAGGTGATCGGCAGCGGCCCCTACCGCTTCCTGGCCGACGAGTGGCAGACCGGCGCGCATGCGGGCTATGCCCGCTTCGACCGCTACCGCCCCCGCGCGGAAGCGCCGGACATGATGAGTGGCGGCAAGCAGGCGCATTTCGACCGGATCGACTGGATCACCCAGCCCGACCCGGCCACCGCCGCCGCCGCGCTGCAACGGGGCGAGGTGGACTGGGTGGAGCGCCCGTTGCTCGACCTGCTGCCGATGCTACGGAAGAGCGCCGGAGTGAAGACCGACAAGCTCGATGTTTTCGGCGCCCTGGGCATCCTGCGCTTCAACCAGCTCCTGCCGCCCTTCGACAATCCGAAGCTGCGCCAGGCTCTGCTGCCGGGGGTGAGCCAGGAGGAGGTGGTGGCCGCCGCCGTGGGCGAGGAGAAGGCCTATGGCAACGTCCCGGTCGGCTTCTTCCCCGAGGGCAGCCCGATGGCCAACGATGCCAGGCTCGGCGTGCTCGCCGGCCCGCGCGACCTGGCCCGTGCCCGGCAACTGGTGAAGGAGGCGGGCTACAAGGGCGAGCGGATCGTGATGATGGCGCCCTCCGACCTGGCGCAGATCATGGCGGCCAGCCAGGTAATGCTGGACCAGCTCACCAAGATGGGGCTGAACATCGATTTCCAGGTGATGGACTGGGGCACCATGCTGTCCCGCATGGCGAAGAAGGACCCGATCGACCAGGGTGGCTGGAACTGCTTCGTCACCACCTGGGCCTCGCTTTCCGTGGCCACGCCGGGCAGCTCCTATCCGCTGCGTTCCGCCGGAGCCTCGTCCTGGGCCGGCTGGCCGGACGACCCGAAGCTGGAGGCGCTGCGCGGCCAGTGGATGGATGCGCCCGATACCGCTGCCGCCCAGGCGATCTGCCGCGAGATCCAGCAGCAGGCCTTCACCTCGCTGCCCTATATCCCCATCGGACAGTGGACCTCGGCATCGGCCTATCGCGACACGTTGTCGGGCACGTTGAAGGCCCCCTACGCGCTGTTCTGGAACGTCCGAAAAAACGCCTGATAAAGCGATGGCGCCGGGGGGAACGCCCCGCCCCCGTCACTCCGCCGTGGCGCGGGCTGGGCGGAGCGCCTTTCCGGTCGCCTCCGCCCGCCGTCGCAGGCGCAGCAGGGCCGGCGCCGCGAGGCCCAGGGCGCAGGCCGTCCAGCCCAGCGCCTGGAGGTTCTCCGGCCCCTCGCGCCACGCGCTGGCCAGCGCCGCCAGGGCCAGGGTGCCGCCCGCCCAGGCCTCCGCCCAGCCGCCGCCGCGCAGGGGCAGGTCGCGCAGCAGCGCCCGGGCGACGACCGCGACCAGCGGCACGGCGAAGGTGGGGAACGGGAAGTCGCGGTAGCGCGGATCGAAGAGCAGCAGGAGCTGGAGGACCATCGCTGTCCAGAGGAAGACGAAGGACAGGTCGTCGAAGGCGAAGCCGCGCCAGTCCCGCCAGCGCAGCCGCCCGCGCAGCAGCGCCCGGACCGAGGCCGTCGCCTGGGCGCCGGTGCGCGGCATCTCCACCGGCAGGCCGGACAGGACCTGCCCCGCCCGGCGCAGCAGCAGCGCCGCCAGCAGCGCCTGCCCGGCGAGGTTCGCCGTGACCGCCAGCATCAGGTGCTCGTCGAAGGCATAGGGCACGCCGCCGCACCAGGCGAAGGCCAGCGCGTTGCCCAGCGCCAGGGCCAGCAGCGCCAGCGGTGCGCGCGGCGCGGCGGGAAAGGCGCGGGCGGTGGCGGCGAGGAGGCCGAGGCCCAGCAGCGCCGCCGCCCCGGCATACCAGCCCCAGAGCGCGTTCTCCCGCACCGGGCCGGAGAGGGCGAATTTCGGCTGCCGGTCGGCGGTCCAGAGGCCCCAGGCGGCGCCGACCGTGCCCTCGCTCTTGTACTTCCAGACCTGGTCGAAGGCCTCGATGACGTTGTAGTCGAAGCCCTCCTCCCGGCTCAGCGCCGCGAACTCCCGCAGGAAGCGCGCCTGGCTCACTGTGGAGGGCACCGCCCCCTCGCGCCAGCGGCCGGCGCTGGGCCAGCCGACCTCGCCGATGGCGATGGGCTTGCCGGGAAAGAGCGCCCGCATGCGATGGACGATGTCGCGGGTATGGGCGATCGCCGCCTCGACATCGAGCGGCTCGTCCTCCCAATAGGGCAGGATGTGGATGGTGACGATGTCCACATGCCTCGCCACCTCCGGGAACTGCTGCCAGAACTCCCAGACATCGGCATAGGTCACGGGCTGCCGCACAGCGGCCCGCACGCGGTCGAGGTAGCCGATCAGCGCGGCGGGCGGCAGGTCGCGGCGCAGCAGCACCTCGTTGCCGACGACCACGCGCTCCACCGTCTCCGGATGGCGGTTGGCGCTCTCGATCAGCCGCGCCACCTCGCGCTCGTTGTTCGCCAGCGTGCCGCTCAGCCAGGCGCCCTGCCAGAGCTTCAGCCCGTTGCGCGCGGCGATGGCGGCCACGTCGTAGTCGCCCTCGATGCTGGCATAGGTGCGGATGCCCCGGACGCGCGGAGCGATCAGGCGCATGTCCTCCTCGACCTCCGTCGCGCTGGGGAAGATGCCGCGCAGCGGGCTGTCCCCGGTGCGGAAGGGGGCGAAGGAGACGCTGTTCAGCCGCTCCGCCGGCATCGGCAGGTCGCCGAGCTGCGCCCGGTTCGGCCACCACCAGGCCAGCAGCGTGGCCAGCAGCCCGAGCAGCAGGACGGCCGGCAGGCCCCATCCCGGGGCAGTCCCCGGGGAAGTTCCCCGGGAAGCCGGTCGCGGGGTGAACCCGTTCGCGCGTCGCATGTTCACCTCCATACTGGCCCCTTCCTAGCGGGCCGGTATGGCGAAACGAAGGTGGAGGAAAGGCGAATGGGCCTGGACGGGATGAGCGACGAGGCGGTGCGCGACCTCTTGTTGCGCACGCGCCGCATCGCGGTGGTGGGCGCTTCGGACCGGCCAGGGCGGCCGTCGAACGGCGTGTTCCGCTTTCTGCTCGACCGGGGCTACGACGCGGTGCCGGTCAATCCCGCCCTGGCGGGCCGGACGCTGCATGGCGTGGCCGCCGTGGCGGGCCTGGAGGAGGCCGCGCCGCTCGACCTCGTGGATGTCTTCCGGCGCTCGGAGGATGCCGGGGCGGTGGTGGACGAGGCGATCCGGCTCGGCGCCCCGGCGGTCTGGCTGCAGCTCGGGGTCGTGGACCAGGCTGCGGCGGAGCGGGCGCGCGCGGCCGGAGTGGTTTGCGTCATGGACCGCTGCCCGGCGATCGAATGGGGCCGGCTGGGCCTTCCGCCCCGGATCTCCGGTCCAGCCCCGGAGTGAACCGGCGTCCAGGGGTGAAGATGGCGGCGGAGATGGCCAGCGGATGAAAAAGCCGCCGTATTCGTATCAAACGTTAACTTCTTGTTAGAATTGGATTGAAAGCCGCCGCGTTCTGGTCCAACTCCGCGTTCTCTGCATCGGCGGGCGCATGCGCCCCGTGGCGGCAGATCGGAGCATATGGAACGATGACCGAGGAAGAGCGTCGCATCATCACGGACTACGTCACGCGCGTTTCGGGGGCCGAGGCCCAGGCGGCGCGCCCGGCCAGCCCGTGGGGCGGCAGCGTGCCCTCGACCCGGGCACCCTCCAGCCTTCCGCCCGTGGACCCCGAGGCGGACCGGCTGATCCAGGACCTTTTCGCCCGCTATCCCGAGGCGCGCTACCGAATCACCCAGACGGCCTTTGTGCAGGAGGCCGCTCTGGTACAGGCGCAGAACCGCATCCAGCAGCTGGAATGGGAGCTCGACAACGCACGCCAGCAGGTGGAGGCGGCGCAGGCCCAGGGTGGCAATCGGGGCGGGCTGTTCGGCGGCATGTTCGGCGGCGGCCAGCGCCAGCCGGTGCCGGCGCGGCCGATGTCGCCGCCGCCGCAGCCCATGGCCATGCCGAACGGCTATGCGCCGCAGCAGATGCTGCAGCCGGGCCGTAGCGGCTCGGGCTTCCTCGGCACCGCACTGACCACGGCGGCGGGCGTGGCGGGCGGCATGGTCCTCGGCAATGCGCTGATGAACATGTTCTCGGGCCACGAGGCGCATGCGGCGAGCGTGGTGGACGATGCCACGGGCGGCGCCTTCGGCCAGGATGCGGTGGCCACCCCGGCTTCCTCTCCCTGGACGGACCCGGCCGGGCAGAACGATGCCTATGGCGCCCAGGACACGGGCTGGAGCCAAAATGATGCGGCATCGTCACAAGATGCCGGTTGGGGGCAGGATGACGCCTCCGGCTATGATACAAGCGATACAGGCAGTTATGATGACGAGGTCTGATGTCCCGGTGGCCTGACGTCCCGGGCTTCTGATATCCTGGGACGGTGCGGGGCACGGGCCTCCCGCCAGGACGCGAGAGGAAATCCGGTCCATACCGTCCCAGCCACCCCATGAAACTGCCAGACCCGGCCCTGTCCTGCGCGACGGGGCCGGGTTCCTGCCTGTGGCGGGTGGCGCGCAGGCGTTGGCGGGCCCGGCCCCCGGCGGTCTGGTCGTGGAGGCCATGCCCTGGGTGGCCCTGGTCGCGTCCCTCGTCATGCTGGTGGGCGCCTGCATCGGGATCAGCACGGTGCGGGACCTGTTGCTGGACAGCCTGCGGGCCGAAGCCAGGGTCATCGCGCAGGGCATGGCCGGGCAGGTCCAGCAGGTGCTGCGGAGTGCGGACAATGCCCTGTCCCTCCTGCAATCCGACCTGCCGCCCCACGGCCCGTTGCCGGACGATGCGGCGCTTCGCCGGATGATAGGGTGCTGCCAGATGCTGCCGGGGGAAGTGGGGGTCTTCCTGCGGGACCGGCAGGGCACGGTGATCGCGTCCACCTTCGAGAACCCGGAACTGGAAGGGGCCCTCGGTGCCTTGTCCGTGCCCTCACCCACCGTCCCGCCCGCCCTGGCCTCGCCAGGAACGCCGTCCCGGCTCATCACCCTGCCGCAGGACCGGCCACCTCGTTTCCTCGCGCTGCTGCGCCCGCCTTCCGGCGCCGGACAGTACGGGGTAGGAATGATCCTGCAGGCCACGGCGCTGCTGGAATCCTTTGATGGGCTGCTGGCCCTGCAACCCTCCGCCGTCCGTCTGCAGCAGCAGGGCCCGATCCAGACCGTGCTGGCACAGCGTGGCAGTCCCGATCTGCTGAGCCGGATCACCGGCACGCGTGACACCCCCGCCACCGGGCTGGCGAGCTGGAGCGGGCAGGACTGGCTGACAGCCACCAGCCCGGTGCCGCCTTTCACGGCCCATGTCACCGTCAGCCTTTCCGCGGCGGAGACGATGCGCCGCTGGCGGGAGATCAGCCTGGCCTGCCTGGCCGCCCTGGTGGCGCTGGCCGTGGCCATGACCGGCATCACCCTGGCCCTGCGGCGGCATGGCCGGGCGCGCGCCGCCACGGTGCACCGGCTCATGGAGGCGGAGCAGGATCTCCGCCTCGCCCATGCCGTGGCGCAGATCGGGGAGTTCTCGCTCGATCTCGCGACCCGCCGCGTCACCTGGAGCGAGGGCGTCCACCGGCTGTTCCGCACCGATCCCCGGCAGCCCATGCGCCCGCTCTCCTGGATCCTCGACCACCTCGACCCCGAGGGCCACAAGGACGTGCGGCATGTCTGGCGCCGCCTTCTGGCGGAACCGGAGCGCAACCTGCGCAGCGAAAGGCGCATCCGTCGCGCCGACGGCACCACCGCCTGGTGCTGGATCGAGTTCCGCCTGCAGCGCGACGCGCAGGGCCGCCCAGCGGCCATCCGCGGCGTGCTGCAGGACATCACGCGGGAGCGGGAAGCCGAGGAGCAGGTCCGCCGGCTGGCGGAAAAGGACTCCCTGACCGGCCTCGCCAACCGCTGGCGCCTGCAGAAGCATCTGGAGGAAAGCCTCGGCGCGGCGCGCGAAACGGGGCAGCGGGTCGGGGTGCTGTACCTGGACCTCGATGGGTTCAAGAGCATCAACGACCGCTGGGGGCACCGGGCGGGGGACCAGCTGCTGCTGCAGGTGGCCGAGCGCATCCAGGCCGCCGCGCGCCCCGGGGACCTGGTGGCGCGGCTGGGCGGGGACGAGTTCGTGGTGGTGCAGTCCGGCCTGCCGGAGGATGCCGCCCGCGCCGCCGAGACGATCCAGCGCCTCGCCACGCGGCTGATCACCCTGCTGCGCCGCAGCTACGACCTGGGCGATGGGCGGGAGGGCATCGTTTCCGCCTCGGCGGGGCTCGCCCTTTTCCCAACCGACGCGGCGGATGCCAGCGGGCTGCTGGAATGTGCCGACACCGCCCTCTACCGCACCAAGCTCGCCGGGCGGAACGGCTGGTCCAGCTTCTCCTTCGAGATGGACCGCGAGATCCGCGACGCGCGCTCGCTGGAGCAGGACCTGCGGCAGGCCGTGCCGCAGGGGCAGCTGGAGCTCGCCTGGCAGCCGCAGGCGGCGCTCGATCCGCCCCGGGCAGCTCCTGGCGAAACCCTTGGGGAGGCTTCTGGGGCAACCGTGGACGCGGAGTCCCTGCCCCGGATCGTCGGCTTCGAGGCCCTTCTGCGCTGGCGCCACCCCGAGCGTGGCCTGCTGTCCCCGGATGTCTTCATCCCCTCCGCCGAACGCTCCGGCACCATCCTGGAGATCGGCGAATGGGTGCTGCGGACCGCCTGCGCCGAGGCGGCGTGCTGGGGCCGCCCGCTCCGCCTCGCGGTCAACGTCTCTCCGGTACAGGTACAGCAGGGGGATCTGGTGGCCGTCGTCCACCGCGCGCTGCGCAGTTCCGGCCTGCCGCCGGAGCGGCTGGAGCTGGAGGTCACCGAAGGCCTGCTGCTGCGCGATGTCGGGCAGGTGCAGGCCACGCTGAGCGCGCTGCGCGGCATGGGGGTGGGGATCACCCTGGACGATTTCGGCACCGGCTATTCCTCGCTGATGACGCTGCGCGCCTTCCCCTTCGGCCGGCTGAAGCTGGACCGCGGCTTCATCGCCACCATGGCCGAGGACGCGACCTCCGCCGCCATCGTGCGCGGCACGCTGGCCCTGGCCCGCAGCCTCGGCCTGCCCGTCACCGCCGAGGGGGTGGAGACGGAGGAGCAGGCCCGCGCCCTGCGCGCCGAGGGCTGCGAGGAGATCCAGGGCTGGCTGATCGGCCGCCCCCTGCCGATCGAACGCTGGCGCTCGCTGACCGGGGAAGGCGCCGGCGCCCCGGGCGGCAGCCCCGAAGGCGTGGACGATACGGTGCCGAGTTGACTGCTGCCCGGCCGCGGCGCAGCCTGCGCGCGACATGTCCGCCGATCCGGAAGCCCCGCCCGGGGAACGCACCGCCCCCGCCTTCCCCGACCATGCCTCCCCCGACCGTGGCTCCAGGGACTGGCCTGCGATCGGGCTGATCTGCACCGGGCATTTCCTGTCGCATTTCTACATGCTCTGCCTCGCGCCGCTGTTTCCGCTGTGGCGCGATGAGTTCGGCGTCTCCTATGCCACGCTCGGCCTGGCGCTGGCACTGATGAGCGGCGTGACCGCCGCGTTGCAGACGCCGGTCGGCTTCCTGGTGGACCGGCACGGCGCACGCCCCTTCCTGGTCGGCGGCACGCTGCTGATGGCGCTCTCGATCTCCGCCATGGGCCTCGCCCCGGGCTTCTGGGCGGTGCTGCTGCTGGCGCTGCTGTCGGGCATCGGCAACAGCGTGATCCATCCGGCCGACTACGCCATCCTGGCCGGCAGCGTCAGCGGCCACCGCATGGGCCGCGCCTTCTCGCTCCACACCTTCACCGGCAATCTCGGCTTCGCCCTGGCGCCGGTCGTGGTGCTGACCCTGTCGGACCTGATGGGCTGGCGCGCCACGCTGGCGCTGGTCGGGCTGCTGGGCGTGCCGGTGGTGGCGGCGATCCTCTGGCAGTCCCGCATCCTGGCGGACCAGGCGAAGCCCCGCACCGCCCGCACCGCCACGAATGCCGGCGCGGGCGGCAACCTGCTGCTGTCGCGGCCGATGCTGCTTTTCTTCGCCTTCTTCCTGCTGTCCTCCATGGCCAGCTCCGGCATCCAGTCCTTCCTGATCCCGGTGCTGGGCCAGATCTGGGGCACGCCGCTGGAGGTCGCGTCCTGGGCGCTGACCGGCTACATGATCGGCAATTCGGCCGGGGTGCTGCTGGGCGGGTGGTATGCCGACCGGTCGCGGCGGCACCTGGTCTTCGTGGTGGGGCTGACGCTGCTTTCCATGGCGCTGCTGCTCCTGCTCGGCGCCCTGCCGCTGCCGGACATCCTGCAGCCCATCATCGTGGTGGCGGCCGGTACGGCGCTCGGCGCTTCCCGCACCCCGCGCGACGTGATGGTGAAGGAGGCCTCGCCGCCCGGGCAGATCGGCAAGGTCTTCGGCTTCATCTCCTCCGGCCTGCCGCTGGGCAGCGCCCTGATCCCCGTGCCGGTGGGCATGCTGCTGGATGCCGGCTATGCCGTGCTGGTGCTGCCGCTGGTGGCGCTGCTGCTGGGACTGTCGCTGCTCTGCGCCGGCGGCGGGCGGGGCGAGGCGCGCCGCGAGGTCGGCGTGGTGGCGGCCGAGTGATGGGGCGGCGCCGGACCGCCGGCGCCTATAGGGGCTTCTGCCAGAACAGCGCCCGGCCGGCGGCGGGGTCGAGCACATAGGCGCCGAAACCCGCCTTTTCATAGGCGGCGCGGGCCACCCGGTTCCCTTCCAGCACCTCCAGCGTGATCTTGCAGCAGCCCCGTTCCCGCGCGATCCGCTCGGCCTCGGCCAGCAGCATCCGGCCGATCCCCCGCCCCCGGAAGCGGCGGGACACCACCACGTCGTGCAGGTTCAGCAGGGGCCGCCCGGCGAAGGTGGAGAAGCCCTCGAAGGCGTTCAGCAGCCCCGCCGCCTCGCCCTCCGCATGGGCCAGCAGGGTCAGGGCCTGGGGCCGCCGGGCCAGTTCCGCGGCCAGGCCCTCCGCGACGCCGTCCGGCAGGGGCTTGCCGCCGCCCATCGGGTCGAGGGCGTATTCCCGCATCAGCCGGGCGATCGCGCCGGCCTGGACCGGGTCGCCGTAATCCGCCTGCGCCACGGTGATGGTCATGGAAGTCCTCGCGCCGGAATGGAGAAGGTAAGGCCGGGAAACGGCCGTTGCCGGAGCGGACCTGCCACCCTTCCGGGCTTCAGGCCATCCCGCTCCGCATGCTTCCCATGGCGGCCCGGATGCGCGTCCATTCCACCACGGCCGCCTCGGTGAAGGCGTCGGCGCAGTCCACGACCTCGGGCGGCGTGCAGCCCAGGGCCCCGGCCAGATGTTCCCGGACCCCGGCCGTGGCCCGGGCGAGGACCTTCGTCATCTCCCCCCGGTCCATATCCGAAAGGATTTCCTGGGCGAACCGGACACCGCCTTCGCGGGACGCCTGCAGCGTTTCCCGGTAGAAGCGGGCCCTTTCCTTGGTGTCCTGCGCCATTCCATTCCTTTTCCGAGCGGGTCCCGAGAACCCTTCTCACCGGAGAATAGCTAAACAAGGGTGGCGGGACTGCGTTTCCGGACACAATGCGGCGGGACATGGGATTTCCCCGGTCCGGATCAGTTTTGCGGAAGAAAGCGCGAAGGGCCGCCGGAATGCTCCGGAGGCCCGGCGCCCGGCCGGGGCGGCATGCAGGCCCTGCCCTCACTCCGCCGGGCGGCGCACTCCGTCGCGGTCCGGCAGCGGCAGGGTCCCGCGTTCCTCCGTACCGATCCCGGCGACGGGAATGCCGTGCAGGGCCTCGCGCAGCCGAACCGGGTCCAGCTCGCCCTCCCAGCGGCTGATCGCCACGCAGGCCACGCCGTTGCCGACGAGATTGGTCAGGGCGCGGACCTCGCTCATGAACTTGTCGATGCCGACCAGCACGGCCAGGGCCTGGATGGGGATGTCCGGGATGACCGACAGCGTGGCCGCCAGGGTGATGAAGCCCGCCCCGGTCACGCCCGAGGCGCCCTTGGAGGTCAGCATCGCCACCAGCAGGATGGTCAGTTCCTGCCCCCAGCTCAGATGGGTGTTGGTGGCATTGGCCAGGAACATCGTGGCCAGCGTCATGTAGATGTTGGTGCCGTCGAGGTTGAAGGAATAGCCGAGCGGCACGGTGATGCCGACCACCTTGGGCGAGCAGCCCAGCGCCTCCATCTTGCGCATGATCTGCGGCAGCACGCTCTCGCTGCTGGAAGTGCCGAGCACGATCAGCAGCTCCTCGCGGATGTAGTTGACGAAGCGCAGGATCGAGAAGCCGCAGAGCCAGCCGACGAAGCCCAGCACCACCAGCACGAAGAGCGCCGAGGTGATGTAGAAGGTCCCCACCAGCTCGCCCAGTTGCAGCAGGGAGCGGATGCCATAGGCGCCGATGGTGAAGGCCATGGCGCCGAAGGCACCGATCGGCGCCACCTTCACCACGATCGCGACGATGCCGAAGAAGACCCGCGCCATGCCGTCGATCGCCGCCGCGGTGGGCGCGCGGAAACGCTCCGGCAGGGCATTGATGGCAAAGCCGGTCAGTACCGCCAGCAGCAGCACCTGCAGCAGGTCGCCATTGGCGAAGGCGCCGATGAAGGTGTCGGGGATGATCGCCATCAGATGCGCCGCGACGCTGTCCTTGGCCGCCTGCTGGGCATAGGCCTGGATGGCGCTGGCGTTGAGCTGCGACGGGTCGATGTTGAAGCCGCTGCCGGTGCCGAAGACCTTGGCCACGAAGAGGCCGATCACCAGGGCGAAGGTCGAGATCACCTCGAAGTAGAACAGCGCCTTGATGCCGACGCGGCCCACCGAGCGCGCATCGTTCACCGAGGCGATGCCGTGCACCACGGTGCAGAAGACCACAGGGGCGATGACCAGCTTGATCAGCTTCACGAAGCCGTCGCCCAGCGGCTTCATCGCCGCGCCGGTCTCCGGCCAGAGGGCGCCGACCAGAACGCCGAGGACGATGGCGACGAGGACCTGGACGTAGAGAAGGGACAACCAGCGCCTGAGCATGGGCGACATATCTCCGAGAGTCCGTCCCGGCCGGAACGAAGAACGGCCTCCGGAGAAGCGACCGGGCTGCTGACGCCCACTGATATATAGAGGACTGCCGGGTGTTTCCTTTCTCCCCGGTTACCTCGTGTCCATCTTGTTCGTCAGACGGTGAGCCCAAGCAGTTCCGCGATCCGCGGCGTGGCCTTCACCCCCGTGCCGGTCAGCAGCAGCACCGTGCTCTGCGCCGCGCCGATGCGCCCTTCCCGCAGCAACCGGCCGAAGCCTGCCGCCGCCTGCGCGCTGGTCGGCTCGGCATAGAGGCCCCGCCCCGCCAGTTCGAGCGTGGCCCGGGCGATCTCCTCTTCCTCCAGAATGACAGCGCCGCCATGCGTTTCGCGCAAGGCCTGGACGACCTCCGGCAGGCGGATCGGCGCGGCAATGGCGGTGCCCTCGGCGATGGTCGGGCGCGGCTCAGCCGGCGGGGCGCCGAGCGCGGCGCGGGCGATGGGCGCGCAATTCGCCGGCTGCACGGCGAAGAGGCGCGGCATCCGCGCGATCTGCCCGGCCCGCAGCAGCTCCGCGAAGCCGATCCAGCAGCCCAGCACGTTGGAGCCGGCGCCGCAGGGGATCACGATATTGTCCGGCGCTCGGAAGCCGAGATCCTCCCAGAGCTCATAGGCCAGGGTCTTGGTGCCGTGCAGGAAGAAGGGATGCCAGTTGTGCGAGGCGTAGAAGGTGCCGGACTCGCGCTCCCGCCCCTGGCGCAGCGCCTCGTCGGCGCAGTCCTGCCGCGTGCCGGGCACGAGCTGGATCTCGGCCCCGGCGGCGCGAGACTGCACCGTCTTGGCGGGCGAGGTCGATTCCGGCACCAGGATGCGCGCCCGCATCCCGCCCGCCGCCGCATAGGTGGCGATGGCCGCGCCGCCATTGCCGGAGGAGTCCTCCAGCACCGCGCCGATCCCCTGTTCCCGCAGCAGCGAAAGCATCACCGAGGCGCCACGGTCCTTGAAGGAGCTGGTGGGCATGAACCATTCGCACTTCACCAGGGCCGTACCGGCGCCGAGGCGGCGCTCCAGCAGCGGCGTGCAACCCTCGCCCAGCGAAATCGGGGCGGGAGGGGCGAAGGGCAGCGCCGCGGCATAGCGCCAGACCGAACGCTCGCCGCGCGCGATGTCGTCGCGGCCGATGCCGGGCAGGTCGGTGAGGAAGAGCGGCTGTCCGCCGTCGCCGCACCAGCGCGGCAGTTCCAGCGGCCAGCGCTGGCCGGAGCGGGGGTCGAGATAGGCTGTGTTGCTCATGGGGCGCGGAGCCTCGCGCGGCTCCCGCCTCCCGGCAAGGGGCCTTGCCATGCGCCGGACCGGGCGCGAGACAAGGGGCACGGAAGCAGCAGGAGAAGAGCATGACCGAGGCCGATGCCGTGGCTGTCCTGGCCCGCGACCTGGTGCGGATCGACAGCCGCTCCAGCCTCTCCAACCTGCCCGTCGCCGAGCGGCTGGAGGCCGAGCTGCGTGGCTTCGAGATCGAGCGGCTGGACTATGCGGATGCCGCCGGCGTGGCCAAGCGCGTCCTGGTGGCCCATCGCGGCCCGCTGTCCGGCGGCGGCCTCGCCCTGTCGGGCCATATGGACACGGTGCCGGAAACCGGCTGGACGGAGGACCCCTGGTCGGGCCGGGTGGACGAGGCGGGCATCCTGCACGGCCTGGGCGCCGCCGACATGAAGGGTCCGGTGGCCGCCATCGTGGTCGCGGCGCGCGGCCTGCCCGCCGGCATCCCCGTGACCCTGCTGCTGACCACTGACGAGGAAACCACCAAGCAGGGCGCCCGCCTCGTGGCGCAGCGTTCGGAACTGGCCCGGCGCGCGGCGCCGCGCGGCATCGTGGTGGCGGAGCCGACCAGCCTGGTTCCCGTGCGCGGCCACCGCGCCAATGTCATGTTCACCGCGACCGCCACGGGCATCCAGGCGCATTCCTCCGGCGCCCGGGGAGTGAACGCGAACTGGGCGCTGATCCCCTTCCTGGCGGAGATGCGGGAGGTCTTCGCCCGGCTGCGAAGCGATCCGGCGTTGCAGGACCCGGCCTACGACCCGCCCTTTTCCGACTTCAACCTGCTGATCGACAACCACGGCACGGCGGTGAACGTCACCGTCCCCCGTGCCACGGCGCGCATCAAGTTCCGCTATTCCCGCAGCATCGATCCGGCGCCGGTCGTGGCGGCGGTGCGCGCGGCCGCGGAGCGTGCCGGGCTGGCACTGGAGATGCAGGCCGATCCTGGCGCGCCGGAACTGCCGGAGGAGCACCCGCTGGTGGCGCTGGCGGTGCGCGAGACCGGCCAGGCGCCGCGCACCGCCGCCTATGGCACCGACGCGACGGAGCTCCAGGCCCTGGCGCCCTGCGTCGTGCTGGGCCCGGGCACGATCGCCGTGGCCCACAGCCCGGGGGAGCACGTCCCGCTGGCGGAACTCGCCCGGGCCGTGCCGCTCTTCCGCCGTCTCGTCAGCACTGGGTGAGCGGCAGATCCGGCCGCGACCGGAGCCGCGAAGCGGGCCGCGCCTCGCGGCTGTCCGGCGCCTGGGCGCGGACGAGGTCCCGCCCTTCCCGCTTGGCGGCATAGAGTGCCCGGTCCGCCGCTTCCAGCAGGCCCCGGGGGCTGATCTCCTGCCCGGGCGCCATGGCGGCGACGCCCAGGCTCAGCGTTGCCATGCCGCCGCGTGCCGTGGGGTGCGGGATGCCCTGTGCCCGCATGGAGCGGCGGATCCGCTCCGCCACGCCCATCGCCGCCTCCAGCCCGGTCCCGGGCAGCAGGACGGCGAACTCTTCCCCGCCGAGCCGGGCCGCGAGGTCGCTGCCGTCGCGCAGGTTGCGTTGCAGCACATTCGCCACGCGCCGCAGGCAGGCATCCCCTTCCGGATGGCCGTGGTGGTCGTTGATGGCCTTGAAGTGATCCGCGTCGATCATGAGGACCGACAGCGGCCGGCCATGGTGCCGCGCACGCGCGAATTCATGGGCATAGGCCTGGTCGAAGCGACGGCGGTTCGGCAAGCCGGTCAGCGGGTCGCTGCAGGCCTCCCGGCGGTAATGGGCCTCCGCACGCTCTCGGATCATGGTCACCGCCCCGAAGCCGTGCAGGACGAAGAAGACGAGCGCGCTGACCAGGACCAGCCCGAGCGAGAGATCCGGCAGGAAGTGGAACCGCACCGGATCGGGGGACACCAGCATCGCCACACCCCGGAAGGCCATGACCGCGACGCTGCCGACCATCGCCGCGAACATCCACCAGCGCGCCGAGATCCTTTCGGCCCGGCCACGCCACAGCTCCCAGGCCGCGACGGCGAACAGGCCGCCGTGCAGGAGCGAGGCCAGCAGCACGCGTCGGTCGTAGCGGCCGTAGAATTCCGGGATCCGGCAGGCCAGGAGCCAGACCAGCGGCGCCAGCAGGATCAGCAGGACGGGGGTCGCGCGCCCGTCGGCCCGGCGGTGCCCGGCCCAGATCAGCGCGGAGCAGAGGATGGCCAGCGCGTTCGACAGGTCCACCGTCACCAGCAGAGGCAGGGCGGAGCGGTCGAACTGAAGGGCCATGGCCAGGGTTTCGCTGAGGAAGGCCCCTCCGAAGATCAGCGGCAGGTCGTGTCCCGGGCTGGCCCGCCAGGACATGAGGCAGGCCAGGGCGCTGGTGCCGGTCACCAGGGTGACGGCCAGGATCAGGGTCGGAGCGTCCAGGAACATGTCGCGGCGGGGGACCCTCTTCGGCGGCATCGGAGGGGGCGGCGGTCTCAGGCTTCTATGAACCCGACCTCGCTCCACCCGCATGACGTGATTCCTATGGATCATTCACACGCAAAAGTCATCATTCCACGTTGGATTTAAGCTTGGTTCGCTAAGATCTGCCCCAGCCACACGGAAAAGCCCCTCTTTCCGCGGCAGGCGGCCCCCGGCCGGGCATCGATCCACCCCCTCAGAGGCGGGGACGGTCCGGCGGGAATAGCCGCCGGAGCCGCCCCACCTGTCCGGTCAGACGCCCTTGCTCATCGCCTGGATGGGCGGCTGCACATCCGCGGGCAGCGGGCAGACATAGGGGGTGGCCGCCGTCCGCGCCGCGAGATCGGCCTTGGCCTTCTCGATCAGCGAGGGGTCCTGCAACGCATCCACCGCCGTGCCCGCCATCACCTTGGCGACATGCAGCAGGCCCTTGTGGGCGATGCCGGACTTGCCCTGCGCCGTGAGCTGCCAGGAATGCCCCGGCGTGCCGATGGCATAGGTGGCGCCGCGCGCCTGCACCGTCGGCACCACCCAGGAGACGTCGCCCACATCGGTGGAGCCGACGCCGCCCCGGCCCCTGGAATGCAGCGGCACGATGAAGTCGGCCAGCGGCTTGTTCCGGTCCACCGGCACGCCGGCGCGGCGGAAGGCGGCGGCGATGTCGTCGTCGTTCAGCGTCTTGCGGATCTCCTCCGCGAAGGCACGGTCCTCCTCGTCGAACTGTGGCGGGCCCAGGCGCTGGAAGTTGTCGTACATCGCCTGTTCCAGCGGCGTGTTGCCCATCAGGTTCGAGACGGCGCTGACCACCTTGGTGGCGACGGTCGTCTCGGTCATCAGCGCCGCGCCGTCGGCGATCTTGCGGACGCGGGCGACCAGCGCGTTCAGCTCGTTCAGGTCGGCGGCGCGGATCAGGTAGCGCACCTTGGCCGAGCCCTGCACCACGTTCGGCGCGATGCCGCCGGCGTCCAGATAGGCGTAGTGGACGCGGGCATGGCTCGGCATGTGCTCGCGCATGTAGTTCACGCCGACATTCATCAGCTCCACCGCGTCGAGCGCCGAGCGGCCGAGTTCCGGCGCGGCGGCGGCATGGGAGGAGCGGCCGGTGAAGGTGAAGTCGATGCGCGTGTTGGCGAGGCTCACCGCATCATTCACGCCGGACAGCGGCGCCGGATGCCAGGAGATGGCGATGTCCACATCCTTGAAGGCGCCGTCGCGCACCATGAAGCCCTTGGCGGCGCCGCCTTCCTCGGCCGGGCAGCCGTAGTAGCGCACGCGGCCCCTGATGCCGTTCTCCGCCAGCCAGTCCTTCACCGCCGCTGCCGCCAGCAGGGCAGCGGAGCCGAGCAGGTTGTGGCCGCAGCCATGGCCCTTGCCTTCCTGGCCCTCGACCGGGCGCGGCTCGGCCAGGCCGGCCTCCTGGCTCAGCCCGGGCAGCGCGTCGTACTCGCCCAGGATGGCGATCACCGGCCCGCCCTCGCCCGCCTCGCCCATCACCGCGGTCGGGATGCCCGCGACATCCTTCGTGATGCGGAAGCCTTCCTTCTCCAGCTGGGCAATATGCTCCGCCACCGAGCGGTGCTCGCCATAGGCCAGTTCCGGCATGCCCCAGACCCGGTCGGACAGGCCGATATAGTCGTCGCGCTTCTTCTCGACGTGGCGCCAGATCTCTTCGCTGTTCTGCATCGGAAACAATCCTGTCTGCTTCGGGTCCGGTTCCGGGGGCGGCCGGTGCGGGAAGGCGGTCCCCTCGTCATGGCACAGGGGGAAAGGCTCTCGCGGAACGACCGCCCGGCCGTGGCGGGGCGGGACTATGCGCCCAACCCGCGTGGGCCGGAACCCGGCCGAGCCCCCATGGATACATCCCGCCAGCGGGGCTTCCGGAGGCTGGCGGCCGTGCCAGCCCAGCGCCTCAGCCGAGGAAGCCCACCGCCCAGTAGGCCAGCGCCGCGATCGCCGCCGAGGCGGGCAGCGTGACGACCCAGGCCACCACGATGCTGCCGGCCACCCCCCAGCGCACCGCCGAGGCACGACGCGCCGAGCCGACGCCGACGATGGCGCCGGTGATGGTATGGGTGGTGGAGACGGGCACGCCGAAGCCCGTGGCCATGAAGAGCGTGATGGCGCCGCCGGTCTCGGCGCAGAAGCCCTGCACCGGGGTCAGCCGGGTGATGCGGGAGCCCATGGTATGGACGATGCGCCAGCCGCCCGTCAGCGTGCCCAGCGCGATGGCGGCATGGCAGGACAGCACGACCCAGAGCGGCACGTGGAACTCGCCGCCCAGCATCCCCTGGGAATAGAGCAGGACGGCGATGATCCCCATGGTCTTCTGCGCGTCGTTGCCGCCATGGCCGAGCGCATAGGCGGAGGCCGAGAAGAACTGCAGGATCCGGAAGGAGCGGTCCACCGCGAAGGGGGTGGACCGCGCGAAGATCCAGGACACGGCGAAGACCAGCAGCAGCGCCAGGACCAGCCCCAGCAGCGGAGAGAGCACGATGGCCGCGACCGTCTTGCCCAGGCCGGACCAGACGATCGCCCCGATCCCCGCCTTCACCGTGCCGGCCCCCAGGATGCCGCCGACCAGCGCATGGGAGGAGGAGGACGGGATGCCGCGCCACCAGGTGATGATGTTCCAGGCGATGGCGCCGGCCAGCGCGCCGAAGATCACCCGCGCATCCACGATCTCCGCGTCCACGATGCCGGTGCCGATGGTCTCGGCCACGTGCAGGCCGAAGAACAGGAAGGCGATGAAGTTGAAGAAGGCCGCCCAGGCCACGGCATGATGCGGCCGCAGCACACGCGTCGCCACGATGGTGGCGATGGCGTTGGCGGCGTCGTGCAGCCCGTTCAGGAAATCGAAGAACAGCGCGACGGCGATCAGGCCGACGAGCAGCGGCAGGGCGAGGGTCTCGACCGGCATGGGCAGGGCTCCCGGCTCAGACGTGCCCGATGACGATGCTCTCGACCTGATTCGCCGCGTCGTCGAAGAGATCGACCACCCGTTCGAGCTGGTCGAAGACCTCGCGCACCGCGATGAAGCGCATCGCCCCGTCCGGTGCCTTCTCCTCCGAGATGCGGCGGAACAGCCCGGTCACGCCCTCGTCGTGGATGTCGTCCGCCTCGCCCTCCGCCGCCCGGATGGATTCGCAGAGCGCGTTGATGCGGGCGGCGTTGCCGGTGATGTCCGACAGCAGCGGCACGGTGTCGCGCAGCAGCTCGGCACAGCGCAGGATGGTGTCGCCCATGCAGCCCATCTCCGGCCCGAACTCGGTCATGCCGAAGAAGCGGATCGTCTTGGCCGTCTTCTTCATCTGGTCCAGCGTATCGTCCATGGCGCCGATCAGCGCCTGGATGTCGCCGCGGTCGAAGGGGGTGACGAAGGTCCGCCGCACCGCCTGCACGACCTCCCGCGTCACGGCATCGGCATGATCCTCGGCGGCCAGCACGACCGGGAAATGCGTGGCCGTCGCCTCGCCGCCCCGCAGCATGGCCCGCAGTTCCGTGGCGCCCACCACGATCGCGGCGGAATGCTGCTGGAACAGGCCGAAGAATCGCTCCTCGCGCGGAAGCATGCGGCGGAACCAGCCGAGCATCGGACAAACCTTTGAAAAGCCGCCGCTCGCGGCCAGGAACGCGGGGCCAGGACGGGAATGCCTGACCGCGGAGGCGTCTTCTAACCGTCACACGGCGTCCTGGCCACACTGCGGCTGGCGGCTTTCCCGGCCGGCGGGATGGACGCGCCGGACCGGGAGCCGCATTGTAATCTTCCGTTTCCGTGCCCATTTTCGAGATTCCATCAGGGACCGTGAAAGATTCGACCCGGAAACGAGCGTGAAGGACACCACCGCGTGCAATGTCACAGAAGATGAAGAAGAAGGGGCAAGGTTGCCAGTACGCGGCCCTGCCCATCGCCGAACAGGCGGGAGAGACGATGGTGATGCTGGTCACCAGCCGCGAGACGCATCGCTGGATCATCCCCAAGGGCTGGGCCGAGAAGGGCGTGGCGCCGCACGAGCTCGCCGCCAAGGAAGCCTATGAGGAAGCCGGGCTGATCGGCGAGGTCCAGGCCAAAGCCCTGGGCTCCTACTGCTACAGCAAGCGGTTGCGGAGCGGCCGGGAACTGCCTTGCCAGGTGCAGGTCTTTCCCATGCGGGTGGAGAAGCAGCTCGAGGACTGGCCGGAACGGCGGGAGCGGGAGACCCGCTGGTTCACCCTGTCCGGCGCCGCGCAACTGGTGGGCGATGCGGGTTTGAGCGCCCTCCTGCTGGGCCTGACGCGGCCCCGGGACAGCGCGGCCTAGGACGCCTCGCCGCAGCGCGCGCCCCAAAGGTTCCCGCGGATGCTACAGGGCTCCGAGCCCTGCCAGCCCCGCCAGGGCGCCTCCGAACAGCAGCCAGAGCGGGTGCACCTTCCAGCGCAGCGGGATCGCGGTGCAGGCCAGGGCGATCAGCGCCAGGCCGATGCCCCGTACCGAGGCCTCCGTGATCACGATGCCGCTGGCCACCACCAAGCCGGAGGTCATCGGCAGCAGTCCCTCCTGCACCCAGCGGCGCCAGGGCCGGTCCCGGCTGCGGTCCCAGAGGCGCACGGCGAGGATGGTCAGGGCCGAGGACGGGATGAACTTCGCGGCGCTCGCCACCGCCAGCCCGGGCCAGCCCGCCACGGTCCAGCCGACCAGCGGCACCACCATCAGGTTCGGCCCCGGCGCCGCCTGCGCCAGCGCGAAGAGGGCACTGAACTCCTCCGCCGACATCCAGTGATGCACCTCGACCACACGCCGCTGCATCTCCGGCAGGATGCTGTTGCCGCCGCCGAAGGCCAGCAGCGACAGCTCCCCGAAGATCAGGGCGATGGAGACCAGCACCGGCGTCATGCGGCGCTCCGGCGCGAGGCCAGGATGGCCAACGGCGTCAACACGATCATGGTCGGCAGCAGGGGCAGGCGGAAGACGGCGATGGCCAGGACGCAGACCAGCGCCACCAGGGCCGGCCAGGGGCGGCGGAGCAGCGGCCGGGCGATGCGGATGCCCATGGCCAGCAGCAGCCCGGCGGCGGCGGCGGCCAGGCCGGCGAAGAAGTGCCGCACGGAGGGATCGTCGTGGTAGCGGTCGTAGATCACGCCCAGCGCGATCACCACCAGCGTGGGCACCGCGAGCAGGCCGGAGATCGCCGCCAGCGCGCCGGTCACGCCGCCGAAGCGGTAGCCCACCGCCACCGACAGGTTCACCACATTGCCGCCGGGCAGGAACTGGCAGAGGCCGAGCAGCTCGGTGAACTCCGTCTCGCTCATCCAGCGGCGCTTCTGCACGATCATGTGCCGTGCCAGCGGCAGGGCGCCGCCGAAGGCCGTCATGCCCAGGCCGAGAAAGCCCAGGAAGAGTTCCGCCCGGCCGGGATCGTGCCGCCCTGCCACCTGTTCGCCTTGCATCGGGCCCACCTCCATCCGCATCGCCACCTCCATCGCGCCAGTCCTTCGGCGCATCGCTTCCACGCACCGGCCGGAAGTGACGGGCTACGCTCCATCCTTCATTCTGTCTAATAGATGGAACAGCCCCAGGACATATCTTCAGGATATGGCACAGTGATAGAGACGCGCCTGCTCCGCTACTTCGTCGCCGTGGCGGAGTTCGGCCACCTCACCCGGGCGGCGGAACGCCTCGGCATCCGGCAGCCGCCGCTGAGCCAGCAGATCCGCCTGCTGGAACGCCAACTCGGCGTCACGCTCTTCCAGCGGCAGCCGCGCGGCATGGCACTCACCGAGAGCGGCGCGGCCTTCCTCGCCGAGGCGCGCGGCATCCTGCAGAGGATGGACGAGGCGGTGGCGCATGTGCGGGGCATCGCTGCCGGTGAAAGGGGGCGGATCGCCATCGGCTTCACCGGCTCGGCTGCCTTCCACCCCTTCGTGCCCTCCGTGCTGCGGAGCTTCCGCCAGTCCTCCCCGGGGGTGACGCTGGTGCTGGAGGAAAGCAGCTCGTCGGAGCTGATCCAGGCGCTGGAAGCGGAGCGGCTCGATGCCGCCTTCATCCGCGCCCCGAGCCTGTCCCTGCCTGGGCTGGTGGCCGAGGCCGTGCTGGAGGAAAGGATGCTGGCCGCCCTGCCCACAGCCCATCCGCTGGCACCCCATGGGCGCGGCGGCCGGCAACCCCTGCCCCTTGCCGCCCTGCGGCACGAGACCTTCATCCTGTATCGCCGCCACAGCGGGGCGGGGCTCTATGACGGCATCCTCTCCGCCTGCCGCGCCGCCGGCTTCAGCCCCTTCATCGGCCAGGAGGCGCCGCGCATGCTTTCCACGCTGAGCCTCGTCGCGGCGGGACTCGGGATATCCGTCGTGCCCGTCTCCATGCGCCGGCTGAACCTGGAAGGCGTGGCCTATCGCGCGCTGGAGCCGATGCCGGAACTGGTGGCGCCGATCCACCTCGCCTACCGCACCGGCCCTCTGCCAGAAACCTTGTGCCGCTTCCTGGCGGAGATCCGCTGCGCGGGAACGGACGCCATCCCGCCCGGCGGCATCGGGAAGCAGGCCGAATGAGCACCCGGCCCGCATTCCGCCCGCCTGGACCGGCACCCCCCGGCAAACAAAAGCCCACTTTGTCACAGGCTTGATTCTGCGGCAGCCTTCACGCAGGCACGTGGGTCTTGTGCAACCATAAGTTGAAACTCTTGTGCATAAAACAACTTATCAAGCATGAAACGACATTGACGGGGCGGGTGGTTTGCCTGCGGCCCACAACCATACCGTTGCCGTCCCGCTACATTCGCGCCGATTCGTCGGTCTCCTTGAGAACAGGCCTGGAAGGCAGCGCCAATGCACGACATAGTGATCTCATCACCAAAGCGAGGTTCGGCATGGCGCTCGATAAATCGCCTCGCCCAGTCATGATGCGGCATAGTCGGCGACTGTCAGACAAGCTTCTCCTGGCCTTTCATCAGGCCTGCGATCAGGGCGATGTCGAGATCGCCTGGGAATTGCTTCGGATCACGGAGAAGGCGCTGCTGAAATCCGGTCAATATTCGGGTCCGGAACGACGGAAGGGTGTGGAGAGCCTCGTGGCGGCGCATGAGCGCCTCTTCGAGATCCGCCTCGGCCTCGATCGCGATAATCCCAAGGCGCTGGTACTGGCCCAGGCTGATCTGGACTGACGTCGGCATCGGGGAGCGGACGGCCCCTCGCTCCCCATGCCCCGAAGGTCGACGGAATCGCGGATCCTGGCGCGACGGCCATCGCGGCGGACCGGGGAATGACCCGATCCGGCCAGGCAAGGTAGCAGCTTGAGTCCGGGACGTCGCTACGGGGTCGAGATCCGGGGCGCTCTGCTCGCCGATGCCACTGAACTGGCCATCTTCCTGCAGGGGGATGGACCGGCGATTCCACCCTTGCAGATGTCGGAACGGCTGGAACGCCTCCTGCGCGACCCTGCCAGCGCCGTTCTGGTCGCAGCCGATTATGGCCCCCTGGCTGGCGTCATCGCCCTGCACTGGCATTCCACCCTGCGGGACAACCGGCCTGTCGCGCGGATATCGGCCCTCCGTGTCGCGGAGGCGGACCGCAGGCGTGGCATCGGGCGTCTTCTGCTCAAGGCCGGGGCTCAGGCCGCACGGCAGGCGGGCTGCGACCGGTTGGAGGCCGCGCCACCATCCGGTGCCGCGGCTGGCTTGGCCTTCCTTCGCGACAGTGGCTTCACTGAGGAAGGCCCGGCCCTGTCCCGCGGCCTGCGCAAGCGGCAGGACCAGGGCGGATCGCTGTAGGAAGGCATCGTCAGGAAGCGCGAATCCGCTTCCGGGACGAAAAGCTGCAGCGGCCGATCCATCCGGACTCGTTCCGGGCGGGCGCCCGAAGCGTCCCTCCGAGGCAAGCCCCGTTCCGGTCGCCTAGTGGCGCTGGCTGCGGCCGCGCGCCGTGGTGGTCTTGGCAGCGGCCTTGGTGGCGGGGGCTTCCGGCTCGGCGCTGGCGGTGGGGGTCTCGCCGACCGCCGGCATGCCGCGTGCCTGATCGTAGCCCGCCTGCGCGCACTTCTCGATGGCGTAGAGCGTCTGCCACTTCTCCTTGCAGGCGGGCCGGTATGCCTCCAGCGGATCCACCACCTCCGGCGCCTTCGGCGTGGTGGAGCATCCGGCCAGGGCGACCAGCAGAACCAGGGCGATCTTCTTCATTGCTGTCTCGTGGTGAAACTCTGAGGGGTCTCATAAGCCGCTTGAAGGTTGAACGGCAACCGCCTCAATTCACTTGCAAGAGCCTGGATGCGGAATTCCCGGCGCCTGTCTCATGGCCGCCACGGCAGGGTGCCATCCGGCAACCGCCGCGCGAAGAGGCTGGCCAGGGCCATCAACCCCGCCACCAGGAGCAGGGCCACCAGCGACACCGCCGCCGCCTGCGGGCCGTCGCCCCCATCCTGGAGGTTGAAGACCAGCACGCCCAGGGTCTGCGTGCCCGGGCCGTGGAGTAGGGTGGAGATCGTGACCTCGTTCACCGCCTGAAGCGCCACGAGAATCCCCCCCGCGGCCAGCCCCGGTGTCAGCGGCGGCAGGTGGACGGAACGCAGGCGGGACCAGAGCCCCGCCCCCATGCCGCGCGCCGCGAAGTCCAGCAGCGGGTCGAGCCGTGCCGCGGCGGCGGCGGCGGGCCGCAGGGCCATGGCCTGGAACCGCGCCAGATAGGCGAAGAGGATCAGCGCCAGCGTGCCATAGGCCCAACCGCCAAAGGGGGTGGAGAGGACCAGCAGCAGCGCCGCGACGCCGGTGCAGGCCCCCGGCAGGGCATAGGAGAGATCCGTCCCGATCGCCCCGATGCGGACCGCCCGGCCACGCAGCGAGATCGCCACCGGCAGCGCCGCCAGGGCCAGGATCAGCGCCGCCAGGGCCGACAGGAGCAGGGAATTGCCCAGCGCGCCCAGGGTCTGCGAGCCCGGCGCGAAGGCCGCGGCCCAGTGGCGCAGCGTGGCCGTGCCGGCGGAGATCGGCACGCCGAAGGCCGGCACAAGCGAGGCCGCCAGCAGCGACAGCAGCGGCACCAGCAGGACGAGTACGAGGCCCAGCCACAGCAGCGCCACGCCCAGCCGGGCCCCCTGCCCCGCCCGCAAGGGCTCGAAGGGCTTGCCGGAGGGCAGCGACGCGGCCCGGATCGCCGCCCGCTGCGCCAACAGCCCCGGCGCGGCCAGCGCGGCGAGCAGCAGCGACAGCGCCGCCGACTGCCCCAGCGCGCCGGTGCCGGCGCCGGACAGCCGCTGCCAGATCAGGATCGGCAGGGTGATCCAACGCGCCGGGATGCCCAGCAGGGCGGCCACGCCGAAATTGCCCAGCGCCGCGATCCAGGCGAGCCCCGCCCCGGCCAGCAGGCCGGGCAGGAGCAGCGGCCAGACGACGCGGCGCAGCGCCTCGGACGGCCCGGCGCCGAGTCCGCGCGCGGCGGCGAGGTTCTCCCCCGGCACGCGCCGCAGCACCGCCGCCATGGCCAGCAGCACCAGCGGCGCGCCTTGCAGGCCGAGAAGCGCGATCATGCCGCCGGGGCCGTAGAGCGGATTCGGGGTGCCCAGGGGCGGGGCGAGACCCAGGGCGAGAAGCAGAGGAGAGGACGGGCCCGCCGCCTGCGAGAAGGCCAGGGCCAGGACCTGCGGCGGCACCAGGGCCGGCAGGATGCACAGGAAGAGCAGAACCCGCCGCCCGGGCGGCGCGCGCAGCAGCAGCAGCGACACCAGCGCCATGCCGAGCAGGCAGGCCAGCAGGCAGGCCCCGGCCGCCACCGCCACGGTGCGCCAGGTGGCGCGCCAGACGGCCGCATCGGCGGGCAGCAGGGCCAGGGCCGGGCCGGAGGCCTCGCTCAGGAGCCGCAGCAGCGGCGCCGCACCGACCAGGACCAGCCAGGCCAGCGCCAGGAGCGCCAGCCCGCGGGAGGGCAGCAGGGATGGATTCAAGCGTCTATTCGATCAGGTCGTTGAAGCGGCGCAGGTCCGCCTCGTTCTCCTTCGCCGCGCGGGCCGCGTCCAGGGCCAGGACCTTGATCGAATGCGGGTCGGGGAAGCCCGCCGGCGGCGCGACCCCGGGATCGGCCGGCAGGAAGCCCTGCTTCGCCGCCAGTTCCTGGCCTTCCCGCGACAGCAGGAAGGAGACGAAGGCCACCGCGGCCGGCACGTTCTTCGTGGTGGAGAGGATCGCGGCGGGCTCGGTGACGGCGCTCACCCCGTCCTCCGGGAAGACGAAGCGGACCGGGGCGCCGCGCGCGGCCTCGCGCAGGGCCAGGTAGTCCACGGCGATGCCATAGGCGCGCTCGCCGCTCGCCACCGCCTGCAGGACCTGCCCGTTGCCGCCGCGCGGCTGCAGCCCTTGTTTGGCCAGCTTGCCGAGATAGTCCCAGCCCAGGCCCGGCGCCTGCACCATGGCGGCGATGTGCAGCGCCGCCGCGCCCGAGACGCTGGGCGACGGCATGGCGATCATGTTGCGCGCCTCCGGCCGCAGCAGGTCGGCCCAGCTCTTCGGCGCGAAGGGCGCGCGGGTGTTGTAGACGATGCCGGTGGTGATCAGCTTGGTCGCGAAGTAGCGGTGCTTCGGGTCCAGCCGCTCGGCCGGGACGCCGCCCGTCCTCACCTCGGGGCTTTCCCGCAGCCGCCCCTCGGCGGCCAGGGATTCGAAGGTCAGGGCATCGGCCAGCAGTAGCACGTCAGCGCGCGGGCTGCCGGCGGCGATCTCGGCGCGCAGACGGGGCAGGATCTGGTTGGTGCCGCCCCGCAGCCATTCCACCGTCACGCCGGGATAGCGCTGGCGGAAGGCCTCCACCGTTGCCGCCGCATCGGGCTCCAGCTGGCTGGTATAGAGGGTGAGGCTGCCCGAGACCGGCTGGGAGGGCGAGGTCTGATTCTGGGCCTGCGCGGCGCCGCCCGCCATGGCGAGGGCGGTGACCATGAGACCGGCGACAGCCCGGCGGGAGCCCAGGAGCGGGAATTGGCGGCGCATGATCTTCTCGCGAAGGAAGGGACCGGGCCGGTTGATGGATGGCCCGCCGGCCGCTGAAAAGCCCCCACGCATGAAGACTTCGTGACACCGCGCCGCAACATGCCGGGGCCGGGCGGTGCCCGGAACGGCAAACCCCGCCGCGGCAAGGCGCCGGGCGGGGTTTCCATGCCGCTCTCCGGGGCCGCGAGGCCGGCCCCGGGAGGAATGAGGGCTCAGCCGCGCCCGGTGATCGGCGTGAAGTCGCGCTTGACGGAGCCGGTATAGACCTGGCGCGGGCGGCCGATACGCTGCGTCGGGTCCTCGATCATCTCCTTCCACTGGCTCACCCAGCCGACGGTGCGGGCCACGGCGAACAGCACGGTGAACATGCTGGTCGGGATGCCCATCGCCTTCAGGATGATGCCCGAATAGAAGTCGACGTTCGGGTAGAGCTTGCGCTGGATGAAGTAGTCGTCGTGCAGCGCGATCCGCTCCAGCTCCACGGCGAGGTCGAGCAGCGGCTCGTCCTTGATGCCGAGCTCGGTCAGGACCTCGTGGCAGGTCGCCTGCATGATCTTCGCCCGCGGGTCGAAGTTCTTGTAGACCCGGTGCCCGAAGCCCATCAGCTTCACGCCCGAGTTCTTGTCCTTCACCTTCTCGATAAAGGCGGGGATGTTCTCGACGCTGCCGATCTCGCCCAGCATCTTCAGCACCGCCTCGTTGGCGCCGCCATGCGCGGGGCCCCAGAGCGCCGCGATGCCGGCGGCGATGCAGGCGAAGGGGTTGGCACCGGTCGAGCCGGCCAGCCGCACCGTGGAGGTGGAGGCGTTCTGCTCGTGGTCGGCATGCAGGACCAGGATGCGGTCCATGGCGCGCGACAGCACCGGGTTGACCTTGTACTCCTCCGCCGGCACGGCGTTGAGCATGTAGAGGAAGTTCTCCGCATAGCTCAGGTCGTTGCGCGGATACACGAAGGGCTGGCCGATCGAGTACTTGTAGGCCCAGGCGGCGATGGTCGGCAGCTTGGCGATCAGGCGGAAGGCGCTGATCTCGCGCTGCTTCTCGTCGTTGATGTCCAGGCTGTCGTGGTAGAAGGCGGACATGGCGCCTACCACGCCGCAGATGATCGCCATCGGATGGGCGTCGCGGCGGAAGCCATCATAGAAGCGGCGAAGCTGCTCGTGCAGCATGGTGTGCATGGTCACACCGTGCTTGAACTCCTTGAGCTGCTTCTCGTTCGGCAGCTCCCCGTGCAGCAGGAGGTAGCAGACCTCCACGAAGTCCGACTTCTCGGCCAGCTGCTCGATCGGATAGCCGCGATAGAGCAGGACGCCCTCGTCGCCGTCGATATAGGTGATCTTGCTTTCGCAGGCCGCCGTCATCCCGAAGCCGGGATCGAAGGTGAAGACACCCAGATCGGCATAGATCTTGCGGATGTCCGCGACGGAGGGGCCGATGGAGCCAGGAACCAGGGGAGCGGAACTACTCTTGTTCGTCCCGTCCAGCGTGATCGTGACCGACCCGTGACCGCTGTTGCTCATGCTTGGCTCCTCATTGACTCCCGTACCTTCAGGGTCCGGGATCATGTTATGTTGCAGCGCAAATATGCGCCGACAAGCCGTCTTGTCCACCATCCCCCAGGCGCCGCCAGACCGGGCGCCAGGCGATGGCGCCGCCTACCGGCGATCCCTCCATTCCTCAGGCGGCACGACGCCATCCGCCCAGAGGCCCCGGCCGGCCTGCCTTGCCCGGGCCTCGGCTTCGGAAAAACTCTCCGAACTCGCCAGGGCCCAGCCCGAGGACACAAGCATCGCGTTCAGAATCCTGCCATTTGCCTCGCAGATGGCCAGCGGACGGCGAAACACGTCCTGCCCGTGCAACTCGCAGACAAGGGCGTGGTTCGCCACCAGATGGGCCAGCCTGTCTGCCGCAGCCACGCCGCAATCGAAACCCTGGCCCGCCGTATCGGCGCAGGTCTCGCCGCGCGACGGGGCCTGGAGCCCCTCCAGGCGCACCACCTGCCCTTGCAGGCGCAGGGTTTCCCCGTCCACGACATGGATTTCCGCGGGATCGGCCTGGATCGGCCCTTCCGGCGGCGTGGCGGCCGGGGGCGCGGCGCCGGAGCCCAGGCCGGGAAGGCCGGCCAGGACCGGACGGAGATGCCCGGCAAGGCCCGCCCCGCCCACCGCATACAGATAGGCCCCACCGGCGGCGAGCAGCAGCAGGGCGGCCAGGCCGAGCGCCAGCGGAGCGCAGCGGCGCGGCGGCTTGCGATGGGAATGGAAGATCTTTCTCGGGCGTGCCACGGCACGGAGCCCTATCAAAGCCGAGGGGGGCCGGGAAGCGAGAAAACGCCCCTCCCCGGCCGGAAGCAAGACAGGCTCAGAACAGCCCGTCGAAGATGCCGCGCTCCTTGCGCTGGATGATCGGCGTTTCGCCATCCCCCGGCGGGCGGCCCAGGGCGAAGTTCTCGCGCAGGCGCTGGCTCTCCTTCTGCGGGTCCACCACCACGCCCGGCGGCGGCGCGTCGCGCCAGAACATCAGCCGGTCCACCACGGTCTGGCTCGGCTGGTTCAGCCGCAGGCTTTCCTCGTCCACCCTCCGGCGGATGGCAGGATCGACCGTCCCACCGGCCCGGGCGACCAGCGCGCTCTCGCCCGAGGACTGGCGGCTCGCCTGGGTGGACTCCAGGACGGCGCCGGGCACCAGGGCGCTTTCCCCCTGCTCGCGGGCCGAAAGCTCCTGCGGCCGCACCGCACCGGGGCGGGGCACGGGCAGGTTGTTCATGTCCGGCGGCAGCGAGAGCGGCGCGCGGGTCACCACCTGGAACTCGTCCGGGGCGTCCCGGGTGAAGCCCAGGGTACGGGCCGTGTCACCGCCGCATCCGGCGAGCAGGCCGAGGGAAAGGGCGGCCGGCAGGGCCAGGGCCACGGTCCGGCGTTGGGGCATCCTCATACGGGCTCCTTAGCCACGCCGTCGCGTCCGGTCGAGGGGGGACGGAAGAGCGCGTCCGCCACCAGGGCGATCACGCCCAGCACGATGGCCGCGTCGGCGATGTTGAAGACATACCAGTGCCACCCCCGGAAGGAGGCATCGACGAAGTCGAAGACCGCGCCGAAGCGCAGCCGGTCGATGACATTGCCGATGGCGCCGCCGATCACCGCGCCCAGGGCGACGGCGACCGGCCGGGTCTCCGCCCGGGCCATCCAGCGCAGCAGGATCAGCGTGATCACCAGGGCAAGGCCGGCGAGCAGCCAGCCATGCCAGGGCGCATCCCCAGCCATAAGGCCGAAGGTGACGCCCCGATTCCAGACCATGGAAAGGTCCAGGCTGAAGGGCCCCGCCGAGAAGAGCGGGACATGGCCCCGCTCGGGCAGGCGCAGCACCTCTCCCATCCACCACTTGCTCGCCTGGTCGGCCACCAGGACCAGCACGGCGGCCACGAGGCCGAGCGGGATCATCCGGGCCGGAGTCGTGGGGCTGGGCATCAGGCGACCGCGGCCTCGCAGCGCAGGCAGAGATCGGCATGGCGCCGTCCAGGGGCACCGACCTCCGGCAGCACCCGCCAGCAGCGGGCGCATTTCGCCCCCTCGGCGGGGCGGAACTCCGCGGCGGGCGCCTCCGCCCCGGGGGCCAGTTCGAAGCCGGAGGTGATGCAGGTCTCGGCCCAGAGCTCCGGCGACAGCAGCCCGGCCTCGGCCTCCGGCAGCGCCAGCACCGGCGCAGCCTGCAGGCTGGAGCCGATCGTGCCGGCGGCGCGGGCCTTCTCCAGCTCCGCCGTCACCACGCCGCGCAGCTCGCGCACCCGCGCCCATCTGGCGGCCAGCGCCTCGTCCCGCCATTCCGCCGGGACCTCGGGGAAGAGCTGGAGATGGACGGAGTCGGTCTCGGATGGGAAGCGGGCCAGCCAGGCCTCCTCCGCCATGAAGGGCAGGACCGGCGCCAGCCAGGTGGCGAGGCAGCGGTGCAGCACGTCCAGCACGGTGCGGGCGGCCCGGCGGCGCGGGCTGTCCGCCGCATCGCAGTAGAGGCTGTCCTTGCGGATGTCGAAATAGAAGGCCGAGAGATCGGCGGCGCAGAAGGCATGGATCTCCGGCACCACGCCGGACCAGTCATAGCTTTCCACCGCCCCGCGGATGCGGGCATCGAGCTGGGTCAGCCGGTGCAGCACCCAGCGCTCCAGCTCCGGCAGCTCGGCATGGGGCACGCGCTCGGCCTCGGAGAAGCCGTCGAGATTGCCCAGCAGCCAACGCAGCGTGTTGCGCAGGCGGCGATAGAGCTCCGCCGTCTGCTCCAGGATGCGCGGGCCGATGCGCTGGTCCTCGGTGGTGTCGGCGTTCATCACCCAGAGGCGCAGGATGTCGGCGCCGTACTTCTTGGTGACTTCCTGCGGGGCGGTGACGTTGCCCAGCGACTTGGACATCTTCCGCCCGGACTCGTCGAGCGTGAAGCCATGCGTCAGCAGCGCCTTGTAGGGCGCCACCCCCCGGGTGCCGATGCTTTCCAGCAGGGAGGAATGGAACCAGCCGCGATGCTGGTCCGACCCCTCCAGGTAGAGATCCGCCGGAAAGGGCAGGCCACGCTCCGGCGTCAGGGTGAAGGCATGGGTCGAGCCGGACTCGAACCACACGTCCACGATGTCCATCACCTGCTCGTAGTCGTCCGGGTTCCGGCCGTTGCCCAGGAAGCGCTGCGCGGCGCCGGGCTTGTACCAGGCATCGGCCCCTTCCTCGCGGAAGGCGCAGACCACGCGCTCCAGCACCGCCGGATCGCGCAGCGGCTCGCCGGTCCGCTTCTCCACGAAGACCGGGATGGGCACGCCCCAGGCGCGCTGGCGGCTGATGCACCAGTCCGGCCGGGCGGCGACCATGGAGGTGATGCGGTTGCGCCCGACCTCGGGCACGAAGCGGGTGACGGCCAGCGCGTCCAGCGCCTTGGCGCGGATCTGGTTGCCGTCGTCCATGGCGATGAACCACTGCGGCGTGGCGCGGAAGATCACCGGCTTCTTGGAGCGCCAGGAATGCGGGTAGGAATGCCGCAGCGAGCCCTTCGCGGCCAGCGTGCCCATGCTCTCCATCGCGGCCCAGACGGGCTCATGCGCCTTGAAGACATGGATGCCGGTGAAGCCCGGCGACTGCACCGAATAGGTGCCGTCGTCGTTCACCGTTTCCGGCACCGGCAGGCCGAACTGGCGACCGAGGTTGAAGTCGTCCTCGCCATGGCCCGGAGCGATGTGGACGAAGCCCGTGCCCGCATCGGCGGTGACGAAATCGCCCGGCAGCAGCGGCACGTCGAAGTCGTAGCCGCCCTCCGCGGGCGCCCAGCCGCGCAGCGGGTGCGCCAGCACGGTGCCCGCCAGCTCCGCGCCCTTGAAGACGCGGCGGATGGAATGGGCGCCGAGGCCGGCCTCCTTCGCGAAGCTTTCCAGCAGCGGCAGGGCGACCAGCAGGTTCTCGCCGACCTTCAGCAGCGAGCCCTCGGCCACCCCTTCCACATGCAGCAGGGCGTAGTCGATCTCCTCGCCATAGGCGACGGCGCGGTTGCCCGGCATGGTCCAGGGCGTGGTGGTCCAGATCACCACGCTGGCGCCCGCCGCCGCCTCGGCCGGCGAGCGCAGCACGCGGAAAAGGGCGTGCAGCGTCGGGCTGGTATGGTCGTGGTACTCGACCTCGGCATCGGCCAGGGCGGTCTTCTCGACCGGGCTCCACATCACCGGGCGCAGGCCGCGATAGAGCGAGCCGTTCAGCAGGAACTTGCCGATCTCGCCCGCGATCACCGCCTCGGAGGAGAAGTTCATCGTGGCGTAGGGATGCTCCCAGTCGCCGAGCACGCCCAGGCGCTGGAACTCCTCCCGCTGCACGTTCAGCCAGTGGCCGGCATAGGCGCGGCACTCGGCCCGGAAGTCGAGAATGGGCACCTGGTCCTTGTCCACGCCGCCCCGGTACTTGCCCTTGGGGTTGCGGTACTCCTCCTCGACCTTCCACTCGATCGGCAGGCCGTGGCAGTCCCAGCCGGGGACGTAGTTCGCGTCCTTGCCCGACATCTGGGCGCCGCGGTTGATCACGTCCTTCAGGATCTTGTTCAGGGCGTGGCCGATATGCAGCGGCCCGTTCGCATAGGGCGGGCCGTCATGCAGCACGAATTTCGGCATCCCGGCGGACTGGGCACGCAGGCGGTCGCGCAGCCCGGTCTCCTTCCAGCGGCCGAGCCAGCCGGGCTCGCGCTTCGGCAGGTCGCCCTTCATCGGGAAGGAGGTGCGCGGCAGGAAGACCGTGTCGCGCCAGTCCCGGGCGGGGACGGTGTCGGGGGTGGGGGCGTCGTTCATCGGGGCAGTTCCGGGCGGTCGGCCATGGCAATGGCGGGGGAAGGCGCGAAGGACAAGGGGAACCCGGCCCTCAGCCGAGGGCCGGGCGGGTAATTCGCGCTGTGTGCCGCCTGGACATGGGCGCCTTATGCGGAGGCCGGTCCGTTCCGGTCAAGTCGCGCGCCATGGCGGGGCCGCGATGCTGCTGCGCCCGGTAGAGGCGCGCGGTCGGCGGCACGGGCCCGCAGGGCGGAAGCCCCGGCCGGAAACCCGGGAAAGCGGAGGCAGGAGGCGGGGAAACGGCGAAAGCCCCTCCGTCGCGGCGACGGACACCGGGGTGGCCCCCTCCCCGCACGGCGGGCGCAGGCCCTGGGAGGACGATCCGGCGTGCGCGCTGGAATGACCAGGACGTGGTCGCCGGGAAAGCATGGACGGTCCGTCGCCGGGCCGCCCGTCAACGGGGCTGGCCGCGGGCGGCCGCCTTGCGGCCCGTCGCGGGTCCAGCCCCTTGCGGCGCGGTTACTGGGCCGTGCGGGCGGCGCTGTCCAGCAGGCCGGCAGGCAGGCGGTCCATCTGCTGGCGGGCGACGATGTTGCCGACAAGGGAAGCACCCAGGGCGGCGATGCTAAGCACGAGAGCGAGCATGGCAGGAACTCCTTCGGTCCGGGCCGGTGGAGGGGGCACTGCGCCATCCTCCATCCGGCAGGACACCATGGGGGGGCGCCGGCGGCAGGCCGGAGCCTGTTTCGGTCAGTCGGCCATCCGCAGGCGCGGCGGCAGGCCGTTCGGGTAAAGCGTGCTCATCACGACCTGAGCGGCGACATTGCCGCCGGCGAGCGCCGCGAGAACAGCAACGAACACGACTTCAAGCATGGGATGACCTCTTGGCTCGGCCGGTCCGATCCGGTCCGAGATCTGAGCATCAAGATGCTTCGCTGCGCCGCGTCATTCAAGCATAAACGGCATGCCATGCCTTGCTGTTCTTGAATGCCTGAGTTGGCTCCAAGTCAAAATCCAGCGTGTCTTATGTAAGTCCCATGGTGTTTATCTTATGCATGACCAGAGCAATTTTATCATGTGTCATATAGAACACGAACCTGACCAGCCATGACGGTGGCCTGCCGCCTCGCAGGTCGGGCCGGCCAGTCCGTTGCGTACCGGTCATCGCATGTCTGCCGGGCCGGTGCCCGCAGGCAGGGGGGCGGCGGAACGGGCATGATCCGCGCCCCACTGCCGGACGCCACGCCCTACGGGCCGCGCGCCTCCAGGCCCAGCACCCGTCGGGCGTCCTCGGCATCCTGGGCGATGGCGGCCTTGAGCTCCTCCAGCCCGGCGAAGGTCGCGTCCGCCCGCAGGAAGTTCACCAGCCGCACCCGGATCTCCTGGCCGTAGAGGTCGCCGGAGAAGTCGAAGAGATGCACCTCCAGCCGGGTCTGCGGGTCCCCGCCCAGGGTGGGGCGGCGCCCGATATTGGCGACGCCCTTCACTTCCCGCCCTTCCGGCAGGGCCACGGTCACGGCATAGACGCCGCGCGCCGGCTCCAGGTGCCGGCCGAGCCAGAGATTGGCCGTGGGCCAGCCCAGGACGCGGCCCAGCTTGTCGCCGTGCACGACCTCCCCTGCGATCTCCCAGGCCCGGCCCAGGTCGCGCGTCGCACGCTCGGGATAGCCGTCCTGCAGGGCGCGGCGGATGCGGGTGGAGGACAGGGTGCCCTCGGCATCCGCCACGGGCGGCACCACGGACAGGCCGATGCCGCGCGCCTCCGCGGCCTGGGCCAGAAAGGCGATGTCGCCGCCCCGCCGGTGCCCGAAGGCGAAGTCGGCGCCGCAGGCCAGGTGCCGCGCCCCGATCCCGCGATGCAGCACCTGCTCCACGAAATCCTCGGCGCTCATCGCGGCCAGTTCCGGCCCGAAGGGCAGCGCATAGACGATGCGGCAGCCCGCCGCCTCCAGCGCCCGCCGCTTTGCCGGCAGGGGGGTCAGGCGGAAGGGCGGGTCGTCCGGGCGGAAATACTCGCGCGGATGCGGCTCGAAGGTGAGCGCCGCCAGGGGCAGGTCGGGCCGCGCCGCATGGGCCGCGCCCAGCACCGCCCGGTGGCCGCGATGCACGCCGTCGAAATTGCCCAGCGCCACGGCCGCGCCGCGCGCCACCGCCGGCACGCCGCGCCAGTCCGCGAGCAGCAGGCAATCCGCCTCGGGAACGGAAGGCTGGGCCATGGCCGGAACCCCGCTGCCGCCGCTCAGGTCTGGGCCGGGCTGACGATCCAGCGCGCCACTTCCGGCGGTCGGAAGGCGGCCAGCATGTCCAGCGCCTGTTCCGGCGTTTCCGCCCGCATGGCCAGCAGCCGGTGCTCGGGCTTCAGGAAGCCCTCCCCCTGCATCCCGTCCAGCGCCGCCATCAGGTGGTTCCAGTAGCCATCGACATCGAGGAAGACCGCGCCCTTGCTGTGCAGGCCAAGCTGCGACCAGGTGAGCACCTCGAAGACCTCCTCCATCGTGCCGAAGCCGCCGGGCAGGATCACGAAGCCGTCCGACAGCTCGGCCATCATCGCCTTGCGCTCGTGCATCGACCCGACGACATGCAGCCGCGTCACGGAACCGTGCCCGACCTCGCGCTGCATGAGCGCCTCGGGGATCACCCCGTCCACCTCGGCGCCGTTCGCCAGGGCGGCATCGGCCACCACGCCCATGAGGCCGACCTTGCCGCCGCCATAGACCAGGTCCAGCCCCCGCGCCGCGATCGCCTCGCCCAGGGCGCGGGCGGTTTCGGCATAGACCGGGCGGGCGCCGCTGCTGGCGCCGCAGAACACACAGACACGCTTCAACGTCTTCGTCTCTTCCATGGCCCTGATCTAAGGGCATCGGCGGCGCCGGGGAAAGCGCGTCCGGATGACGATCCGCTCAGCCGCCCCTGCCACCCCCCGCGAATTCCCGCCACCCCCCGATGGACAAGCCGGGCGGGCGGCGCGACACAGCCCGCTTTCCAACCGGGGACCTGCCGCCGGCGCCGCGCGCCCCGGAGACAGGCCGCCTTGCCGCGAGGAGCCTGCATGCCCGCCACCGAGATCGGAACCAGCGAGAGGCTGCTGGAGGAACTGCGCCTCTGGGTCGAGATGGAGACCCCCACCACCGATGCCGCCGCGGTGAACCGGCTGGTGGACCGTGCCGAGGCCGGTCTGCGGGAGGCCGGGGCCACGCTGGAGCGCATCCCCGGTCGCGACGGCTATGGCGACAACCTGATCGCCCGCCTGCCCGGCCCCGCCGGCAGCAACCGCAAGCCGGTGGTGGTCTGCGTGCATCTCGACACGGTCTGGGACAACGGCACCCTCGCCGCCTCGATGCCCTTCCGCGTCGAGGGCGACAAGGCCTACGGCCCCGGCATCTACGACATGAAGTCGGGCTCCTTCCTCGCCTTCCACGCGGTGCGCGAGATCTTGCGCCAGAAGGTGGCGACGCGCAGCCCGGTCACGCTGATCATGACGCCGGACGAGGAGGTCGGCTCCCCCACCTCCCGCGCCATCATCGAGCGCGAGGCGCGAGACGCCAGCGCCATGCTGATCGCCGAGCCGGCGGGCGGGCCGCAGGGCGCCTGCGTCACCGCGCGCAAGGGCGTCGGCCGCTTTGTGGTGAAGGTCCATGGCATCTCCGCCCATGCCGGCGGCAACTGGAGTGAGGGGCGCAGCGCCGTGGTGGCGCTGTCCGAGCTGGTGCTGAAGGTGCACGGGCTGGTGGACCTGGAGCGGGGCGTGACCACCAACGTGGCCCCCGTCTGGGGCGGCACGCGCCCCAATGTCGTTCCGCCCGAGGCCGGCTGCGAGATCGACCTGCGCGTCGCCAGCGAGGCGGACGGCGTGGCGATGGAGCGGGCCATCCTGGCCCTCGCCGGGGAGCGGGACGGAATCCGCATCGAGATCACCGGCGGCATGAACCGCCCGCCGATGGAGGAGACGGCGGAAACCCTGCGCCTCTACGAGACGGCGCGCGAACTGGCGCGGCAGGCGGGCTATGACCTGCCGAAGCAGCATCGCGGCGGCGGGTCGGACGGCAACTTTACCGCCGCGCTCGGCATCCCGACCCTGGACGGGCTGGGCTGCACCGGCGCGGGCGCCCATGCGCCGCACGAGCATATCCTGTGGCGTGACCTCGCCGCGCGGGGGCAGGTGCTGGCGGGATTGATCGAGACGCTCTGAGGCATCGCCGATGGCCGTGGTGGGGGCCATGGCCTCCGCCACGGGCTTGACACGGCCGTGGCGGAGGCCAAGGTAATACCCAGAGGGAACATCGGTATTACCGGAAGCAAGCCATGGCCACCATCGTCACCAGCAAAGGGCAGGTCACCATCCCGAAGCCGGTCCGGGACCTGCTTGGCATCACCACCGGCACCGCCGTCGAATTCCAGGTCGCACCGGATGGCCGGGTGGTGCTGGCACGCGCCGATGACGCGGCCGCCCCCCGCAGCCGCTTCGAGCGGCTGCGGGGGGCGGCCGGGCATGGCATGAGCACCGACGAGATCATGGCCCTGACGCGGGGCGACTGAGGAGGCGAGCGAGGCGGGTCCGGAGGGCGAACCTGGGGTATGACGCTGGTCGATACCAATATCCTGCTCGACCTGGCCACCGACGACCCGAACTGGGTGGACTGGTCCATCCGGCAACTCGATGCCGCGGCTGTCGCCGGCCCATTGCTGATCAACGACATCGTCTATGCTGAATTGTCGGTCCGCTTCCCGGCGATCGAAGCCGTGGATGCCTTTCTGGAAGAGGCTGGAATCGTGCTCCAGCCGATGCCCCGGGCGGCCTTGTTCCTGGCTGGCAAGGCCTTCCAGAACTACCGGGCACGCGGCGGGTCACGGACAGGTGTGCTTCCAGACTTCCTGATCGGCGCCCATGCTGCCGTCGCGAAACTGCCCCTGCTCACGCGGGATGTCGGACGCTACCGCAGCTATTTCCCCTCCGTCGCCCTGATCGCACCCGGAGCCTGACAGGCTTCCGTGAGTGCCCCCGGGGGGACACCCTCCCCCCGAAGCACGGCAAGGCTGCTCAGCCTCGCGAAGTGCGCTGCAGCGCCATCCAGACCTTCTCCGGCGTGGCGGGCATGTCCACCGGCTCGGCCCCGGCGGCGCGCAGCGCATCGGCCAGGGCGTTCATCACCGCCGGCAGCGAGCCGGCGCAGCCGGCCTCGCCGCAGCCCTTGGCGCCGACCGGGTTGGTCTTCGCCGGGACGGGGCGGGAGGCAGTGAGGATCGGCGGCAGGTCCTCGGCACGCGGCAGGGCGTAGTCCATGAAGGAGGCAGACAGGATCTGCCCGCCCTCGTCATAGGAGACGCGCTCCATCAGCGCCTGGCCGATGCCCTGGGCGACGCCGCCATGCACCTGCCCCTGCACCATCAGCGGGTTCACCTCGACGCCGAAATCGCTGACGGCGAGGTAGCGCACGAGATGCACATGGCCGGTCTCCGGATCGACCTCGACCTCGGCGACGTGGCAGCCATTGGGATAGGCCATCGGCTTGTCCTCGGTGACATGCGTCACGTCGAGGGAGCGCAGATCCTCCGGCAGTTCCGGCGCGGCCCGCATGCGCGCGGCCAGTTCCAGGATGCCGATGCCGCGATCCGTGCCGGCGATGGCGAAGCGGCCATTCTCCGGGTCGAACTCGATATCCGCCACGGCGGCTTCGAGGAGATGCGAGGCGGCCTCGCGGCCCTTCTCGATCACCTTCTCCGAGGCCTCGATGATCGCGGTGCCGGAGGACATCATGGAGCGCGAGCCGCCGGTGCCGCCGCCGTGCTTCAGCAGGTCGGAATCGCCCTGGATCAGCCGGATGCGCTCGAAGGGCACGCCGAGGCGGCTGCCGAGGAGCTGCGCGAAGGGCGTCCAGTGGCCCTGGCCGTAGTCGAGCGTGCCGGTGATGATGGTGACGCCGCCATCCTCCTCGAAGCGCACGCCGCCATGCTCCTTGCCGGCGGGGGCGGTGCATTCGAGGTAGTTGCCGAGGCCGCGGCCGCGCAGCAACCCGCGCGAGGCGCTTTCCTCCCGCCGGGCCGCGAAGCCGTCCCAGTCGGCCTGGCGCAGCGCCTCCTCCATCAGCGCGGTGAACTCGCCGCCATCGTACCGGCTGCCGGAGGCCGCGTCATAGGGCATCTGCTCGGGGCGGATATGGTTGCGGCGGCGCAGTTCCAGCGGGTCCATGCCGATCTGCGCCGCGGCGGCCTCGACCAGCCGCTCCATGTAGTAGTTGCCCTCGGGCCGCCCGGCGCCGCGATAGGCGCCGACCGGGCTGGTGTTGGTGAAGACCGACTTGGTGTCCACCTCGATCAGCGGCGTGGCGTAGTTGGACTGGACGTTCTTCACGAAGCCCATCGTGCCCATCAGCGGCCCGACCGTGGTGAGATAGGCGCCCATGTTGGCGAAGGAGGTCAGCCGCACCGCCAGGAAGCGTCCCTCCGCGTCCAGCGCCAGCTCCGCCACCGTCTCGTGGTCGCGCCCGTGCTGGTCGGACACGAAGGAGCCGGAGCGCTCGTCGGTCCACTTCACCGGCCGGCCCAGCAGCCGCGCCGCGTGGAACATGCCGGGATATTCCGGATAGACCGTGCCCTTCATGCCGAAGGAGCCGCCGACCTGTGTGGTCAGCACATGCACCTTCTCCACCGGCACCCTGAGGATGTCCTCGGCGATCTGGCGGCGCAGGCCGAAGACGCCCTGCGAGCAGGCGCGCAGCGTGTAGCGCCCGCTTTCCGCGTCATATTCCGCGATGGCGGCACGCGGCTCCATCGCGGCCACCACGATGCGGTTGTTGCGCAGCGGCAGCTTCACCCGGTGCGCGGCGGTGGCGAAGGCGGTGGCGACCTTTTCCGCATCGCCCGAATGCCAGTCCAGCACCACGTTGCCCGGTACGTCGTCATAGAGCTGCGGCGCGCCCGGCGCGGCGGCGGCGGAGGCCTCGGTGACGGCGTCGAGCGGGTCGATGTCCAGCATCACCGCCTCCGCCGCGTCGCGCGCCTCGGCCGGCGTCTCGGCGATGACGATGGCCACCGGGTCGCCGACATAGCGCACGCGGTCCGTCGCCAGCGCCGGGCGGACCGGCGAGGCGAGCGGGCTGCCGTCGCGATTCTTCAGCGGCATGGCGCATCTGATCGGGCCGTATTCCGCGAGATCGGCACCGGTGTAGACCGCCAGCACGCCCGGCATGGACTTCGCCTCGGCCGTGTCGATGCCGTTGATCACGCCATGGGCATAGGGGCTGCGCACCATCCAGGCATGGGCCTGCCCCTCGGCCTGCAGGTCGTCGGTGTAGTGCCCCTCCCCCCGCAGCAGCATCGGGTCCTCCCGTCGCGTGACCGGCTGGCCCACGGCGAAGCGCATGCGGCTGGGATCGGGCATGTTCGTATCGGGCATGGCGGAGCCTCCGGAAGCGGACGGATCGGTGTGCGGCCCAAATGGGGCGGGACAGACGAGGCGGGCCGTCAGCCAGTCCACCAACAGGGATGGAGGCAAAAACCGGGCTGGGACGGGGAATCCCGTCTTGGCTTGGCGGACGGCCGGGAGGATGGTGCGCCCGTTTCAACGCGAGGGGAAGTCTATGGACGGCGGCTGGCGCGCTCGGGCGGGATCGCCCTTCACCACGCAGAAGGCCCCGGCCAGCGGCAGCCGCGGCATGGCGGTGACCAACCACCCGCTGGGTTCCGCCGCCGCGGCCGAGATGCTGGCGGCCGGGGGCAATGCGGTGGACGCCGCCATCGCCGCCTTCTTCGCCCTTTCGGTGGTCGAGCCGATGATGACCGGGCCGCTGGGCGGCGGGCTGACGCATCTGCGCCTCGCCGACGGGCGCCACATCATCGTGGACGGGCTTTCCGCCGCGCCGCTGGCGGGGTCGGGGACGATGTACACCCCGGCCTCCGAAGACCCGGCGCGGCGCATGGAGACGCTGGGCCGGGCCAACACGGTCGGCCCCCTGGCCGTCGCCTCGCCGGGCGCGCTGCGCGCCTGGTGCGACATCCTGGCCCGCTACGGCACGCTGCCGCTCGCGGATGTGATGGAGCCGGCGATCCGCCACGCGGCCCGGGGCTTCGCCGTCACCACCTATCTCGCCGACTGCATCGCCGATGCCGCGGGCGATCTGGCGCGGGACCCGGAGATGGCGCGGGTCTTCCTGCCCGGCGGCACGCCGCTGAAGGCCGGGGCGCGGCTGGTCCAGGGCGACACGGCCGAGACGCTGCGCACCATCGCGCAGGAGGGGCCGGACGCCTTCTACCGGGGCGCGCTGGGGCAGGCCGCCTGCGACTGGTTCGCCCGCAACGGCGGCATCCTGACGCGGGAGGACCTCGCCAGCACCGCCCCGGTCGAGCGCGAGCCGGTGCGCGGCACCTATCGCGGGCATGAGGTGGTCGGTCCCCCCGCCCCCTCCGCCGGCGGCATGCACATGGTGCAGATGCTGAACTTCCTGGAGGGCTTCGACCTCCGTGCCCTGGGCTTCGGCACGGCGCCGACCCTGCACCGGATCGCCGAGGCGCTGAAGCTCGCCTTCGCCGACCGCGCCATGGTCACCGCCGACCCGGCTTTCGTGCGCATCCCGGTGGAGCGGCTGGTCTCCAGGCCCTATGCGGAGGAACGGCGGGCCGGGTTCGACCCCGGCCATGCGCGCGACTGGGCGCCCGGCGTGGCACCGCTCGACGAGAGCGCCGACACCACCCATGTCACCACCGCCGATGCCGCCGGCAACGTCGTGGCCATGACGCAGACCATCAACGGCCTCTTCGGCGCGCGGGTCCGCATCCCCGGGCTGGGGCTGATCCCCAACAACTACATGTGCAACTTCGACCCGCGCCCGGGCCTCGCCCAGTCCGTGGCGCCGGGCAAGCGCATCACCACCTCCATGGCGCCGACCATCGTGCTGCGCGACGGCAGGCCGGTCTTCGCGCTGGGCCTGCCGGGCGGGCTGAAGATCTTCGGCTCGGCCATGCAGGCGGTGCTGAACATGATCGACCACGGCATGAGCCCGCAGGAGGCGGTGGAGGCCCCCCGGATCTGGACCCAGGGCCTGGCGCTGGAGGCCGAGGGCGGCGTCGCCCCCACGGTGCGGGAGGAGCTGGCCGCCATGGGCCACGAGGTGGCGACGGTGCCGACCGTGGGCGGCGGCATGAACCTGATCGCCTTCGGGGAAGCGGGAATGATGACCGGCGCCGCCTGCTGGCGCGCCGACGGCACGCCCATCGGCGTGGCGGGCGGGCTGGCCAGGCCCGGCGTGCGCTTCGTGCTGGAACAGGCGCGCCGGTAACACCGCGCGCGACCGTTCCGTCACACGCCGCATGACGGAACCGGTCCCACAAGGCAGGGAGCGGCAGGCCGATGGACAGGGCCGCCTATGCCGCGCGCAAGGGCATCCGGAAGGTCGGGGCGGCGCCGGCGGGATGAGGAGGCCGGCTCAACCCGGCTCCTCGTCCTCCTCCGGCCGCCCGCGCTTCATGCGCCCGCGCGACAGCTCGCTCACCACGCCGTGCAGGGTCCGCAATTCCTGCTCCGTCACCTCGCCGCGCTGGAAGAGGTGGCGCAGGTTGCGGATCATCCCGGGCCGCTTCTGCGCGTTGCTGAGGAAGCCGCAGGCATCCAGCTCGGAGGTCAGGCGCCCGAGGAAGCCTTCCAGCTCCTCCTTGCTGGCGACATGCGTCTCGTTGGTCATGAGCTGGCGCGGCGGCGTCGCTTCGGCGGCGGTCCACCACTCATAGGCCAGCACCATCACCGCCTGGGCGAGGTTCAGCGACATGTGCGCCGGGTTCAGCGGATAGCGCACCAGCGTGTCCGCCCGCGCCATGTCCTCGTTGTCCAGCCCGGCGCGCTCCGGCCCGAACAGCACCGCTGCCCGCAGGCCCCGGCCGTTGATCCCGCGCAGGTCCTCGGCGGCGGCGCGCGCCGTGCGCACGGGGATGATCACATGGCGCGGCCGGGGGCAGGTGGCGAAGACGCGCTGGCAGTCCGCCACCGCCCCATCCACGGTCTCGTGCACCGTGGCGGCATCCAGGATGCGCCCGGCGCCGCTCGCCGTGGCCCAGGCGCGTTCCTGCGGCCAGCCGTCGCGCGGCGCCACGAGCCGCAGGTGGAACAGCCCGCCATTGGCCATGGCCCGCGCCACGGCCCCGATATTGTCGGCAAGCTGCGGCCGCACCAGCACCACGATCGGGCTCTCGCCCGGTGCCGGATGCAGGTCCGCGCCGCCATCCCGTCCCGTCATGCCCTCGCTCTCCCGCCTCGCGCCCGTGTCAGGCCGCGTGCATGCGTCGCCGGGCGCCCGGGAGCAAGGGGCCGCCGCGCGGGGCTCAGTTCAGCCGCTTGCGGATCGCCTCCAGTTCCTTGATCTCCCGCTCCTGCGCCGCGATCACGTCCTGGGCGATCTTCCTGATCTCCGGGTCCTTGCCATATTTCAGCACGGTCCGGGCCATGTCGATCGCCCCTTGGTGGTGCGGGATCATCCCGGCCACGAAGTCCTTGTCGGCATCCCCGGTGTAGGGGATGTCCATGGCCTTGTGCATCCGCTCCATCGCGGCACGGTATTCCGCCGTGCTCGGGCTCGATGCCGCCCTGCCCGTGGGCGGGGCCGTGGGGGCGGCGGGCGAGGCGCCATGGGTGCCATGACCGGCCATCTGCGCCATGGCGGGCTGGGCGAGGGTCAAGGTACCCAGCAGCAGCAGGGTGCGGAACATGGGGATTCTCCTTCCCGATCGTCTGGGCCGGACTCCGCCCGGCCCCTGGGAGGACAGGGCTGCGGCCTTCCCCTTGCGGGAAGGCAAGGGCGGCCCTCGCCCTTTCCGGACACGTTCGGCGGCGCGGCCCTGACCCATCCCAGTCATGTCCCGGGAACCGGAGTGTCATGCCCCTGTCACCGGCCCGTGCCATGCGTCCCGGCCCTCCCCGCACGCCGGAACAGGAATGCGCCGCCATGGATCACGCCGAAGTCGCCGCGCACTGGGAAGCCAATGCGGAGCACTGGACGCGTCAGGTCCGCGCCGGGATGGACGTGTACCGCGACGCGCTGAACACGCCGGCCTTCCTGGCGATGCTGCCGCCCGTGGCCAAGCTCGAGGGGATCGATATCGGCTGCGGCGAGGGCGCCAACACGCGGCAGCTCGCCCGGCTCGGCGCGCGGATGCGGGCGGTGGACATCGCCCCCACCTTCATCCGCCATGCGCGGGAGGCCGAGGCGGCGGAACCGCTCGGCATCGCCTATGGCGTGGGGGACGGCACCGCCCTGCCCTTCCCCGATGCGCGCTTCGACTTCGCCACGGCATTCATGTCGCTGATGGACATGCCCGACCAGGCCCAGGCGCTGCGCGAGGCGGCGCGGGTGCTGCGTCCCGGCGGCTTCCTGCAGTTCTCGATCCTGCACCCCTGCTTCGCCCCGCCCCGGCGGCGCGTGCTGCGTGACGGGGAGGGCATGGTGCTGGGAGTGGAGGTGTCGCGCTACTTCGACGACACCGGCGGCGCCGTGGACGAATGGCATTTCTCCACCCTGCCGGTGGAGGAACGCGCCGGCATCCCGCCCTTCCGCACGCCCCGCTTCTACCGCACCCTGTCGGGCTGGGTCTCGATCATCCTGGCGGCCCGGCTGCGCATCGAGGCGATGGGCGAGCCCTGCGCCAGCGAGGAACTGGCGCGGCAGGTGCCGACGGTGGCGGATACGCGGGTGGCGCCGCTCTTCCTGCATGTCCGGGTGCGGAAGGGCTGAACGGCGGAGCGCTCGTCCCGGACGCTCCGCCGCCGGCTCAGGCCCGGCGCCAGGTGGTGCCCTTCGGCCCGTCCTCCAGCACAACGCCCTTCGCGGCGAGATCGTCGCGGATGCGGTCTGCCTCGGCCCAGTCGCGCGCCTTGCGGGCGGCGAGGCGTGCCGCGATGGCGGCCTCGATCGCCGCCGCCTCGCCATCCGCTCCCCCTTGGCGCCAGCCCTGCGGATCGCTGGACAGCAGCCCCAGCACCCCGGCGGCCTCGCGCAGCGCCGCCGCCGCCGTGCCCGGCTCCGGCGCCTCGGACAGGCCGATGCGGCCCAGTACCACCGTCGCGGAACCGCCCACGGCGCCGATATTGGCCAGCGTGCGCAGGTCGCGCAGCCGGGCCAGCGCCAGCGGCGTGTTCAGGTCGTCGGCCAGCGGCTCCAGCGCCCAGGCGGCAAGGCGCGCGGCCTGTTCCTCGTCGGCCGCCGCATCGCCCGGGATGCGGGCCAGCAGGGCGTAGAAATCGTCCAGCTCCCGCTTCGCCTCCTCCAGCCGATCCAGCGTGTAGTCGATCTCGGAGCGGTAGTGGGTACGCAGCAGCAGCAGGCGGAAAGCCTCGCCCGCCCAGGGCCCGTGGGCCAGGATGTCGCGCACGGTAAGGAAGTTGCCGAGCGACTTCGACATCTTCTCGCCATTCACCCGGAGCATGCCGTTGTGCACCCAGTAATGCGCGAAATGGCTGCCGGGGAAGGCGCAGCAGCTCTGCGCCACCTCGTTCTCATGGTGCGGGAAGAGCAGATCCTGCCCGCCGCCATGGATGTCGAACTCCTCGCCGAGATACTTCCACGACATGGCGGAGCACTCGATATGCCAGCCGGGGCGGCCACGGCCCCAGGGGCTGTCCCAGCCCGGCGTCTCGCTGTCGGAGGGTTTCCAGAGCACGAAATCGCCCGGATCGCGCTTATAGGGCGCGACCTCGACGCGGGCACCGGCCAGCATCTCCTCCGGATCGCGGCCCGAGAGCCGCCCGTACTCGGCATAGGCCGAGACGGAGAAGAGCACATGCCCCTCCGCCGCATAGGCATAGTCGTTGGCGATCAGCCGCTCGATGATCGCGATCATCTCGGGGATCGTCTCGGTCGCGCGCGGCTCGTGGTCCGGCGGCGCGCAGTTCAGCGCCGCCATGTCGGCATGGAAATCCGCCGCCGTGCGCGCGGTGATGGCGGCGATGGGCTCGCCCGTCTCGCGCGAGCGCGCGTTGATCTTGTCATCCACGTCCGTGATGTTGCGGACATAGGTGACGCCCGGGAAGGCGCGGCGCAGGAAGCGCGCCAGTACGTCGAAGACGACGACCGGCCGCGCATTGCCGAGATGCGCGAGGTCATAGACCGTCGGGCCGCAGACATAGATGCGGATGTTTCCCGGGTCGATCGGCGTGAAGTCGCGCTTGCGCCGCTGGGCGCTGTCATGGAGCTGGATCTGCATCAACCGAAACTCATCCCGCCGAGGCGGTGAGCCGCTGCACGGCGCGTTCGCGCCCGATCAGCGGCAGAAGGGCCTTGAGGTCGGGCCCGTGTTCCTCGCCGGTCAGCGCCCGGCGCAGCGGCCAGAACAACAGGCGGCCCTTGCGCCCCGTGCGTCCCGCCAGTTCCGCCGTCCATCGCGACCAGGTGTCACCGTTCCAGGGCTCCTCGGGCAGGCAGGCGAGGGCGGCGCGGAGAAAATCCGCCTCCTCGGGCTGCTCGGAGGGAAGGATATCCCCCTCGACCACGTCGAGCCAGTCCTTTGCTTCCCCCAGCGTGTCGAGATTGCCCCGGACCGCCAGCCAGAACGCCTCCGTGGCCTCCGGCGGCAGCCGGTCGCGCACGGCGGCGAAATCCAGCCCGTGCAGGTATTTCCGGTTCAGCGCCAGCATCTGCCGCGGGTCGAAGCGCGCGGCGGAGCGGGACAGCCCCTCCAGCGACCAGCCCGCCACCAGATCCGCCGGCATGGCGGGCACCGGGTCGCGCGGAGCGCCCAGCGCGGCGAGGTAGCCGGCCAGCGCCGCCGGCTCGATCCCGTCGCGGCGGAACTGGCGCAGCGAGACGCTGTTCAGCCGCTTGGACAGGGGCGCGCCCTCGGCATCCACCAGCAGCGGCAGATGGGCGAAGCGGATCTCCCGCCCCATGCCCAGCGCGCCCATGATGTCGAGCTGGATGCCCGTGTTGGTGACATGGTCCTCGCCCCGGATGACATGGGTGATCCCCGTCTCCAGGTCGTCCACCACCGAGGTGAAGGTATAGAGGAAGGTGCCGTCCGCCCGCACCAGCACCGGGTCGGAGAGCGCCGGCAGCTTCACCCGCCGGTCGCCCAGCACCATGTCGCGCCACGCCGCCTCGCCGCCCGAGAGCTTGAAGCGCCAGTAGGGCCGCTTGCCGTTCGCCTCGGCCTTGGCGAGCTGCTCCGGCGTCATCCGCAGCGCGGCGCGGTCATAGACCGGCGGCTTGTTCTGGCGGCGGCGCTGCTCGCGCTTGAACTCCAGCTCCTCCTCGCTCTCCAGGCAGGGATAGAGCCGGCCCAGCGCCTTCAGCTTCTCCGCGGCAGCCTCGTAGCGGGCGGTGCGGTCGGACTGGCGCAGGAACTCGTCCCAGTCGAGGCCAAGCCAGCGCAGGTCCTCCTCGATCGCCCGGGCATATTCGGGCTTGGAGCGCTCCGTGTCGGTGTCGTCGAGGCGCAGCAGGAACTGCCCGCCCTTCTGCCGCGCAAAGAGCCAGTTGGCCAGCGCGGCCCGGGCATTGCCGACATGGATGTAGCCGGTCGGGCTGGGGGCGAAGCGGACCTTCATGCCTCGTCCTCCCCCTCCTCGTCATTCCCGTCCAGCCGGCGCGGGTCGAGGACGCGCCAGTTGCGCTCCTCGGCATCGGTGGCGCGCGTCGCGGCGAAGCCCTTCACCTCGGCGCCGCTGGTCCAGCCCTCGCCGCCGGCGCCGGTCACGTCGGCATCCTCGCCGAAGGCGAACCAGGCGGCGAGCACATCTTCGCCCGTCATGCCGGGGGCACGGCAGCGCTCGACCGAATCCCGCACATAGCGGCGGGCGAAGGCATTGGCATGGGCCAGGCTCTCGAAGCCGCGGATCGTTTCCACCGGCTCGGCGCCATTGCCGCCGGACAGGTCGCGGATACGGACGGCATAGCCGCCCTCGGGGGAGAAAAGGTCGCTCATGCCGGAAGCGTCATGCCAGTTGGGCCGTAAATCCGTTCGTGATCGGGGTGTGCCGGGCCGGGCCGGCGGGACCGATCCCCCAGCCCGGCGGCGAGGTCCGGCGCTTGTACGCGGCCCCGTCCATCAAACGCCAGACCCGCAGCACCGTCGCCCGGTCATGCCCGTCCCGCAGCAGCGCGTCCAGGGGCGGCCTGTCACCCGTCCCGGCCTCCCCCGCCAGGACCCGCAGGATGGGGTCGAGCCGTTCCACCGGGGGCAGGCCGGCGGGCAGGTCCGGAGCCGGAGCCTCGGAGGGGCGCAGCAGCACCTCGGTCAGCCAGCCCCGCTCCAGCCCCCAGCGGGCAAGCACGGCGGCCTCACTGTCGTAGAGGCCGGAGAGCGGCGCATAGGCCCCCGGCCCCATCAGCCCCAGCAGGTAGCGGGACCGCGTGCCGGAGGACAGCAGCAGCGCCCCGCGCACCTCGGCCAGGGCCTCCAGCAGCAGGTGGCGCAGGCGCGGCGAGACGTCGAGGTCCCGGGCCTCCGCCCCCAGCACCGAATGGACTGCGCCGGTCGCGGAGCCGGTCGGCAGCGTGTCCGTGCCGATGCCCAGGCGCAGGGCGCATTCCGCCGCCCGCCGGCCGGAGCGGATGCCGAGCCCCGGCAGCAGCACCGCCCGCACCCGCGCGGCGCCGATGGCCTCCACCGCCAGCAGGGCCGTCAGCGCCGCCGCCGGAGTGCCGTCCAGCTCCAGCAGGATCTCGCCATGGCCGTTCTTCATCAACTGGGCGCGCAGTCCGGTCAGCAGCGCCTCCCAGAGCAGCCCCGCCTCCCCGGGCGGTTCGGGCAGGGGCTGCGGCACCGCCTCCCAGCCCGCGCCGCCCTGCCGCCATTCCGAGATGCCCAGGGTCTCGGCCAGGCCGGGCAGGCGCAGGGCCAGACGGCGGTCGGCATTCAGGGCGAAGGAAGCGCCGTCGAAGGCAATGCCGTCCTGCGCCCCGACAAGGTTGACCGAGAGCAGCGGCAGGCCGGTCTCCACCACCCTGGCCACCGCCCGGTCGATGCGCCGCTCCGCCCCGCCCGGCCGGAAGGGATCGGCCTCCAGGGCCAGCAGGAGCTCGGCGCCGCTTTCGGACAGGGTCTCCGCCACGGCCGGCCCGGCGGCATCCGCCCCCACCATCACGCCCAGGCGCAGGCCGCGGAAGACCATCGGCCCGGGCGCCGGGCCGGTGGCGAAGAGCATGACATCCTCCGCCAGCCCGGGCTCGCCCGGCTCATGCCGCGCCCGCCGCGCGCGGACCTGCCCGCCATCGAGCAGGAAGGCGGCGTCGTGGCAGCGCCCGGCCTCGCGCCAGGGCGCGCCGAGCAGCAGGCCGGGCCCGCCATCCCCGGTGGCTTCGGCCAGATGCCGGATCGCCGCCTCGCAGGCGGACAGCACGGCGGGATCGCGCGCCAGGTCCTCCGGCGGCGCGCCCAGCAGGGCCAGGCGCGGCGCCACCAGCAGGTCGGCCCCCTGCGCAGCGGCCTCGGCGCGCAGCGCCAGGAGGCGGGCGACGTTGCGCCGTATGTCCCCCATCCAGGGATCGGTCTGGGCCAAGGCGATGCGCAGGGAGGCGGATTCTGGCATGACCAGGAGGCTAGATCAGAGCGCCCCCCGGGGGAATTCACGGAAGCCTGAAAATATCTGTAGTAAAACAAAGTATTAATTGGTGATGTTGAGAACGGCGCGGAATGGTCCCGCCGGGCCTATTCCTCCCCCTGCGTTCCGGCCGCGCGGCGGCGGCCCCAGGGGCCCAGCACCCCCAGGATGATCCCGGCCGAGACCAGTGCCACCCCAGCCATCCCGCCGGGCTCCAGCGCCTCGCCCAGCAGCGGCCAGGCGGCGATGGCGGCCAGGGCGGGCACGAAGGCGGTGATGGTCGTGGCGGTCGCCGCCCCCAGCGCATTCACCGCCCGCGTGTAGAGGAAGCTCGCCATCACCGCCGCGATTACGCCCTGATAGGCGAATTGCCAGAGCACCGGCCCCCAGCCGATGGTCGGCAGGTTGCTGGGCAGGGCGAAGTACCAGAGCGGCAGGAAGACCGGCGCCGGCAGCAGCGAAACGGACAGCACCGCCGTCAGCGCCGGCACGCGCCAGCGCCGCACCAGCAGCGTGTAGACGGACCAGAACACCCCCGCGAGCAGGAATAGCAGGTCGCCGCGCCAGGCGCCCGGATGCTCGCCCAGCGTCGCCCCGGCCAGCAGCGCGATGCCGAGCGCCACCACCAGCAGGGACAGGACGCGCTGCCGCGACCAGCGCTCGCCGAGGAAAACAACCGCCAGGGCGGTGGTGACGAAGGGCAATGTGCCGATCAGCATCACCCCGGCATGGGCGGTCGGGGCATAGGCGAAGCCCGCATAGACGGGCAGCGCGTAGCCGAAGCCGGCGCAGAAGGCGAGCGCCGCGCCCCGGACCAGGGAAAGGCGTGGCCACCCCCGCCAGGCGACCACCGCAAGCCCGGCCAGCAGGCTGCCGGTGAAGCGCAGCGCCGCCATGTCGCCCGCGGTGAAGGCCTGCCTGGTCGAGAGCCGCCCGGACAGCAGGAAGCCCGACCAGCAGACCAGCACGCCCAGCATGCAGAGCAGCCCCAGACGCCACTCCCGGGCCGCCGCCGCGGGGTCGCGGGGCACACGCCCGGGCAGGGCTGCCTCCTCCGCCGACCCCGGGTGCTGCTGGGAGGGGCGCGGGATGGACGAGCGGGGTGGCAGGGGCCGGGCGGCGCAATCGGGCATGGCGGCCGAGACTGCGGCAGGTCAGCATCGCTGTCCATTCCCATGGGGGCGGCCTGCCCTGCCCAGCGCCACGGCGATGCTCCCCCACCGGCCCCCTTGCCATCTCCGGCCATGGCGCGGGACAAACCAGGACATGAGCCAGACCCTGCCGCGCCTCAGCCCTGGGGATTTCGTCGCCTCGCTGACCCTGCCGGATGCGCAGGGCGGGGCCTGGGACGCGACGCACCAGTCCATCGCCCACCTGCACCGCATCCTGCTGCTGCCGCCCTTCCCGGCGGAGGCGGCGCTGCTGGAGGCGGAGCGCGCGGCCCGTGCCCTCGGCGCCATGCTGGTGCTGGTGGAGGCGGCGCCGCCGGACGGCATCCTGCGCGAGGAAGCGCTGTCCCGCGTCTTCGATCCGGAACGGCAGCTCGCCGGCATGCTGGGCCTGGGGGCGGAGGGCGGCGCCGCGGTGCTGCTGGCGCGCGGCAAGATCGGCCATGTCGCCGCCGGCCCCGGGGCGCTGGAGGAGGTGCTCGACACGCTGGTGCCGCCCGCCCCGCCGGTGCTGCGCAGCGCCCCGGCCCCGGTGCTGATCATCCCCGACATCCTGGAGCCGGCGCTGATCTCCGCCCTGCTGCGGCACTGGCAGGCCGGGGAGAAGATGAAGGACCGCGTGGCCAGCGCCGCCGGCGCCGCCAGTGCCGCCGCCAGCATCAAGCGGCGCGCCGATGTCGCGCTGGACAACCGACAGCTCTATGCCAGTTTCGCCGAGCGCCTGAAGCGGCGCGTGCTGCCGGAGATGATGCGCGCCTTCCGCTTCCGCGCCGCCAGCTTCGAGCCGCCCCGCATCGGCTGCTACGATTCCGCGGATGCCGGGGCCTTTGGCGCGCATCGCGACAACCGCACACCCTTCACCCGGCACCGCCGCTTCGCGCTCAGCCTGAACCTCAACAGCCAGGGGATGGACTATGACGGCGGCACCATCGCCTTCCCCGAATTCGGCCCCGACCGGTATGCGCCGGAGGCCGGCGGCGGTGCGGTCTTCTGCTGCGACCTGCTGCACGAGGCCCTGCCGGTCACGCGCGGCCGCCGCTTCGCGATCTTCACCTTCCTCACCGATGCCGAGGGCGCGCAGGCGGAACAGGACATGATCCGCCAGCGTGGCGCCGGCCAGGGTGCCAACCTGGGGGGCGCCGTCCGGATGCAGGGCTGAACCGCCCCGGCCCGGCGCCCTCCCCGGCCGTCACGCGGCCCGGATCGCCCCCAGGAAGCTGCCCGCCTGGGCACGCAGGCTGGCCGCGCGCTCGGACAGGTCGCCGCTGGCGGCCATGATCTGCGCCGCCGCCGCGCCGGTCTGCTCCGCGGCACCCTGCACCTGGACGATGGCGTCGGCCACCATGCCGCTGCCCTCCGCCATCTGCGCCGCCGAGCGGGCGATCTCGCGCGTCGTGCTGCCCTGCTGCTCCACCGCCGCCGCGATGGCCGTGGCGATCTCGCTGGTGCGCTCCACCGTGCTGCCGATGCCCTGGATGGCGGAAACCGCCTCGGCCGTCGCCGACTGCATCTGGCCGATCTGCGCGGTGATCTCCTCGGTGGCGCGGGCGGTCTGCGCGGCCAGGCCCTTCACCTCCCCGGCGACCACCGCGAAGCCCTTGCCCGCTTCGCCGGCCCGCGCCGCCTCGATCGTCGCGTTCAGCGCCAGCAGGTTGGTCTGCCCCGCAATGTCGGAGATCAGCCGCACCACGTCGCCGATGCGTCCCGCGCTCTCGCTCAGCGAACGCACGATGGAATCGGTGGACTGCACCTCGCTCACCGCCTGCCCCGCCACGCTCGCGGCCTCGCCGACGCGGCGGGTGATCTCGTTGACACTGGCGGCCATCTCCTCCGCCGCCGCCGCCACCGCCTGCACGTCGGCGCTGGACTGGCGGGAGATCTCGGCCACTTGGCGGGCGCGGTCACCGGAATCCGCGGCGGAGGCGGAAACCGCCGCCACCGCCTGGCGCAGCTCGTCGGCCCGGCTGGCCACGCCCTCCACCTGGCGGCCCACCTCGCCCTCGAAGACATCGGCCAGCCTCGCCTGCTCCGTCGCCAGGGTCCAGCTCAGCATCGGCCCGACATAGCCGCCGGCGGCGTCGGTGATGGCGCTGGCCCGCAGGTCGAAGACCTCGTCGCCCAGCTTGATCCGGGTGCGGTGGGGCAGCCGCGCCGGGTCGGAAAGGATCGCACGCACCTCTCCGGGATGGTGGTGGAAGATGTCGATGCTCCGGCCCTTCACCGCCTCCGGCGCACAGGGCAGCACGCCGCGCAGCCGCTCCAGCAGCGCGACCATGCCCGCATTGACGTAGGTGATGCGGAACCCGTCCTTCGGGTCGGCGGTCATGATGCCGACCGGCAGCTGCTCGATCATCTGCCCGCGAGCGAAGGCGTCCCCCGCCACGGCGCGCAGCCGTTCCAGTGCCTGGGCGATCGCCCCGATCTCGTCGCGCCGGTTGCGGTCGGGCACGGGCCGACCCACGTCGCCGCCGGCGATGGCGGCGACCGCGCCGGCCAGGCGCCGCATCGGCGCCCCGATGGCGCGGGCACTGATCCAGCCGGAAACCGCCAGCAGCAGCGTCACGACGCCGCCCAGGATCAGCGGCAACTTCCACAGCCGCCGGATCGAGCCCGCCACCCCCGTATCCGCCTGCGCCACACGCTCCGCCAGGGCGTGGCCGGTGCTGTCGCCGAGCTCCCGCAGGGCCTGGGCGCCGGGTTGGATCCGCTGGGCCATGATGCCTTCCAGCGCCTCCCCGGCGCCCAGGATCTCGTCCGTCGCCGCGACCAGCTCGGCCGCGAGCTGGCCCGCCTTCCGCACATCCTCCTTCAAACGCTCGGCCATCGGCACGCTCAGCGCGGATTGCAGATGCACCCTCTGCTTCGCGATGGCGGAGCGGATGCGGCGCGTCTGCTGGGCGTCCTGCGTGGCCAGGAAGCGCTGGAGGCCGAAGCGGATGTCGTTCACCGCGTTCTGGAAGCTCGCCATCCGCTCCCGCAGCTCGGTGGCCGCGGAATTGCTGTCCGTATCGAACTCGACGGCGCTGAGCACGCTTTCCATCGTCTGGTCGATGGCGGCGCTGATGGGATAGAAGCGCCCGTCGCGCGCCTGCAACAGGCGCAGGCGGTTTTCGGCCATCTCGTCGACCGCGCCGGCATAGTCCCGCAGCAGCGTGGGCATTTCCGCCAGGCGCGCCTGCAACGCCTCCGGCAACTCGCGCAGGAGAGCCGGCCCCTGCTCCTCCGCCTGCCGCAGCAGTTGCCTCGCCCGCGCCTCGGCGTCCCGCACGGCGTCCCCGGTCTGTGCATCGCGCAGGGTGAGCGCCAGGGCCGGGACGGACTGGACCTTGCCGGACAGGTCGTTGAGGCGCAGCGAGGCCCTGTTGGCGCCGGAGAACTCGTCCGCCTGCCGGGCGATATTGCCGGCTTCCTGCCAGGTCACAGCCGGCAGCATCCCCAGAAGAAGCAGCGTCAGCCCGGCCGAGACCGCCAGTTTCCGTCCCACGGAAAGATCACGATACAGGCGCATTCACACTTTCACCCTTCAAATGGGCGAAGGATACCTCCGGGAAGGTGAAGGGCCGGTGAACGGCGGCACGGCTCCGTCACCAGACTCGTGATGCGCCATCCGAGCCGTATCAAAAAACGACCCCTATCTCGAACTTTGCATCGGTGGCAGTCTGCGCACACGGAATCCCGGCTCCGCCTCTCCCGGGGGCGGGCCTCCGTCACGCAGTGGAAGACGAGGCGCCATGCTGGAGGACTGGAAGCGGCAGCTGCACCTGTGGAGGCGCCAGGTCGTGCGCCCCGGGACGCAGCAGAACATGCAGGCGCTGCTCGTCACCCAGGCCGGGGCAAGGACCGCCCTCGGCATGATCGTGGTCGCGCTGACCGTGCTGGCCGTTCGGCTGATGGAGGATGCCTGCCGGCATTTCGGGCTGGATATCCTCGATACCGCCAGAACCTTCGTTCTTCTGGCCCCGTTTCCCTGAAACGGGCCTGCCGGGGGCATTCCGCCGGCGCGGAAGAGCCCTCCGGCCCCCGCCTCAGCCGGGCCTGCCGCCCCGCAGCAGGAACTCGCGCCCGACCTTGACCCGCGGCACCCCGTCATAGGCCACGATATCCGCCGTGGCGTAGGTCTCGCTCCAGCGATCGGGGATGAAGGAGCCGGTGCCGACGACATCGAGCGGCGCCCTGGCCTCCGACATCACGCGGCACTTGGCGACGGAGAAGCCGGAGGAGGCGATGATCCGCACCTTCGGGAAGCCGGCCTTGTCCAGCGCCTCCCGCATCCGCCAGATGGCGGCGGCGGAAACGCCGGTGCCGACCAGGAAGCGCAATTCCTCCTCGGTGCGGTAGCGGCGGATGGCGCCGGGCATGTTGCGCTCCAGCACCGCGTAGGATTCGCCGGGGTCGAGCGTTTCCAGGTAGCGGCCGCCATGCGTGTCCAGCCGCACGGAGATCCGGCCCGCGGCGGCGAGATCCGGGAAGCGACGGCAGACCTCCAGCCCGTCCGCGATCTCCCGGCCGAAATAGTCGGTCAGCACGGTCAGGTCGTCGTCCGGATAGGTCTCGCGGAACATCTCGGCGGCGCGCAGGGTGGAGCCGGCATAGCCGATCAGCGCATGCGGCATCGTGCCCAGCCCGGCCGGGGTGCCGAACCAGTGGGCGGTGGCGTTGCTGGCATTGCCGACGAAGCCGCGAGCGCCCTCCTTGCGGGCGGCGTCGCCGCCGACGGCGGCGGCATAGGCCATCATCTCCTGCATGTCGGCGCCGGCGCAGTGCCGCGCATCCATGGCCAGGAAGGGGATCCTCGGCAGTTCCAGGCACATCTGGTAGGCGTTGTGCGCGGCGACGCAGGGCGGCCCCACCTGCTGCAGCAGCAGCGTCTCCAGGTCCACCAGCCCCACGAAGGAGCCGGTGACGTAGAGCAGCGGATCGCCGGCGCCGACCCAGCTTCCCTCGGGGTGCATCAGGTCGATCTGCACCTCCAGCCCGCGCTCGGCCGTCACACGCCGCAGCCATTCCAGCGCGAGGCGCGGCGCGGAGATCACGGGCCGACGCAGGAAGACGGCATAGGTGACGCGGCAGTCGCCATGGGCCGTCACGATCGCCTTGGTGCGGTTGAAGTAGCTGTCGGTGCGGGCGGTGATCTCCGCCTCCATCTCCGCCCTGCTCGGGGCCGGTCCTGCCGGGGGCTCCGCCATGCCTCTGTCCTTCCCTCGATCCATCGTCCCGCGCGGCATGCCGTGGGCACCGCGCGCCTTCCCGGCTGACGCACCGCCCAGCCTGGCCCGGTGGACTGTGACATGCCGCCGGGAGGCCACCCATGCCGCCGGGGCGATGCAGATCCGCACCGCGCCCGGCAGGCCGAGCCGGGGGCCCGGGCTACCTGCCCAGGGCTACTGGGCCGCCTGGAGCGGCAGGCTGCTCGCGCCCGGACGACGCGCCTTCAGCTCCTCGGCCACCAGGAAGGCCAGTTCCAGCGACTGCTCCGCGTTCAGCCGCGGGTCGCAGGCCGTGGCGTAGGAGCGGGACAGGTCGGCCTCGGTCAGACGATGCGCGCCGCCCAGGCATTCCGTGACGTCGGCGCCCGTCATCTCCACATGCACGCCGCCGGGCCAGGTGCCCTCGGCCTGATGCACGTCGAAGAAGCTGCGGACCTCGCGCAGGATGGCGTCGAAGGAGCGGGTCTTGTAGCTGCCGGCCGGCACGGTGTTGCCGTGCATCGGGTCGGTGATCCAGGTGACCTTGCGTCCCTCCGCCTTCACCGCGCGCAGCAGCGGCGGCAGGTGCTGCTCCACCTTGCCGGCGCCCATGCGGGTGATCAGCGTCAGCCGCCCCGGCACGTTGCGCGGGTTCAGACGCTCGGTGAGCCGCAGCAGGTCCTCCACCGAGGTGGTCGGCCCGACCTTCAGCCCGATCGGATTGGCCACGCCGCTCAGGAACTCGACATGCGCCCCGTCCGGCTGCCGCGTGCGGTCGCCGATCCAGAGGAAATGCGCCGAGCAGGCATAGTGCCGGCGTGGATGCGTCGAGGGCTCGCGCGTCAGCGCCTGCTCGTAGCCGAGCAGCAGCGCCTCATGCGAGGTGTAGAACTCCGTCTCGTGGAGCTGCGGCGCGTTCTCCATGCCGCAGGCCCGCATGAAGCGCAGCGTCTCGTCGATGCGCGCCGCGAGGTCCTGGTAGCGTTCCGCCAGCGGCGAGCGCGCCACGAAGCCCAGGTTCCAGCGATGCACCTGGTTCAGGTCGGCGAAGCCGCCGGTGGCGAAGGCGCGCAGCAGGTTCAGCGTCGCGGCGGACTGGAGATAGGCGAATTCCATGCGCGCCGGATCGGGCACGCGCGCCGCGGCGGTGAATTCGGGCCCGTTGACGATGTCGCCGCGATAGGAGGGCAGCGTCTCGCCGTTGCGCGTTTCCGTGTCGGAGGAGCGGGGCTTGGCGAACTGCCCGGCCATGCGGCCCAGCTTCACCACGGGCAGGGAGGCGCCGAAGGTCAGCACCACCGCCATCTGCAACAGCACCTTGAAGGTGTCGCGGATGTTGTCGGCCCGGAAATCCGCGAAGGATTCCGCGCAGTCGCCGCCCTGGAGGATGAAGGCGCGGCCTTCCGCCGCATCGGCGAGGCGCGCCGTCAGCCGGTCTGCCTCCCCGGCAAAGACCAGCGGCGGAAAGGAGGCGAGCTTCGCCTCCGCGGCCGCGAGGTCGTTGCTATCGGGGTAGTCGGGCACCTGGCGGATCGGCATGTCGCGCCAGGATCCGGGGTGCCAGTCCTTGCTGGTCATCGTTGTGGCGCTTCCGTTTTCGGGGGCGGGACCATAGCGGCGGTTCCGGCCCCTGGGAAAGCCCCCCCTGGGAAAGCCCCCTTGGGAAAGCCCCCTTGGGAAAGCCTCCTTCCTCCCGGGGGCGGTCCCGCCTGCGGACTACACCTCCTCCCGGCCTTCTTCGTCCTGCATGTCCCCCGCCCGCCGGGCGGGGGAGCGGAGGGTGACGAATTCCTCGGCGGCGGTCGGATGGATGCCGATGGTGGCGTCGAGCTGCGCCTTGGTCAGCCCGTTCACCACCGCCACGGCGAAGCCCTGGAGGATCTCCGGCGAATCCTCGCCCAGCATGTGGATGCCGAGCAGGCGGTCGGTCCGCGCATCCACCACCACCTTCATCAGGCTACGCCGCCCTTCCCGCTTGCTGATCGTGTGGCGCATCGGGGTGAAGCGGGTGAGATAGATGTCGGTCGGCCCCCGCGCCGCGGCCTCCTCCTCGGTCAGGCCGACGCTGCCGATCGGCGGCGAGGAGAAGACGGCCTTGGGCACGTTGTCATAGGAGGCGCGGCGCGGCCGGCCACCGAACAGCGTGTCGGCCAGGGCATGACCCACCGCCGTCGCCATGGGCGTCAGGTTCAGCTTGTCGGTGACATCGCCCAGCGCGTAGATATGCGGGACGCTGGTGGCGTGGTCCTCGTCCACCACCACGGCGCCGCGCGCATCCACCGCCACCCCGGCCTCGGCCAGCCCCAGGCCCTGGGTGGCCGGTTCGCGCCCGACCGCCACCAGCACGGCATCGGCTTCCAGCACCCGGCCGGAGGCGAGGTTCACGATCCGCCCGTCACCCGCCGGACCGAAGCCGGTGATGGTCTCGCCCGGGTTGATCTTGATGCCCTGGGCGATGAGCGCCTCGGCCAGCCCTTCCCGCAGTTCCTGGTCGAAGCCGCGCAGGGGCCATTTCTGGCGGTAGGTCAGCACCACCTCCGAACCCAGCGCGTGCAGCAGCCCGGCGAACTCGACACCGATATAGCCGCCACCGACGATGATGATCTTCTCCGGCCGCTTCTCCAGGGTGAAGAGGTCGTCCGAGATCATCACGCAGTCGATGCCCGGCAGGTCCGGCCGGATCGGACGGCCGCCCACGGCGATGACGATGCGCTCCGCGGTCACCCGCTCCTCGCCCACCTGCAGGGTGTGCGCGTCGATGAAGCGGGCATGCGCCTCGAAGACCTGGGCGCCGTTGCCCTCCAGCAGCCGGCGGTAGATGCCGTTGAGGCGCGCGACCTCCTTGTCCCGCGCCTCCTTCAGCACCGACCAGTCATGGCCGCGCTTCTCGATGTCCCAGCCGAAGGCCGCCGCATCCGCCGCCCACTGGCCGTATTCCGCCGCCTGCACCATGATCTTCTTGGGCACGCAGCCGACATTGACGCAGGTGCCGCCCCAGAAGCGGCTCTCGGCGATGCCCACCCGCGCGCCATGGCCGGCGGCGATCCGGGCGCAGCGCACGCCGGCACTGCCGCCGCCGATCACGAAAAGGTCGAAGTCGTAGGAGGACATCCGGAATCCTTGGCTGGAGGTCTGGGGGCTGAGAGGCTGGGAGGGTTCTCTGTTCCGCCGCCCTAGGTCGGGCCTTCCGGCGCCCGGGGCAAGACCCGGCCCCACGCCCGGCCGGAGACCGGGGCCGCGTCGCGGGCGGGTCAGGCCTGCCGGCGCCGGACTCATACGAACGGTGGCTTCCCCTGCGCCTCCACCTGCTCCCGGGGGTCGAGCCGCAGAATAACGGTCACCACCAGAGCCAACGAAAGGCCAGAGCCTGAGGACCAGCTTCCGTCCCCGGCGGAGAGGGGGTCCGGTGGGAGAGGCAGGGCCTCTCCCACCGGCGACCGGCCACGAAGCGCAGCGCAGGGACCGTCCGTATCAGCCCGCCGCCAGCCAGACCGCCGCGTTGCCGGGCAGCCCGACCTCGCCCTCCGGCAGCAGGCTGGCGGCGAGGAGGCGGCCTTCCGGCAGGGGCACCGGGGTCTTGCCCAGATTGATGACGACCCGCACCGCCCCGTTGCGCAGCGCCAGCACGGAAGGCGGGGAGGCTTCCCAGACCAGATCCCCCTGCCCCAGCCCATGCTCCCGGCGCAGGCGCAGCAGATGGCGGTAGAGTTCCAGGGTGGAGCCCGGCACGCCCTCCTGCCGGTCCACGGCATAGGCGCGGAAACCCTCCGGCTGCGGCAGCCAGGTCGCTCCGGCCGGGCTGAAGCCGAAGCCCGGTGCCTCCGCCTCCCAGGGGATCGGCACCCGGCAGCCGTCGCGGCCGGTCTCCACCCCGCCGGTGCGGAAGAAGGAGGGGTCCTGGCGGTGGCGGGCCTCCAGCGTCGTGTGCTCCGGCAGGCCCAGTTCCTCGCCCTGGTAGATATAGGCCGAGCCCGGCAGGGCCAGGGTCAGCAGCGCCATGGCGCGGGCACGTCGCAGGCCCAGCGCCTCGTCCGGCTGCTCGCCCGCCGCATCGATGCCGAGCGGGCGGGAGCCCGGCACGGCCAGCCCGTAGCGGGAGGCATGGCGCACCGTGTCGTGGTTGGACAGGACCCAGGTGGTCGGCGCGCCGACGGCGGCGGCGGCCCCGAGGGAGCCGTCGATCACCCGCCGCAGCTCCGCCGCGTCCCAGAGCGCGGTCAGGTAGTCGAAGTTGAAGGCCTGCTGCATCTCGTCCGGGCGCACGTAGCGGGCGAGGCGGGACGGCGGCTTCACCCAGGCCTCTGCCACCATCATCCGATCGCCGGGATAGGAGGCCAGCACCCGGTGCCAGTCGCGGTAGATCTCGTGCACCCCCTCCTGGTCCCACATCGGCCCCATGTCGCGACGCTCCTCGCCCTCGATCATGGTGGCCTGGCCGCTCCATTCCGGCAGGCCCGGCGCCTTGACCAGCCCATGCGCGACATCGACGCGAAAGCCGTCCACGCCCCGGTCGAGCCAGAAGCGCAGGATGCTCTCGAACTCGGCGCGGACCTCCGGATGCGTCCAGTCGAAATCCGGCTGCCGCCGGTCGAAGAGATGCAGGTACCACTGCGTGTCGCCGGGCGCGCGCGACCAGGCGGAGCCGCCGAAGACGCTGCGCCAGTCGTTGGGCGGCACATCGCCGGCGGGACCGCGTCCGTCGCGGAAGATGTAGCATGCGCGCTCCGGGCTGCCGGCCGGGGTGCGGAGGGCGGCCTGGAACCAGGGATGCTCGTCCGAGCTGTGGTTGGGCACCAGGTCCACGATCACCCGCAGCCCCAGCGCATGGGCCCGCTCCAGCAGGCGGTCGAAATCCGCCAGCGTGCCGAAGAGCGGGTCCACGGCCCGGTAGTCCGCCACGTCATAGCCGCCATCGGCCTGCGGCGAGCGGTAGAAGGGCGAGAGCCAGACCGCATCCACCCCGAGCCGCGCCACATGGGGCAGCCGGGCCGCGATGCCCGGCAAATCACCCATGCCGTCGCCGTCGGAATCCGCGAAGGAGCGCGGGTAGATCTGGTAGATCACGGCCGAGCGCCACCACTCGGCGCCGGGATGACTGGCGGAAGGAAGGGCCGCGGTCGCGACTTGGTCCATGCCGGTCGTCCTGCTTGCTTGGTTCTGCTGCGCCCAACACCCGCCATGCCGTTGGGTTGAGGCGAAACCGGGGTGGCCACCGCCCCTGGGTTTTGTTGCAGCGCAACATGGAGGGCGCCGGTGCGGGATCAAGACCGCTGCCGGCCCGGCGGTCCGCAGGCTGGAAGCGAAACCTTGCCGGTCCTTCTGGCGAACCGCTCCACCCCTTCGGCAATCTCGGCACCAAGCGGCCGGAATGGAGGGGCACCTGCTGCGCCTTCACGCGAAAGAGGCCCAGTTCCAAGGCATATTGCCTATCCCTTTACCGGGCCGCCCTTCTCGGCCGAGGCCATTCCCCGGCACGAGCCTTGCTAACCGATTGTTCCAGCATCGCATCCGGCGGCCCTCCCGGGACCGCCAGGAACCAAGGAAAACAGGGAGTTGCCGATGTCGGGACGCATGGAGGCCAGGGCTGGCCGGGTGGGCACGGGTCCGCATCCGGTGGACCGGATGCTGCCGCTGCCGAAACTGGTGCCGCTCGCGCTCCAGCACGTGCTGGTCATGTATGCGGGCGCCGTGGCCGTGCCGTTGATCATCGGGCGGGCGCTGAACCTCGCCCCCCAGGAAGTCGCCTTTCTGATCTCGGCGGACCTCTTCGCCTGCGGCCTCGCGACGCTGGTGCAGTGCCTGGGCTTCCCCGGCTTCGGCATCCGCCTGCCGGTGATGATGGGCGTGACCTTCGCCGCCGTGGGACCGATGCTGTCCATGGCCGCCGCGCCCGATGTCGGGCTGCTGGGCATCTACGGCTCGGTGATCGCGGCCGGCATCTTCGGGGTGCTGGTGGCGCCCTTCGTCAGCCGGCTTCTGCCGCTCTTCCCGCCCGTGGTCACGGGCACGATCATCCTGGTGATCGGCATCTCGCTGATGCGGGTGGGCATCAACTGGGCCGGCGGCGGGCTGCCCATGCTGACGCGCGTCGTCGACGGCGTGCCCTATTCCTATGCCAACCCGAATTACGGCCAGCTCACCGGGCTGGGCATCGCGCTCTTCGTGCTGCTGGTGATCCTGGCGCTGATCAAGTGGGGGCGCGGCTTCGTGGCCAATGTCGCGGTGCTGCTGGGCATCGTCGCGGGCTCGGTGCTGGCCAGCCTGATGGGGGTGATGCATTTCGAGCGCGTCCTGGCCGCCCCCTGGTTCGCGGTGGTGACGCCCTTCCACTTCGGGATGCCGACCTTCCACCTCGTGCCCATCGTCACGATGTGCATCGTGATGGTCGTGGTGATGATCGAATCGCTGGGCATGTTCCTGGCCCTGGGCGAGATGACCGATCGCCCCGTGGACCAGGATGCGCTGAGCCGCGGGCTGCGCGCCGACGGCCTCGGCACGCTGCTGGGCGGCATCTTCAACACCTTCCCCTACACCTCCTTCTCGCAGAATGTCGGGCTGGTGGGCGTGACCGGTGTGCGCTCGCGCTGGGTGACGGTGGGCGCCGGCGTGATCATGCTCGCCCTGGGCCTGCTTCCGAAGATGTCGGCGCTGGTGGAGGCCGTGCCGCAGGTCGTTCTCGGCGGCGCCGGGCTGGTGATGTTCGGCATGGTGGCGGCCACCGGCGCACGCATCCTCACCCATGTCGATTTCCGCAACAACCAGAACAATCTCTTCGTCGTCGCCCTGTCCGTGGGCTTCGGCATGATCCCGCTGACGGCCCCGAACTTCTTCCGCGCCCTGCCGCACGAGCTGCACCCGCTGCTGGAATCTGGCATCCTCCTGGCCTCCATCGTCGCAGTGTCCCTGAACGCCTTCTTCAACGGCCTGGGCAGCCGCGAGCACGCCCGCAGCGAGGCCACCACGGCAGCCGCGGCGGCGGAACACGTCTGATACGGGCGGCGGGCTGCCGGTCGCGCTTCACGCCCGGACGTCGCGCCGCCCCCGCCCCCCCCTTTTCCGCCAGGAACCTGGTCAAACGTACAGGTTTGACCCTGGACCTCCCGCCCGCCGGCCCCGGCTGACGCGAGAGCCGGCCCCTTGCCACCGGACCACGCCGCTGCCCTGCCGGCCTGGCGGATTGACCTCGCCCGTCGCAGGCGACAGCCTCCCCGCCACGCAGCGGAGGAACCCCGATGGCCGACGAGAAACTGGTCCTGTCGGAGCGGCAGGGGCGGGTGGGCCTGATCACGCTCGACCGTCCCAAGGCGCTCAACGCACTCAGCGATTCGCTGATGGCGCAGCTTGGCGAGGCGCTGCTCGCCTTCGATGCCGACGAGGAGGTCGGCGCCATCGTGCTGACCGGCAGTGAGCGCGCCTTTGCCGCCGGGGCCGATATCCGGGAGATGAAGGACCGCCGCTTTCCGGACGTGTACCGGAACGACTTCATCGGCCAGCGCTGGGAAACGATCCTGCAGGTGCGCAAGCCGGTCATCGCGGCGGTGGCGGGCCATGCGCTGGGCGGTGGCTGCGAGCTGGCGATGATGTGCGACATGATCGTCGCCGCCGACACGGCGAAGTTCGGCCAGCCGGAGATCAATATCGGCATTCTGCCCGGCGCCGGCGGCACGCAGCGGCTGACCCGGGCCGTGGGCAAGTCCAAGGCCATGGACCTGATCCTGACCGCAAGGATCATGGACGCCGCGGAGGCCGAGCGCAGCGGGCTGGTGGCGCGGGTGGTCCCGGCGGCGGAGCTGCTGCCTCAGGTCCTGGAGATGGCGGCGCGGATCGCCGCCCTGCCCCCGACCTCGGTCGCCATGGCCAAGGCCGCCGTCAACGCCGCCTTCGAGACCACGCTGCGCGAGGGCGTGCGGCTGGAGCGCCAGCTCTTCCTGAGCCTCTTCGGCACGGCGGGGCAGGTCGAGGGCATGGCCGCCTTCGTCGAGAAGCGGAAGCCCGATTTCGGGCGCGGCTGACCGCCCGCCGGCCGGACGGCGGCCAGCCGCGGGCAGCACAGCCATGCGGGCCTTTCGCCGGCGTCCGGTTCGGGGAGAGTTCCCCCCAGGCGCGCCCATCCCGGGAGCTGCCCCAAGGAACGTGCCAGGAGACGTACCAGGGTGGCCAGGCGGCCGGCCACCCGGCGGGCACCACCACCCCTCCTGCGAGGGGCTTTGCGGTTGACTTCGCAGCCGGTCGGGGTCTAGAAGCCCCGACCTTCTGCTGTCCCCCTTGGTCCTGTCCTGGAGGGTGGCGGCGTTCCACAGACAGATCGGCAGTCAGTACAGCTCATGGCGAACACGCCCTCTGCGCGTAAGCGCATCCGTCAGACCGAGAAGCGCAACGCGCGCAACACCGCCCGCCGCTCCCGCGTGCGCACCTTCCTGCGCAAGCTCGAGGACGCGCTGGCTGCGGGCGACAAGAGCCAGGCCCAGGCCGCCTTCCAGGCCTTCCAGCCCGAGATGATGCGCGCCGTCACGAAGGGCGTCCTGCACGCCAACACCGTGGGCCGCAAGCTCTCCCGCCTGTCCGCCCGCGTGAAGGCGCTGGGCGCGACGGCGCAGGGCTAAAAATTCGATCACACCTTCAGTAGGTGTGTTGACGGCCCGGATCGTTCTGATTCGGGCCGTAATTTTTGCAGGCTTTTCAAGGCAGTTAGCCGACGAGGCTAAGACGTCATCCGAATTCGGGTTGGTGCTCCATAGCTTCGTTGCAACAGTGTGACTCCGGAGTCGGAGCGCCGCTCTGACTCTTCTTGATCGGTTCCGGGCTTCGCGCTGTTGTGCCCCTCCCACCCTGGCCGGGGGCTCTGCGCGAGGCTCTCCTCCCCCCTCCCGGGGGCGGCGGGTCCGGCCGGGGTCAGGCCAGAATGTCCGGTCCTGTCGGCCGGTCGAGGGAGAGCGGCGCGAGCCGCGGTTCGGAGAGAGGATGCGGATGCTCATGCAGCAGGAAGACCTCGGCGGCACCTCTCCCGCCCTCTCCGGCGCCAACCTGGATTCCTCCAACGTCACCGAAGCCTGGACGCGCATCCGCGGCCGCCTGCGCGAGGAAATCGGCGAGATCGAGTACCGCACCTGGATGCGCCAGATGACGCTGGCAGCCATCGAGGGCGAGGAGGCCGTGGTGCAGGTGCCCTCGCGCTTCCTGCGCGACTGGCTGCGCAGCCAGTACGGGGACCGGCTGCGCGCGCTCTGGCAGGCCGAGAACCTGGGCGTTCGCCGGGTGGATATCCGCGTGGCCCCGGCACCGGCACCCGATGGCGCGGCGGTGGATGGCGAGGCCATGCCGCGCGCCGTGCCGGAGCCGGCACGCCCGGCCGAGGCCCGCGCGGCCGATTCCCGCAGTGCCGACCCCCGCAACGACTGGGCCGCGCCGCTCGATCCGCGCTTCACCTTCGACAGCTTCGTGGTCGGCAAGCCGAACGAGTTCGCCTATGCCTGCGCCCGCCGCGTGGCGGAGAAACCGGCGAGCCCGGGCTTCAACCCGCTCTTCCTCTATGGCGGCGTCGGGCTGGGCAAGACGCACCTGATGCACTCGATCGCCTGGGCGCTGCGCGAGCCGGGCCTCGACCGCTCGGTGGCCTATATGTCCGCCGAGAAGTTCATGTACCGCTTCATCGCGGCGCTGCGCTCGCAGAGCACGATGGAGTTCAAGGAGAGCCTCCGTTCCGTCGACGTGCTGATGATCGACGACCTGCAGTTCCTGATCGGCAAGGACAACACGCAGGAGGAGTTCTTCCACACCTTCAACGCGCTGGTGGATGCCGGCAAGCAGATCGTGGTCTCGGCCGACAAGTCGCCCTCCGACCTGTCGGGGCTGGAGGACCGGCTGCGCACGCGGCTCGGCTGCGGCATGGTGGCCGATATCCACGCCACCACCTACGAGCTGCGGATCTCGATCCTGGAGGCCAAGGCACAGGCGGCGGGCATCCCCGTGCCGGCGCGGGTGCTGGAATACCTCGCGCACAAGATCACCTCGAACGTGCGGGAGCTGGAGGGCGCGCTGAACCGGCTGATCGCCCATTCCGGCCTGTTCGGCCGCCCGGTGACGCTGGAAAGCTGCCAGGAGGTCCTGCACGACATCCTGCGCGCCCATGATCGCCGCGTGACGATCGAGGAGATCCAGAAGCGGGTCGCCGAGCACTACAACATGCGCCTCGCCGACATGTCCTCGGCCCGCCGGGCGCGCAACGTGGCGCGGCCGCGCCAGGTGGCGATGTACCTGGCCAAGCAGCTCACCTCGCGCTCCCTGCCCGAGATTGGCCGCAAGTTCGGCAACCGCGACCACACCACGGTCATGCACGCCGTGGCCAAGGTGCAGGAGCTGATGCAGCAGGATGCCGGCTTCGCCGAGGATGTCGAGCTGCTGCGGCGCATGCTGGAGACCTGACCCCCCCACGCCCCCGCTCCGGTGCCCCGCCTAGCCCGCCCGTCCTGCCGGGCCACGCCGAAATGCGGCCGGTGGCCCCGCTTCCCCGGGTTTGGGCGGGGTGATAGGAATGTCTCCTTGTCAACACTGGGTCCCTGGCTCCGGGGCCCCCAACAGCTATCGAGGATAGGCGCCGATGAAGTTCACGGTGGACCGGGCGGTGCTGCTGAAGGCGCTCGCGCATGTCCAGAGCGTCGTCGAGCGTCGCAACACCATCCCCATCCTGGCCAACGTCCTGCTGGAGGCCGCGGAAGGCCGTCTGACGCTGACCGCCACCGACATGGAGATCGCGGTGGTGGAGGAGATCACCACCGGTGTCGAGGTGACGCAGCCGGGCCGCTGCACCGCACCGGCGGCGACGCTCTACGAGATCGCGCGCAAGCTGGGCGACGGGCTGAAGGTGGAGTTCGACCAGGCGGGTGGCGACGCGCCGCTGGGCCTGCGCGCCGGGCGCTACGTGACCTCGCTGATGGTGCTGCCGGTCGAGGACTTCCCGGCGATGACGGAAGGCAAGCTGCCGCATCGCTTCGTCCTGCCCGCCGCGACGCTGCGCGAGCTGGTGGACCGCACCCGCTTCGCCATCTCCACCGAGGAGACGCGCTACTACCTGAACGGCATCTACCTGCATGTGGCCGAGGGCGAGGGCGGCAAGGTGCTGCGCGCCGTGGCGACCGACGGGCACCGCCTCGCCCGTGTCGAGGCGCCGCTGCCTGAAGGCGCCTCGGGCATGCCGGGGGTGATCGTGCCGCGCAAGACGGTGGGTGAGGTGCGGAAGCTGGCCGACGAGGCCTCGGGTGAGGAGGCGACGGTCGAGGTGCGCCTTTCCGACACCAAGATCCAGTTCCGCCTGGGCCCGGTGACGCTGACCTCGAAGCTGATCGACGGCACCTTCCCGGAATACGAGCGCGTCATCCCCAAGGGGAACGACAAGGAGCTCAAGGTTGATCGCGCCCTCTTCGCCCAGGCGGTGGACCGGGTGGCGGCGATCTCCTCCGAGCGTTCCCGGCCGGTGAAGCTGGCGCTGGGCAAGAACCAGCTCGTCCTCACCGCCTCCTCCCCCGAGCAGGGGCAGGCACGCGAGGAGCTGGATGCGGATGCCGTCAGCTACGCCTCCACGCCGCTGGAGATCGGCTTCCAGGCCCGCTACCTGAAGGACATCACCGACCAGGTGCAGGGCCAGGTGGTGTTCCGCTTCTCGGACGGCTCCGCCCCCACCATCGTGCAGGACGAGGACAAGGCCAGCGCGCTCTACGTGCTGATGCCGATGCGGGTCTGACCCGCCCTTCCCTGCCTCCCGCACGGATTGTCCGGGCGCCGCCACGTCGCCATCTGTGATGGCGACGTGGCGGCCCGCTCCCGCCGGAACCCGCTCCCCCTTCCCCGCGCCCGGGGAAGCAGGCCGGTCCGGCCCCGGGAGCGTGGCGCCGCCCCCAGGAAGCCTTCGGGACCCGCTTGACCCTTCCTCTCCAGAACGCCCCGCCCGGCCTGCGCCTGACACGGCTGATGCTGCGGGATTTCCGCAGCCATGCCGCGACGGATCTGCGCCTGGAGTCGCCGCTGGTGGTGGTGGCGGGGGAGAACGGCACCGGCAAGACCAACCTGCTGGAAGCGATCAGCCTGCTGGGCCCCGGGCGGGGGTTGCGGGGGGCGCGCAACCTCGACTTCTGCCGCCGCGCGGCGGAGGGCGCCCTGCCCTGGGCCGTCAGCGGCCGTTTCGAGGCGCCACACGGCCCCTTCGACCTCGGCACCGGCACGCCGCCGGAAGGGCCGATGGACAAGCGCGTGCTGCGGCTCAACGACGGGCCGGTGCGCTCCCAGGCGGAGCTCGGCGCGCTGGTCGCCGCGGTCTGGCTGACGCCGCAGATGGACCGGCTCTTCCAGGAGGGTGCCTCCGGCCGCCGCCGCTTCCTCGACCGCCTGGCCTGGGCGCTGGAGCCCGGCCATGCGCGCGAGGTCGCGGGCTACGAGACCGCCATGGCCGGGCGCAACCGCCTGCTCTCCGAAGGCCGGCGTGACCCGGCCTGGATCGCCTCGCTGGAGGATGCCATGGCCCGGCACGGCGTGGCCGTGGCCGCCGCGCGCCGCGCCCTGATCGCCCGGCTGAACGCGGCGCTGGAGGCGGGCACCGCCGGCGCCTTCCCGGCCGCCCGCTGCGCCCTGTCCTGCGAGATCGCCGCGATGCTGGAGGAACAGCCCGCCCTGGCGGTGGAGGATGCGCTGCGCGAGCGCCTCGCCATCAACCGGGGGCGCGATGCGTCGGCGGGGCTGGCGACGGAGGGCCCGCACCGCTGCGACCTGCTGCTGCGCCACCTGCCGCGCGACCTGCCGGCCGAGATCTGCTCGACCGGCGAGCAGAAGGCGCTGCTGGTTTCCGTGATCCTGGCCCATGCCGCGCTGATCGCCGCCGCGCGCGGCTTCGCCCCCCTGCTGCTGCTGGACGAGGTGGCGGCGCATCTCGATGCGGCCCGCCGCGTGGCGCTGTTCGAGGCACTGGCCGCCCTGCCGGCGCAGTGCTTCCTGACGGGCACGGACCCGGAGGTCTTCGCGCCTCTCCAGGGCCGTTCCCAGGCCTTTCTGGCCGGCCACCAGGGCCTGTGCGCCGCCTGATCTTTCCTCACCCCGCTCGGGCCTGTCCTGGCTGGCGGAAAATCCAGCTTTGCCAAGGGAAAAGCCGAGGATTCCCGATGCGGCGGGGCCCCGGAATCCCTATATTGGGCGGGAGCTTCGACTACGGTTTTCCGAAAGGTTCCAGCACCTGATGTCCGACCCCGCGCTTCCAGAACAGTCCCCTTCCGGCCAGGAGGGCGGGGAAGCCTATGACAGTGCCTCCATCACCGTGCTGCGTGGCCTGGACGCCGTCCGCAAGCGACCGGGCATGTATATCGGCGACACGGATGACGGCTCGGGCCTGCACCACATGGTCTTCGAGATCGTCGACAACTCCGTGGACGAGGCCCAGGCGGGCTACGCCACCCATGTCGATGTGGTGATCAACGCCGACGGCTCCGTCACCGTCACCGATGATGGCCGCGGCATCCCCGTGGACCTGCATGTGGAGGAAGGCATCTCCGCCGCCGAGGTGGTGCTGACGCGGCTGCATGCGGGCGGCAAGTTCAACCAGAACTCCTACAAGGTTTCCGGCGGCCTGCACGGTGTCGGCGCGGCGGTGGTGAACGCCCTGTCCGAGCGGATGGAGGCACGCATCTGGAAGAATGGGCGCGAGCACGTGATCCGCTTCGCGCATGGCGATACGGTGGCGCCGCTGGAGGATATCGGCCCCTCCGGCCATCCCACAGGCACGCAGGTCACCTTCAAGCCCAGCGCCGCGACCTTCTCGAAGACCGATTTCGACTACGAGCGGCTGGAGAAGCGGCTGCGCGAGCTGGCCTTCCTCAATTCCGGCCTCCGCATCACGTTGCAGGACGACCGGCCCGTGGAAGGTACCGCGGAAGGCGCGGCCGAGCCGCGCCGCACGGTCTTCCACTACGAGGGCGGGCTTGCCGCCTTCGTCGAATATCTCGACCGTTCCAACAAGCCGATCTTCTCGCCCCCTGCCGCCGCGACCGGCGAGCAGACGGTGGAGCGCAACGGCGAGAGCAAGACGATCCGCGTCGAGTTCGCGCTGCGCTGGACCGACAGCTTCCACGAGACCATGCACTGCTTCACCAACAACATCCCGCAGCGGGATGGCGGCTCGCACCTCGCGGGCTTCCGCCAGGCGCTGACGCGGGTGCTGGGCAAGGTGGCGGAGCAGGCGGCGAAGAAGGACAAGACCGCGCTGTCCGGCGAGGACATGCGCGAGGGGCTGACCGCCGTGCTCTCGGTGAAGGTGCCGGACCCGAAATTCTCCTCCCAGACCAAGGAGAAGCTCGTTTCCTCCGAGGTGCAGCCGGTGGTGCACTCGGTCGTCGCCGATGCGCTGGACCATTGGTTCGAGACGCACCCCAAGGAAGCCAACGAGATCGTCCGCAAGTGCCTCGATGCCGCCGCGGCGCGCGAGGCCGCCCGCAAGGCGCGCGACCTGACGCGGCGCAAGGGCGTGCTCGACATCTCCTCCCTGCCCGGCAAGCTCGCCGATTGCCAGGAGCGCGACCCGAGCAAGGCGGAGATCTTCATCGTCGAGGGTGACTCGGCCGGCGGCTCCGCCAAGCAGGGCCGCGACCGTGCCTTCCAGGCGATCCTGCCGCTGCGCGGCAAGGTGTTGAACGTCGAGCGCGCGCGCTTCGACAAGATGCTGTCCTCGGAGCAGATCGGCACGCTGATCACCGCACTGGGCGCCGGCATCGGCCCCGACCCGGCGAATGGTGGCTTCGACCCGGCCAAGCTGCGCTACGGCAAGATCTGCATCATGACCGACGCGGACGTGGACGGCTCCCACATCCGCACGCTGCTGCTGACCTTCTTCTTCCGGCAGATGCCGGAACTGATCGAGCGCGGGCATCTCTTCATCGCCCAGGCACCGCTCTATCGCGCCAAGCGCGGCAGTGAGGAACGCTACCTCAAGGACGATGCGGCGATGGAGGAGTACCTGCTGGAGAAGGCGCTGCACAACGCGGCGATGACGCTCAGCGACGGCACGGCGCTGGAGGGTGAGGCGCTGCGCGAGGAGGTACAGAAGCTGCGCGAGGTGTCGCGTCGCATCCGCCGCGCCTCCGGCAACCTGCCGCTCTGGATCGGTGAGCAGGCGGCGCTCGCCGGTGCCATGGCCGTGGCCAATGACGGTCAGGCGGCGCAGGCCCTGGCGCGGCGGCTGAACGAGCTGTCGCTGGAAACGGAGCGCGGCTGGTCCGCCTCGCTGGACGAGGCCGGGCTCAAGCTGGGCCGCACCGTTCGCGGCGTGGCCGAGCGCTATTCCCTGGAACCGGCCCTGTTGCGCGGCGCCGACGCGCTCTGGCTGGAGGAGCGGCGGGAGTCCCTGGCCGGGCGCTACGGCAGCGGCGTCACCCTGCGCTTCGAGGGGCGCGAGGACCGTTCGGCCGGTCCGCTCTCGGCGCTGGACCGCGTCTTCCAGCAGGGCCGCAAGGGCCTGACCATCCAGCGCTTCAAGGGGCTGGGCGAGATGAACCCGGACCAGCTCTGGAAAACCACGCTGGACCCGGCGGCGCGCACCATGCTGCGGGTGAAGGTGGATGACGCCGACGAGGCCGGGCAGATCTTCGCCACGCTGATGGGCGACGTGGTCGAGCCGCGCCGCGAATTCATCGTCGGCAATGCGCTGAAGGTGGCGAACCTGGACGTCTGACGCCCGCCCTGCCCATCGCGGCGGACAGGACGACCGATACCGGCAGGGCCGGGCCTTCCGGGGCCCGGCCTTTTTCCTGCCCATCCGGCTGGAAAGGGCAAAGAACCTCTTTTTGTAAGATCATTCCAAAATTTAGTCCAAAACTGTCTCTGAAAGGTGCATAAGCCTCGTGGGGGAGATGCGATGGACCGTCAGGGACGAGAAGATCGCCATTCAGAAGGGCCGAGGCACCGAGCCTGCCTTCGGTTGGCGACCCGCCTTGCGCTTCTGCTGCCGGGCCTCCTCCTGCCCGTTCTTCCGCCGGCCCTCGCGACGGCGCCGGCCCAGGACAATGCCGTGGCCGCCCTGCCGGTCCAGGCTTCTCCCGGTCGCACGGGGGCCAACGCTTCCTTCGAGGCGCTGATGCGCGCCGGGGATCAGGCGATGCTGCGCGGCGACGTGTCCCGCGCCCGGGCCATCTACCAGCGGGCCGTGTCGCTCGACCCGCAATCCTCCGCCGCCTGCCTTTCCCTGGGCTCCACCTACGACCCGAACATGCTGGCCACGATCGAGGCCCGGGGCGGCGGGCTGATCGACGCAGCCAAGGCCCGCGAGTGGTACGAGCGCGCGCGGGCGCTGGGCCATCCCGCCGCCGACCGCGTGCTGGGACGGCTGCCATGATGCGGCGGCCCGCGCGCCACGAAAGGAACCCGGCACCATGAACCGCCGAAACCTGCTGGCCGGGCTGGCCGGCGGCCTCGCCCTTCGCGCGGCCGCCGCCGACGCGCAGGCCCTGCCCCCGCTCGTGCCCCCTTCCGGGGCCGCCGCGCCGCTGCGCAACGACGACACGCTGGGCATCATGGCCGCCGGGCTGGACGGGACCTATATCCGCTTCGCCGACGATATCTCCAACGTGCTCGACGGGGTGGAGGGGCTGCGCATCCTGGCCATGATCGGGCGCGGCTCGCTGCAGAACCTGTCGGACCTGCTCTACCTGCCCCGGGTGGATCTCGCCTTCGTGCAGTCGGACGTGCTGGCCGCGGCCGCGCAGCAGCGGCTCTTCTCCGGCCTGCAACAGCAGGTGAGCTACATCGCCAAGCTCTATGACGAGGAAGTGCACGTCTTCGCCCGCCCCGGCATCGCGCGGCTGGAGGATCTCGCCGGACGCCGGGTGAATGTGGAAAGCCGCCAGTCCGGCACGGCGATGACGGCGCAGTTCCTCTTCGCGCAGCTCGGCCTGCGGGTGCAGACGGTGAACCTGCCCTCGAACGATGCCACGGAACTGCTGCGCCGGGGCGAAATCGACGCGCTGGTGCGCATCGCCGGCAAGCCGGCGCGCTTCTCCACCCCTCTGCCCGAAGGGACGCGGCTCCTGCCGATCCCGCTGTCCGACCCGCTGCTGGAGGCCTATCTCCCCGGCACCTTCACGGCGCGCGACTATCCCGGCCTGATCCCGGAGGGCGAGAGCGTGGACACGGTGGCGGTGGGCGCGGTCCTTGCCTGCTACAACCACCAGATCCCGATCCGGCGCGAGCGGCTGCAACGCTTCTCCCGGGCCTTCACGCAGAAATTCGATGCCTTCCTGCAGCCACCACGGCACCCGAAATGGCGCGACGTGAACCTCTCCGCGATGCTGCCGGGCTGGACCCGCTTCGATCCGGCGCCGCAGGCCGCGCCTGTCGCCGCCCCCCCGGCATCCCGTTCCCGGCAAGCGGCGCGCTCCCGCCTTCCGGCCGGTTTCGCAGCGGACTGACGGCACAGCCGGCCCCTCGCCGCCGGGAACCACGGAGGTTGCGGGCATCCTTTCCGGAGCAAATCTTTCTATGGTCGCAATTAAGGCCTGGGATCATGAAAATCGCACCGCGCTGCAACGAAAGAGACAGGCGGATGCTTCAGGGGGTGAGGACAAGAACGGCATGCGCTCTTTCCGCATTCTGACCAGCCTGCTCCTCTTTGGCGGCTCGCCGAGCCTGGCGGCCATGACGCCGTGGCAGGATGTCCACGCGGCCAAGCCGGACCGGCCAGCGCCGGAAGCGGCCCCGCTGGCGGTTCCGGACAGGCTGGCCCTGGCCGCCGTCCCCTGGTCCGCCAGCCTGCCGGAAAACCTGCCGGCGCTGGAGCAGGAGCGTGCCGCGCTCCAGGAACGCCTCGCACAGATCGGCCTGACGATCGACCGCATCCTGGCGGGTGTGGTGATGACGGCACGGAAGGCCGATCCCTGGGGCCCAGCCCGGGAGAGCGACCCCGCTCCGCTGCTGGAGGCACTGGGCCAGGAACGGCAGCTGATCCTCGACCGGCTGGGGCAGGTGGACCGCAAATCCCTGCTGCTGGCCACCACGACTTCCTTGCCGGCCCGCGCGGCCCCGCGGGATCCGGATGCCGATCTCCTGGCCGGGACGGACCCGGCGCCGGGGCAGGAGGATGCCGAAACGCCGGAGGCCCTGATGGCGCGAGTCGATCGCCTGGGTGCCGCCATGGACCGTCTGCTGGCCAGCATCGAGGCACCACCGGAAAGCCAGGAGCGCGGCGGTGCCAGTGGAGAGGAACTACTGAAGCGGCTCTATGCGCTGCGGGACGCGCAGACACGGCTGCTGGAACGGATCGCCCGGATCGAGGCGCCCCCCATCCCGCTCCCACCACCAAGTCCACCGGAGGAACGGCTGGCCTCGGCACCGTCGGGCGACGGCCCGGTCCTGGCACCGGCTCCCGCGGCCGACGCAGCGGAAGAAGCGGCCCCAGCCGGGGAAACGCAGGTCCTGCCGCCCCTCTTCGCCATGGCGGAACCAGAACCTCCGGCGGAAAAACGGCTGGTGGAGAAGCCAATCGTGGAAACGCCCGCGCAGGCACCCGCCGCACCACCGGTCCTCGTTGCAGGGCCGGGCGTCCCGCCGCCGCCCCCTTCCCCGGTCCAGGCCATCGCCCCTTCGGCCCCAGCCGCCCTGCCGGTTCGGGACAGCGCCCCGGCGTCCCGCGAGGCAAGGCTGATACCCGCCCTGCGCTGCCGGATACTGTTGCAGCGGGCTCAGCTGGGTGAGGAACTGACCCCGGTCGAGCGCAAGGACCTCCGAGGCGCCTGCGTGACGTGACGCAGGGGCCCGGGGCAGGTCAGCGTGCGTGGCTGCAGGCAGCCCCCACGAAGCCGCCGACGGACAGTTTCGGCGCAGTACCGGCGACCGGAATACCTTCCCGCACCGTGGCCGCCTCCGGTCCGATTGTGCCGCAGCCGACCAGCCGCAGCATGGGCCAGACGCCGCGGGGCAGCAGCCCCCGCATTCCTGCGCAGCCCGAAGGCTTTGCCCGGCGCAAGGAGGTCAGCCTTCCCCTTCCCTCAGGAAGCTGCGAACAGCGAGCAGCACGAGAACGGCGGCCACCGTGCAGAACAGGCCACCCAGAATCGTGAAAAGGTCCCCAAGCGGAATCGTATCCATGGCGCGGAAATGGGGCTCCTCTCCCCCGTTTAACTATGGCTTTTGCTGCATGGCAGCCGTTCGGCCATGCAGGCCTTGCGTCACGGCCCTGTGACATGCCGAAGGCGGATGAAGACTTCCGGACGGGCCCGGCGGACCGCACTCATTGCCGTGGCTTCCTGGACCGGCATGGCTTGGCCCGTCAGTGACGCCGGACACAGGCGCGTCGGTGGATCTCATCGGGATGGATGGCGTACGATCGCAGCCGGGGTGGCGGCAACTCCTGGCCGAAACCGCCCCCGATGTCACAGGCTGCGAAGCGCCTCAGCACCAGCCACCGGAACCAGGATCACCCGGGCCGCCGCAGCCGCCGCACCAGTTGAGGCCAAGCGGGCCACAGCCACCGGGCGACAGACTTCCCGCCATCGGCACGAGGGCCAGAACCCCGAACAGGCGACGCTTGCTATGCACCAGCATGTACGACCTCATGTCCACCCGGCCTTCCGGGGTGTCCGGACATGGAACGCTGCGAAGGCGGCAAATATCGGCGAAGCACGGCCACAGAGCCGACAAGTATCGGTGAGCCCGGACATCCACTTTTCATTTCGGACCCGGATGATGGGAAAGGCCGACGGGGCCACCCCGCCCTTCCCCGGCCTCGTGGCCAGGGTGGCGGCCCCGCCGCGCGTCCTTCAGCCGCCGGGCGGATCGAAGGCGCGGACCGGCGGCAGGTTGCCGGTAAAGCGCTCCACCTCAACCGCGGTAAGCTGGCCGGTGCAGCCCTGCGCCAGGGCGGAGGTGCCCGCATCCCGCGTCAGCACGTTGGGATTGCCATGGACGCAGAGCGGCGCCTCCTCCTCCGGGTCGGCCGGATCGTACCAGGCGCCGGTGGGGAGCTGCACCACGCCCGGCCGCACATCCTCCGTCACCACCACCGCCGCGAGGCAGGCGCCGCGGGCGTTGAAGAGGCGGACGATATCGCCCTCCGCGATGCTCCGCGCCGCCGCGTCCAGCGGATGCATCCGCGCCACCTCCCGCCCGCGATGCTTGGCGCCCGCGCTGTGGCCGCCGAAGTCGAGCTGGCTGTGCAGCCGCGTCGCGGGTTGGTTCGCCACCAGGAAAAGCGGCGCCCCGGGGCGGGGCGCGTCCTCGGGCGGCAGCCAGGCGGGATGACCGGGGCAATCGGCCTCGCCATAGGAATCGATGGTGCGGGAGAAGACCTCGATGCGGCCCGAGGGGGTGGGCAGTGGGTTCGCCACCGGGTCCTCGCGGAAGCGGCGCAGCTCGCCGCCATCGTCGGGCTCCTGCGGCAGGGTCAGGCTGCCCGCCTCCCAGAACCGCGCGAAATCCGGGGCCGGCAGCCCCTTTTCCTCCAACCCCCTGCGGGTGCGCTCGTAGAGATGCTCCAGCCATTGGCGGGCATCGCGGCCCTCGGTGAATTCCGCGCCCCGGCCCAGGCGCTCCGCCAGCCCGGCGAAGATCGCGTAATCGTCCCGCGCCTCGCCATGGGGCTCGGCCACCTTGTGCATGGTCACCATCAGCGGATCGTTGGAGCTGGCGCCGATATCCTCGCGCTCCAGCGTCATGGTGCAGGGCAGGACAATGTCGGCGTGCCGCGCCGTGGCGGTCCAGGCCATCTCGTGCACCACCAGCGTGTCCACCCCGGCGAAGGCACGGCGCAGGCGGTTCAGGTCCTGGTGATGGTGGAAGGGGTTGCCGCCCGCCCAGTAGACGAGGCGGATATCCGGATAGGTCCGCGTCTGTCCGTTGTAGCGATAGGTCCCGCCCGGGTTCAGCAGCATGTCGGAGATGCGCGCCACCGGGATGTAGTCGGCGACGCGGTTGCGCCCCTGCGCCAGCGTCGGCAGCGGCACCGCGCTGTTGCGGCGGCCGTAATAGCCGATGGCGCCCAGCGCATAGCCGTAGCCGCCGCCCGGCAGGCCGATCTGCCCCAGCGCGGCGGCCAGGACGGCACCCATCCAGACGGGCTGCTCGCCATGCTCGGCGCGCTGCAGGGAATGGGCCACCACGACCAGCACGCGCCTGCCGTGCAGGCGGCGGGCCAGGGCACGGATCTCCTCCGCCGGAATACCGGCGATCGGGGCGGCCCAGTCGGCATCCTTGGGCTGGTCATCCGCCTCGCCCGTCAGGTAACGCTCGAAGACCGCCCAGCCCTCGGTGTGGCGGTCGAGGAAGGCGCGGTCATGCAGCCCCTCCGCCACCAGCGTATGCACCAGGGCCAGCATCAGCGCGGTGTCACTGCCGGGGATGTTGGCGATCCATTCGGCGCCGGCCTCCGGCGGCAGGTCGCTGCGCAGCGGGCCGACCAGCAGGAAGTCGCAGCCCCGGGCGCGGGCGCGGGCCATGGCACCGCGCTCGACATGCTGGCTGATGCTGCCGCCCGCCACCATGCTGTTCTTCAGCGCCATGCCGCCGAAGGCGATCACCGCCTCGGTATGCTCCGCGATCTGTTCCCAGGTGACGTTGCGGCGGGTCAGATCCTCGTAGCTGCCCAGCACATGCGGCACGATCACGCTGGCCGCGCCGGAGCTGTAGGTGTTCACCGAGCGCACATAGCCGCCCATGGCGATGTTCAGGAAGCGGTGGACCTGGCTCTGCGCGTGATGGAAGCGGCCGGCGCTGGCCCAGCCATAGGAGCCGCCGAAGACCGCCCCGGGCCCGTGCGTGTCGCGGATGCGGCCCAGCTCGGCACCCAGCCGGTCCAGCACCTCGTCCCAGGAAACCGCGACGAACCCGTCCCGCCCGCGCCGGCCGTCCGGGCCGGGGCCGCGCTCCAGCCAGCCGCGCCGGACCATGGGCCGGGCAATGCGGGCACGGTGGCGCAGGGCGGCGGGGAAGTTGCCGATGATCCCGTTCGGATCGGGATCGCCCGCATAGGGGCGGACGGCGAGCGCGCCGTCCCGCAACCGGGCCGAGAAGACACCCCAATGGGAGGTATGCGGCAGGAAGCCGTCCCCGGCGAGGCTGACCGGCGGCAGTTCGGCGGCGTCCGACATGGGCATCCTTTCGTGACGTCTTGGCGGCCGGATGAGGCTTCCGGAGCGACATGCAATCCGGATGCCCTTTTGGCGCCGGACGCGGCACAGGTCCATCGCAAGTGCGGCATGGCGGCCGTTCCGGGACGTTCCGGCGCCACCTCATCACAACCGGCGGAGAAAGGGGGCCGGCGGAGCGGGCGACCTATCCCCGGCGATGGCGGCCATCCCCATCTGCATGGCCTTGAGCAGGGAGCGCACCCGCATGAAGACGGAAGAGGAGGAATGCACCCCGGTCCCCGGGCGCCAGGAGGCGATCCACCGGACCCGGGTCCTGGCCAGCCTGGTAGAGGAGCAACTGCTCGACCACCCCGCCCTCGCCAACAACTTCTTCTGGCGCAACAAGGTCGAGCAGGCGCTCGACGCCCTGGGCGACCTCGCCGCCGCGCTGGAGGCCGAGGCACCCCGCCAATGGCTGGCCGAAGCGCCGGCAGGGCGCAGCCAGGTGTCCGGCGTAGCGGTGTCCCGCGCCAGGCTCTGAAGACCGGCAGTACCACGGCGTCCCCGCCCCTTCCCCGCACCCGGCGCGAGACCGGATGCGTCCCTTTGGGCGCGACAAGCCCGCCGCGTGGGCGCAGAATGCGGCACAGGCACGGGGCGCGCAGGCCGTCCCCGGAGACCCCGTGATGTCGGGAGGCGAGGCATTGCAGCCGGGTTCCTGGAACCGCTCGAACACCTTCTGGCCGGTGCAGAACGGCTGGAGGATGCTGTTCCGGTCGGAACCAAACGAGATCCAGTTCGGCCTGACCCTGGCCTTCATCGCCGGGGCCATCAATGCCGGCGGCTTCATGATCGTGGGACAGTACACCTCCCACATGTCGGGCATCGTTTCGGCCATGGCGGACGGCGCTGCGGTCGGCGCCTGGGCCGTGCTCCTCGCCGGGCTGACGGCACTCTGCTCCTTCCTGGGTGGCGCAGCCTGCTCGGCCATCCTCATCAACTGGTGCCGGCGGCATCACGCGCGCAGCCAGTATGCCTTGCCTCTGTTGCTGGAAGCCCTGCTCGTGGCCGGCTTCGGCCTGCTGGGCGAGCAGTTGCCTCCAGGCATCGCCATCGCGGTGATGGTGCCGTTGCTCTGCTTCCTGATGGGGCTGCAGAACGCCACCATCACCAAGATCTCCGGCGCACGGATTCGCACCACCCATGTCACCGGCATCGTCACCGATATCGGGATCGAACTCGGTAAGCTCTGCTACTGGAACATCCGCGTGACCGAGGCGAACGCCCCCCATGTCCGGGCGGACCGCGCCAAGCTGCGCCTGCTGTCCAGCTTCCTGGGCTGCTTCTTCGTGGGCGGGGTCCTGGGTGCGGTCGGCTTCAGCCATATCGGGCTGATCGCCTTCCTGCCGCTCTCGGTTTTGCTTCTGCTGCTCGCCAGCGCCGTCGTCCAGCCCGCGCTGACACCGGCCGCGATGCAGGCGGCCCGACAGCAGGATTGACCCGATCGTCAGGGGTGAGGAACGATCACGGAATACAATCCCAGGTAGACATTCGACATTTCGCGTGCAACTTTTGTCGGGGCAGTACTGGGGATCCCGATGAGGCGTTGGCTGAAAAGATCTCCTCTCCCGCGCCGGGACGGCGAACCGGTCTCCGGGATCTCCGCTTCCGGCCCAGCCTAGGCCGCGCATGGCCTGGGGTCAGCGCCTGTTTCCACCCGCCTTTTCCGCCGTTTCCCACAACGTGATGCAGACTCCCAACGTGAACGCACCCGGCCCGATCGACCAGGCCCGCCTGGACCACGCCGCCTATGACGTGCTGATCGTGGATGACGACGATCTGGTGCGCGCCACGCTCGCCTCCGTCCTGGAGGACGAAGGCTGGACCGTGCGCGAGGCCCGCGGCCCTTCCGAGGCCCTGAAAGCCTGCGGCGGGGCGGAACGCTGCCGCCTGCTGCTAACGGACATCAATCTCGGCATGGTGCAGGACGGCTTCGACGTCGCCGCCATGCTGCGGCAGCGTTTCCCCGACCTGCCGGTCGTGTTCATCACCGGCCGCCCCTGGGTCTATGAGAACCGCCGCTTCGGCAGCCGGGACCGGGCCCTTTCCAAGCCCCTGACCATGTCCTCGCTGGCCGAGACGGTGCGGGAGCTCATTCGGGCCGGCTGAGGCCCTGTCCGGCGGGCCGCCCCTCGCCTTTCGCCCCCGGCGATGTCGCGTTTCCCGTGCGAAGGGGATAGACCTCCCGTCACCCGCCGCCACAATGCCGGCGATCCCGGGCCCCGGCGGCATCCCTGCGCCGCGGCCCGCCCGGATGGCCCGCCTTGCGCAAGGCGGGCCGGCGTGAATCAAGGAGGAGCCCACATGAACGTCATCCCCAGTCACGAGTCGAAGGCCAAGGCGGCACGCCCCAGCTTCCAGTGGGATGACGCGCTGCTGCTGGAGGAGCAGCTCAACGAGGAGGAGCGCATGATCCGCGACGCGGCGCGCGCCTTCTGCCAGGACCGGCTGGCGCCGCGCATCCTGGAAGCCAACCGGCGCGAGCATTTCGACCGCGAGATCATGAACGAGTTCGGCGAGCAGGGTTTCCTCGGCGCGACGCTGGAGGGCTATGGCTGCGCCGGGGTCGGCTATGTCTCCTACGGGCTGATCTCGCGCGAGGTGGAGCGGGTCGACAGCGGCTACCGCTCCGCCTTCTCCGTGCAGTCCTCGCTGGTGATGTACCCGATCCACGCCTTCGGCTCCGAGGCACAGAAGGAGAAGTACCTGCCGAAGCTGCGCAGCGGCGAATGGGTCGGCTGCTTCGGCCTGACCGAGCCCGATGCCGGCTCCGACCCGAACTCCATGCGCACCCGCGCGCGGAAGGTCGATGGCGGCTACTCCGTCTCCGGCTCCAAGACCTGGATCAGCAACTCGCCCATCGCCGATGTCTTCGTGGTCTGGGCCAAGGACGACGAGGGGACCCTGCGCGGCTTCATCCTGGAGAAGGGGATGAAGGGCCTGACCGCCCCCAAGATCGAGGGCAAGTTCAGCCTGCGCGCCTCGGTCACCGGCATGATCATGATGGACGAGGTCTTCGTGCCCGAGGAGAACCGCCTGCCGGGGGTGAAGAGCTTCGCCGGGCCCTTCTCCTGCCTCAACCGCGCCCGCTACGGCATCTCCTGGGGCGTGCTGGGCGCGGCCGAGGACTGCTGGCACCGCGCCCGCGACTACACCATGAACCGCGTCATGTTCGGCCGCCCCCTGGCGCAGACACAGCTGATCCAGAAGAAGCTCGCCGACATGCAGACGGAGATCACGCTCGGCCTGCAGGCCTCGCTGCGCGTCGGCCGCCTGTTCGACGAGCACCGGGTGGCGCCGGAGATGATCTCCCTGGTCAAGCGCAACAACTGCGGCAAGGCGCTCGACATCGCCCGCATGGCCCGCGACATGCACGGCGGCAACGGCATCGTGGACGAGTACCACGTGATCCGCCACGCCATGAACCTGGAGACCGTGAACACCTACGAGGGCACGCACGACGTCCATGCGCTGATCCTGGGCCGTGCCCAGACCGGCCTGAACGCCTTCTGAGCGGGCTGGCAGCAGCATGGCCGGTCCGCTGGAGGGCGTGAGGGTCCTCGATCTGAGCCGCGTCCTCGCCGGCCCCTGGGCGAGCCAGAACCTGGCCGACCTGGGCGCCGAGGTGATCAAGATCGAGCGCCCGGGCGCGGGCGACGACACCCGCGGCTGGGGCCCGCCCTATGTCGAGGATGCGGCGGGGCAGCCCAGCGAGGTCAGCGCCTATTTCCTTTCGGCCAACCGGGGCAAGCGCTCGGTGACGGTGGATTTCACCCGTCCCGAGGGGCAGGAGATCCTCCGCCGCCTCGCCGCCGAAAGCGACGTGGTGCTGGAGAACTACAAGTTCGGCGGCCTGAGGAAATACGGGCTGGACCATGATGGGCTGCGGGCGGTGAACCCGCGGCTGATCTACTGCTCCATCACCGGTTTCGGCCAGACCGGCCCCTATCGCCAGCGCACCGGCTACGACTTCCTGCTCCAGGCCATGGGCGGGCTGATGAGCGTCACCGGCGAGCCGGGTGGCGAGCCGATGAAGGTGGGTGTCGCCATCACCGACATCCTCACCGGCATGTACGCCTCCACCGCCATCCTGGCCGCGCTGCACGAGCGCGGCCGCAGCGGCGAGGGCCAGCATATCGACCTCGCCCTCTTCGATGTGCAGATCGCGACCCTGGCCAACCAGGCGCTGAACTACCTCGTCTCGGGGCGGGAGCCGCGGCGGCTGGGCAACGCGCATCCCAGCATCGTGCCCTACCAGTCCTTCGCCACGGTGGATGGCGACATCGTGCTGGCGGTGGGCAATGACGAGCAGTTCCGCCGCTTCGTCACCGCCGCCGGGCGGCCGGACCTGGCGGAGGACGAGCGCTTCCGCACCAACACCGGGCGCGTGCGGAACCGGGAAGTGCTGGTGCCGCTGCTGCGCGACATCGTCGCCGGACAGACCACGGCGCAATGGCTGGCGCAACTGGAGCCGCTGGGCGTGCCCTGCGGCCCCGTGAACGGCGTCGCAGCCGCCTTCGCCGATCCGCAGGCCCAGGCGCGCGGGATGCGGCTGGAGATGCGGCATCCCGAGCTCGGCACGGTCCCGGGCGTGGCCAGCCCGATGCGCTTCTCCCGCACGCCGATCGCCTATGAGCAGGCGCCTCCCCGCCTCGGCGAACATACCGAGGCGGTGCTGCGCGAACGTCTCGGCGCGTCCGAGGCGGAGATCGCGCAATGGCGGGAACAGGGCACGATCTGATCCGTCCGCCGCCGGGAAGGCCCGGCGGCGGCTACACCACCGCGGAAGGCAGGGGCCGGCCGGCGAACTGGGCGGCGAGGTTGTCCAGCACGACCTGCCCCATGGCGAGGCGCGTTTCCTCCGTGGCGCTGGCGCGGTGCGGCTGCAGCACGACGTTGTCCATGCCGAGCAGCGCCTCGGGCACGTTCGGTTCGTCGAGGAACACATCGAGCCCGGCGCCGCCCAGGCGCTTTTCCGCCAGGGCCGCGACCAGCTCCGCCTCATCGACCACGCTGCCGCGCGCGACATTGACCAGGAAGCCGCGCGGCCCGAGCGCATCGAGCACCGCGCGCCCGACGATGCCGCGGGACTGCTCCCCGCCGGAGGCCGCCACGACCAGCATGTCGCTGGCTTCCGCCAGGGCCCGCAGTTCCGGCTCGAAGCGGTAGGCGCATCCGGGCAGCGGCTTCAGGTCGGTATAGGCGATCTCCATGGAGAAGCCCTCCGCGCGGCGGGCGATGGCGCGGCCGATCTGGCCCAGGCCCAGGATGCCCAGGCGGCGGCCGGTGACCTTGCGCGCCAGCGGCGGCGCCTCGCCCGCCCGCCAGCGCCCTGCCCGCACGAAGCGGTCGTTGAAGGCCGTCATGCGGAGCGCCGACAGGATCAGCGCCATGGCCATGTCGGCGACGTCGTCGGTCAGCACGCCCGGGGTGGTGGTCACGCGGATGCCGCGCTCCCGCGCATGGGCGAGGTCCACCGCATCCGTGCCGACGCCGCTGACCGCGACGATCTCCAGCTTCGGCAGGGCTTCCATCAGGGCGCGGGACGCCCCCTTCACGCCGCCGGTGACCACGCCGCGGATCGACGGCCCCACCTCGCGCAGCAGTTGCTGCGGGTCGGCGGCCTTGTGCAGGCGGTGGACGGCATAGGCGGCGTCGAGCGCGGCCTCGACCGGTTCCGGCATGGCCTGGAGCAGGAGGATGTCTGGCTTCACGGCGTCACTCTCTTCTTGCGGGGTTCGAGGGGAACCCGGCCTCGCGGTCGGGACCCGCCCCGCCCTCCCCTGCGGGAGGGCGGAGGCTGGGGGTCAGTCCTGCCGCAGCGTCAGGCGGCGGATCGGCCCCATCAGGAAGAGATAGGCCAGGATCGCCAGCACCGCATGGGCCGCGACGAAGAGCAGCACGCCGTCATAGGCGCCGGTGGCGACGATGATGTAGCCGCTCACGATCGGCGTCACGATCCCGGCGATGTTGCCGATCGCGTTGAACATGCCGCCGGTCAGGCCGGTGATCTCCTTTGGCGCGGCGTCGGAGATGACCGCCCAGCCGATGGCGGCGAGGCCCTTGCCGAAGAAGGCGAGCGCCATGATGGCGATCACCGCCCATTCCGCCTGGACGAAGTTGCAGGCCACCAGTGTCGTCGCCAGCGCCATGCCGAGCACGAAGGGCGTCTTGCGCGCGGCGGAAAGCGAGATGCCCCGGCGCAGCAGCGCGTCGGAAAGCATGCCGCTGCACACGCCGCCCAGGAAGCCGCAGATGGCCGGCAGGGCCGCCACGAAGCCGACCTTCATGATCGACATGCCGCGCGCCTGCACGAGGTAGATCGGGAACCAGGTGATGAAGAAGTAGGTGAGCGCGGTGATGGCATACTGGCCGGCATAGGCGCCGAGCAGCAGGCGGTGGCTCAGCAGCTGCTTCACATGCGTCCAGCGGATCTTCACCGGCGGCGCGGCGCCGGCGCGGTCCATGTCCACCAGTGCGCCGCCCTTCTCGATAAGCTCGATCTCGGCGGCATTGGCGCGCGGATGGTCCTTGGGATTGTGGATCAGCCAGGGCCAGCCGAGGCTCAGCAGGATGCCCAGCGCGCCCATGAAGAGGAAGATGTATTCCCAGCCGAAGCTCGCGGTGATCCAGCCCATGATGGGCGCGAAGAAGGCCACCGCCGCGTACTGGGCGGAATTGAAGATCGCCGTGGCCGTGCCGCGTTCCGCCGTCGGGAACCAGGCGGCGACGATGCGGTTGTTCGCCGGAAAGGCCGGCGATTCCACGAGGCCCAGCGCGAAGCGGACCGCGAAGAGCATCACGAAGGCCGAGGTCGGGTGGAAGAAGCCCACGCCGCCCTGCAGCAGCGTGAAGAGCGACCAGGAGAACAGGCTGAGCCCGTAGATGAGCTTCGAGCCGTAGCGGTCCAGCAGCCAGCCTCCGGGGATCTGCCCGATCACATAGGCCCATCCGAAGGCCGAGAAGAGATAGCCCATGCCGATCGGGTCGAAGTTCAGCTCGCGCGCCAGGGCGGTGCCGGCGATCGAGAGCGTCGCGCGGTCGGCATAGTTGATGGCCGTGACGAGAAAGAGCAGGCCCAGGATCGCGTAGCGGACGCGGGTGGCCTTCACGGCCGGGACGGCCATGTTGCCGATGGATGTCGTGCTGCTCATGCGGACCTTTCCCGGGGAAGCGGCGGCATGGCCGTCGCCACCCCTTGTTCTTGCGTGCCCATATCCGCTTGCCCTTCCCCCGACAGGGACCGGAAGCGACTCAGACGTCATGCAACTGATGCAAGACCAATAGGGGAGCGGGGCGATAACGGTCCAAGCCAGAAATGGCATTGATCCATACGATTGTTGAATTGATCCTCCAGGCCCGGGTGCGACCAGCAGGGAGCCCGGAAGCCCTGCCTCTCACGCCGCGTCCGGCCGCATGGCCGGGCCGCGCAGCAGTTGCAGGATCATCCGCAGCGCCGGCAGGCTGTCGCCGTTGCGGACCACCGCGAAGAGATCGGCCGAGGGCGCGCCCGGCAGTTCCCGGTAGCAGATGCCCGGCAGGCCGAGGCGCCGGGCGGAGGCCGGCACGATGGCCAGGCCCAGGCCGGTGCCGACCAGCGGCAGGATCGTGTGGATCTGGCTGATATACTGCACATAGTTCGGCAGCGCCCCGGCCGAGCGGACCATGTCCGAGACAAGGCCGTGGAAGTACTGCCCCTCGGTCGGCGAGTACATGACCATGTCCTGGCCGTTGAGGTCGGCGATGCGGAACGGCCCCTGCCCCGCATGTTCCTCGGCGAAGGGGTGCATTTCCGGCACGGCAAGGACCAGGGGCTCGCTCCAGACGGGAAAGGTCTCCACCCCCCGCCGGTCGAAGGGCGGCCGGACGAAGCCAAGGTCGATCCGCTGCGCCGCCAGCGCCTCCATCTGCTCCCGCGTCACCATTTCCTTCAGTGCCATGTCGATGCGCGGCAGGCTGCGGCGGACGAGCGAGACGAAGCGCGGCAGGAAGCCGAAGCTGGTGCCGGCGGTGAAGCCAATGGTGACCGAGCCCGCCTCCCCCCGCGCCACCCGCCGCACCGCCAGCGCTGCGCCTTCCGAGAACTGCAGCAGCCGCCTTGCCTCGGGAAAGAAGGCGCGCCCGGCCTGGGTGAGCCGCACCGAGCGGCTGCTGCGTTCCAGCAGCCGGACATCCAGGGCGTGCTCCAGGAGCTGGATCTGCCGGCTGAGGGGCGGCTGGGTCATGTGCAGCCGGGCGGCGGCGCGGCCGAAATGCAGCTCCTCGGCCACCGCCACGAAGCAGCGGAGTTGGCTCAGCTCGAACATCGATCCAATTCCTGCATGATCGCATCCATTTTATGAGTTGGACCGGCATAGATGTAACTCTTACAAGCATCCGGTGACAGCTTGGCGCTCCCCGCTCGCCCCGGAGTGTGGGAGGGTGGCGCCCGGCGAGGACAACGGGACGGAAGCGGGACATCCCCTCCGCCCGGTCCAGAAAAGGGAGGAGCGACCATGCAGCTCACCGGCGAAATGCTGATCGGCGCCAGCGCCATGCGCGGCACCGACAAGCCCGTCCAGGCCATCGAGGCCCAGACCGGCAAGCCGATGGAACCCAGCTATGGCGGCGGCAGCGCGGCGGATGTGGACCGCGCCTGCGGACTCGCCTGGGCCGCCTTCGACACCTATCGCGAGACCTCGCTGGAAGACCGGGCGCGGTTCCTGGAGGCCATCGCCAGCAACATCATGGATCTGGGCGATGCCCTGATCGAGCGCACCATGGCCGAGAGCGGCCTGCCGCGCGGCCGCATCGAGGGCGAGCGCGGCCGCACGACCGGCCAGCTCCGCCTCTTCGCCGAGGTGGTGCGCGAGGGCTCCTGGCTGGAGGCGCGCATCGACCCGCCGCTGGCGGACCGCAAGCCGCTGCCGCGCGTGGACCTGCGCCAGCGCCATATCGCCGTGGGCCCGGTGGCGGTCTTCGGCGCCTCCAACTTTCCCCTCGCCTTCTCGGTGGCGGGCGGTGACACCGCCTCGGCGCTGGCCGCCGGCTGCCCGGTGGTGGTGAAGGCGCATTCGGCGCATCCCGGCACCTCCGAGATGGTGGGCCGCGCGATCCAGGCCGCGGTGCAGCAGTGCGGCCTGCCGGAAGGCACCTTCTCCCTGCTCTACGGCTCCGGCGCCGTGGTCGGCCAGGGGCTTGTGGCGAACCCGCACATCAAGGCGGTCGGCTTCACCGGCTCGCGCTCCGGCGGCACGGCGCTGATGAAGACCGCCGCCGCCCGGCCCGAGCCGATCCCCGTCTATGCCGAGATGAGCTCGATCAACCCGGTCTTCCTGCTGCCGCACGCGCTGGCCAAGCGGGCCGAGGCGCTGGGCAAGGGCTTCGTCGGCTCGCTCACCCTGGGCGCCGGCCAGTTCTGCACCAATCCCGGCCTGGTGATGGCGGCGGAAGGGCCCGACCTGACCCGCTTCCTCGGCGCCGCGACCGAGGCGTTGGGCGGGGTGCCGGCCCAGACCATGCTCACCCCGGGCATCCTCAAGGCCTACCAGGAAGGCATTGGCAAGCTCGCCGCCAACAAGCGGGTCGAGAAGGTGGCCGAGGGCCAGATCGCGTCCGGCGACACGCAAGGCCAGGCGGCGATCTTCGCCACGAAGGCCGAGGACTTCATCGCCGACCCGTCCATGGAGGAGGAGGTCTTCGGCGCCGCCTCGCTCGTCATCCGCTGCCAGGAAGTGGAGAAGATGAAGGAGATGGCGGAGAAGCTGGAGGGCCAGCTCACCGCCACCGTCCTGATGGAGCCGGAGGACATGGACTTCGCCCGCGCGCTGCTGCCGATCCTGGAGCGCCGCGTCGGCCGCATCCTGATCAACGGCTTCCCCACGGGCGTCGAGGTCAGCCACGCCATGGTGCATGGCGGGCCCTACCCCTCCACCTCCGACGGCCGCACCACCTCGGTCGGCACGCTGGCGATCCGCCGCTTCCTGCGCCCGGTCTGCTACCAGGACTTCCCGGCCGAGCTGCTGCCGGAGGCGCTGCGCGACGGCAACCCGCTCGGCCTCTGGCGCCGCATCGACGGCGCGCTCGGCAAGAACTGAACGCGTCTGCCGCGGGACCGGCGGCGTGCCGGCCCCGCGGCCCATCCGAACAAGAACCGAAGCAAGAAACGGATTCGTCTTCCGATGCCTGAGACCCCCGAGGGAACTCCCGACCTGCCTCCGCGCGAGCTGGAGGCCGAGAGCGGCGAGAACTCGCCGCTCCCCCGCCGCAAGCCGCTCGAGGAGCTGCGCTCCCGCCGCTGGTTCGGCCCGGCCGACCTGCGCTCCTTCGGCCACCGCTCCCGCGCCATGCAGATGGGCTATTCCCCCGAGGAGTGGACCGGCAAGCCGGTGATCGGGATCATCAACACCTGGTCCGACCTGAACCCCTGCCACGTCCACTTCAAGCAGCGCGTCGATGACGTGAAGCGCGGCATCCTGATGGCGGGCGGCTTCCCGGTGGAGCTGCCGGCGATCTCGGTGAGCGAGAGCTACGTCAAGCCGACCACCATGATGTACCGCAACTTCCTGGCAATGGAGACGGAGGAGCTGCTGCGCTCCCACCCCATCGACGGCGCGGTGCTGATGGGCGGCTGCGACAAGACCACGCCGGGCCTGCTGCTTGGCGCCACCAGCATGAACATCCCGGCGATCTTCCTGCCCGCCGGCCCCATGCTGCGCGGCAACTGGCAGGGCAAGACGCTCGGCTCCGGCTCCGACAGCTGGAAGTACTGGGACGAGCTGCGCGCCGGCAAGATCACCGACCAGGACTGGCTGGGCGTGGAGGGCGGCATCGCCCGCTCCTACGGCACCTGCATGACCATGGGCACGGCCTCCACCATGACGGCGATCGCGGAATCGGTCGGCATGGTGCTGCCGGGCGGCTCCTCGATCCTCGCCGCCGATGCGGGCCATATCCGCCTCGCCTCCGAATCCGGCCGCCGGATCGTGGAGATGGTCTGGGAGGACCTGACGCCGCAGAAGATCCAGAGCCGCGAGGCCTTCGAGAACGCCATCGCCGTCGCCATGGCGATGGGCTGCTCGACCAACGCGATCATCCACCTGATCGCCATGGCCCGCCGTGCCGGCCAGGATATCGGCCTCGACGATTTCGAGCGCTACAGCCGCAAGGTGCCGGTGATCGGCAATGTCCGCCCTTCGGGCAACCAGTACCTGATGGAGGACTTCTTCTACGCCGGCGGCATCCGCGCGCTGATGAACGAGATCCGCGAGTTCCTGCACCTCGGCTGCCTGACCGTCTCGGGCCGCACGCTGGGCGAGAACATCGAGGGCGCGAAAGTCTACAACGACGACGTCATCCGGCCGCTGGGCAACCCGATCTATGGCGAGGGCTCGCTGGCGGTGCTGAAGGGCAACCTCGCCCCCTCCGGCTGCGTCATCAAGCCCGCCGCGATGGACCAGAAGTTCCTCAAGCATTCCGGCCCGGCCTTCGTCTTCGACGACTATCCCTCGATGAAGAAGGCGGTGGAGGACGAGAACTATCCCTTCACGCCGGACTCCGTCCTGGTGCTGCGCAATGCCGGGCCGCAGGGCGGGCCGGGCATGCCGGAATGGGGCATGCTGCCGATGCCGAAGAAGCTGCTGAAGATGGGCCTGCGCGACATGCTGCGCCTGTCGGATGCGCGCATGTCCGGCACCTCCTACGGCGCCTGCATCCTGCATGTGGCGCCGGAAAGCTATATCGGCGGCCCGCTGGCGCTGCTGAAGACCGGCGACATCGTCAGCATCGACGTCGATGCCCGCACCATCCACATGGAAGTGACGGATGAGGAGCTGGAGCGTCGCCGCGCCGAGTGGAAGCAGCCGGAGAAGCGCTTCGAGCGCGGCTATGGCTGGATGTTCAGCCAGCACATCCAGCAGGCCGACCAGGGCTGCGACTTCGACTTCCTGCGCACCGATTTCGGCGCGCCCGTCTCCGAACCCGTGATCTTCTGAGGAAACGCCATGTCCACGCTCAAGCCCGAGACCCGGGACAAGCTCAAGGGTGTCAGCACCGCGACGCTCGCCAGCATCCTCTACAAGCGCGGTCTGCGGAGCCAGTTCATCCAGGACGTCCGTCCGCTGCACCCGCTGAAGGAGAGCATGGTCGGCGAGGCCTTCACGCTGCGCTACATGCCGGCGCGCGAGGACCTGAACGACATGTCCGTCTTCCGCGACCCGGAGCACCCGCAGCGCAAGGCGGTCGAGACCTGCCCGCCGGGCGCCGTGCTGGTGATGGACAGCCGCAAGGATGCCCGCGCGGCGTCCGCCGGCGGCATCCTGGTGACGCGCCTGCAGGCGCGCGGCGTGGCCGGCGTGGTGACGGATGGCGGCTTCCGTGACTCCGCGGAGATCGCGACGCTCGACATCCCGGCCTTCCACAGCCGCCCCTCGGCGCCGACCAACCTGACGCTGAACCAGGCAATCGACATCAATGTGCCGATCGGCTGCGGCGACGCCCCGGTCTTTCCGGGCGATGTCGTGGTCGGCGACAATGACGGGGTGATCATCCTTCCCGCCGCGCTGGCCGACGAGATCGCCGAGGAAGCGGTCGGCATGACCGCCTATGAGGACTTCGTCACCGAACGCGTCCGCGAGGGCCACACGATCATCGGCCTCTACCCGGCGACGAACGAGAAGAACCTCGAGCTCTTCGCCGAGTGGCGGAAGCAGAACGGGCGCTGAGCGCACCGGCCCGGAGGAAAGGCCAGCCTCTCCTCCGGGCCGCCGCCGACGAAGCCGCTCGCCTCTCCCTCTTCACGAGCCGGGACATTCCATCACCCGTGCTGTTTCGGATTTGAGTGTTTTTAGGATTTTAGTCTTTTAACCGCCCAGACGGATGAATGGCCCGCTCATGCCGGGGCAACCGGATGCCAGTCAGGATCGCGTACCGGCATCTGGTTGGCATGGGGCTGATAGTTGACTATATTCCTATAGCAAAGAGGGGGCGGGGACGCAAGAAGCGTTTGCCGTGGCCGTGCCCCGATCCGCGCAGGGGGACCCCACGGGAATATCGCCCGGTCGGGCGGCCCCGCCGACCGGGATCCGCCCTAAAGGGCCGGCGAGTAGTCGACTGGCCGCAGCACCAGGTTCTCGATTTCGCCCACCAGCCTTCCCTCGCGGGCCCCGGTCTCGTCCTTGATGCGGGACCATTCCTCATCGGCCATGAAGCCGGCCCAGCGCGCATCGAGTGTCGCCTCGTCGGGCCAGCGGAGCAGATAGACGAATTTCGGCGCGCCCGCGGGGCCGGCCTCCCACATCGCCACGATGTCGAAACCATGGCGCCGCATGATGCGAGCCGCATGGTCCCGGAAGCGGGCATGGAATGCCGCCTTGTTGCGGTCGAAAATCTCGTAGATGCGAAGCTGGTGGATCATGCCGGTCCTCTCGGATGCTGTCAGGCCCGGGCCGGCCATCGTCATCGATGCGAGGCCGCTCGCCAGCCATGACAGATGCCGTCGCCGTGAATGATGTCCGCCCATGGGCCGCTCCCTGACCACCCGAAGCTGCTCGCCCGGAGCCATTCCTTCAAATACCGATCCAGGGGTGCCGTGATACGCGCCGCCTATCAGGCGAAGGCCGTGGCAAGCTCCCTCGCGGCCGGATCGAGCCGCCCGGCCGGCCAGGCGAGAGAGGTCTCGAAATCCGCCACGTCGTTGTCGATCCGGCGGAAGACGACTGTGTCGGGATGCAGGCGCGCCATGCGCGAGGGCACGAGGGCGACACCCGCGCCCGCCGCCACCAGCGACAGCACCGCGTGCATGCCGTGTGCCTCCTGCACGATGTCGGGCCGGAAGCCGGCATCGCGGCAGAGCCGGATCGCACGGGCGTGGAACCCCTCCCCCTCGCGCAGCGGCCAGAGGATGAAGGGCTCTCCCGCAAGATCGGCGAGCGTCGCGGTCCGCGCGAGCGGATGCGCGGCGGGCAGCGCCATGGCCAGCCGGTCGCGATCGAAGCCGCGCAGTTCCAGCCCGCCCGCATCGGCGAGCGGCGGGGTGAGCACTCCCAGATCGATGCCGCCGTCGCGCAGCCCCCTGACCTGGGCCGCCGTCGTCGCTTCCGTGAGGACCAGCCTTACCCCGGGATGGCTCCGGCGAAAGGCCGCGATCGCTCCGGGAAGCCGCCCGTACATGGCGCTGCCGACATAGGCGAGGCGCACGAGGCCGCGCCGTCCCGCGGCCACGTCGCGCGTCGCCGCGACTGCCAGCTCGGCCTGGCCGAGCAGCTTGCGGGCCTCCTCCAGAAGGGTCCGGCCCGCAGGCGTCAAGGCAACCGTCCGGCGGCCACGCTCCAGCAGAACGGCGCCGATCTCCTCCTCCAGCCGCTTCACGGCGGCGGTGAGCGGCGGCTGGGAGATGTTGAGCCGGGATGCCGCGCGGCGGAAATGCAGTTCCTCGGCGACGGCCACGAACTGCCGCAGAAGCCGGAGGTCGATCGCGGGCGGTCTCATGGATCGCAAGCCCCGCCGCCGCGGTTCATCGCGGCCGATTCCGCAACGGTGCCGCGAGCGGCCCTCAGCGCAGGAAGGCCGAGAGCGCCGAGACGGTGTTCACCCAGCCCAGCACATCTCCCATCCCCCCGGCATCGAAGCCGACCGTCACCGGGTCGAGCCGCTCCGCCGCCGGGATGATGGCCGCGAGATCGGCCAGGGCCGGCGTGTTCAGCACGATCTCCAGCCGGTAGGGCGGCGCGATGGTGAAGGGCGCGGGGCGTCCTTGCCGGGTCTCCCGCACCACCGCCTCCGCCTCGGTGCGCAGCCGCTCCCGCGCCAGGGTGGGCGAGATGGCGCGCGCGGCCCGGGCGCCGAGCGCCTGCTTCGTCACCACCCGGCGCGCGTCGAGGAAATGCTCGCCGCATTCCTCCGCCGTCAGGTCGTCGCCCGAGATCAGCAGGACCGGCACGCCCAGGCTGCCGGCATAGGCGCCGTTCAGCGTCGCCTCGGAACAGGGCCGCCCGTTCAGGCGGATGGTGCGGAAGGCGAAGCCGTTCACCGTATGCGCCAGCACGCCATGCCGCCCCGCCCCGGTGTGGTAGCCGGTGAACATCACCCCGCTGAAGCCGCCGTCCAGGCCGGCGCACATGTTCATCGGCTTGGGCTTGCCCAGGATCAGCTCGGCGCGCGGGTCCAGCAGCTCCGGGATGAGGTTGGTCATCGGCCCATGGGAATCGTTGACCAGCACCTCGGTGGCGCCGCCTGCGAAGGCGCCCGCCACCACGGCGCTGACCTCCTCGGTCATCAGGCGCCGGGCGCGCTCGTATTCCGGGTTGCCGGGCTGGCCCTGCTGCGGCGAGACCACGCCGGCCACGCCCTCGATATCGGCGGAGACATAGATCTTCATGCGAGGAACTCCCTGAGCGCGCGACGGTGATGGCCGCGGAAGCCGGTCATCGGCTCCGCGGCGGCCAGCGCATCCAGCACGGCCTCCTGGGTCGCCTCGGCCGCCGCCTGGAAGAGCGTGTCGATCCTCCCCTCTGCCAGGACCCGGCGCGGCAGGAGGTCCGTCTTCGGCATATGCGGGATTCGCTCCGCCGTGGAGAAGGCGAGGAAGATGTCGCCGCTGCCATGCCCCCAAAAGGAGCCGGTCCAGGCGATCCCCGCCCCCGCCCGCACCGCGACGCGGCGGAGCTGGCGGGACTCCAGCGGCACATCTGTCGCGAGCACCACGATCACCGAGCCACGTTCCGGCGCCTCCTCGCCGCGCGGGTCGATGCGCTGCCCGTCCGGCAGGCGCAGGTCGCCCGCCCGGCCGAAATTGGCCAGCACCAGCGCGCCGAGGTGGAAATCCGTCTCGTCGAGGCGCAGCCGCCGGGAGGCGGTGCCGATGCCGCCCTTGAGGCCGAAGCAGCTCATCCCCGTTCCCGCCCCCAGCGCACCGGAGCCGAATTCCGGCCCGGCCGCGGCAATGGCGGCTGCCGCATCCTCCGGCGCGACCGCCAGTGCCTGGATGTCGTTCAGGTGCCCGTCATTGCATTCCAGCACCACCGGATTGACCGTGGAGGTGCGCCGTCCGATGCGCGGCTCCTCCATCACGGCGTTCCGGATCAGCGCCTCGGCGCAGGCCGCCACGCCGAAGGTGTTGGTCAGCAGGATCGGCGTCTCGATCTCGCCCAGTTCCTCGATCTGCACGAGCCCGGTGCTCTTGCCGAAGCCGTTCAGCACATGCACGGCGGCGGGGAGCTTTTCCCGGAACAGGCGGCCCCCATGCGGCAGGATGGCGGTGACGCCGGTACGGGTCCCCTCGCCCCGGACCAGGGTGCGGTGGCCGGCCGTCACGCCCGGCACATCGGCCAGGCTGTTGCGGCTGCCGGGCGGCAGGCTGCCGCAGGCCAGGCCCAGGTCACGGGCGCGCATGGACGTACCCTCCGGCCGGGCTGAGCCAGGAGCCGCTGACCGCAGGCCAGCCATGCGGAACCGTGCGCGGCCGGTGGGACGGCGGGCCATGGCCAGTCTGGCCGGGCCGGAAAACAGGCTGATCCATGCGGTCTCCCTTCCGGCAGTGCCTGTAGGACCATCTCGCCCCCAGGGACAAGCCTTTGCCCTTACTGGGTTTTGCGGGAATTTCCCGTCAGGTTCGTTTCATGCGGCCCCTGCTTCCGCCAGGTGGGATCGCGATGGGGAAAATGACGGTTCGATGTTTTGTTCTGATTTTCCGAACAAACTATCCGCCAATAAGCGGATTTTCGGTGCAATTAGGAAGCTATCTAGACGCCCATACGGACCACTCACGATCCGTCTGAAGAATAACCAAGGACGCCTTTCATGCGTATTTCCCTTCGCCGTGGCTTCACCCCCCTCCTGGCCGCGGTGATCCTGGCCGCCGCCCCGGTCGTCGCCTTCGCGGCCGAGGGCGGCGGCTATTCCCTCTTCACTCCCGGCTCCACCCCGCGCGATGTCAGCGGCACCGGCTCCTCCGCCGTGACCGGCATGCCCTCGGCGGACATGCCGGTGACCAGCGGCCGCTCCGGTGCCACGGTGCTGAACGAGAGCAATGCCGGTTCCTCCGCGGTGGGCGGTGCCCCGCAGGGCAACCCGCCGGTGACGAACAACAGCTTCGGCGCCACCCCGCTGGATGTCAGCAACAACACCTGAACCTGCCCCCGGGACCTGCTCCCGGGGCCGGAAAGCGGAAGGGGGCGCCCGGCGGGCGCCCCCTTTTTCATGCGCCCTTCGGGCAACCAGCCTCAGCGGCCGCGGCGGCCCTGGTAGTAGCCCTGCTGGAAGGCCCGGTCCTGCGCCCGCTCCGACTGGTCCCACAGATAGCCGCCGGCCGCGCCGACACCTGTGCCGATCAGCGCGCCCCAGCCGGCATTGCCGCTGAAGGAGCCGGCGACCGCGCCCAGGGCGGCACCGCCGGCCGCGCCCGTGCCGACGCGGCGCTGCGAATCGCTCATGCCCTGGCAGGCGCAGAGGCTCCCCAGCGCCAGGAGGGGCAGGACGAAACGGGCGGAACGGAGCGTCATGGTCGTCCTCATGATCAGCGGGCCGGGCGGGTGGAACGGGCGGCGGGCTGCGGGCAGGGATAGGTCGCCTGCGCCCAGCGGAGCAGGCCGTCGGGGGCCGGCTCGCTGCCGTATTGCGGGTTCTGCTTCGCCCAGTTGGCGAAGGCGATCGCCGACTGCGCCACGGTCGGGGCGGGATTCGGCAGGCAGAACAGCGGGGGCCGCCGCGAGGAGGCGGGGTGCAGCGCCGCATGGTACTGGCCGGCCGCCGTGAAATATCCCTGGCAGTAGGCGATGGCTTCCAGCCGCTGCACACCCTGCGTACTCGGCAGGCAGATCTCGGCGAGTTCGGCGGTGGTGCTGACGGCGGTGGGCGTGTCGCCCGCCGCCGGCTGCGCCATCACGGGCGCCGCAACGCCCAGCATGGCCGCCATGGCGGCCGAAGCGAGGAGGTGTCGCATAGGTCCAGCTTCTCCCTGTCCAGGGCCGGGGGCGGGTTGCCCCCGGCCGGACGCAGCAAACTGTCTTCCGTTGCCGGGGCTGACAACGCCTGCCGACAACCTCCGATGGTGCCGCGGGCCGGCTGGCGTCAGTCCAGGTCGGTCTTCCAGGTGACGTAGAAGCCGACATCGCCCGGCATGCCGTTCGGGTAGTCGAGGATCACCGGCCGGATGCCGAAGCCGCGCGGCGTGAGTTCCTTCTGGTGGAAATCATAGGCACGGCGCGCGAAGCCTTCGAGCTGCTCCGGCCAGGTGTCGAGTCCGCTGGTGATGGAGCGGCCGCTGTCCTTCATCCATTGCGACGGGAAGTGCAGCACCAGCACTTCCCGCTCCCCGTCCAGCGCGGCCCGCCGGATCATGCCCTGGAGCTTCGTCAGCGCATCCGGCGGCAGCTCCCGCTCCTCGAAGGAGCGGCGCAGTTCGGACATGCCGTTCTGCTTCTCTTCCTCGGCACGCCGTGCCTCCGCCTCCTTCTCGGCCCGCTGCTTTTCCATCCATGTGCGGACACTGTCGGCATCGAAACGCCCGGAATCGGGAAAATCGCTCACACCTGTCCTCCAGTCCTGATCGTCATGCCGTCCGGGGGATGCTCCGCCGGCAACGGCAACCTCCGGTGCGGATGCGCCTGGGAGGGACGGGACAGAGCTTGTTCCCACCCGGCCGGGAAACCAATCGCCGATCCGCAGGCCAGCCAGAACGGCCCCACAGGGCCAGGCAGCGGAAACGGCCGCGTTTCGCCATGGGAGCCGGAGCATCCCGATGGTGAAAAGGAGGGGGTGTCAGGAAAAGAGATGGTGCCCAGGGGCGGAATCGAACCACCGACACTGCGATTTTCAGTCGCATGCTCTACCAACTGAGCTACCTGGGCACAGCGCTCTTGGCGTGGCGCGGAATTAGCCCAGCCCCCGGCCAGTGTCCAGCCGCCCGCCGCAATCTTTTTGACGCATCCGGCACGGGGGGGGAGTGGCTCAGTCCTCCAGGTCGGGATCGCGTTCCGCGACAGGCTCGCCCGGGATGGCATAGCTGCCGGACAGCCAGTGGCCGAGATCGGCCTGCCGGCAGCGCGGCGAGCAGAAGGGCCGGTGCGCGGGCACCACCGGGCGGCCGCAGATCGGGCAGCGGGCGCCACGGCGGGGATGTTCCGGCCTGGCGGCGGAACCGGGCGGGGCATTGGACGGGGTGTTGGACGGGCGGTCAGGCATCCTCGGCAAGCTCCTCTCCGAAAGCGATGGCGGCGTCGGGCCGCAGCACCAGGGGCAGCGCGGCCATGGCCTCGAATTCCTCCAGCGCGCCCGGCCATGTCTCCAGCGCCGCCAGGACGCGCGGATGCGCCCGCAGCGCCGGGCGCAGGCCGGGCCGGTGCCGCAGCACGCCCAGCACGCGGCGCAGCGCGGCAAGGCCCAGCGTCAGCGGCGAAGGCGGCTGCCCGGTGACCTCGTGCAGCGGCGGATGCACCCGGGTCCGCACGCATTCGATCAGGCCGAGCGCGGTCAAGCCCATGATGCGCAGCTGCGTGTCGGGGCGCGCGGCCTCGCGCAGCGCCGGCAGGAAGGCGCCCCGCGCCTTGGGGGCCATGCCGGCGAGGTCGATCAGGATCGGCCCCGCCAAGCGGCGCAGGCGGATCTGCCGTGCCGCCTCGGCCAGCGCGGCCTCGTTCACCCGGGCCTGGGCCGTGCGGTCCCGCCCCGTGGCCGCGCCGGTATCCACGTCGATCGCCACCAGCGCCGGGGTGGGGTGGATCAGCAGCCTGCCGCCGCCCGGCAGGGGCACCTCCGGTCGTGCCAGGGAGTCGAAGGCGTCCTCCAGCTCCTCGCCGAAGACCGGTCCGGTCGCCAGGGACACGTTCTCCGCCCCCAGGGCCCGCAGCGCCGGCACGGCTTCGGCGGAGTCGGTCCGCAGCGTGGCCTTCGGAAAGGCCTGCGCCAGGCGCTCCACCGCAGCCGGCCCCCGCTGCAGCAGGCGAGGCGGGCCAGGCAGGGGCGAAGGCAGGTCCAGATCCTTCGGCAGCTTGCGGTCCAGCCGGGGGCCCTTGCCGCCTTGGGCGCCGCGCACCACGCGGACGGCGACGTGGCTGCCTTCCGAGAGCCCTTCCCCGCCCTGGGCATCGGGCAGGAAGCCGCTTTCCTCCCCCGGCAGCAGCAGGAAGACCCCGGACAGGGCCGGAACGCGGGCGGTGACGCGGCCGAGCAGGATGTCGCCCACCCCGTCCGGCCGGGCGGGGCGCTCGATCCAGGCTTCCTCCAGCACGCCACCGCGCAGCAGCGCCGTGCGGCGCTCGCCGGGCGAGGCGCCGTGCAGGATCAGCATGTCCGGATTGGGGCGTGTCAGGGCCGCAGCCATCCCACGCCACGCAGGAGCTGCGCGGTTTCGAACATCGGCAGGCCGACCACGTTGGAATGACTGCCGGACAGGAAGCGGACGAAGGCCTCGGCCTGCCCCTGGATGGAATAGCCGCCGGCACAGCCGCGCCATTCGCCGCCTTCCAGGTAATGGTCGATCTGGGCGCGGGTCAGGCGCTGGAAGGCGAGGATCGTCGTCACCAGCCTCTCCCGCCGCGTCCCGCCGGGGGTGACGAGGCAGACGCCGGTGGTCACCCGGTGGCGACGGCCGGAGAGCAGTTCCAGGAAGCGCCGGGCCTCCGCCTCGTCCGCCGGCTTGCCGAGGCAGCGGCGCCCGGCCCCCACCACCGTGTCGGCGGCGAGCACCAGCGCACCCGGCGCGCGGGCGGCGGCGGCCTCCGCCTTGCCGCGGGCCAGACGGGCCGCCAGCAGGCGCGGCAGCTCGTCCTTGCCGGGGGTCTCGTCGATATCGGCGGGCTCGACCCGGTCTGGCACCACGCCGAACCGGGCCAGGAGATCCAGGCGCCGTGGACTGGCACTGGCCAGCACGAGCGGCGGCCGCTCCGCCGGGAGGGGCCGTTGCATCGGGGGAACCTCTTCGCTGGCCACCGGCGGGACACGCCGTGTCCGGCGGGTGGTCAGGTCAACGGGATCGGCCAACAGACCGGAACCGGCTCACTTGAACCGGAAGGTGATCCGGCCCTTGGTCAGGTCGTAGGGCGTCATCTCGACATTCACGCGGTCGCCTGCCAGCACGCGGATGCGGTTCTTGCGCATCTTCCCGCTCGTATGGGCCAGGACCATGTGGTCGTTGTCGAGCTTCACTCGGAACATCGCGTTGGGCAGCAGCTCGACGACCTGGCCGCTGAACTCGATCATGTCTTCTTTCGACATGCATCCTCTTGTGTTGCGGACGCGCGCAGGCGCGCCCGGGGGGAGCGTGGAACGGGGCGGAACATGGTCTTGACGCCCCTTCCGGTCAAGCAAGGACGTCGCGGCAGGGACCAGCCATGCGGCGGGGCCGCGGGAAGTGGCCCGGCTCAGTCCGCCGCCACGCCGTGCGAGCGCAGCAGGAAGAGACGCACCTCGTGCAGGTCGCGCGCCACGGCGCGGCACAGGCCGCGCATCTCCTCGGTCGCTTCCAGCAGGTCAGGGATCATCACGGTCATCATCCCGGCCGAGGCGGCGGAGCGGACGCCGTTGTGCGAATCCTCCAGCGCCAGGCAGAGCTCCGGCGCCACGCCCAGCCGTTCCGCCGCGCGCAGGAAAGGGTCGGGCGCAGGCTTGCCGGCGGCATAGTCGCCCTGCGCCACCACGGCATGGAAGCGCCCGGCCAGCCCATGCATCCCGAGATGGTGCTCCACCTTGTGGTGCTGGGAGGAGGTGGCGATGGCCCGCGGCAGGCCCAGCCGGTCGAGCGCGTCCAGGATCTCCACCACCCCCGTCTTCAGCGCCAGCCGCGTCGCCGCCAGGGATTCGAAATCCCGTGTCCAGGCGGCCCGCAGGGCGGCCACCGAATCCTCGGAGCCGTAGAGGTCCAGCAGCAGCCTCCAGATGGTCGGCCAGGGATTGCCGACCATCTGCCGGTACAGCGCCTCGCTTACCGGCAGCCCCGTCTCCACCCCGGCGGAGAAGAGGGCTTCCCGGTACAGGGCCTCGCTGTCGAAGAGCAGGCCATCCATGTCGAAGATGACGGCGGCGGGAGGTTGGGGCAGCGGCATGGGGCCGGTTTGCCGCCGGGATGCGCCCGGCGCAATCACGTCTTTCGGGGGGGCGGACCGGCGCCCGGGCGATGCCGCCTCCCTTCCGCGCCAGCCCGCGGGGCCGCGCCTGCTTGACCCATCCCCGCCCTTCGCGGCACCCAGGCACCATGCAGGACCGCGACCCCTCCTCCGATCCCCCGGCCGCCTCGCCGGAACGCCCCCGCGCCGCCACGGAGATCGAGCGGCAGGAGCGCCTTGCCCGGGCGCTGCGCGAGAACCTGCGCCGCCGCAAGGCCCAGGGCCGCGCCCGCGCCGCCCAGGAAACCGGCGAGGAAGCCAGCCAGGGAGCCACCCGGGCCAGCTCGGAAACGGCGCCAGAGGCCATGCCGGACGCGGCGCCGGCCGCCGCCCGGACCGCCGCCCGGACTGGCGACGAGGCCGGCGACGAGGCCGGCGACGAGGCCGGCTCCGCGGGACCGGGGCCGCGCCCCGGCGCCCCCGCGGCCGACCCGGGGGGCTGAACCGCGCGGCGCGCGGTTGCCCCGCCCCGCTCCGGCGGGCTAAGTCCCCGTCCTTCGCCGCCTTTTCCGCCGGACCTGCCCGCCCATGTCGATCATGCCCGATACCTGGATCCGCCGCATGGCGACGGAACACGGGATGATCGAACCCTTCGTGGAGGCGCAGCGGCGCGAGGGCGTGATCTCCTACGGCCTTTCCTCCTTCGGCTACGACGCCCGGGTGGCCGACGAGTTCAAGGTCTTCACCAACGTGGACAACGCGCTGGTGGACCCGAAGCACTTCGCCGAGGACAGCTTCGTCACCCGCCGGGGGGCGACCTGCATCATCCCGCCGAACTCCTTCGCCCTGGCGCACACGGTCGAGTATTTCCGCATCCCGCGCGACGTGCTGGTGATCTGCCTCGGCAAGAGCACCTATGCCCGCTGCGGGCTGATCGTGAACGTCACCCCCCTGGAGCCCGAATGGGAAGGCCAGGTGACGATCGAGATTTCCAACACGACTCCCCTTCCGGCGCGTATCTACGCCAACGAGGGGATCTGCCAGTTCCTCTTCCTGCAGGGCGCGGGGGCGCCCGAGGTCAGCTATGCCGACCGGGCGGGCAAGTACATGCGCCAGCGCGGCGTAGCCTTGCCCCGCCTGTGACCCGGATGGCCGGCGGCGGGATTCCGGGAATACAGTAGGGGGCTTATCGCAATGGACCGTATTCGCGTGCGCGGGGGCAGGCCCCTGCGCGGCCGCATCCCCATCGGGGGCGCCAAGAACGCCGCCCTGCCGCTGATGGCGGCGGCGCTGCTGACGCCGGAGGAACTGGTCCTGACCAACGCCCCGGCGCTGGAGGACGTGCGCACCATGGGCAAGCTGCTGGCGCAGCACGGCCTCGCGGTGGAGCACGACACAGGCAGCCGCCGCATCAGCATGTCGGGCCGGGCCACCAACCTGGAGGCGCCCTATGACCTCGTGCGGAAGATGCGTGCCTCGGTGCTGGTGCTGGGGCCGCTGCTGGCCCGCTACGGCCGTGCCAAGGTCAGCCTGCCCGGCGGCTGCGCCATCGGCACCCGCCCGGTGGACCTGCATCTCAGCGCGCTGGAAACGCTGGGCGCGCGCATCGACCTGACCGGAGGCTATATCGACGCCCGGGCCGAGGGCCGGCTCAAGGGCGCGCGGGTGGTCTTTCCCAAGGTGTCCGTGGGCGCCACCGAGAACCTGCTGATGGCCGCCGCCCTGGCCGAAGGCACGACCGAGCTGGTGAATGCCGCCCGCGAGCCGGAGATCGGCGACCTCGCCCAGTGCCTGATCGCCATGGGCGCGCGGATCGAGGGGGTCGGCAGCGACCGGCTGACCGTCGAGGGCGTGGACAGCCTGCACGCCGCCACCCACCCGATCATCCCCGACCGGATCGAGGCCGGCACCTATGCCTGCGCGGCCGCCATCACCGGCGGCGAGGTGCTGCTGGAGGGCGCCAGCGTGCTGCAGCTCGGCGCCTGCGCCCGCGTGCTGCAGGAGGCCGGCGTGGTGCTGGAGGACCAGTCGGGCGGGCTGCATGTCCGCCGCCTGAACGGGCTGCACGGCGTGGACGTGATGACCGAGCCCTTTCCCGGCTTCGCCACCGACATGCAGGCCCAGACCATGGCGCTGATGTGCGTGGCCGACGGCGCCTCGATGCTCACCGAGACGATCTTCGAGAACCGCTTCATGCACGTGCCGGAGCTGACCCGCATGGGCGCCCGGATCAACGTCCACGGCTCCTCGGCCATCGTGCGCGGCGTGCCGAAGCTCTCCGGCGCCCCGGTCATGGCCACCGACCTGCGCGCCTCGGTCTCGCTGATCCTGGCCGGCCTCGCCGCCGAGGGCGAGACCATCGTCAGCCGGGTCTATCACCTCGACCGCGGCTACGAGGCCGTGGAGGCCAAGCTGGCGGCGGTGGGCGCCGAGATCGGGCGCCTGCGGGACTGACCGGCAAGGGCCGGAACGGGCCTGGAACGGGGCCGGCCGCCTTTCGCGCGGCCGACCCCTGCGTTCTGCGCGCTTGCATCCCGGGCGGGGCCTGGGACATAGGCGCCGCCATGGACCATCCGCTTCCCGATGCCGCGGCTTTCCGCGATGCCGAGACCGGGCTCGTCATGGCTCTGCCCAAGGGGCGGATCCTGAAGGAGCTGACGCCGCTGCTGGCGAAGGCCGGGCTGCATCCGGAGCCGGACTTCTCCTCCGAATCGAGCCGCAAGCTGCGCTTCGCCACCAGCCATCCGGGGCTGGACGTGATCCGCGTCCGCTCCTTCGACGTGGCGACCTTCGTGGCCTTCGGCGCGGCGCAGATCGGCGTCTGCGGCGCCGACGTGCTGATGGAGCACGACTACCCCGAGATCTACGCGCCCCTCGACCTGCGCATCGGCGCCTGCCGCGTCAGCGTGGCGGAGCCGGTGGAGCGCGCCGCCACGGACGACCCCAGCCGCTGGAGCACCGTCACCGTCGCGACGAAGTATCCCCGCATCGCCGCCCGGCACTTCGCCGCCCGGGGCGTGCAGGCGGAGATCGTCCACCTGAACGGCGCCATGGAGCTCGCCCCCTCGATGGGCCTGTCCCGCCTGATCGTGGACCTGGTGCAGACCGGCGGCACGCTGAAGGCCAACGGGCTGGTGGAGACCGAGGTCATCGCCCCCGTCACCTCCCGCCTCATTGTCAACCGCACCGCGCTCAAGACCGAGCCCGAGGCCATCGGCGCCTGGATCGCCCGGCTGCGGGCGGCCCTGGAGGGTTGACGAGAAGGGTTGACGCGAAGGGTTGAAGCCGGGCGGGCTTTGCCTGTAGGCGTCGCGCGCATGGTTCACGAGAGGGCGCCGCCCTCTCGCGCTCTCGCGCGAGGAACCTGAGGTTCCTCGACCTCCCATTCGTTTGGCTTGGCCTGGACGGCAGGGGGCCGCGGGCCATGCGGAACGCCACGGCAAGGACCCGCCCGCATGAAGCGCCTCGACACGCGCGACCCGCAATTCGGCCCCCAGTTCGACGCCCTGCTCGACACCGCGCGGGACACGACCGCGCGGGTGGACGGGCCGGTGGCCGAAATCATCGCCCGGGTGCGGGCGGAAGGCGACGCGGCGCTGCTGGACCTCACCGCCCGCTTCGACCGCTGGACCCCTGCCGGCATCGGTGCGCTGCGGGTCGGCGCGGCGGAGGTGGCCGAGGCGAAAGCGCGCTGCCGGCCGGAGCTGCTGGCGGCGCTGGACGTGGCGGCGGAGCGGATCGAGCGCTTCCACGCCGCGCAGATGCCGCAGGACATGGTGCTGCCCGAGGACGGGCTGATGCTGGGCATGCGCTGGAACGCGGTGGACGCGGCCGGCCTCTATGTCCCCGGCGGCAAGGCGGCCTATCCCTCCTCGGTGCTGATGAACGCCCTGCCCGCGCGCGTTGCGGGGGTGGGGCGCGTGGTGATGACCGTGCCGACCCCGGATGGCGAGATCCCGCCTCTGGTGCTGGCTGCCGCCGACCGTGCCGGCGTGACCGAGGTCTGGCGCATCGGCGGCGCGCAGGCCATCGCCGCCCTGGCCTGGGGCACCGCCTCGATCCGGCCGGTGGACAAGATCGTCGGCCCCGGCAACGCCTATGTGGCGGAGGCCAAGCGCCAGGTCTTCGGGCGGGTGGGCATCGATTCCATCGCCGGGCCCTCGGAGGTCGTGGTGCTGGCCGATGCGGCGCAGGACCCGCGGCGGGTGGCCATCGACCTGCTGGCCCAGGCCGAGCATGACGAGGCCGCCCAGGCCATCCTGATCACCGACAGCGGGGCCATGGCCGAGGCCGCCGCCGCCGCCGTGGAGGAGGCGCTCCGCAGCCTGCCGCGCGAGGCGATCGCCCGCGCCTCCTGGGAAGCACACGGCGCCATCCTGCTGGTGCGGGACTGGGAGGAAGGCGTGGCGCTCTGCGACCGGCTGGCGCCGGAGCACCTGGAGCTGCTGGTGGAGAAGCCGGAGGCGCTCTTTGCCCGCATCCGCCATGCCGGGGCGGCCTTCCTCGGCGGCTGGTGCCCGGAGGCGCTGGGCGACTACGTGGCCGGGCCGAACCATGTGCTGCCCACGGGGCGCACGGCGCGCTTCGCCTCCGGGCTCAGCGTCTATGACTTCCTGAAGCGCACCACCTGGGTTTCGGCCACCGAGGCCGGGCTGCACCGCATCGGCCCCGCCGCCGTCACGCTGGCCGAGGCCGAGGGGCTGGGCGCCCATGCCCGCAGCATCGCGATGCGGCTGGGGCAATAGGCGCCGTCCGGGCGGGGCGGTTCAGTAGGTCCCGGATGTGCCGGGGCCCTTCGGCCTCGGCCCGCCCCGCATCGCCGCCACCGTTGCCTGCGCCCCCGCCGCCATCAGCCGGGCGTCGGAGGCCACGGTGACGAAGCGGAAGCCCTTCTCCACCATGCGCAGCGCGTACTCCGCCGTGCCGTTGTGGATGCAGGGCACCACGCCATGCTCCTTCGCCTTGGCGAGGATCATGTCGATCGCCTCCACCACCGGCTTCTCCTCCTGGTCGAAGCGCGGCGTGCAGCCCAGGGCGAGGGAAAGGTCGGCGGGGCCGACATAGACGGCGTCCAGCCCCTCGACGGAGAGGATCTCGTCGAGATTGTCGAGCGCCTGCCGCGTCTCGATCATCGCCAGTCCGAAGACCGTGTCGTTGGCGTGTCGCGCATAGTCCGGCCCGGCATGCAGCAGCGCCCGGATCGGGCCGAAGGAGCGCATGCCGCGCGGCGGGTAGCGCAGCGAGGACACGAAGAGCTCCGCATCGGCGCGGGTATTGATCATCGGGCAGATCACGCCATAGGCGCCGGCATCGAGCATCTTCATGATGATGCCCGGATCGAGCCAGGGCACGCGCACCATGGGCGTGGTTCCCGTGGTGGAGATCGCCGTCAGCATCGACACGGCGGCAGCGTAGTCCACCACGCCATGCTGCATGTCGATGGTGAGCGAATCCCAGCCCGCATGGGCCATGGTCTCGGCGGAGAAGACATTGGGAATGGCGAGCCAGCCATTCACCACCGCCTCGCCACGCCCCCACAGCGTCCCGACCCTGTTCTCGCGCATGGCCGCTCCCTCCCTGTCGCTCTCCGGTGCCGGACTCGCCGGCCCGGGCGGCAGAATAGAGCAGATCGCCGGTCAGGCCGGCAGCAGCGCGCCATGGGCCCGGGCCAGCGCGTCGCGCGCGGCCACCAGCGCGGCCAGGGACCGCCGCCCGGCCAGCAGCGCGGCGCGCTCGTCCTGGCCGATCTCGGCCATCTGCTCCTCCACGGATTCCACGCCCTCGGCGAGTTGCCCGTGCATCTCCTCCAGCCGCTCGCGCAGCGCCGCGCGTTCGTCGTGGCCCAGCACGCCGCGGCGCCAGTCATCCACGATGGTCTCGACCTCCCGCCGCACACGGTCGGGAGCCGCGCCCTTGCCCGCCAGTTCCGCGAGCCGCGCCAGGGCCTGGCGCTCTGGCGCCTGAGGCACGCCTTGCCGATTCCCAGCCATGGGTCTCTTTCCCCTTCCGGGCCGAATATCCTGGCGGCATACTAGTTCATGATGTGTTCCTGTTGAAGCACCTTCGGCTTCGCCCTGCGGACAGCCTGGTCACGGGCATGGGAGCCATCTCCGCTTTTCCTGCTGTGAAGCTGCCGGGCGGGGCTTGCCCTGCCCGCCGTCTGCGGTTAAGGAGCGCCCACCCCGCGATTGCTGCTGTAGCTCAGGGGTAGAGCACTCCCTTGGTAAGGGAGAGGTCGAGAGTTCGAATCTCTCCAGCAGCACCACGACCTTCCTGAACATCCCCCTCTGCTTCCGAGCCGGTTCCCTCGTTCGATGCACGAGGCCTCCGCTGCACGGCTGCGTCTTTGTCGGGGACGGTGGCGGACGGTCCCTCGCGCCTTCCAGGCGAGGTACGGCCGTGGGTTGGCGGCGTGGGCCGGGCTATCTGCGATAGGGCAGCTTCGGCCTTTGGATCTGGGCAGGCGTGGGACCATCCTCGCGCATTCGCGCCCATCGCGTCGGGTTCGCGGAACCCGGCCCCTCGCCGGGCACTTCCCAGACGCCACGCCGGACACAGCCGACTGTCAGCCCCCATTTCGGATCGTCGATCCAGACGATCTCGAGTTCGCCCGGTAGGTCGGTCGGCTTGTACCACTTCATGACCGAATCCCGCTTCATCTGTTGCGGGCGGGGTTGATACAAACCGAAACACCCCATGTAAACCAAATAGAGTACTTAGTTTTGAAGAAGAATTAAGTATTAATGATTTGCGCCAAGTTTATTCCGTGGGATTAAATTATGAGAGTAAAATAAATCGCATGCCATTGATGGGATTGCCTCCCGCCATTGCTTGGCCGGTTCCCGTGGCATCCTTCCGCCGACGGATGTCCTTCGGAGCCCAGGTCAGGGCAAGGTGAGGCGCTCATTCCGCAACCCGTGCGCCCGCAGGAGCTGCGCCACGGCCTCCCGGCTCATCGGCCGGCCCAGCAGGAAGCCCTGCACCTCGTCGCAGGCACGGTGCTGCAGGAAGCGCAACTGCTCCTCGGTCTCCACGCCCTCCGCCGTTACTTCCATGCCCAGGTTGCTGCTCATGGCGAGCACCGCCTCCACGATGGCATGCGCACCGTTCCGCCGGCCGATCGCATGGACGAAGGAGCGGTCCACCTTGATCCGGTCGAAGGGAAAGCGGTGGAGGTAGCCCAGGCTGGCATAGCCCGTGCCGAAATCGTCGAGCGCGATCCGCACGCCCCGGCGCTTGAGGGCATGGATCGCGTTCAGCGCCTCCTCGGCATCGCCGATCAGCAGCCCCTCGGTGATCTCCAGCTCCAAGCGTTCCGCCGGCAGGCCCGAAAGCTCCAGCGCGCGGTCCACGATGGCCGGCAGGTTGCCGCTGCGAAACTGCGCGGGGGACAGGTTCACCGCCAGCCGCAGCGGCTCCGGCCAGGTCGCGGCCTCGGCGCAGGCCCGCTCCATCACCCAGCGGCCGAGCGGCAGGATCAGCCCGCTTTCCTCCGCCACCGGGATGAAGGTGGCGGGCGGCACCGGCCCGCGCACCGGATGCGTCCAGCGCAGCAGCGCCTCGAAGCCGCGGATCGCGCCGTTCCCGCAGGTCATGATCGGCTGGTAGTGCAGTTCCAGCAGATCGGCCTGCAGGGCCAGCCGCAGGTCCTGTTCCATCTCCCGCCTCTCGCGGAGTTCCACCTCCATGGCGGGCTCGAAGAAGCGCACCGTGCCGCGCCCTTCCGCCTTGGCGCGGTACAGGGCGGTGTCCGCGTTGCGCAGCAGGCTTTCCGGCGTCGCGCCATCCTGCGGATGCAGGGCGATGCCGACGCTGGTGCCGACCTGCGCCATGTTGCCGTCGAGAATGAAGGGCGTGACCAGGCTGCGCACGATCCGGCGGGCCAGGGGCTCCACCCCGTCCCGCGCGGCCGTGCCGCGCCACAGGATCACGAACTCGTCGCCGCCGAGGCGGGACACCGTGTCGTCCGGGCCGACCAGCTCGCCCAGACGCTCCGCCACCTGCCGCAGGAGCTGGTCGCCCGCCGCGTGGCCATAGGTGTCGTTCACCACCTTGAAGCGGTCGAGATCCAGCGCCAGCACCACGAGCTTGCCTTCCCGCCCGCCGGCCTCCCCGATCGCCCGGTCGAGACGCTCATGCAGCAGGAGGCGGTTGGCCAGGCCGGTCAGCGGGTCGTGATGCGCCAGGAAGCGCACCCGCCGCTCCGACAGGGTCTGCTCCGTGACATCGGTGAAGGTCCGTACGAGGCCGCCATTGCCCAGGACCTGGCTGCGGACCTCCAGCACCGTGCCATCCGGGCGCGTGCAGCGGTAGAGCGGCGCCAGCCGCCCGGCGCCCGGGTCCAGCGCGCAGTCCTCCGGCAGGATGTCCCGGACCTGCCCGCCGCGCAGAAAGGCGGACCGCTGCCCTTCCGGCACGCCGAGCAGGCTCATGGCGCGGCGGTTCACCACCGGCATGCGCCCGTCCGGCGCCACCATGACCAGGCCCTGGCTGATGTTCTCGATCGCGTCGGACAATGCCTGCTGGGACCGTGCCCGCTGTCTCCTGCGGCGGATCAGCAGGCCGCCCGTCCCCAGGATCAGCACCGTCAGCACCGCGCCGGAGGACAGGACGCTGCGCCGGTAGGCGTCGTAGCCTTGCAGGATTTCCGCCATGTCGTTGCTGACGGCCACGATCAGGGGAAAGGACCCGACCCGCCGGAAGGCGGCCAGCCGCTCGGCGCCGGTGGCCGGGTTCCGCCCGCGGAGGGTGCCCTGCGGGCGGATCAGCGCCTCCGTCATCAGGTCGCTGCCGGCGATGCTGCTGCCGAGTGCCCCGGCCCCCTCCGGCGCCCGTGCCCGGATGATCCCGTCGAGCCCGGCCAGGGTCACGGTGCCACGGCCGATATCCAGCGTGTCGTAGACCTGGGTCAGCCAATAGGGGTTGAGCGAGATCACCACCACGCCGCCGAAGCGGCCGTCGCCCGTCAGCAGCTTCCGGGTGAACTGCACCGACCAGCGCCCGGATTCGCGCCCCATCACCGGCACGCTGATGAAGAGCTCGTCCTGCTGGGTATCGAGATGCACCCGGAAATGCGCGCGGTCGGACAGGTCCACCCCGTTCTGGACCGCCCCCAGATTGCTGAGCCAGAGCCGCCCCGAAGGGCCGATCACGGCGGTCTGCAGCGACATGTCCTGCTGGAAGCCATGTTCCCGGCGCAGGAAGTCGAGGCTGAAATCGGCCGGGTCGCGCCGGTAGGCCTCGCGGATGAAGAGCAGCCGCTGGTCGATCGCCTCCACCGTCCGGGCGATGATCTGCTGCGCGGCCCCGGCCAGGTTGCCGGCGTTGCGTGTCGCGTTGTCCAGGCTCCGCTGGTATTCGCGTTGCAGATGCAGGGCGATGCCGCCCCAGAACAGCAGCAGGATCGCCAGGATCAGGCCCAGATCGGCACCGAACCATGCGGCGACGGACCGGAGCCTTCTCCGGAGGCCGGCCGCGCCGGCGCCCTCGTCACCCGCCGCTGCGGCGTGCGGTGACCGCGGCCGCGCCATCCTACCCTCCCCTGTCATATCGCTTCCGGCCCTGTACGGAACATCCGGCGGATCCTGCTGAAAGCCGCGCGGGGCCGGCGCGCCCATCCGGTCTCTCCCGACGGAACGCGCGGCTCGCTTCTGGAGCGTAGCTTGCAGCCATGAGATGATGAATTGGTTATCAGCACAACCTCGCAAGATCAGGGCACGCCGCCAGCCGGCGCGGCGGCCCCGCCCGGGTGGGGAGCTGACTGGGGAATGGATCACATGACGACGCGACGTGCCCTGATGGCGATGACGCCGCTGCTGGGCCTGGCTACCTTTCCGGCGCGGGCCGAGGCGGCCGAATGGGGCATCGCCACCGAATACCCGGCCACCGCCATGCCGGGCGAGGGAATCGCCTTCTTCGCCGAGACGGCGAACCTGGAGGCGCAAGGCATCCTGCATGTCCGGCCGGCCTTCGATGCGCCGGATGGGCTGCGCTCCGCCAGGATGCCGGGCGCCGTCGCCCAGGGGAAGCCGGAGGCCGCCGATGCCTTCACCGGCGCGCTGGCCGGGCTGGCGCCGATCCTCCAGCTCTCCGCCCTGCCCTTCCTCACCGGCTCCGCGGACGACACGCGCCGCCTGCTGGAAGCGGCGCGCCCCGCCTATGTGAAGGTGCTTTCGGAGCGCGGCCTCACCCTGCTCTATGCCACGCCCTGGCCCGCCACGGGCCTGTGGTCGCGCAGGCCGGTGACCGGCCCCGAATCGCTGAAGGGCCTGCGCGTGCGCACCTATGACGAGTCCGGGACCACGGTGATGCGTGCGGCGGGCGCGGAGCCGTCCCAGATCTCCTTCGCCGACGCCCTGCCGCGGCTGAAATCCGGCGAGATGGACGCGGTTCTGTCCTCGGGCGATGGCGGCGCCGGGGCGCGGCTCTGGGAGATCCTGCCGCATTTCACCGCCATCGACTACGCTTGGCCGCTGAGCCTCGCCTTCTGCAACACGGCGGCCCTGCAACGGCTGCCGGAAGCCGGGCAGGCGGCGGTGGCGCGGGCGGGCAAGGCCACCGAGGCGCGCCAGTTCAAGGCCATCGAGACCCGCATGGCGGAGAACGAGGCGCGGATGCGGACGCATGGGATGACGATCGCCACCTCGCCCGCGTTGCGGGCCGCCCTGGAAGCGGCGGCGGCGCCTGTCCAGGCCGCCTGGGTGCAGCGGGCGGGTCCGGAAGGGGAAGCCATCCTGCGCGCCTATCGCGGCGGCCGCTGAAGGATCGCGGGGCGGCGCCGGCCCGCCTTCCGGGCATGGGGGCGGGGCCCTGCGGCGGCCCGGGCGCCATGGCTTGTGGGGCGGTTCCAGAAATGCAACTTTTGGTTGCGTTTCCGGAGACATCCATGTTCCGCAGCCTCGCGCTCGCCGCGACCCTTGTCGCCGCCGGGTTCCTTTTCGGCCCACAGGCGGCTGCGGCGGTCTCACAGCCCGCCGGCTTGCACCAGGCGCGACCGCTTCCGGAAGGGCTGGTCGAGGTCCGTTTCTATTCGGGGCGTTCCCGCTCCGCCTCGGTCCGTACCCGCAGCCACTACTTCCGGCCCGCCGGCCGGAGCGTCGTCCGCGGCCTGCGCTCCCGGCTGCACTGAAGGGCAGCCAGGCGCAGTGTGCGCCAGATCACAGACAATCGCCCTCGGGACGCCACATTGTAAGGACCATACCGATGCGCAAAGCATCTATCGCGGGAAAGCTGGACCGTGCGTCTCTCCCCTTCTTCGCCTGGGTCACCCGATCACTATGATCGCCTGCGTGCCGCATGTGGCCCCGGCATCGTAGGCTCCGTCCCGGAAGCGCCCCAGGCTTCCCGGGCGCTACGCGGAGCCCGGAAATGGCTTCCGGTCGCCGCCATACTCGGTCTCCTGTTCCTCGCGGCGTATGCCATGGGAAGATCGGAGGACCTTGCTCCCGAGGCCACATGCGCCCTCGCGCAGTCTCACAGCATGCCGTGTCACTGAGGCGCCGCCGTGACATCCGCGAACGGCACAAAACCCATGTGCCCTTCGCCGTACCCAGCGCCTGCTGGGTTCTTCCGCTGACGCTCCGGTAAACCCGATAAGCTTATCGGGGCGTGGAGAGATCCAGGGCACCTCCATGCTGGCGCAGGGAGGCCAGGGCCGCCGTCGGCGCCCTCGCCAGCACCCTGCGGACCCGCGCTAGACCGTTGTTCTCGCCAAGCTAACTCCGGTACGACCCGTTGATATCGATGTAGCCATGGGTGAGGTCGCAGGTCCAAACCGTGGCGCTGCCCTCGCCCAGCCCGAGATCCACCTCGATCTCGATCTCCCGGCCCTTCATGTGCGCGACCACCGGGGCCTCGTCATAACCCGGCACCACGCCGCCCTCGCGCGCCATCCAGGTGCCGCCGACGGCCACGGAAAGCCGGTCACGGTCCGCGGGCTCGCCGGCCTTGCCGACCGCCATGACGATGCGGCCCCAGTTTGCGTCCTCGCCCGCGATGGCGGTCTTCACCAGCGGCGAGTTGGCGATGGCCAGCGCCACCACCTTGGCCGAGGCGTCGGAGACCGCGCCGCGCACCGCCACCTGGATCAGCTTCTGCGCGCCCTCGCCATCCCGCACCACCTGGAGGGCCAGCTCGTGCAGCAGCCCGGCCAGCGCGGCGCGGAAATCGGCCAGGACCTCGCCGCCCTCGGCCGTGACCTCGGGATGCTCCGCCTGGCCGGTGGCGAAGAGCAGCACCGTGTCGGAGGTGGAGGTGTCGCTGTCCACCGTGGTGCGGTTGAAGGAGGTTTCGACCCCGGCCTTCAGCGCCGATTGCAGCGCGGCGGCGGGGATCTTCGCATCCGTCGCCACGAAGCAGAGCATCGTCGCCATGTCTGGCGCGATCATGCCCGAACCCTTGGCGATGCCGGTGATGGTCACCGGGGCACCGCCGATCCGCGCCTGCCGCGTCACCGCCTTGGGGAAGGTGTCGGTGGTCATGATGCCGCGCGCCGCCTCCGCCCAGGCTTCCGGCGAGAGGCCGTCATGCAGGGCCGGCAGGGCGGCGGTCAGCCTTTCGTGCGGCAGCACCTCGCCGATCACGCCGGTGGAGGCCAGGAAGACCTCGGAGGGCGCGCAGCCGACCAGCCTTGCCGCCGCCTCGGCGGAAAGCCGCGCCGCTTCCTCGCCCGCCCGGCCGGTGAAGACATTGGCGTTGCCGGCATTCACCACCACCGCCCGGGCCGTGCCGCCCTCCAGCGCCTTGCGGCACCAGTCCACCGGGGCGCCGGGGCACTTGGAGCTGGTGAAGACGCCCGCCACCGTGGTGCCGGGGGCGAAGACCATCATCATCAGGTCGTCGCGCCCCTTGTAGCGAATGCCCGCCGCCACCGTGCCGAGGCGGACGCCCGCGACGGGCGGCAAGGCGGGCATGGGCACCGCGAGGGGGGAAACCGGAAGGTCCTTGGCCATGGGTGTTCTCGGCGCTCGTGTGATTTCAGTTCTTCTGGGCGGGGGCGGGCGGCGTGGCACCGTCCAGAGGCGAGGGCTGGCGCTGCGGCGTGCCGTCGAGGTTGAAGCGCTCGACCTTGGCGCCGGCCTTGTACTTCTCCAGGGCGGCATTCACGGCTTCCTCGAAAGCCGCTTGGCGCAGCGAGGCGCGCTGCTCCTCGAAGCTCTTGGGCGGCGCGGCGCGGCGCTCCTCGACCTTGATGATGTGCCAGCCGAAGGCCGACTTCACCGGCGCCGGGCTGATCTGGCCGGGCTTCAGCGCGAAGGCGGCCTCGGCGAATTCCGGCACCATGTCGGACTTCTTGAAGAAGCCCAGGTCGCCGCCATTGCCCTTGCCGCTGGGGTCGGTCGAGTATTTCTGCGCGATCGCCGCGAAATCCGCCCCCGGCTTCCTCACCTCGGCCAGGACCTTGTCCGCCTCCTCCTTGCTGGCGACGAGGATATGGCGCGCATGCACCTCCTCCTCGGCCGGCTGGCTCTTCTGCTCGGCCTCGAAGCGCTTGCGCAGCGCCTCGTCGGTCAGGGCGGGGGCCACGTCGCGGCGGATCAGCGCCTGCTGCAGCTCCTGGTCGGTGGCCACGGCGATGCGGTGCTGCACCTCGGGGTCCTTCTCCAGCCCCTGGGCGCGGGCGGCGGCGGCCACCGCCTTCTGCGCGATGAGCTGGTCCACGATCAGCGGGAAGAGCACCTGCGGCGGGGCGTTGCGCGCCTCGGCGGGCAGGTCCTGTGCCGCGTCGCGGACATCGCTGAGGCGGATCTCCTCCCCGTTCACCCGGGCCACCACCGGGTCGGCGGGCTGCTGCGCCGCCTGGGGCGAGGCGGGGGCGGCCGTGGGATTGGGCACCGCCGAGGTCTGGGCCAGGGCCGCGTCAGCCAGGGGTCCGGACAGCAGTCCGAGCGACAGGATCAGAACGGGAAAACGCATCAGACAAGTCCTGTCGAAAAGGGCGCGGCACCATGACGCGCATGCTGCGGGACGGCAAGGCACGCTTCCGTACCGAAACCTCTCGCCGGGGCCACCCTCCGGAGGGGCGGCAACAGGCCGCAACACGCCCGCCCCCACACCGGACCGGCGGGCGGGGCGAGAATCGCCGACGAAGCCCGTTTCCTCGCTTATCCTGCGGCCCGGAGCCGCCCCGGGAAGGGGCGGCCGAGGGAGGAGAAACCATGCCCGACCGGATACCGGTCCCCTGCCCCGCCGTTCCGGCGGACCGAAGCGCCGCCCTGCGCGGGGGCGGCCTCGCCCTGGCCGCTCTGGCCCTGCTCGGCCTCGGCCCGGCCCTGGCCCAACCCGGCCCGATCCAGCCCGCGCCCGAGGCCGCGCGCTGCGCCGCGCTGGCGGGGATGCGCCTCGACGACACCAACCTGCTCTCCGCCACCGCCGTCCCGGCCGCGGGGGACCTGCCGGCGCATTGCCGGGTGCTCGGCTATGTCCGCCCGGCGATCAATTTCGAGCTGCGCCTGCCGCTTTCCGGCTGGAACGGCAAGTTCTACATGACCGGCTGCGGCGGCTTCTGCGGCAAGGTCCTGGGCGACGCGCCAGGCTTCACCAATGCGCTGAATTATGGGCTGCGGCGCGGCTATGCCGCCGCGACCACGGATTCCGGCCATTGGGGCACCGGCTCCATCGACGGGCGCTGGGCCTGGAACAACCGGCTGGCGGAAATCGACTGGGGCACGCGGGCGGTGCCAGAGGTGACCCGCGTTTCCAAGGCGCTGGTGAATGCCTTCTACGCGCGCCCGGCGGCCCATGCCTATTTCGCCGGCTGCTCCACCGGCGGGCGGCAGGCGCTGATGGAGGCGCAGCGCTTCCCCGACGATTTCGACGGCATCATCGCGGGTTCCCCGGCGCTGGACTATACGGGCCTGGTCGCCACTGCCATGGCCTGGACCACCCGCGCCAATGCGGGGCCGGACGGCGGGCGGCTCTTCGACCCGGCCCATACGCCGCTGGTGCAGAAGGCCGTGGCCGAGGCCTGCGACGGCGCCGACGGGCTGAAGGACGGGCTGGTCTCCGACCCGCGCCAATGCCGGTTCGACCCGGCGACGCTGCAATGCCCCGCCGGCTCGAACCGGCCGGACTGCCTGGGCGAGGCCGAGGTCGGGGTGCTGGAGGCCTGGTACGCGCCGCCGCGCAACAGCCGGGGGGAGGCGCTCTATCCCGGCGGCATCCCGCCGGGCTCGGAGCCCTTCTGGCCGGTCTGGCTGGCCGGCACCGCCACCACGCCGCCGTTGAATCCGCTCTTCAACCGGGACTTCCTCCGCTACATGGCCTTCGCCGAGGATCCGGGCGAGGGCTATGATCCCCTTGCCTTCGATTTCGACCGCGACCCGCCGCGTCTGGCCGCCATGGGTGCGCTGTACAATGCCACCTCCCCCGACCTTGCCCGCTTCCGCGCCCGGGACGGCAAGCTGATCGCCTATCACGGCTGGGCGGATGCCATCGTGACGCCGGAGCGGACGGTGCGGTGGTTCGAGGCGGCCAGCGGAGCCGCTGGCGGCCGCGACGCCATGGCGGGCACGGCACGGCTCTTCCTGCTGCCGGGCTTCGACCATTGCGGACTGTCGAATGCCGGGCCGGGCATCGACCAGAACGGCTTCGACCCACTGGGCGCGCTGGAAGCCTGGGTGGAGAAGGGCGAGGCGCCCGCGCAACTGGCCACCACCAAGACCGGCCCGGATGGGCGGCGCCTCTGGAGCCGCCCGGCCTGCCCCTGGCCGCAGGTGCCGCGCCATGACGGCAAGGGGCCGGTCACGGAGGCATCGAGCTTCGCCTGCGCCGATCCGTGAAGGCCCGGGAATGCCGCCCCTGGGAGCCCCCCTGGGAGCCGCCCCTGGGAAAGGCAGCGCCTTTCCCCCCTATCCGCCAGGACCCAGGACACTGCGTGCCCTGGCCCCGACGAGTTGGCGCTTCCTGCGACCGCGGGCGCCGCCAGCGCGGACGGGGTGTCTTTGGCGCCCCGCCGATCCACTGGCCTGGGCTCGGGCGGAAGGCTGGCCTTGCCGTTCCGGGCCAACGCAAGGCGGGGTCCGGGGAGGTCGAAGCACTGCTTCGACAGCTCCCCGGCGGTGGGGGTTCGGGGGCAGGCGGAGCCTCCCCCGGGGGCTGCCACGAAGCGTGGCGCTCGGGGCATCAGACCGCCCGTGCCGCCCGTTCCGGCTGGATCAGCCGCAGCACCAGGTTGGCCACCACCGCTACGGCCAGGTTCAGCGCCAGGGCCAGGATGCCAACATAGAAGGTATAGGTCCCGCCGCCCAGGACCAGGCTGTGCAGCGGCTTCAGCCCGTCGCTCCAGGCCATCCAGGAGCCTCCCACGAAACCGACCGCCCAGCCCAGCAGCAGCGGGCCACCGCGGAACCAGTTGGTGAAGAGGCCGAAGACCACGGCGGGGAAGGTCTGCAGGATCCAGAGTCCGCCCAGGAGCTGGAGGTCCAGCGCGAACTGGGTCGGCAGGAAGAGGATGCAGGCCAGCGCCCCCACCTTCACCACCAGCGAGGTGACCTTGGCCACCTGAGCCTCCCCGGCATGGGTGACCTGGGGGTTCACATAGGCCTTCCAGAAGTTGCGGGTGAAGAGGTTGGCGGCGCCGATGCTCATCACCGCTGCCGGCACCAGCGCGCCGATGGCGATGGCGGCGAAGGCGAAGCCGGCGAACCAACTGTCGAACAGCGCCTTGAACAGCAGGGGCACCACGGCCGTCGGGGTGGTGGTCACGATCCCCGCCGCATGGGCCATGTAGCCCATCAGGGCGATCAGGCCGAGCAGGATGGTATAGGCCGGCAGCAGCACCGCGTTCTTGCGGATGGTGTTGCCCGAGTTGCTGGCGAAGATGCCGGTGAGCGTGTGGGGATACATGAAGGCCGCCAGGGCCGAGCCCAGCGCCAGCGTGGCATAGGGCAGGTACTGGCTGGGAGCCAGGATCAGGCCGGTGGCGCCCCCCTTGGCCGCGAAGACCCGCTCCGCCGAGGCGAAGACATTGGCATAGCCGCCGAGCTTCATCGGAATGATGGCCACGGCCACGATCACCACGATGTAGATCATGATGTCCTTGACGAAGGCGATCAGCGCCGGCGCCCGCAGCCCCGAGGAATAGGTGTAGAGGGCCAGGATGATGAAGGCGACGGCCAGCGGCACCTCCCCGGTCAGCCCCAGCGCCGCCAGCACCACCTCCATGCCCACGAGCTGGAGGGCGATATAGGGCATGGTGGCGAGCACCCCGGTGATGGCCACCGCCAGCTCCAGGGGCCGGGACTTGTACCGGGCATGCACCACGTCGGCCGCCGTCACATGCCCGCCTGCGGCCGCCACGGCCCAGAGCTTCGGCATGATGGCGAAGACGATCGGATAGACGATGATCGTATAGGGCAGGGCGAAGAAGCCATAGGCGCCGACCGCATAGACCACGGCCGGCACGGCGATCACCGTATAGGCGGTGTAGAAGTCGCCGCCGACCAGGAACCAGGTGATCCAGGTGCCGAAGGTCCGCCCGCCCAGCCCCCATTCGTCCAGGTGCGCCAGGGTCCTGGGCCGCCGCCAGCGGGCCGCGAAGAACCCCATGGCGGTGACCAGCACGAAGAAGCCGATGAAGACCCAGAGGGCCGTCCAGTCGATGCCGCCGCTCACCGGCCCTCCTCCCGCTTCCGGATGGCGCGGTAGCAGAGCCAGGTGAGGAAGGAGGTGATCGGCACCCAGAGAAGCTGGTACCAGTAGAAGAAGGGGAAGCCGAAGAGTTCCGGCTGCACATGGTTGTAGAACGGAACCCAGAGCAGCCCGGCAAAGGGCAGCAGGAGCAGGACCCACATGAGACGTCGCCTCCGAATCTCCCGTCCTGAGGGACGGGAAGCGACAGGGAGGCTGACCTGTCCTGGCGCCGTCCGGCAATTTTCTTCTTTGTAACAAACAGGCCCGCGCAGGACCGCGCCGATCACCCTTTCGCGCGTGCCCTGCCCCGCCGCCGGCATCGCCGCGCGCGCCGCGCCGCCGCTCCGGCACCGGGCGCGGCCGCCCTGGCGCCACGCTTTTACCCTGGCACGGGGTCGGTGCGCGCCGCCATTTCGTTGACCCCGTACCCGCTCCCCCCTATCTGTCCGGCGGCATACCCGGCGGCCCCTTGCCGCCGGGCCGATGTCGCGCCCGCGGGACCGCTCCTGCCCCCGGGAGCCTGGAGAGACCCGGAAAGCACATGTTCGCACGCCTCGCCCGCGCCATCATCGGTACCTCGAACGACCGCGCCGTGAAGCGCTACCAGGCGCGCGTGCCTGCCATCAACGCGCTGGAACCGCAGGTGGCCGCCCTGACCGACGAGGGGCTGCGCGCCAAGACCCAGGAGTTCCGGGACCGCCTCGCCCAGGGTGAGACGCTGGACGCCCTGTTGCCGGAGGCCTTCGCCGTTTGCCGCGAGGCCAGCAAGCGGGTTCTCGGCATGCGCCATTTCGACGTGCAGCTGATTGGCGGCATGGTGCTGCACGAGGGCCGCATCGCCGAGATGAAGACCGGCGAGGGCAAGACCCTGGTCGCCACCCTGGCCGTCTACCTGAACGCCCTGGCCGGCAAGGGCGTGCATGTGGTGACGGTGAACGACTACCTCGCCCAGCGCGATTCCGGGGAGATGAGCTGGCTCTACGGCTTCCTCGGCCTGTCCACCGGGGTGATCGTCTATGGGCTGAACGACGTCGAGCGCCGCGCCGCCTATGCCTGCGACATCACCTACGGCACCAACAACGAGTTCGGCTTCGACTATCTCCGCGACAACATGAAGTACCGGCTGGACGAGATGGTCCAGCGCGACTTCCATTTCGCCATCGTGGACGAGGTGGACAGCATCCTGATCGACGAGGCCCGCACGCCGCTGATCATCTCCGGCCCCTCGGACGAGAGCTCGGAGCTCTACGGCCAGGTCGATGCGGTGGTCCGCGAGGTGGTGAAGGACAAGTCCACCTACGAGAAGGACGAGAAGCAGCGCACCGTCGTGATGACGGAGGCCGGCACCGAGGCCATGGCCACTGCCCTGACCGAGGCCGGACTGCTGACCGAGGGCGACCTCTACGACGCCAGCAACATCACCCTGGTCCACCACGTGAACCAGAGCCTGCGCGCCCATGCCCTCTTCGCCCGGGACGTGGACTACATGGTCCGGGGCGGCAAGGTGATCATCATCGACGAGTTCACCGGCCGCGCCATGGAGGGCCGGCGCTATTCCGACGGACTGCACCAGGCGCTGGAGGCCAAGGAGCATGTCGAGGTCCAGCCCGAGAACCAGACCCTGGCCTCGATCACCTTCCAGAACTATTTCCGCCTCTTCCCCAAGCTGGCGGGCATGACCGGCACCGCCTCCACCGAGGCGGACGAGTTCGCCGAGATCTACAAGCTGGAGGTGGTCGAGATCCCGACCAACCTCCCCGTCGCCCGCCGGGACGAGGATGACGAGGTCTACCGTTCCGCCACCGAGAAGTACGAGGCGGTGGCCAACCTGATCGCCGAGTGCCGCGAGCGCGGCCAGCCGGCCCTGGTCGGCACCACCTCGATCGAGAAGTCCGAGCTGCTGAGCGCCCTGCTCAACAAGAAGGGCATCCCGCACCAGGTGCTGAACGCCCGCTACCACGAGCAGGAGGCGGCGATCATCGCCCAGGCCGGCCGGCCGGGCGCGGTGACCATCGCCACGAACATGGCCGGGCGCGGCACCGACATCAAGCTGGGCGGCAATGCCGAGGCCCTGGCCCGCGCCTCCTTCCCCGGCGAGCCGGAGGGGCCGGAATTCGAGGCCCGCATGGCCGAGATCCGGCGCGAGGTCGAGGCCGCCGCCGCGCGGGTGAAGGAAGCCGGCGGCCTGTTCGTGATCGGCACCGAGCGGCACGAGAGCCGCCGCATCGACAACCAGCTCCGTGGCCGCTCCGGCCGCCAGGGCGATCCTGGCGCATCCCGCTTCTTCCTGAGCCTGGAAGACGACCTGATGCGCATCTTCGGCTCCGACCGCATGGGCGGCATGCTCGGCAAGCTCGGGCTGAAGGAAGGCGAGGCCATCGTCCATCCCTGGATCAACAAGGCCCTGGAGAAGGCGCAGAAGAAGGTCGAGACGCGCAACTTCGACATGCGCAAGAACGTGCTGAAGTACGACGACGTGATGAACGACCAGCGCAAGGAGGTCTATTCCCAGCGCCGGTCCTTCATGCAGGCCGCGGACGTCGCCGAGACCGTGGCCGAGATGCGGCGCGAGCTGGTGGACGACATGGTCGCCCGCGCCGTGCCGGAGAATTCCTATCCGGACCAGTGGGACCTGGAGGGGCTGCAGGAGCGTGTCCTGACGCTTCTCGGCCTCGACCTGCCGGTGGCCGAATGGGGCCGCGAGGAAGGCATCGACGAGGCGCATCTGCGCGACCGCATCCAGGAGGCCGCGGACCAGGCCTTCGCCGCCCGGGCCGCCAATATCGGGCCGGAGCGGATGCGGGAGATCGAGAAGTCCCTGTTGCTGATGGTCTTCGACAAGGTGTGGAAGGACCACCTCCTCGCCCTCGACCACCTGCGGCAGGGCATCGGGCTCCGCGCCTATGCGCAGCGCGACCCGCTGAACGAGTACAAGTCCGAGGCCTTCAACCTGTTCAACGGCATGCTCTTCGACCTGCGGGAGGACGTGACCCGCTGGCTGATGCATGTGAACCTGATGCCGGAGCAGCCGCTGCCCACCCCCGAGCCGGTTCAGGTGACGGATGCACGCCAGCCGGTCCCGCCTTCCTTGTTGGAGGGCGGCGCGGCCGAGCCCGCGGCCTTCCCCGGCTATGGCCACGCCACCACCGATGCGGCGGTGCAACTTTCCCCCGGCGTGCGCGCTGACGACCCGTCCACCTGGGACCGGACGCCGCGCAACGCGCCCTGTCCCTGCGGTTCGGGCAAGAAGTACAAGCATTGCCACGGGAAAAGCATCTGAATGGCACGACCGCCGCGAAGCCTGGGCTGCACCCTCGACTACCAGGCCTCCGGGCCGAGCACCTTTGTCTTCGCGGTCCGTCCCTCGGAGGACCCGCCCGCGCGCCAGAAGATCCTTCGGGAGAGCCTGACGCTTTCCACCGGCCAGCCGGGCGAGGAATGGCGCAGCGTGGATGGCATCCGCTGGTTGCGCGTCCTGGCCCCGGCCGGCCTCGTGCAGCTACGCTACGAGGCGGAGGTGCAGGGCGAGCCGGTGGTGCATGACCCGGCCAGGATCACCGAGATGCCGGTCCAGCAGGTGCCGCAGGAGGCGCTGCATTTCCTGTTGCCGAGCCGCTACTGCGAGAGCGACCGGCTCACCGGCTTCGCCCGGGCGCAGTTCGGCGGGCTCGCCCAGGGTCATTCCCGCGTGGCGGCGGTCTGCGACTATATCTATCAGCGCACCGCCTATCAGCGCGGCAGCACCGATGTGCGGACCACGGCGCTGGACGTGCTGACGGATGCCGCGGGGGTGTGCCGCGACTTCGCGCATCTGGGCATCGCCCTCACCCGCGCCCTGGGCATCCCCGCGCGTTTCCTGGCCGCCTATGCGCCGCACCTCCAGCCGCCTGATTTCCACGCCATCTTCGAGGCGCTGCTGATGGGGCCGGAAGGACCGTGCTGGTACGTCTTCGACGCCACGCGGCAGACCGCCCTGGACGGGGTGGCCCGCATCGCCGTGGGGCAGGATGCCTCGCAGGTAGCCTTCTGCTCCATCTGGGGCAATGCCCAGGCCACCGGTATGAAGGTGCGCTGCGACCCGGAGCCGGGTACCACGAAGGAGTGGACCACGGCGGCGGTGTCGGTGTCGCGGGGGTAGGCTTTTCCGTCAGCCCCCGGGCACGTGCCGTGGATTGCGCCAGACCTGCGCTCCGTCCGCCACGGTCATGGCTTCCAGGTTCCTTGCGTTCCGCGAGAAGTTGAAGCGCGAAGGCTGCTCGTGCTCCAGCACCCAACCGTGACGCCAGAACATCTCCAGCAGGTCCCCGTCGATCTTCCGCGAGTGGGTACCGATCACCAGCCAGCGCACCTGGGCGTCGAGCGCCTCCAGCGCCGATCCGCAGACATCGGTCTCCAGCCCCTGGATATCCACATGCACCAGGTCCCAGAACGGTTCACGGCCCAGTAGCCCGGTCAGCCCCAGCATGGGCAGGTCGATCACCGTGGCATGAGCGTGGCCGCGATAATCCTGGCCATCCGCATCCAAAGGTCGCGAACCATAGTCGGCCGCCGCATCCGCGCTGACAGGCCAGGGGATCGTGCCATCCGCCGTACCGATCGCCGCGTTGATCAGCCGACAGACGGCGGGGTCGACCCCGTTCTGCGCCATGTGCTCCTGCAGGAAGATGTAGCGGCCGGGATCGGCCTCCAGCCCATAGAGCAGGATATCATCGATGCCACGGCGCCGGGCCGCCGCATGGCCCGCTGCCAGCCATGGCCCGTAGCCCGCACCGATCTCCAGGATGCGGTAGCGGCTGCCAGCGGAGAGGACGCTTTTCAGCAGGCCGAGCCATTCCGGCGCCTCGGCATGGAAATCCGCCTTCAGCGGTACATCGAAAACCTTGCCGTCATGTGGCGCGAAGGTCGGGGAGTAGCGCGTGCTGGTCCGCACCCCCAGGAAATCGCGGATGAAACCTGGTTCGCCTTCTCCCCCGGCATGGGGAAAGCGACCGAACACCCCCATGTCCTGCCGGGACAGCGCCGGATGCGGCTCCACCGCGCGCCGCAGAACGTCGCGCAACCGGTGCTGCGCCTCTTCCGACCGCAGCAGTGCCTTTCCGAAACTGGCGCGGTCCGGATATCCGCACTGCACCTCGATGACGGCTTCCGACTCCGGCGGCCGCGCCAGGATCAGTTCATAGGCCGTGATGACGTCGTCGCGGGAGATCAAAGGGTTTCTCCATCAGGGATCATGGCCGGTGCTCCGGTATGCATCGACACCATCAGGCCTTCTCGATCATCCATTTCGGTTCCTCGACCCGTAGCGGCTGCCCAACCTCCGCCGCGAAATCCCGGGCGGCACGGGCCACGCCGGGCCAGGGATGATCGTCACCGATCAGCAGGCCGCCCGGTTCCAGCAGATCCCAGTACATGCGCGCATCGCGGAGGACGGGTTCGTATTCATGCGCGGCATCGATGTGGACCATGCCCGCCCGCAGACCGAGGCGCTGCAGGATGACCGCGGCATTCTCGGATGTCTGTGGGACAGGCAGGACGAGGTCCGAGACGCCTTCCGCCACGACGTTGGATAGGAACTGCCAGTACAGCGAGGGCCAGCCATGTTTCAGCCCCAGATCCTCGAAGATCCGGTCCGGCCTGTCGCGGTTCCAGTGCTCGGGGCTGCCGAGGAAGGTGTCCACGGCGATGACCGCGCCATCCAGCCCCAGCGCCTGCATGTGTTTTGCCATGTGGATGGTGGAAGCACCCTTCCAGACACCGACATCAATGACGATGCGCGGCCTGCGTGCGGTGATTTCCCGCGTCAGGGCCGGGTGGTGGCTGTTCCAGCCTTGCAGGTCCTTGCGCAGGGTCGGAGCGAAGCCGGCGTAGATGTCCTCGCCGAACAGGCGCTGCTGGAGTTCGCGCGCCATGGTATGCGGCTTCTCCTCGGACGGCTGCCTGCCAGCGGTTCTGCCGCTTGGGCTGCGCTGCGCATAGCTCCTGCTGAATTCCGCGCTGCCGACGATGCTTCGCACGACGTCCACCGGCTGCAGAGCTTTCTTCTCCAGTGCATCGGTGAAGCTGTGGAAGCCAGCCAGATCAGGCTGCCGGTCCAACAGTCCCCGGTAGAGTGTGTCCACGAAGAGATCGGCGGGAAGGCGCTCTGACGTCACCTTCACACCATTGGAACGGGCCGGATCGCTGAGCTGGGCACGAGTGGCCTCGATCATCGTGGTCAACTCCTGCGTGGTAGGAAAATCGAAGCCGTCTGGCGCATGCTCGAAGAGGACGGTGCGGCCGAAATCCAGCGCCTTGTACAGAGCGGGCGTGTAATGTTCGCCCACATCACCGATGTAGCTGCCATAAGCGGGAAAACACATGAGCCGCGCCGTTCCCAGGACGGCACTGGCGATTTCCTTGGCCGTGTCCTGCGATGTCTGAGTTGTGGTCACCCCGAACCGGGCGAAGTACGCTCGGATCTCCTCGTGTGGACGGTAGCGGTACTCACAGTCCCGGACGAAATGCAGATAGCCCTCGACGATCTCTCGCTGCCGCTTCCACTGACGTCGGGTAAGCGCGAAACCCCAGTTGTGCCCCATGGGCATGATGCGGCGGCGAAGGCGGCCATGCTCCTCCGGCGAGGCATGATGCTGGCCATAAGCCGCCACATACCCCACCCGTTCCTCGGCGAGGGCGAAGGCGGAAAGCTTCTCCAGAGCATCGAGGTAGTGCGGCGAGAGGACCATATCGTCCTCGAAGAAGATTCCCAGTTCCGCGTTCAGGGTCTCGAAGAAGAACCGCTCAGCCCGGTCGAAATTCAGCGCGATGCCCAGATTATGCGGCGCCTCGTGCACGACGCCATCGGGGAAATGGCGGCGGAAGACGCTGATGCAGGCGGCGATCTCATCTTCTGTTGCCCGCGTCATGCCACCGGAGCGGTTGCGCGCCGCATCCTGGAACAGATGCACGCGCTGCTCCGCAACCGGCAGTGTCTGGGCCTTCAGGCTGGCCAGCACACGTTCCAGCATCCCGGGCCGGTTGAAGGACATGATGGCGATCGGCGCCGGCAGAGAAACGGCAAGGCTGTCTGGCATGAACTGGTCTGTCCTGGCCCCTGTTCCCGCGTGGCGGCCGTTTCCCGGCCCATTCTTCCACGCGTTCCTCGGTCATGTTCCGGTCCGGATGGCGGGGGCATCCGGGCCGGCAATGGCATGCCCCGCTGGGCGTGCCCGCGATGTCATGCCCCGTCGAAGAGAAGACGCTCGGTGATGTTCTGCCGCCCCGGCCCATCGGTCTCCGGGGCCCAGCCGACCTGGCAGAGGCCGACGGCGAAGCGCCGCGGGTCACCCTCGGCCAGTTGCTCGGCCATGCCGATCAGCGTGAAGTCCAGGTCCACCAGCCCGTCGGCGGGCGGGGCGATGCGCAGCCGCAGCACCTTGCTGGTGTTGGGTTGCAGGACCATGCGCCCGGTCGCGGGGTTCTCGATGAACTCGGCATGGAGCGGAATCCGTACGCCTCGCGGTGCCACATGCAGAACCTGCCCCTTCGCATGGGGCGCGCCCACGAGTTGCAGATAGGCGACGATGCAGTCCGTGCCGTTCCAGACCCCATTCGCGGTCGGTTTGGCATAGAAGGCAAGCCGGGCCGCCTCCCCTGCCATCCAGGCGCCGAAGCCTTCGCAGCCGTACCAGCCATCCACCATGACCGAGCGCAACGGCTGCGCGATGTAGCTCGGCGGCATGCCATGCGTGCGCCCGAGGCTCGACGGCTTGAAGGTGGTTCCGACCGGCAGGCTGGCTACGCTGGCACGCCTGCCCTTCGGGGGACGCGCGCGCTGGCGCTCGATGGCGGCCAGGAGATTGTCAGTGACATCCTTCCAGCCGCGAGGCCGGAAGCGCGCCGCGATCTCCGCCCGGCGCCGGTCGAGCAGGCCGGGCTCGAACAGCATGCGCCGGAAGACCTCGATCCCGTCGCGCAGGTTCAACGGATCGACGTAGTCCACCAGATCGCCGCCGACCTCAGGGATCGAGCTGCTGCTGGAGGCGACGCAGGGCGTGCCATAGGTCAGGCTCTCGCCCACCGGCAGGCCCCAGCCCTCCACGAAGGACGGGAAGGCGGTGAACAGGCAGTTCTGGTAGAGGGTGGCCAGTTCCTCATCCGACAGGTCGTGCAGGATGTGCAGGCGGCCATCGAGATGGTTGGTATCGCGGATCTGGTTCATCAGATCCTGGACGCGCCAGCCGGGGCGGCCGACGAAGACGAGGTCGGGCACCGCCTCGCCCTTCGTCATCATCTCGCGCCAGATCCGGAACAGGTAGGCGTGGTTCTTGCGGGCCTCGATGGTCGAGACGCTCAGCACGAAGGGACGGTCGCGCAGGCGTGCGATGGCCGGTGTCCAGCGGCCCGGCGCCGCCGCGGGGCGCGACGGGACGGGCTTGAGCACATGCGCGAGCGGCACGGCCTCGACCTCGATCCCCGTGATGCCGTTCTCGGCCATCAGCCGGCGCATGTCCCCCGCCACGTGCTCGCTGATGGTCAGCAGGAAGTCGAAGCTGAGCAGGCCGTCGCCCATGGCCAGGGTGAACCAGACGCTCAGCGTCGGATCGCAGAACTCTGGATGGGTGATCGGGATCAGGTCATAGACATAGAGGCCGACCCGTACGCCGATCTCGCGCAGCCGGGCGCAGTTGTAGACGACGTCGCGCACGTTCCAGAAGGCGCCCAGCACCAGCAGGGTCTGCGTCGGGGCGGGCGTCAGCGTCTGGGCCGAGAGGCGCAGATCCGCCACCAGTTCCTTGAGCCTGTCATGGCTCACCACCGCACTGGTCGCGTAGCGGATCATCTGCGCCAGCACGTCGCTCTGCAGCAGGAGAAGCCCGGTCGGGCTGCTGATCACGAAGCGGTAGGCGTTCAGCGCCGCGGGTGGCAGGGCCAGGACCTGCTCGATGATGTTGGCCTGCACCCGCTGGATGCCGGAAAGGGTCTTGTGGTTGTCGAGGTAGTGCAGGAGGTCCGTCACCTCCAGCAGCGTGGCCGTGGCGAGTTCCTGTTCCGTCCAGTGGCCCATCAACTCCGTGGCGATCTGGCTCTCCCCCAGCATCACCAGTTCCCGATAGGCATCGGCCGAGGCCCCCAGCCGCAGCGCCCCGGCCAGGCACTCGATGGCCTCGCCACGCCGACCGGCCAGGACCAGCGCGCGGCCGAACTGGAGCTGGGCGTCGCCGTCCTCAGGCGCGAGGGCCGCCGCGCGGCGATAGGCCAGCAGGGCATCGGCGGTCTGGCTCTGTTCCTTGAGCGCGTGGCCCAGCTGCACCCAGATGGGGGCATCCTCCGGCTCCGCCTCCAGATGCAGGCGGTAGAACTCCGCTGCGGCGGTCCAGTCCTTCCGATCCCGGGCTTCATCGCCTGCCCGCCGGAACTGGCGGTCCTCACCCCGCAGAGGGGATGTCAGGGAAGCCAGCTTGGTCAAGATCAGTTCCCCGCCACGCATGATTCGTCCGCTCACAAAACTGAGCGATCATCTGTTATCCAATCGAACCATACAACCCGTGGGAGAAACTAAAGAAAGGAATATCCCTTTTGGCGAGTTTACGTGAAGCCGTAGCGTGGATGCGCAGAGGATCAGGCACCTCCACACGTCTCACCTGTCAGCCAACGCCGTGGCGCCCCATTTCCAGGAACTTCTCGCGACGGCGGCTCTTCAGGGTTGCACCATCGACGGACAGCAGCGGCTGCAGGACTTCCCAGACCTTCTGCCCCACATCGGACACCGCCTTGGCCGGGTCGCGGTGCGCGCCGCCCAGCGGTTCCGGCACCACCGCGTCCACGAGGTTCAGGCGCAGCAGGTCCTCCGCCGTCAGCTTGAAGGCCTCCGCCGCCTGCGGCGCCTGGGCGGCGTCGCGCCACAGGATGGAGGCGCCGCCTTCCGGCGAGATGACGCTGTAGATGCTGTGCTCCAGCATCAGGATGCGGTCCGCCGCGGCCAGGGCGATGGCGCCGCCGGAACCGCCCTCGCCGATGATCGTGGCGACCACGGGCACCGGCGCCTCCAGGCAGGCCTCGATGGAGCGCGCGATGGCCTCGGCCTGCCCGCGCGCCTCGGCCTCGATGCCGGGAAAGGCGCCCGCCGTGTCCACGAAGGTGATGATCGGGATGCCGAAGCGCCCGGCGAGCTCGATCAGGCGCCGCGCCTTGCGGTAGCCTTCCGGCTTGGCGCTGCCGAAATTGTGCTTGATGCGGGTCTCGGTGTCGGTGCCCTTCTCGGTGCCCAGGACCATCACCGAATGGCCGCGGAAGCGGCCAAGGCCGCCCACCACCGCCTCGTCATCGGCGAAGGCGCGGTCCCCCGCCAGCGGCGTGAACTCCTCGACCAGCGCCTCGATATAGGCCAGGCATTTCGGCCGCTCCGGGTGGCGGGCCACCTGCGCCTTCTGCCAGGGGGAGAGCTTGCTGTAGGTGGCGGCGAGGAGCTTCTCGGCCTTGTCCTGCAGGCGGCCGACTTCTTCCGCCACATCGATGCCGCCGGCATCGGTGGTCCGGCGGAGTTCCTCGATCTGGCCTTCCAGCTCGGCGATCGGCTTTTCGAAATCCAGGAAATGACGCATCGGGGGTCCGTACACGGGGGCGTGCGGAGCGGCTAGAGCGGATCGTGCCGGAAGGGAAGCGCCGGACCCGCGAATCCGCCCCGCCAGGAAGGGAAGGCGATGCCCTGGCCCCGGCCGTGCAGGCAAGGCCCAATGCGCGGCGGCGGCGTGCCCGTCAGCGGCCTGCCTCGTCCGGCTTCTCGACCTGGCCGCGCCGTTGCAGGCGGAGCGCCACCAGCCAGCACGAAAGGGCCCAGGCCGCGCCCAGGCACCAGCCGGCCAGCACGTCGGTCGGCCAGTGCACCCCCAGGTAGATCCGGCTGGCACCCACCAGCAGCGTCACCGCCACCGCGACGGCCATCACATAGAGCTTCAGCCGCGGCCCGGCCTGGATGCGCGTCATCAGCGCCCCCAGGGTCAGGTAGGTGACGGCCGAAAGCATGGCATGGCCGCTGGGGAAGCTGGCGGTGAAGACCTCCACCATATGTGGCACCACATCCGGCCGTGGCCGCTCGAAGGCCAGCTTCACCAGCAGGGACAGCACGGTGCCGCCCAGGATGGACACCGCGGTCAGCAGGGCCGCGCCGCGCTTGCGCTCCAGCAGCAGGCCGCCCAGCACCACGAGGCTCACGGAAACCAGGATCACGTTGCTGCCCAGGGCCGTCACGTCCTGGGCGATCGCCGGCAACCAGCGGGGACCGATCGGATGCTCCAGGTCGGCCGGGTCCCGCAGCAGGAGCAGCATGTGACGGTCGAAGCCCTCCAGGCTGTCACCATGCACCAGCGCCGCCAGCGCCACGAAGCCAAGCAGCCCGCCCGCCACCAATAGCAGGCCGAGCAGCCCCGGCAGTTCGGGCATGGCGTCGCGCCGCTCGAATCGGGTCATGCGTGTCCTCCTTCCCGCCCTTGCCCTGGCGAGGTGCCCCGGTTCTCCCTTCGCCCCCGCCAGGGCAGCAACGGCTCAGCCGGCGTCGCGTTCACCCGCCGGCACGGCGGCGTCGGAGAGCGGGTGGTGCAGTTCCATCACCGCCCGCAGCCGCTCCTCCAGCACCTTGGTGTAGATCTGCGTGGTCGCGATATCGGCATGGCCGAGCAGCACCTGCAGCGAGCGCAGATCCGCCCCCCGGTTCAGCAGGTGCGTGGCAAAGGAGTGGCGCAGCACATGCGGCGTCGCCCGCGCCGGGTCCAGCCCGGCCTCCCGCGCCGCCGCATGCAGCAACTGGTTCAGACGCTGCCGCGTCAGATGCCCCGCCGCGGCGCGAGAGGGAAAGAGCCAGCGCGCGCCCGGCCGGCCCTTCCCCTCCTCCGGGGCCGACTTCGGGACCAGATCGGCCAGGGCCTGCCGCGCCCGGGCGCTGATCGGGATCAGCCGCTCCCGCCCGCCCTTGCCCCGGATGGCGATCAGCGGCGCCGTGTCGCGCAGCGCCGCCGCCGGCAGGGCGACCAGTTCGCTGGCCCGCAGGCCGGAGCCGTAGAGCAGCTCGGAGACCGCCACGGCCAGCAGGCCGCTGCGCCCCGGCAGGCGGGAGGCCCCGGCGATCAGCGCCTCCACCTCCTCCTCCCGCAAGGCCTTGGGCAGGGATTGCGGCAGGCGCGGCGTGTCGAGCAGCGCGGTCGGGTCATCGCGCCGCATTCCCTCGCGGGCCAGGAAGCGGAAGAACTGGCGCAGCGCCGAAAGCCGCCGGGCGACGGTGCGCGCCGAAAGCCCGGCGCCCGAAAGGCCGGAAAGATAGCCGCGCAAGGCCTCGGGCGTGGCGCTTTCCAGCGATCCGCCCTTCCGGCGCAGCCATCCCGCCACATCCGTCAGGTCCGCCTCGTAGGCGGCCAGGGTGTTGCGGGCGGCGCCGCGTTCGGCCGCCAGCATCTCCAGAAAGGCCTCGACACGGGCATCCATGGCGTGCAGGAGGGCCGCCCGGCGACGCCCTCAGCGCGTGCCGAAGCGCTCTGCCGGGATGGTCCGCTCCACCGGCTGTGGACTCACATCGGGCGGAAAGGCACCAATGACGAGCAGGCCCACGGCGAGCAGTGCGATGATGACAAGAATGATCAGGGTCAGTGGGCGACGAAACATGGAGTTGCGCGTGGTCCCTCGCGTGCGGGCGAAGCCGTGCTAGCCTTGGGCATCGTGTCGCGCAACCTGGACATCCTCGCCGATCCGCATTCGGAGCGAAACCGTGGCCCCGCCGCCCCGCCGGCGGAGGCCGGGCCGGCTCCGGAAAGGACCCGGGCGGAGAGCAAGGCGGGGCATATCCAGGGGGAAAGGACCCCGGGCCCGGATTCCGTGTCCGTGGAGCGGATGGCATCCGCCGCGACCCGCAGCATCGTCCTGGTCGGGCTGCCGGGCGCCGGGAAGTCCTCGATCGGCCGGCGACTCGCGGCGCGGCTCGGCTGTCCCTTCCTCGACACCGATGCCGAGATCGAGGCCGCGGCCGGCCTGCCCGTCTCCGAGATCTTCGCCCGCTATGGCGAAGCGCATTTCCGCGACGGCGAGCGGCGGGTGATCGCCCGCATCCTGGCCGGCCCGCCGGTGGTGCTGGCGACGGGCGGCGGCGCCTTCAACGATCCGCGCACGCGCGCCGCGGTGCGTGCCTCCGGCGCCGTCGCCGTCTGGCTGCGCTGCTCTCTGCCCGCCCTGGTGCGACGGGTGGCCGGGCGGGACCATCGCCCCATGTTCGTCGGGCGCGACGCGGCCGAGGTCCTGCGCGGGCTCATGCAGGTGCGCCATCCTTATTATGCGGAAGCCGATATCGTGGTGGATTGCACCGATGAGACCCCTGACATGACGACCGCCGATGTCGAAACGGCGCTCCATGCCCATGAGGCGCCGTCCCGCCTGCCGGTCACGCTGGGCGCGCGCAGCTACGAGGTCGCCATCGGCGGGCACCTGCTCGAACGCGCCGGGGGGCTGCTGGCCCCGGTGCTGCCGGCGCGCCGCGTGGCCGTGGTGTCCGACGCGGCGGTGGCGGCCCTGCACGGCGCCCGGCTGCGGGCCGGGCTGGAGGATGCGGGCTTCGAGATCCGCGCCGAGATCGCCGTGCCGCCCGGCGAGGCCTCCAAGAGCATGGCCTCGCTCGAAGCCGTGCTGGACGCGCTGCTCGGCGCCGGGATCGACCGCAAGACGACCGTGATCGCCCTGGGCGGCGGCGTGGTGGGCGACCTGGCCGGCTTCGCGGCTGCCGTTGCCCTGCGCGGCCTGCCTTTCGTGCAGGTGCCGACGACCCTGCTGGCCCAGGTGGACTCCTCGGTCGGCGGCAAGACCGGGATCAACCTGCGCGCCGGCAAGAACCTCGCCGGCGCCTTTCACCAGCCACGCATGGTCCTGGCGGATATCGGCACCCTCGCCTCCCTGCCCCCGCGCGAGCTGCGCGCCGGCTGGGCGGAGGTCGCCAAGCACGGGCTGCTGCAAGGGCCGCTCTGGGACTGGTGCGAGGCGCAGGGGCCGGCGGCCATGGCCGGGGACCCGGCGGCGCTGCGCCACGCGGTGCTGGAATCCTGCCGCCTGAAATCCGCCGTGGTGGCCGCCGACGAACGCGAGGAATCCGCCGAGGGCGGCCGGGCGCTGCTGAATCTCGGCCATACCTTCGGCCATGCGGTGGAAGCCGAGTGCGGCTATGACGGCAGCCTGCTGCATGGCGAGGGGGTGGCGATCGGCCTGGCCCTGGCGGCGAAGCTCTCCGCCCGGCTCGGCCATTGCGACCCGGCCCTGCCCGGGCGCGTGGTGGCGCATCTGCGCGCCGTGGGCCTGCCCGCCTCGATCCGTGACCTGGAGCGGCGCTTCACCGTGGAGGCGCTACTGGGCCGGATGCGCAAGGACAAGAAGGTGCGCGACGGCGCGCTCCGCTTCGTGCTGATCCGCGAGCCGGGCGACGTCTTCACCACGGGCGACGTGCCAGAGGATGTGGTGGCGGCCCTGCTGCGGGAGGACGGCGCCACCGGCTGAGGCGTTCCCCGCGCCCCTGGGAGCCCCCGGCCCGTCCAGGGATCGCGCCCTCCCTGCTGCCGGAAGTATGGCACCCTCACGCTGCGGGCGATTCCGCCGCCGGCGATCGCGGGCTAGGCTCGTCCCATGCCCCTTTCCCAGCCCGAGGCGCGCACCCTCCAGCACAGCCGCGACATCACCCTGCGCGGCTATGAGCGCGAGGACGGGTCCTTCGACATCGAGGCCCGCCTGACCGACACCAAGGCCTATCCGCTGCCCAACCTGGACCGCGGCACCCTCATGCCGGGCGAGGCCCTGCACGACATGTGGATCCGGCTGACGGTGGATGCCGAGCTGCTGATCCTGTCCTGCGAGGCGGCGACGGACAGTTCGCCCTATTCGATCTGCCCGGACATCGCGCCGAACTTCGCCCGGCTGGCCGGAATCCGCATCGGCCCCGGCTTCAACCGTGCCGTGAAGGAGCGGGTCGGCGGCACCGAGGGCTGCACCCATCTGCGCGAACTCCTGGCGCAGATGGCCACCGTCGCCTACCAGACCCTCCACTCGGCCCGCACCCGCCGGCGCCGGCAGGCCGGCGAGGGCGAGCCGCCCCTGTCGCCGGCGATCCTCGGCACCTGCCATGCCTATGCGCCCGACAGCCCCGTGGTGCGGCGGCGGAAAGGCTGACACGCCGGCGCGGCTCGTTGCTCCCGGACGCTTCCTGGCCGCGCCGGATCTTGTCCTACCGGCGCTCGGCCGCCATGACGGCGCCGAGTTCCTCTGTCACGCTGACCGGTTCCAGTGCCGGCCGGGCCTCCGCAGCGGGCCGGGGGGCGCCGCGGGTCAGCCGCTGGCCCAGCCGCATGCTGGGCGTCTCCACCAGCCGGTAGCCGAGTTCCGCCACCACCAGCGAAACGGGGATCGCCAGCAGCACCGCGAGGCCGGGCGGCACGATTCCCACCAGGCCATGCGCCAGGGCCAGGATGACGATCTGGTGGAAGAGATAGAGGCTGTAGGAGATCTCCCCGAGCCGGCGCAGCGGCCGGATGGCCGCCAGGCGGTGGAACAGGGCGGTGCTGATCGCGGCGGTGATGATCACCGTGGCGGAGAAGCCCATGCCCAGCATCCAGACCAGCTTCATCGCCATGCTCGTGGTGGAGACCGGCCCCCAGGCCGGCATGCCCAGCAGCAGCAGCGCCATGGCCACCAGCCCCAGCCGCGCCACGGCGGGCAGGCCGGAGAAGAACCGTTCCAGCCTTTCGCGCTGGAACCAGAGCGCCGAGCCCAGGAAGAAGAGCGGCATCCACTGGAACAGGAAGGCGAGGCTGCCCAGCGGGGTCATGGGCAGGGTCTGGCCGTCCCGGCTCATGAAGCCCGCCGCCGCCATGTAGAGGCCCAGGGCCAGCAGCGGTGCCCAGAGGCTGCGGCTCCTCACCAGCAGGAAGACCAGCGGGAAGATCAGCGAGGCCCGCAGTTCGACGATCAGGCTCCACATCGGGGCGTTCAGATCGTGATAGGGCTCCATGCCATAGGCCGCGAAATGGCCGAGGACCAGGTCCGGCGTGAGCGGCATGGACCAGGAGGTCGTGTTCAGCCAGTCGCTCATGCCGGGAATGGCGCCCTTGTAGGTCGCGGCATAGAAACCGGCCGCCACCAGCACCGCGGCGGCAAAGGGCAGGTAGATCCGGCAAAGCCGCTTCACCACATACTGCCCATACGAGATGCCGCGCCCGTTCTCGAAGGATGCGGAAAGGACGAAGCCGCTCAGCACGAAAAACACCGCGACGCAGCCGGGCCCGGCCACGAGGAACCGTGCCGGCGTGTATTTCAGCGCGAAGAAAAGATAGTCGGCGAGGCCGGATGCCCCGGTCAGCGGTGGCACATGGAATGCCTGTGGAAACGACATCCAGACATGGTGAAGAAGCACAATGAAAGCGGCGAGACCTCGTACGACGTCCAGCTCATGGTAGCGCCTGGAAGGCATTCGTCCTGATCTCCCTCAATCAGTCAGCAGAGAGGCGCCGGCGGAGGGGTGTACAACCCATCCGGCAAGACTTGGCGGCCAATGCACCTTAAAATGAAATTACATCCATATCATGAGACGTTCGCACAGCGGCAAACGAGAAAGCAAGAAAGCTGCTCAGACCCGGTCGTGAAATGTTTTGGAAGCGGGCCGGCTCCCCCCGGCCCCTTCCCTGCAATTCCCCTTCGCGGCCTATACCCTCAGCCCTCGCCCGGCGCCCTGGCCTCGATGGCGAGGGCATGCAGACCACCGGCGAATTCCCCCGCCAGCGTGGCGTTCACGGCACGTTGCCGGGCCACCCGGGATTGCCCCTGGAATCCCGCCCAGACCACCCGGACGGCATAATGCGTCTCGCCCCCCGGCCGGGCGCCGGAATGGCCGGCGTGGTGATGGCTGTCGTCACGCACCGTGACCTCGGCGCCCGGAAAGGCGGCGGCCAGGGCGGCGTGCAGGCGGGCGGCGCGCGCGCCCGCAGAATGAGGATGCTCTGGGATCATGCAACCGCTTTTTCCATGCGTTACCGATGTTTGTGAAGCGTAGGATACTGCCTTGCCCGCATGGCGCCGGACGCCCATAAGGGGGACACCATGGCCCGACGCGGCACGACACACACCCCGCTCTCACCCGGAAGCAGCAGCTTCCGCCGTTGCGATTTCCCAGGCTGCGAGGCGGCCGGGGAGTTTCGCGCCCCTCGCGACCGGTCCCGCCTGCGCGACTATTATCATTTCTGCCTGGAACATGTCCGCGCCTACAATCAGGCGTGGGACTTCTACAAGGGAATGACGCCGGAGGAGATCGAAGTCCATCTCAAGGAGGATTCCGGCTGGCAGCGCCCGACCTGGCCTCTTGGCCGCCTCGGCATGCAGGGCAAGTTCGATCCCTCGCAGCTCAAGGACCCGCTCGGCCTCTTCGCCGACGCCAAGCCCACCCCTCGAAAATCGGCGACCAAGGCCCCAGCTGAGCTCCGTGCCGCGCTCGACGTGCTGGGCCTCGGCTGGCCGCTCGAGGAAGATGCGCTGCGCGAGCGTTGGAAAGAGCTCGCCAAGCGTTATCATCCGGACACCAACGGCGGCGACAAGTCGGCCGAGGAACGTCTGAAGGACGTGAACCGCGCCTACAGCCTGCTGCGCAAGCGGCTCGCCACCCTGGGGGCCCAGGCGACCAGCGTCGCCGCCTGAGGCCCTTGCCACACTGACACTGAGAAGCGGGAACCCCCCGATGGACACCATCGCCACCTTGCCCGACAGCCGTCCCGACATGCCCGACGCGCGGGTCAAGGTGCGCGAGGTCTTCGGGATCGACACGGACCTCGAGGTCCCGGCTTTCTCGAACCCGACCGAGCACGTGCCGGAGCGCGACCCGACCTACCGCTTCGACAAGGACACGACGCTCGCGATCCTGGCCGGCTTCGCCTTCAACCGCCGCGTGATGATCCAGGGCTATCACGGCACCGGCAAATCCACCCATGTGGAGCAGGTGGCGGCCCGGCTGAACTGGCCCTGCATCCGCGTGAACCTGGACAGCCACATCAGCCGCATCGACCTGGTGGGCAAGGACGCCATCGTCCTGAAGGACGGCAAGCAGGTCACCGAGTTCAAGGAAGGCATCCTTCCCTGGGCCTTGCAGCGCCCCTGCGCCATCGTGTTCGACGAGTACGACGCGGGCCGCCCCGACGTGATGTTCGTGATCCAACGCGTGCTGGAGGTCGAGGGCAAGCTCACCCTGCTGGACCAGAACCGCGTGATCCGCCCGCATCCGGGCTTCCGCATCTTCGCCACCGCCAACACGGTGGGCCTGGGCGACACGACCGGCCTGTATCACGGCACGCAGCAGATCAACCAGGGCCAGATGGACCGCTGGAACATCGTGGCGACGCTGAACTACCTGCCGCACAAGCAGGAGACCGACATCGTCTCCGCCAAGATGGGCGTGACCGACCCGAAGGGCCGCAAGCAGATCGAGGCGATGGTCAGCCTCGCCGACCTGACGCGCGCGGGCTTCATCGCCGGCGACATTTCCACCGTCATGTCGCCGCGCACGGTCATCACCTGGGCCGAGAACGCCAAGATCTTCGGCGATGTCGGCTTCGCCTTCCGCCTCTCCTTCCTCAACAAGTGCGACGAGGCGGAGCGCGCCACGGTGGCGGAATACTACCAGCGCTGCTTCAACGAGGAGATCCCGACGGGCCTCTACGTCAAGGCCTGACGGAAAGGCGGGGCGGCGCGCCGGGCGCTGCCGCCCCACGGGATGACTGCGGCCGGTGGGAGAGGTGTCGGTGAGCAATTCCAAGGATCTGTCCCGCCAGGAGGAATTCAAGCGGGCCACCGCCGGCGCGGTCCGCGCCATCGCCCGCACCGATGACGTGCAGGTGGCCTTCCAGCCCGGCCCCTCCGGCCTGACCGGCAAGCGCGCCCGCCTGCCGCTGCCGACCCGTGCCCTGCCGCCCGCCGAGATGGCGCGGCTGCGCGGTGCCGCCGATGCCGTGGCGCTGAAGCTGCGCTACCACGACGAGACCACCCACGCCGCCCGCCTGCCCGCGCGCCGCGACGCGAAGGAGGTCTTCGACACGCTGGAGCAGGCGCGGGTCGAGGCGGTGGGCAGCCGGGCGATGCCGGGCGTGGCCGCCAACCTCCAGGCGAGGCTGACCGAGCAGGCCGAGGCCGAGGGCTATGACCGGATGACCCGCAAGGACCAGCTGCCCCTGCCGGTGGCGCTGGGCCTGCTGGCGCGGGAGAAGCTGTCCGGCGAGCCGGTGCCCGAGCCCGCCCGCCGCGTCCTCGACCTGTGGCGCGACACGCTGGGCGAGCGGGCCGAGGCCGCGCTCGACGAGATGGCGGGCAGCACCGAGGACCAGGACGCCTTCGCCCGCGCCGCCCGCAAGCTGCTGACCGCGCTCGACCTCGCCGAGGCCGAGGTGGAGGCCGAGAGCAGCGAGGACGAGGAGCAGCAGGGCGACCAGGGCGCCGACTCCTCCCAGGTCCAGGACAATTCCGGCGAGGGCGAGGCCCAGTCCGAGGATGCCGAGAGCATGCTCGGCGCCCAGCCCGAGCAGGCCCAGGGCGAGGCCGCCGAGGATGAGGGCGAGGGCGAGGAGGAGGACGGTTCCGCCGCGGAGGGCGAGGACCGCCCGGGCGGGCCGCAGCAGCGCAAGGAGGTCCCCGCCTCCGACGACGCCTCGGTGTACCGCGCCTATACCAAGAGGTTCGACGAGGAGGTCGGCGCCGACGACCTTTGCGACCCGGAGGAGCTGGCCCGGCTGCGGCAGCAGCTCGACCAGCAGCTTTCCCACCTGCAGGGCGTGGTCTCCAAGCTGGCCAACCGCCTCCAGCGCCGCCTGATGGCGCAGCAGCAGCGCGCCTGGGAGTTCGACCTGGAGGAAGGGATGCTGGACGTGGCGCGGCTGGCCCGCGTCATCTCCAACCCGACCTATTCCCTGTCCTACAAGCGGGAGCGGGAGGCGGATTTCCGCGACACGGTCGTCACCCTGCTGATCGACAATTCCGGCTCCATGCGTGGCCGCCCGATCACCGTGGCCGCCATGTGCTGCGACATCCTGGCCCGCACGCTGGAGCGCTGCGCGGTGAAGACCGAGATCCTGGGCTTCACCACCCGCGCCTGGAAGGGCGGCCAGTCGCGCGAGCGCTGGGTGCAGGACGGCAAGCCGCGCAATCCCGGCCGGCTGAACGACCTGCGCCATGTCGTGTACAAGGCGGCGGACGAGCCCTGGCGCCGGGCGCGCAAGAATCTCGGGCTGATGCTGCGCGAGGGGCTGCTGAAGGAGAACATCGACGGCGAGGCGCTGGACTGGGCCTATCGGCGCATGCTTTCCCGCGCCGAGCACCGCCGCATCCTGATGGTGATCAGCGACGGCGCGCCGGTGGATGACAGCACTCTTTCGGTGAATCCGGGCAACTACCTGGAGCGGCACCTGCGCAAGGTGATCGCCGACATCGAGGGCCGTGACATCGTGGAGCTGGTGGCCATCGGCATCGGCCATGACGTCACCCGCTACTACCGCCGCGCCGTGACCATCGTGGATGCCGAGGAGCTGGGCGGCACCATGATGCAGAAGCTGGCCGAGCTCTTCGACGAGGATGCCGCGGCCGCCTACCAGCGCGCTGCCGCCGAGCGTTCCCCCGCCCTGATCTGACGGGCTTGCACCGGCGTCGCCTGCTCGGGGGCGGGCTGCTGGCGGCCGTGGCGGGGCTGGGCGGCTGTGCCCTGGCGTTGCAGCCGGAAACCGACCGCCCTTTGTCGCGCCCGCTGCCGCCACCGGAGGGCAATCCGCCCTTCGGGGCGGAGCGCGTGCTGGGCGTGCTGGAGCTTGATGCCCGGCGCCTGGGGGGAGAGGGCCTGTCCGGCCTGCACATCTCCGACGACCTGCACCTGACCGCGATCGGCGACCGTGGCGCCTGGTGCCACGCGCGCCTTGTGCTGGATGAGCGGGGCGTGCCGCTGCGGCTGGAAGCGCCGCGCGCCGGGCGCCTGCACGACGCGCGCTGGCGGGCCCTGCCCGTGCCCTTCTCGGCCGATGCGGAAAGCCTGGCGCGCCTGCCCGACGGCTCCTGGCTGGTGGGCTTCGAGCGCTGGCACCGGATCTGGCGCTACCGCGACCTGAACGGCCCGGCCGAGCCGGTCAGGGCGCCACCGAGGCTGGAGGAAGCGCCGCTGAACGGAGGGCTGGAAAGCCTCGCCGTGCTGGCGGACGGGCGCTGGCTGGCCATCGCCGAGAAGTACCATGCGGACGAGGCCGGCGCGCTGCGCCATGCCTGGATCGGCGGCCCCGGAGGCTGGCAGGCCCTGGCCTACCGCCCCGCGCCGGGCTTCGACCCTTCGGATGCCTGTCCGCTGCCGGATGGCGGCGCGCTGGTGCTGGAGCGGCATTTCTCCTGGCTGGACGGGCTGCGCGGGCGGCTTTGCCACATCCCGGCCGGACGCCTGGCCCGGGCCGGGGCCGGCAGCGTGCTGGAGGGCGACGCGTTGCTGGATCTGGCCGATCCCCTGCCCACCGACAACTGGGAAGGGGTCAGCGTCTTCCACCACCGGGGGCAACGGCTGGCCGCGCTCATCTCGGACGACAACGGGTTGGCCATCCAGCGGACACTTCTGATGGTGATCCGCCTCTGACGGGCGTTTCCGTCAGGCGCCGGTGTCGGGGGCGAGCAGGCGGTGTTCCGGCAGCGTCATCCAGACCCGGCTACCGATGCCGCTCATGGCCTCGACCACCAGGTCGCCGCCATGCGCGTGCAGGAGGTCCCGCGAGGTCGCAAGGCCCAGTTCCAGCCCACGCGTCCCGGCGCGCGTGACCATCGTGTCGCCGAGGTCGCCCACGGCGGCGCCATGGCCCTCGTCCTCGACCACCAGAGCGAAGCGGCCCGGCTGGTGCCGGACATGGATGGCGATGCAGTCGCCCATGCCGGTGTCCCGTACCGCCCGGGCCAGGACCTGGAACAGCACCCGGCCGAGCGCCCGCCGGTCACCGAGCAGGACGATGTTCTCGACCTCCGGATCGATCCGCCACAGGCGCATCCCCTCCCCCATGGGGCGCCGCACCTCCGCCAGGGCTTCCTGGAACACTTCGCCCAGCCGCAAGGGTTCCTCGGCCAGATGCCGGCCCTGCCCCTGCGCGGCCTGATGCTCCGCGAGGCTGTCGCCCGTCTCGTCGGCGAGGTTGAGCAGGTGCGCGGCGCCACTGCGAAGCCGGCCGATGGTCTGGAGGTAGAGGGAGGTGGAGACGGTGAGGTCCGGGTGCTGCGCCAGCCGCTCGGACAGGGTCAGTAGTTCCAGCCCGGGCCGGGTCAGCTCTCGGGCCAGGATGCCCAGGTGGCGGCGCTGGGCCGCCAGGGCATCCTGCTCGGCGGACAACCGGGCCTCGGCGGTGCGGGCCCGGCGGGACTGCCTCAGGGCAAGAAGCCCCAGGCCCACCGCAGCCAGAACGGCCGCGAGGGCGAGGAGCGTCAGAATCGGGACGTAAGCCATTTCCCCGCCATTATAGGGGGGAAACGGTTAAATGCCCGTAAAGATCAGGCTGCCTGCTTCTTGACCTGGGCGCGCTCGATGCGGCGCTTCAGGGTCAGGGCCTCGGTGCCGAGCTTCCGGTCGGGCGTGCCGAGCAGGAAGGAGTCGAGACCGCCATTGTGCTCCACCGTGCGGATGCCATTGGTGGTCAGGCGCATCTGCACCGCCGTGCCGAGCACATCGGAGAAGAACGACGCCTGCTGCAGGTTGGGCAGGTAACGGCGGCGGGACTTGTTGTTGGCGTGGCTGACGTTGTTGCCGGTCAGCACGCCCTTGCCGGTGATGTCGCAGCGGCGGGACATGTCGTTGAACCTCGAATTCGCGAACGCGCGGGAAGGGCGGCCCTATGGCCCACCGAGCCCGCGTCGTCAAGTTTTGTTCCTGGGAAGAACAATCCAGGCAAGGTCGCCGACTGTCCTTCCCGCGTTCTTCAATGGGAGCCGCGCATGCTCTCCAGCTCGCCGCGCTCCACCGATTCGAGGGCGCTGCGCAGCACGCGGGCGATGGCCTTGTCCTCCATCGAGCGCGCCATCAGCCCCAGCGCGCCGCCCAGCAGGGCCGAGGCGACCGAGATCGGCGCGATGTTCTGCTCCGTCATGTACTCGATGGCCTTGTCCACGATGGAGCCGGCATGGCTCAGATCCTCCGGGGCCATTTCGTCGAGCTTGTTGTTCCCCGGGTTGTCAGACGCCATCAGGGGCTCTCCTCAGTTCTGCGGTCGGGCGCAACATGGTCATGCCGTGGCCGGAGCGGAAGCCCCTTCGGCCGCCCCGTGCCGGCGGCGGGCGGCCTCCGGCCCCCGGTCCGCGTCCAGGTCCGCCGCGGCTGCGGCCTCGGCGGCGGCCACCGCCTCGGACTGGCGGCGCCACATGGCGGCATAGAGGCCGTCCTCGGACAGCAGCCGCGCATGGCTGCCCCGCTCGGCGATGCGCCCGTCCTGCAGCACGATGATCTCGTCGGCATCCACCACGGTGGAAAGCCGGTGCGCGATCACCAGCGTCGTCCTCCCCTGCGCCACGCCGCGCAGGGCGGACTGGATCTCGCTCTCGGTGCGGGTGTCGAGGGCGCTGGTGGCCTCGTCCAGGATCAGCACGCGCGGGTCCTTCAGGATGGTGCGGGCGATGGCCACGCGCTGCTTCTCGCCGCCCGAGAGCTTCAGCCCCCGCTCGCCGACCCGCGTGTCGTAGCCGTCGGGCAGGCGCAGCACGAAGTCATGCACCTGGGCGAGCCGCGCCGCCTGCTCGACCTCCTCCTGCGTGGCACCGGGGCGGCCATAGGCGATGTTGTAGCGGATGGTGTCGTTGAACAGCACCGTGTCCTGCGGCACCACGCCGATGGCGGCACGCAGGGATTCCTGCGTCACGTCGCGGATGTCCTGCCCGTCCAGCAGCACCCGGCCGGAGGAGGCGTCGTAGAAGCGGAACAACAGGCGGGAGATGGTGGACTTGCCCGCCCCTGTCGGCCCGACGATGGCCAGGGTCCGCCCCGGCGGCACGGTGAAGGAGACGCCCTTCAGGATCTCCCGGTCCGGGCGGTAGCCGAAATGCACGTCCTCGAACCGCACCTCGCCCTGCCCCGCCGCCAGGGCCGGGGCGCCGGGGCGATCGGCCACCTCGCGCTCCTCCCGCATCAGGGTGAACATGGCGTCCATGTCCACCAGCCCCTGCTTCACCTCGCGGTACACGAAGCCCAGCATGTTCAGCGGCAGGTAGAGCTGGATCAGGTAGGTGTTCACCAGCACGAAGTCGCCCACCGTCATGCTGCCGGCCGCGACGCGGCTGGCCGCCATCAGCATCACCGTGGTCAGCCCCACGGCGATGATCGCCGCTTGGCCGGCGTTCAGCATGTTCAGCGTGGTCTCGGAGCGGGTGTAGGCGCCCTCGTAGCGCGCGAGCGAGGCGTCGTAGCGCCGCTCCTCGTGCCGCTCGTTGCCGAAATACTTCACCGTCTCGTAGTTCAGCAGGCTGTCCACCGCCTTGGTGTTGGCATCCTGGTCCATCTCGTTCATCGCCCGGCGGAAGCGCAGCCGCCAGTTCGTGAAGGCGAGGGTGAAGACGATGTAGATGCCGATCGTGCCCAGCGTGACGGCCGCGAAGGCGAAGGAGAACATCTTCCACAGGATCGCCGCGACCAGCAGGATCTCGAAGATCGTGGGGATGATGTTGAACAGCATGAAGTCGAGGACGAAGTTGATCCCCCGCGTCCCCCGCTCGATCACCCGCGACAGCCCGCCGGTCTGGCGGTCCAGGTGGAAGCGCAGGCTGAGCGCGTGCAGGTGCTGGAAGACCTGCAAGGCGATGCGCCGAGCCGCGCGGGCCTGCACCTTCACGAAGATGGCGTCGCGCAGTTCGGCGAAGAGGGAGCTCGCCACCCGCAGCAGCCCGTAGCCCAGCACCAGGGCCACCGGCACCGCCGCGACGGCCGCCACGCCGCCGGCCGCGGTCGCATGGGGGGTCAGCGCGTCCACCGCCCGCGCATAGGCCATGGGCACATAGACATTGGCCACCTTGGCGCAGACCAGGAAGGCCAGCGCCAGCACCACCCGGACCCGCAGGCCGGTCTCGTTGCGGGGCCAGAGATAGGGGGCGAGGTTGCGCAGCGTCTGGAAGTGGTTGCCGCCCATGCGGGCGGGGAGTGATTCGGCCATCAGTCGGAAGTCTCGCGAAATTTCCTCCCAGATGGGCAGACTTCGCCACCCCGCAAAGCCGAATGGTTGCAGGCCAGTCCGGCGCGGCGCATCTGCGAGGGATGGACACACGCCTCTATCGCCACATACAGGCCTGCAACGACCATCCGGAGCTGGGGCGCTACACGCCGCTGCGCCTGGGCGGGGAGCAGGTGGGATGGCTGCCGCCGGTCCTGGCGGCGCGCCTGCCGGAGCTCTCGCCGCATCTCCGGGCGGCGCCGGAGGGCGTGGTGCTCGACCCGGGCCTGGCCGGCCCCGGCGAGCGCTCCGCCGCCCTGGCGCATCTGACGGCGAGGCTCGCGGCCGAGGGCATGTTCAAGCCGCGCAAGGAGATGTTCGACGTCCGCGCGGCGCCCGGCGGGCCGGTGCTGGCGGTGGTGGACCGGGCGGCCGTCGCCGCCTTCGGCATCCTCAGCCAGGGCGCGCATCTGAACGGGCTGGTGCGGCGGGCGGATGGGCTGCACCTGTGGATCGGCTGGCGCTCCCGCCACAAGGCGCTCGCGCCCGGGCAGATGGACAACATCGTGGCCGGCGGCGTCCCGGCCGGGCTCTCGCCCCACGACACGCTGCTGAAGGAAGCGGAGGAGGAGGCCCGGATGCCCGCGGCCCTGGCCGCCCGGGCGAAGTCCGCAGGCCGCGTCTCCTATGTCATGGACAGCCCGGGCGAAGGGCTGCGCCGCGATATCCTGCACTGTTTCGACATCGAGCTGCCCGAGGATTTCACCCCCGAGCCGGGCGACGACGAGGTGGAGCGCTTCGAGCTCTGGCCCGCCGCCCGCGTGCTGGAGGCGGTACGGGACGGCGATCGCGTGAAGTTCAACGTCAACCTGGTGCTGATCGACCTGTTCCTGCGGGAAGGGCTGGCCGAGGACCCGGACGGCCGCCTCCGCCAGGGCCTGGACCGGTTCCGCTGACGATCCGCCCAGCCGCCGGTTTTCATCGGGACGGCGAGGTGTTGTACCCCTGTCCTCTCCAAGACCCTTTCGGGAGTCCGCTGCCATGATCGTTCTCGTCACCGGCGCCACCGCCGGCTTCGGCACCGCCATCGCCCGGCGCTTCGCCGCCGATGGGGCACGCATCGTCGCCGCCGCCCGCCGGGCGGAGCGGCTGGAGGCGCTGAAGGCCGAGCTGGGCGCCGACAAGGTCCTTCCCCTGGTGCTGGATGTCCGCGACCGCGCGGCGGTGATGAAGGCCGTCGAGGGGCTGCCGGCGGAATGGGCCGCCGTCGATGTGCTGGTGAACAATGCCGGCCTCGCCCTCGGCCTCGATCCCGCCCAGAAGGCCGACCTGGACGACTGGGATACGATGGTGGACACCAACGTGAAGGGACTGATGTACCTGACCCGCGCCGTGCTGCCGGGCATGATCGAGCGCAAGTGCGGCCATGTCATCAACCTGGGCTCCACCGCCGGCGAGTGGCCCTATCCCGGCGGCAACGTCTATGGCGCCACCAAGGCCTTCGTGCGCCAGTTCAGCCTGAACCTGCGGGCCGACCTCTACGGCACGCCGGTGCGGGTGACGGACATCCAGCCGGGCCTGGTGGGCGGCACGGAGTTCAGCAATGTCCGCTTCCATGGCGACGACGCGAAGGCCGGCGCCGTCTACGAGGGCGCCGACGCGCTGACGCCGGACGACATCGCCGATGCCGTCCACTGGGTCGCGACGCGCCCGGCGCGGGTCAACGTGAACATGCTGCAGGTCATGCCGGTCTCCCAGAGCTTCGGCCCGCTGCGCGTCCACAAGCCGGGGAGCTGAGGCCCGGGCGGCCCTCGGCAGGCTGCTCCCTTGGCCATCCGCCGCAGCGGCGGAAAAGGCCGGGGCGGGCAGTGCGGGGGCCAACCCACCCGCTCTGCGTGTTTCCGTTAACTCTTTCTTTACCGTATCACCCGTTCGGGTGATCGCAAGGGGCTCAAAAACTTGCAATCTCCCCGTTAATTTGATCGGGCCCGGGAGGCAGCCTTGCTCGCAATCAGCCACGGCAGCGAAGACCCTTCCCCGGAAACCCTGGCGCTCGACCTCTATGCCGCGCTGCTGGACGGGACCGGGCTGCCGCAGGTGCTGGAACGCATCGCGAAGCGCCTGGGCGCCGCTTCCTATGCCGCGCTGGTGACGGAGTACGACGGACAGCACGTCCTGCGCGGCCATGCCGTCACCTATGCCAATCTCGATCCCGCGCGGATGGTGGAATACGGCCGTCACTGGGTGCATCAGGACCCGTGGTGGCAGGCGGCGCTGCGGCATGGCCCCGGCGTGCTGAACATGACGCGCCTCGTCTCACCGCAGATCTTCGCCCGCACGGCCTTCTGGAACGATTTCCTGCGCGGCCCGGACACGCCGTTCCACGCGCTGGGCGCCCATGTGCACACGGCCGGCGACGTGTCGGCCGCCCTGGCCCTGCACCGCCCCATGCGGCAGGAGCCCTTCGACACGCGCGAGGAGAAGATCCTCGGCTTCCTCTATCCGCACATCCAGCGGGTCCTCGTGGCCCAGGCCCGGCTCAACGCGGCGGAATGGCCACTCGCCACGGCGGCGGGGCTGGACGCGCTGACCCAGGGCGTGGCCGTGCTTTCCACCGAAGGGCGCCTCGTTCTGGCCAATGCGGCGCTCCAGGCCATGGCGGCGCGGGAGGATGGCTTCGTCCTCGACCGCCAGGGGATCTTCTGCGCCGGGGCGGCCGCGCGCCATGCCGTGACCGGCGCGGTGAACGCCGCCCAGGCGGCGGCCAGCGGCAAGGTCCGCCTGTTGCCCGATGCGGGGAGCTTCGCCATCCCCCGCCCCTCCGGCGCACCGCCCTGGCTGGTCCAGGCCCTGCCGCTCCGGCAGGAGGACGGGGAATGCGGCTTCGCCAGCCTGCCGCGCCGCTTCACCGGGGTCCTGTTGCTGGTGCTCGACACGAGCCGGCGGCAGGCGCCCTCCCAGGGGCTGCTGCGCCGGCTCTTCGGCCTTTCCGCCGCCGAGGCCGCCCTCGCGGCGGCCATGGCGGAGGGCAAGAGCGTCGCCGCCATCGCCCAGATGCGCGGGGTCCTGCCGGGCAGCCTGCGCTCCCAGCTCACCGCGATCCGCCGCAAGACGGGCTGCGCCCGGCAGGCGGACCTCGCCGTGCTGCTCGCCCGGGTCGGGGGCTAGGCCCCTCGCCCGGTTCGGCGGCTCAGCAGTAGCCCGAGGCCACCGGGGTGGCCTCGGCCCGTTCCGGGCCGGATGCCCTCGCCGCGGCACGCTCCGGCCGGCGCAGGGCGATCTCCGGCTCTGGCGGCAGCAGCGCCAGCAGGAGGGCCGCCTGGGAGCGCCCATGGCCCAGGCCGGCCCTGGAGTTGCCGAGCGCCGAGACCCTCGCCTCCAGCCCGTCCGGCCCGTGGTCCCAGAGCAAGCCGCGCAGCACGCGCTGCGCTTGGCCGATCATCACCCCGGCCCGTTCCCGCAGCGCCTCGGAAAGTTCCAGCCGCCCTTCCTCCGCGACGAGGCTGAGCGCGGCCAGCGCGCGCAGCAGCAGCCCACATTCCTCGGCGGACACCACGCCGCTGCGCTGCCAGGGCCCGTCGCTGCAACGGCGGCGGATCAGGATGGTCTCCAGCGGCGTGGCGCGGCCGGGCAGGTCCATGGCCCCCAGCCGCAAGGCCGCCACGCCGCGCGCCAGCGCATCACCCAGTCCGGGCCAGGAAGGGTCCAGCAGGGCCAGGCGCGCCAGGGCGAGCAGCCCTGCCGCGTGGCTGACCATGGAAAGCGCCTCGCCCTCCTGTCCGGCCCCCTCGGCGAAGATGCCTTCCTCCCCTTCCGCCTGGCGCGCCAACAGTGCCCGCACAGGCTCCCGCAGCAGGTCCCGCCGCGCTTCCCCGCCCGGCAGGCGTGCCAGGGAATCCAGCGCCAGGACGAGGTCGCAAAGGGACCGCGTCGGCAGGCCGGGCGCCTGTTCCAGCAGGGGAGCGAGATGCGCGTGGCACCAGGAGAGCAGCGCCTCCCTTTCCTCCACCCCGGTCTCCGGCGGCGCCAGGAGCAGCGTGGCCGCGACGGCCAGCAGCGCCGCGGCGGGCTCCTCGGGCGGCGACGGGTCGCGCCCGGCCAGGGCCGCACCCGGCGCCATGGCCCGCGCCGCCTGCGCCACCCCCTCCGCCGTTCCGGTCAGTTGCAGCCGGTCCTCCCGCACCACGAAGCTTTCGCCGCCCGCGAGGGAGGCGATCCCGTGGCGGACCAGCAGCCAGTGCAGCCGCCCCGCGCCGTCGGTATGCGCGGTGACGCTCGCCACCGTGCCGGGCGCCCGCGGCCGGGCATGGAGGGCATGGGCGCCACCCGCACCCGCGGCACCGCCGTGGCCCGTCACGGCCAGATGGTCTAGCGGGCCGGCATGCAGGCGCAGAGAGGCCCCGCCGGTTGCGGGCAGGGCGTGCCGCGACAGCGCCCCGTCCCGGCCGCCGATCACGCCGCGCCGCATCGGGCTCAGGCTCAGCTCGTCCCAGGCCGTGGTCACGCGCACGGCGCGGAGCTGGAGGCCACTCTCTGCCCGCAGAGTCACCGTCAGCCGCAGCACCGGCTCCCCGGCGCGCAGCGCGTATTCGTAGCGCAGCGTCCCCACCGGGCGTGGCTGGCCACGCCGCAGCAGCCCGCGCAGCCCCGGGCCGCCCGGCACGGCGAGCCGGCTCTCGTGGAACAGCACCACGCCATCCTCGGTGCGCCGAAGGCCGCAGTCGGCGATGCTGTCCTCGACATCCAGGCAATGGGCGCGCCGGCCGAGCCGGAACTCCACCAGGTTGCCCGTATGCCGCGCCGCCTCGGCATCGGGCGCGTCGCTGTCGCAGAGGGATTCGATCACCAGCCCGCGCGACAGATCCCCGGTGAAGCGGGAGGTGCCCGTCACCACCTCGAAGGCGCGCGGATCGTCGCTGCGGATCTCCAGCATGGGCGGCAGCCGGCGCCGCGACGCCATCCCGTCCTCCCCCAACGCCAGGACCGTGTCCCGCAGCCCCCGGGCGAGCTCCGGCGCCGCCGCCCGCAGCGCCGGATGCGCCAGCGCTTCCAGCACCCGCGCATGGTCCACGGTCCAGACGGATCCGGCGGCGGCCGGCGGGGACTGCGCGGGCGGGCGCGGGGTGCCGCCGGCGGGCGGCACCGGTCCTGACACCAAGGCCAGCGACGGGGTCAGGGAGGGACGCACGACCCCGTCCAGGGTGACGTCCCGGATCATCCGCTGCCGCAGGAAATGCAGCAGGCGATTGCATTCGGCTTGCGGTTGGAAGCGTCTCATTGCGGTGCAGGATAAGGCAGCGCTGCGCGTACCGCACCCCCAATATGCAACCTTTGGTGGAGTTTTATTGAATTCCCATAATGGAAAATTTCAGGCTGCCGCGGGCACCACCACCGGACGCAGACCCATCATCGCCTCCACATCCACCAGCGCCGCCAGCCGCTCCGCATCCCAGCCCTCGGTGCCGGCGGGGCGCAGCGGCAGGACCATCCAGCGGTAGTCCGCCGTGCTGTCCACAACCCGCACCGACACGCCGCCCGGCAGGACCGTGCCCCATTCGGCCAGGACGCCGCGCGGGTCGCGCACCGCCCGCGCGCGATAGGCGGCGGACTTGAACCAGCCGGGCGGATAGCCGAGCACGGCGCGGGGATAGCAGGAGCAGAGGGTGCAGACGACGAGGTGGCGCCGCGCCTCGGTATCCTCCAGCACGCCCAGCGGCGGCAGGCCGGCCATGCTCACGCCCATGGCCTCGGCGGCGGCGCTGCCGTCGCGCAGCATCAGCGCGCGATAGGCGGGGTCGGTCCAGGCCCGCGCCACCATGGCGGCCCCGATGGCGGGCGAGGCGCGGTCCGTCCGCGCCTGCTGGGCATCGAGCTCGGCGGCATTGGTGATGCCCTTCGCCTCCAGCGCCGCCAGGAAGCGGTCCAGCAGGGCGACATAGGCGGCGCGCGGCGGTGCGGCCATCAGGACATCCTCCCTTCCTGGCCCAGCGGCTCCAGCCAGTGGCCGTAGAGCTCGACCAGGGTCGAATCCTCCTCCGGCACCGCCCCGAAAAGCACCGGCTGGGCAAAGGCCACATGGTACAGCGCGCGCAGCGGCGCCGGGCGGCCGAAGGCCAGTTCCGAGGGGTCCGGGAAATCCCCGAGATGGGCCAGCACGACCCCTTCCCGCCCCCGCAGGTAATGCGGCGTGCGGACATGGGCGGGGCCCCGCGATTCCGGCCAGTCGAAGCGCACGCGCACGCGGGTGCCGGGCACCAGCACGGCCCCCGGCGGGGTGGCTCCGTTCACGCCTCGCCCCCGATCCCGTCCAGCAGCTCCGGGACGACGATCCCCTTCTCGGCCATCAGCGCGGCCATGGCCCGCAGCCAGCGCTCGTAATAGGTCAGCGCATGGTACTCGGCCTCGGGGATGGCCTCGATCGAACGGCGCAGCTCGTCCACCGTCATCAGCCCGCGCGCGGCGAGGATCTGGCGCAGCGCGTCCACCCGGCGGCCGAAGGCGTCGGGTGGGGCATCGTCCTGCGGCTCGACCGGCGTGCAGAGGAAGCGCGGATGCGCGCCGAGATCGTGCGGCGCGGCGCGCGGGTCCCGTTCCGTGCCGGGCGCGTTCCCGGTTGCCGCGGCCTGCGTCATCCGCCGATCACCTCGTCCGCCGTCACGCCGAACATCTCGGCCCGCTTCAGCCAGCCACGGTACTCGCCCACCTGGACCTCGCACCAGGCACTTCCCTGGGCGCAGGCGCGGATGCGGCCGATCACCCCCGGCTGCAGCCGCGCCACCGCGCCGGCATCCTCCTCCGGGCGGCGGCGCATCGTGTGCATCTCGCCCCGCACGGTGAAGGTCCGGCGCCCGAGGCCCAGGTTGGAATGGTGCACCCAGCCCTCGGTGCCGTCCTGGTCGCGGATGCGGCGCCACTGGTCGAACTCGCGGACGATCTCCACCGGCAGGTCCCGGCGCTGATAGGTCCATTCGATGGGGAAGCGCGTGCCCGGACCGGCACGCATGTTCACCTCGTCCGAGCGGAGCGGCGCGAAGCGCGGCAGCGGCAGGCCGGTCACGGAGCCCACGGCGGGCTCCGGCTCGGGCGGCGGGGCGGGGGCCGGCGCGGGCGGCTTCAGGACGCCCGCGCCCGCAGCGGCGCCCGCCGCCCCGGCAGCGGCGCCGGCGGCGGCACCGGCCGCTCCCTTGGCGGCGGCGCCCGGGCGCTTGGTGGCGCGGGCATCGGGCTTGCCGGCGGTCGGGGGCTCCCGGCGGGCGGCATTGCCCCGGGCCTCCCCCTGCGGCCTGGCGGTGGAAGGGCGGGACGCCGTGCCGGAGCCCCCTTGGGTACTCCCTTGGGCACGCGGCGGCAGTTGCAGCGTGTGCGGCGGGGCGGCCTGCCCCCCGGTCTGTCCCCCGGTCTGGGCCAGCACGGCGGCGGGGGTCCCGAGCGATCCGGAGAAAGCCAGGAGCAGGAAGGTCGGCAGCGTGAAGGTACGTCGCATCGGCAGGCCTATTGAGGGCCGCGAACGGGGGGGTCGGTCAACCCGTCCGGCCCATCATTCAGAAAGTCAGGATTTGCCCCGCCCCGACCGATTCGAGAAAGGTGGCGAAGCCCGCCACCTCCACCTGCGGGTGCAAGGCCGATGCCGGCAAGCCCTCGGCACGCAGCCCGGCCTCGCAGGCGAGCAGCCGGACCGGCAGTTCCAGCGCCGCCTCCAGCAGCTCCGCCGCCGTGGCCACGCCGCGTTCCGCCATCAGCGCCTCGCGCATGTCGGCCAGCAGGGGGCTTTCGCGCAGCAGCAGCCGGCAGCCGCCATTGGTGGCGAAAAGCGTCACCCGCCGCCCCAGCGCCGCCGCCCCGGTCGCGGCCACCAGGGCGTAATGCCCCTTCTCATGTCCCCCGGAGGCGAGCAGCACCCCCAGCGGCACCCCGCCCGTCCCCATGCTCACGCCACCCCGCAGACGGGGGTCATGGCTTCCATCGCATGGGCGGAAAGGTCATGGATCGTGGCAGTTTCGCCACAGAGCGCGCAGCCTGGATCACGGCGCAGGCGGATGTCGCGGAAGCGCGCCTCCAGCGAGTCCCAGAGCAGCAGGCGGCCGGACAGGCCGGCGCCGATGCCCAGGATCTCCTTCAGCACCTCCGTTGCCTGGAGGGTGCCCATCACCCCGGTCACCGCCCCCAGCACCCCGGCCTCGGAGCAGGTCGGCACCAGGCCGGGCGGTGGCGGTTCCGGGTGCAGGCAGCGGTGGCAGGGATGCGGCGCGCCGAGATGCGACTTGTAGGTGGAAAGCTGCCCCTCGAAGCGCAGCACCGCCGCCGAGACCAGCGTGCGGCCCAGCAGGTGGCAGGCATCGCCCAGCAGGAAGCGGGTCTCGAAATTGTCGGTGCCGTCGCAAACCAAGTCGTAGCGCGGGATCAGCGCCTCCGCCGCCGCGGCATCCATGCGCCGCGCATGGACCTCGACGCGAACCTCCGGGTTCAGCCGGCGGATGGTCCCGGCGGCGCTTTCCGCCTTGCCCTGCCCCAGCCGGTCCGTGTCATGCGCCACCTGGCGCTGGAGGTTGCTCAGCTCCAGCGTGTCATGGTCCACGATCCCGATCGTGCCGACTCCGGCGGCGGCGAGGTAGAGCGCCAGCGGCGAGCCGAGCCCGCCCGCCCCCACCACCAGCACCCGCGCCGCGCGCAGTTTCGCCTGCCCCGTGGCGCCCACCTCGGCCAGCAGGATGTGACGGGAATAGCGGTGGAGTTCCGCTTCGGAGAAGTCGAGCGACATGCCCGCCATATGGCACGGCGGCGGCGCTTCCGCAGGGGGGGCCTTCCCGCTCCGGCCGCCGGGTTTCAGATCGGCGCGCGGCCGATGCGGCCCAGATGCGTGTCGTGGAAGCCGGAGGCGTATTTCAGCCCGTGTCCCAGGGCGCGGTCGATGCCGATATGCAGCAGCCAGGCCAGGGCGAAGCTGCCCAGCAGCCGGTCGCCGGTGCTGACGGCCAGCGCGCCCAGGACCAGCGGCCCCGGCGTCACATGCACGAGGTTGTAGAGGATGGAGCCCAGCCGCCGCCCACCGAGATAGGCCAGGATCGACAGGTCCGGCGCGATGGCGGCCAGGACGAAGGCCCACCAGCCGGTGCCGAGCCAGATCTGCCCGACCAGCCCGACCGTGGCCAGCGCCAGCCCCTCCAGCCGCAGCATCAGGTTCACCGCGCCGGTCGCATGGCCCGGATCGGTGGAGTAGGTCACGGCGATCGCCTCGGCCTCCCGCCTCTGGCGCGGGGCACGGGCGGGCGCGGCGCGGCGAGGCACGGGGACGGGTTCCGCGACGAGTTCGGGAACGGGTTCCGGCGGGGCTTCGGCCGGCGACTCGCCCGCGGCGCGGCGGCGGGCCGCGGGGGCCTTCGCCCGGCGCTTCGCGGGGAGCGGCTCCTCGACGGAAAGCGGCGGGCGGCTGCGGGTGGCGCGGGTCACCGCGCGCCGCCCCTGCGGGGGTTCGGGGTGGGAAGACCGGTCCTGTGCGGCGCCATCGGCGGGGTGTCTCGTCCTGGGAAGTGCAAGCGCGAAGAGCATCACCGGCATAACAACCCCGCCTTCGCGCGACCAGGGGCCGGCCAACGCCCGCGCCGACCCCTGGCCCGCCTGCGGCATGGCGGCTACACCTGCCGCCATGCTGAACGGCAAGCGCGTCCTGCTGATCGTCTCGGGCTCCGTGGCCGCCTTCAAGGCGCTGGAGCTCGCCCGCCTGCTCGGCAAGGCCGGCGCCTCGGTGACCGGGCTGCTCACGGAAGGGGGAGCGCGCTTCGTCACCCCGCACGCGCTGCAGGCCATCACCAACCGCCCCCTGGCGCAGGACCTCTGGTCGCTGGAGGAGGAGGCGGAAGGGCGCGGCCATATCGCCCTGGCGCGCGGGCACGACATCGTGGTGGTCGCCCCCGCCTCGGCCGACCGGCTGGCGCGCATGGCCGCCGGGATGGCGGACGACCTCGCCGGGGCCGCGCTGCTGGCCACCACCGCGCCGGTGCTGGTCGCCCCGGCGATGAACTGGGCCATGTGGGCGCATCCGGCGACGGTGGCGAACATGGCCATCCTGGCGAATCGCGGCGTGCATGTGGTGGGACCGGAGGATGGCCCGATGGCCGAGGCCGAATCCGGCCCGGGCCGCCTCAGCGAGCCGCCCGCCATCCTGGCCGCGATCGGGGCGGTGCTGGAGGAGACCCTCCCCGGCCCGGCCGATCCGGGGCTGGAGGCCGCGCTCGACGCCGCCATCGCCGCCGGCGAGGACGCGGGGGGCATGGCGCCGCCCGGCAACCCGGCGGCGGAGGACGCGGATGTCCCGGCTGCCCCGGCCGCCGCTCCCTTGGGCAGCGCCACGCCCGCCCTGGGCGACGTGCCCGCGCTGCGCGCCGCGCGCCCGGCGGAGAATGCCGCCGCCGCCTCGGCCGCGCGGCCGCTGGTGGGGCGCCACGTCCTGGTGACGAGCGGCCCGACGCATGAGCCGATCGACCCGGTGCGCTACCTCGCCAACCGTTCCTCCGGGCGGCAGGGCCATGCCATCGCCGCGGCGCTGGTGGCGCTGGGCGCCCGGGTGACGCTGGTCACCGGCCCGGTCGCGCTGCCGGACCCGGCGGGCGCCGTGGCCGCGCATGTGGAAAGCGCGCGCGAGATGCTGGCCGCCTGCGAGGCCGCCCTGCCGGTGGATGCGGCGGTCTGCGCCGCGGCGGTGGCGGACTGGCGCGTGGCCGAGGCCAGCAACGGCAAGATCAAGAAGCGCGAGGGCGCGGCCCCGCCGGAGCTGCGCCTGGTGCCCAACCCGGACATCCTGGCCACGCTCTCGCACCATGCGCGGCGCCCCGGCCTCGTGGTGGGCTTCGCGGCGGAAACGGACGACCTGCTGGCGAATGCCCAGGCCAAGCTGGCGCGCAAGGGCTGCGACTGGATCGTGGCCAACGATGTCTCGGGGGATGTGATGGGCGGCGCGGAGAACAGGGTGCATCTGGTGACGCGGGACGGCATCGAGGACTGGCCGCGCCTGCCGAAGGAGGAGGTGGCGCACCGCCTTGCCGCCCGGATCGCGGAGGCGCTGGCATGAGCCACGCCACCATCCAGGTCACCCGCCTGCCCCATGCCGAGGGCCTGCCCCTGCCCGCCTATGCCACGCCGGGCGCCGCGGGGATGGACCTGCTGGCGGCGGTGACGGCACCGCTGACCATCCCCCCGGGCGGGCGGGTGCTGGTGCCGACCGGGCTCTGCGTCGCGCTGCCGGCGGGGCACGAGCTGCAGGTGCGCCCCCGCTCCGGTTTGGCGCTGAAGCACGGCATCACCATGCCCAACACGCCCGGCACGGTGGACGAGGATTATCGCGGCGAGCTCTCGGTCATCCTGATGAATGCCGGGCAGGAGAGCTTCACCGTGGAGCGCGGCATGCGCATCGCCCAGGCGGTGCTGGCCCCCGTGACCCATGCCGAATGGGCGGAGGTCGAGGCGCTGCCGGAGACCCGGCGCGGCACCGGCGGATTCGGCTCCACCGGCACGCGCTGAGGCGGAGGCCCGCCGCCGTCAGCGGCCGGCCAGCGCCGCCTGCCGCCCGGTCAGCTCCGTGAGGTAATAGGCCATGCCGGCCAGGGCGACGGCCCCGCCGAACCAGGCCACGCCGGTCCAGCCGCCCTGGGTGAAGAGCAGGCTGGCCATGGTGGAACCCACGGCTCCTCCCAGGAAGAAGATCGCCATGTAGAGCCCGTTGAGGCGCGAGCGGATCTCCGCCCGCAGCGTGTAGATGGCGCGTTGTCCCTGGATCTGCGTCATCTGCACCCCGGCATCCAGCACGACCGCCGCGACCACCAGCGCCGCCAGCGAATCCCGCCCCAGCCAGGCGATCACGAAGGCGCAGAGAGCGAAGGCAAAGGCCAGGCCCGTGCTGGGCCGGGTCAGCCCCCGGTCGGCCAGCCAGCCCGCCAGAGGGGCGACCAGCGCGCCCGCCGCCCCGGCCAGGGCGAAAAGCGCGATGCCGGTCTGCGACAGGTGGAAGGGCGATTCCATCAGGTGCAGCGGCACCGCCGTCCAGAACAGGCTGAAATTGCAGAACTGCGCCGTCTGGTAGGCGGCGCGGCGGCGCAGGATCGGCGTGTCGCGCAGCACCGGCCAGAGCGAGCGCAGCAGCGCGCCGTAGCCCGCCTGCGGATGCGGGCGGCGCTCCGGCAGGCGGCGGGACAGGATCACCGTGAGGCCCGCCATCAGCACGGCGGAAAGGATGAAGACCGACCGCCAGCCGAAATGGTCGGCGATCAGGCTGGCCGCCGGGCGGGCGAGCAGGATGCCGAGCAGCAGCCCGCTCATCACCTTGCCCACCACCTGCCCGCGCCGGGCCTCCGGCGTCATGTGCGCGGCCAGCGGCACCAGCATCTGCACCGCCACCGAGGCGATGCCGACCAGCAGCGAGGCCAGCAGGAAGACCGGCGCCGAGGTGGCGAGCCCGGCGCCCAGCAGCGCCAGGGTGGAGCCGGCCAGGGTCAGCGCCACCAGCCGGCGGTTCTCCACGAGGTCGCCCAGCGGCACCAGCAGGATCAGCCCGGCGCAGTAGCCGAGCTGGGTCAGGGTCACCACCAGCCCCGCCACCGCCGGGCCGAGGCCGATGGAGGGGGCGATCAGCCCGATCAGCGGCTGGGCGTAGTAGATGTTCGCCACCGCCATGCCGCAGGAGATGGCCAGGAGCAGGATCAGCCCGGAGGACGGGCCGCCGTCGTGCTCGCGCAACTGCGCCGCGCTTTCCGCCATGCATCACCTCTTCCGCTGCTGCTTCGGTCAGGAGCCTTCCCCGCCGGGCAGCGGGCGACGGGGGCGCGGCAGGCGGCCACGCCGGGGCGTCAGGCTCGGACGGCCCCGGACCAGATAGGCCGGAGCGGCACCGAAGCGGATAGGTCCAGCCCCGCCGGGAGCGCATTCCTGCCCGGCGCTGCGGCGCAGCAGGCCGGGCGGGAGTGGCAGGTCAGGCCCGGGTCAGAGGCGCCAGCCGGTGTGGATCGCCACGATCCCGCCCGAGAGGTCGCGGTGCGACACACGCTCCAGGCCGGCGGCGCGGAACATCTCCTCCAGCCTTTCCTGGTCCGGGAACTGGCGGATGCTTTCGGCGAGGTACTGGTAGCTCTCGGCGTCGTTGGCCACCTTGGCGCCGATCGCCGGCAGGGCCTTGAAGCTCCAGGCATCGTAGAGCTTCGCCAGCGCGTCGATCCGCAGGCGGGAGAATTCCAGCACATGGAATCGCCCGCCCGGCCGCAGCACCCGTCGCGCCTCCCGGATCACGGCATCCTTGTCCGTGCAGTTGCGCAGGCCGAAGGCCATGGAGACCTTCTCCACGCTGCGGTCCGGCAGCGGAATCCGCTCGGCATCGGAACAGACGAAGCTCAGCCCCTCGGCCAGTCCGCGCGACAGCGCCCTGCCCTGTCCGACGCTCAGCATGCTGGCGTTGATGTCCGACAGGATCACCCGCCCCGCCCCGCGCTCCTTCGCCAGGAAGGCCACGTCGCCCGTGCCGGCGGCGAGGTCGAGCAGGGTCTCGCGCGGCGAGGCGGCGATGGCGGCCACGAAGGCGCGCTTCCACAGCCGGTGGATGCCGAGCGACATCAGGTCGTTCATGACGTCATAGCGGGGGGCGACGCTGTCGAAGACCCCACGCACCAGGCTGGCCTTCTCGTTGCGCGGAACCTGGCGGAAGCCGAAATCGGTCTGGTCGGACATGGCACCCTATCTAGAGCGGAACGCCGCGCCGGGATATCCGCCCCGCGGCGGCTTTCCATGCCCCCACCGGGGGCGTGATCCCCCCGCCCTCCATCGGAGAGAAGATGCCCGAACTGCCCGAGGTCGAGACCGTGATGCGGGGCCTGTCCGCCGTGCTCACCGGCCGCACCATCGCCCATGCCGAGACCCGCCGCGCCGGGCTGCGCTGGCCCTTCCCGCCCGACCTGGCGATGCGCCTGACCGGGGCGCGGGTGGAGGGATTCCGCCGCCGCGCGAAATACATGCTGATGCGCCTGTCCACCGGCGATTCGATGCTGGTCCATCTCGGCATGTCCGGCCGCATGGTGGCGCGGCTGGAGGAGTCGCCGCCGGTCCCTTCCCTGGGGCCGCAGGGCGCGGCCTCCGACACGCGCGGCGCGGCGCCGGAGCGGCATGAGCACCTGGTGATGGAGACGGAGGATGGCTGGCGGGTCGGCTTCTGCGACCCGCGGCGCTTCGGGATGGTGGACCTCGTTCCCACCGCGGCGGAGGATTCGCACCGCCTTCTGGCCGGGCTGGGGCCGGAGCCGCTGGACGACGCCTTCACCCCCGCCATCCTGTCCCGTGCCCTGGCCGGCAAGGCGACGCCGATCAAGGCCGCGCTGCTGGACCAGCGCATCGTGGCCGGGCTCGGCAACATCTACGTGTCGGAGGCGCTCTACCGCGCCGGGATCTCCCCCCGCCGCCTGGCCGGCACGGTGCCCGGTGCCCGTGCCGCGCGGCTGGTGCCGGCGATCAAGGCGGTGCTGGAGGAATCCATCGAGGCCGGCGGCTCCTCGCTGCGCGACTATGTGCGGGCGGATGGGGAGGTCGGCTTCTTCCAGGAGCGCTTCCATGTCTATGACCGGGAGGGTGGCGCCTGCCCCGCCTGCCCCGGCCCGCCGAAGTGTCCCGGCATCGCCCGCATCGTGCAGGCCGGGCGCAGCACTTTCTTCTGCCCCCGGACCCAGCGCTGAGGCCGCCTGCCCCCGGGGCAGGCGGCCTTCGGGGGGATGCCCGTGACCTTCCGGGTCTCGCCGCGTTCCTCCTGCGCAGAGGAGGCAAGGCCATGGCATGGTTCCACGACAGGTCCTGCGCGCATTGCGGCGGCCGCAGCCCGCTTTCCGCCATCGGTCTCGGCGTCGCTGCCGGCGTCACCGCCGCGGCGGGCCTGCTGCTGGGCCGCAAGGTGCTGGCCACGGCGCGCACCGGCAAGGGCCATCCGCTGAAGCACCGCGCCCTGGACCTCGCCGCCGGCGCCATGCAGACGAAGTATCCGCTGGAGGCGATGAGCACCTACCTGAACGGCTTCCACATGTATGGGGACGACATGGGCCGGCAGGTGGAGGCGACGCATTTCTGCATCCATCTGCGGCACGACCTGCACCAGTGCGTGATCTTCGATTCCAACCGGCCGGATGCGCGGCTGATCGGCATCGAGTACATCATCAGCGAGGAGCGCTTCCGCAGCCTGCCGGAGGAGGAGAAGCGCCTCTGGCACAGCCACCACTACGAGGTGAAGTCGGGCCTGCTGGTGGCGCCCGGCATCCCGGAACTGGCCGAGCGGGCCTATTTCAAGGATCTCGTCTCGACCTACGGCAAGACCTTCCACAACTGGCAGTACGACCGGGACGATTTCCCCTATGGCATCCCGCAACTGATGATGGGCTTCACCGGCGACGGTCAGGCGCATCCGGAGATGGTCGAGGCGCGGGACCGCCGCCTGGGGATTTCCACGGACGAGCGGCGGCGCAAGCGGGAGGGCATCCCCATGCCAGAGGTCGCCGAGGGCGCCAATTCCTGGGAAGGCGGCCGCACCGTCCAGACCCGGCTGGAAGAGCTTCCCATGCGCCGGTAGCGGCTCCGGCCGAGCGCCCCGGGCCTCCGCTGGGCCGGGCGGGAGCCCCCCGGTATGGCTGGCGCGGCCTGGATCCGTCACCGCCCGCCATGTTGCGGATCGGTAACATGATCTGGTTCCCGCATTGGCTTATCCTCGTACGGCACTCCTGAATCCGTCTCTGTTCCGGGCGAGGCGAGGTCCCCTTGCATGCGCGAAGCCGGCATCCGGCAAGGGAAGCGGGGTGCGAACCAAGATCGAGGAAGCATCGTGGTCCATGAGAAACAGGTGATCTCCAAGATCACCCGGCGCCTGATCCCCTTTCTGGGGATCATCTACCTGATCGCCTATATCGACCGGCAGAACGTCAGCTATGCCAAGCTGCAGATGGTCGGCGCGCTCGGCCTGTCGGAATACGCCTATGGCCTCGGCGCCTCCCTCTTCTTCATCGGCTATTTCCTCTTCGAGGTGCCGAGCAACATCTTCCTGGAGAAGTTCGGCGCGCCGCGCTGGTTCGCGCGCATCATGGTCACCTGGGGCGCCGTCACCATCGCCCTCGCCTATACGCAGGGCACCACGATGTTCTACATCCTGCGCTTCCTGCTGGGCGTCTGCGAGGCCGGCTTCTTCCCCGGCGTGCTCTACCTCCTGACGCTGTGGTACCCGCATGAATACCGCGGGCGCATGGTCGGCTCCTTCATGGTCTTCAGCGCCTTCGCCAACGCCATCGGCGCGCCGATCGGCGGCATGCTGCTCGACCTCGACGGGCTTGGCGGCCACCAGGGCTGGCAGTGGGTCTTCCTGGTCACGGGCGTGCCCGCCATCGTGATGGGCATCGCGACGCTCTTCTACCTCGACCGCGGGCCGCAGGAATCCCGCATCCTGTCGCAGGAGGAGAAGGACTGGCTGGCGCGCCGCCTCTCGGACGAGACGCAGCGCATGCGCAAGACCGAGCACAAGAACCCCCTCGCCGTGCTGGGGGACCGGCGGGTGTTGCTGATGTCGCTCTACTACGTCGCCTTCCCGCTTGGCGCCTATGGGCTCAGTTACTGGCTGCCGACCATCGTGAAGGGCTTCGGCGTCAGCAACACCGCCAATGGCTGGATCAACGTGATCCCCTGGCTGCTGGTGGCGCTCGGCCTCTATGCCTGGCCCAAGCTCGCCGCCGGGAAGAGCCCCACCGCCTTCATCGTCATCCCCGCTTTGTTCGGCGCCGCCTGCCTCGTGCTCAGCGTCTATGTGCCGGACAACACGCTGCGCTTCGTCTTCCTCTGCGGCGCGGCGGTCGGGATCTTCGCGCCGCAGCCGGTGCTCTGGGCCATCCCCTCGGCCTTCCTGACCGGCGCCTCGGCGGCGGCGGGGCTCGCGGCGATCAACTCGGTCGGCAATCTCGGCGGCTTCATCGCCCAGAACGCGATCCCCTGGATCCGCGACAGCACGGGCAGCAACACGACGCCGATGCTCTTCCTCGCGGCCTGCCTGGTGGTGGGCGCGCTGATGACCTTCCTGGTCATGAGCGTGATCCGGCGCCACGGGGTGCGGGAGATCAAGGTGGCCGAGGCGGCCCTGTAGCCACCACGGCCGGGGATGCCGTCCGGGCGGCATCCCCTTCGCCTCAGCCCTCGAGTGGCTTGCGCATGTGGACGATCACCCCGCCCGTCCAGGTCTCTTCCCTCTCCACCTCGTAGCCCAGGCGCCGGTAGAGGTGGATGTTCTCCGCAAAGCGCTGGTTGGTGTAGAGCCGGACCTGCCCATACCCCTCCGCACGGGCCACCGCCTCGGCATGGGCGACCAGGAAGCGGCCCAGCCCCTGGCCCTGATGCGCCGGCAGCACCGCGACATTCTCGATCATCAGATGGTCCGGCTCCAGGATCATCTCCACCAGCCCGGCCAGCACATCACCCTGGTGCAGCAGGCCGATCCGATGCCCCTTGCGCAGAGCTTCGGCGTAATCCGCCGTCATCGGCCAGGGCTCGCGCCCGATGAGTGGGACCCATCGGGCATAGGCCGCGCGAGACAGGGCGCGGATCGCCCCGGCATCCGTCATGACGGCGCTACGCAGGGTCGGAATCTCGCTGGTCACAGGGTATCTCCGCTGGAAGCCAGGCCAGCGGAAGGCATGAAACATCCCGCCGACCGGTGGTGGGCAGGAAGTCCGGGTCGGCGGGTCGTGAAGGGCGCTAACGCCCCTTCGGCCGACCTCGCACTAGAAACAGCGCAGCGCCCACGCCCTGGATGCAGGGCCGACGTCGCATCGACATCGAGGAAGGTGGGCGGCGCATGCCCCACATTGCGTTGTGGCCCGCCCTCGCTGTCAACGATTCGATGCCGTGATCAGCGCCGCAGCAGCCGCTCCGCGATGGGCCGGCGCTTCTCCCAGCCCAGCCGCTCCAGCTCCGGCGAGGCTTCCTCCGCTTCCGGCCAGCCGAGGCAGAGATAGCCGATGAACAGCCAGTCCCCCGGCACATCCAGCACCCGCCGCACCGCCGCCGGATCGAGGATGGAGACCCAGCCCAGGCCCACCCCCTCGGCCCGCGCCGCCAGCCAGAGCGTGTGCAGCGCCATCACGGCGGAATAGGCCACGGTCTCCGGCATGGTTTCCCGGCCGAGCCCATGGCCCTGCGTCGGGTCGCCCTCCGCGAAGAGGGCGAGGTGGCAGGGCGCCTCTTCCAGCCCGGCGAGCTTCAGCCCCGCATAGAGCCTGGCCCGCTCCTCCGCCTGCCCGGCCAGGGCCGCGGCGTTGCAGCGGGCGAAATCCGCCCGGATGGCGGCGCGCCGTGCCGGGTCCTCCACCAGCACGAAGCGCCAGGGCTGGCTCAGCCCCACCGAGGGGGCGAGGTTCGCCAGTTCCAGCAGGCGCTCCAGCAGCCTCTCCGGCAGGGGGTCGCGGCGGAAATGGCGCACGTCACGCCGCCAGCGGAACAGGGCCCGCAGATCCGCCCGGAAGGCTTCGTCGAAACGCGGCGCATCGGCTTTCGGCATGGCAAGGCTTCTACGCCCTTCGCCCCAGCGCCTCCAGGAAGCCGCGCGTCAGACCACCGGCACGTCCCGCATCCCGCCATGGCGTGCGACCAGCCGGGCGATGACGGGGCCGAGCAGGATCACGATCACCAGCCGGACCGCCTGGAGGGCCATGACGAAGGACAGGTCCACCTGGCTGGAGGCGGCGATGACCGCCACGGAATCGATGCCGCCCGGGCTGGTGGCGAGGTAGGCGGTCAGCGGGTCGATGCCCACCAGATGCGTCAGCATCGCCGCCAGCCCGCCGCAGAAGCCCATCAGCAGCAGGATCGAGACGGCGATGCGCGGCATGGCGCGCAGTGCATGCATCAGCACGCTGCGGGTGAAGCTGAGGCCGATGCGCCAGCCCAGCACCGTGTAGCTGATGGCCAGGAGCCATTCGGGAAGCTGGATGTCCAGCAGGCCGGTGGCATGCAGCGCCGCCCCGGCCAGCATCGGCACCAGAAGCGGCCCGGCCGGGATGCGCGACCACTGCCCCAGGAAGCCGCCGCCGAAGGCCAGCAGCAGCGTGCCGACGAAGGAGAAGGGATCGAGCGGCGGGAACCAGGCGACGGCCTGCACCGGCGCCCCGGAGGTGTCCACCCAGATCCGCGCGATGAGCGAGGCCGCGATCGCCACGAAGGCCACCCGCAGATACTGCATGAAGGCCACCAGCCGGGCATCGGCGCCGAAGGCCTGGGCCATCAGCACCATGGCCGAGGCGGCACCCGGGGTGGAGCCCCAGACCGCGGTGGTGCCCGGCAGCACGCCCCAGCGGCTCATCAGGAAGCCCAGCACGCTGCTCGCCGCCAGGGTGGACAGCACCACGCCCAGGAAGAGCGGCCAGTCGGACAGGAAGGTCTGGATGATCCCGGCGGTGATGGAGACCGCCACCAGCGCGCCGACGACGCCCTGCACGCCGGTGAAGGCGAATTTCGGCATGCGCAGCGAGGCGCCGCCCACCGCCACCAGGATCGCCGCCACCATGGGGCCGAGCAGCAGGGAGGCCGGCAGGCCGGTGGTCATCAGCGCGGCGGAAAGCAGCACCGAGAGGAGCAGGAGGATCACCCAGGAGGCGGGCACCGGCAGCCGGCTCAGCAGGCCCTTGGCGGCGGGAGGGGGAACCTGCTGGCGTGTCACGTCGGGTGAGCCTTTTCTTTTTCGTCTCGCCCCCGCCCTGCGGGCGGGCGGGGGGCCGGTCCGGCCTACTCCACCGTCACCGCCTTGGCGAGGTTGCGCGGCTGGTCCACGTCGGTGCCCTTCAGCACGGCGACGTGATAGGCCAGCATCTGCACCGGGATCGCGTGCAGGATCGGTGCCACGAAGGGATCGACCGTCGGCAGCACGACCACGCGCTCGGCGAAGCGGCGCAGCACCGGGGCCCCTTCCGCATCGGTGAAGGCGATGATCCGCCCGCCGCGCGCCGCCGCCTCCTGGAGGTTGGAGGCCGTCTTCTCGAAGAGCGGTCCACCGGGGCAGAGGGCGATCACCGGCACGGCGGGATCGATCAGCGCGATCGGCCCGTGCTTCATCTCGCCCGCCGCATAGCCCTCGGCATGGATGTAGGAGAGCTCCTTGAGCTTCAGCGCCCCTTCCATGGCGATGGGGAAGAGCGAGCCGCGCGCCAGGTAGAGCACGTCCCGCGCCTTTGCCACCTCGGCGGCCACGGCCTCGATTTCGCTGGAATCCTCCAGCAGCCGCGCGGCGTGTTCCGGCACTTCCAGAAGCGCCGCGGTCAGCCGCGTCTCCTCCTCGGCGGAGAGCGTGCCGCGCGCCCGGGCGAAGCCGATGGCCATGCAGGCCAGCACCGAGAGCTGCGCGGTGAAGGCCTTGGTCGAGGCGACGCCGATCTCCGGCCCAGCCACGGTCAGCAACGTGGCATCGGCGTCGCGCGACATGCTGCTTTCGGGCACGTTGACCACGGCGAGGGCAGACTGCCCCTGTCCACGCAGCAGGCGCATGGCGGCGAGCGTGTCCGCCGTTTCGCCGGACTGCGAGACGAAGAGCGCCGCGCCGCCTTCCGGCACCGGCGGATCGCGGTAGCGCAGTTCGCTCGCCACGTCGGAATCCACCGCCAGCCGCGCCAGGGATTCGATCCAGTAGCGCCCGACCTGCGCCGCCAGGAAGGCGGAACCGCAGCCGGAGAGCCAGAGGCGCGGCAGGCGCACCGGGTCGAAGGGCAGCACGGGCAGCGCCACGGCGCGGGAGCCGGGATCGACATACTGGTGGAGCGTGTCGCCGATCACCACCGGGTGCTCGTGCAGCTCCTTCTCCATGAAGTGGCGGTAGTTGCCCTTGCCCACCGCGGCGCCGGAGAAGGCGGTGACCTTCACCGCGCGCTCGGCCGGCCGGTCCTGGACATCGAAGAACCGCGCGTCCCGGTCGGAGACGGCGACCCAGTCGCCTTCCTCCAGATAGGCGATGCGGCGGGTCAGCGGCGCCAGCGCCAGGGCATCGGAGCCGACGAACATCTCGCCCTCGCCATAGCCTACGGCCAGCGGCGCGCCCTGCCGCGCGGCCAGCAGCTTGTGCGGGTGCCCGGCGAAGATGGCGGCCAGGGCGAAGGCGCCCCGCACCCGCTTCAGCGCGCCGGAGAAGGCCTCCTCCGGCTCCTGCCCTTCCGCCAGGTTGCGGTCCAGCAGCCGGGCGAAGGTCTCGGTGTCGGTCTCCGTCTCGAATTCGGCGCCCTGCGCCTCCAGCTCGGCGCGCAGCTCGGCATGGTTCTCGATGATGCCGTTGTGCACCACGGAGACACGCTTCGTGCCGTGCGGATGCGCGTTGCGCTCGGTCGGCGCGCCATGCGTGGCCCAGCGCGTGTGGCCGATGCCGGTGCGCCCTTCCAGCGGCTCGCGCTCCAGCACATGGGCGAGGTTCACCAGCTTGCCCTCGGCCCGGCGCCGGTCGATATGGCCGTTGACCAGCGTGGCGATGCCGGCGCTGTCATAGCCACGGTACTCCAGGCGCCGCAGCGCCTCCAGCAGGCGCGGGGCGGCGTCCTGCTGCCCCACCACACCGACGATGCCGCACATGTCCTAGCGCTTCTCCCTGCGCCCCGTGGCGCGCGACCGGGCGGCGCGGAATTCCGCGGCGCGACCGGGTTTCTCTTCCTGCCGGGCCCGGCCGAAGACCATGGCATCCGGCGCCACATCCGCCGTCACCGTGCTGCCGGCCGCGACAAAGGCGCCGTCCCCCAGGGTGAGCGGCGCGACCAGCGTGCTGTTGGAGCCGATGAAGCTGCCCGCCCCGATGCGGGTGGGATGCTTGGCGAAGCCGTCGTAGTTGCAGGTGATGGTGCCGGCCCCGATATTGGCGCCCGCCCCGATCGCGGCGTCGCCCAGATAGGCGAGATGGTTCGCCTTGGCGCCCTCGCCAAGCACGGCGTTCTTCAGCTCGACGAAATTGCCGACATGGGCGCGGCGTTCCACCACCGTGCCGGGGCGCAGACGGGCGAAGGGGCCGATCACCGCCCCCTGCCGCAGGGTGCAGCCCTCCAGGTGGGAGAAGGCGCGGATCTCGACCTCGTCCTCCACGCGCACGCCCGGACCGAAGACCACGTCCGGCCCCACGGTGACGTCGCGGCCCAGCACCGTGTCGTGGCAGAGCGTCACGCTTTCCGGCCGGATCAGCGTGGCGCCGTTCTCCATGGCGGCGAGGCGCAGGCGCCCCTGCACCGTGGCCTCGGCCCCGGCCAGTTCGGCGCGGCTGTTCACGCCCCGGCACTCGGCCTCGCTGCCCTCCACCGCCACGGCGCGGCGGCCATCGGCGCGGCACAGGGCGACGAGGTCGGTCAGGTAGTATTCCCCGGCGGCGTTGTCGTTGCGAACCCGGCGCAGCCAGGGGAACAGGTCCGTGCCGGCGGCGCAGACCACCCCGGCATTGCACAGGTTGACCGCACGCTCCGCCTCGGTGGCGTCCTTGAACTCGACGATGCGGGCGATGCCGCCATCGGGATGCGGCAGCACGCGGCCATAGCGCGCCGGATCGGCCGGGCGCATGGCCAGCAGGGCGAGGTCCGCCCCCTCCCGCCGCGCCGCCTGCAGGCGGCGCATGGTCTCGCCGGCGATCAGCGGGTTGTCGGCATAGAGGACGGCGACATCGCCCTCGAATCCCTCCAGCACCGTGGCGGCCTGCAGCGCCGCATGGGCAGTGCCCAGGCGCTCCTCCTGCACCACGCAGGGATAGGGGTCGGCGAGGTCGGCCACCGCCTGCATGTCCGGCCCGATGACCACCACGATATGGTCGAAGGCTTCCTCGCAGGCGGCGATCAGGTGGCTGAGCATGGGTCGGCCCGCCAGCGGGTGGAGGGCCTTGGAGAGGCTCGAACGCATCCGCGTCCCGAGACCGGCGGCGAGAAGAATGGCGGCGGAGGGCATCTTGGCCCATGGACCTAGCCCCCGCCCCCCGTCCCGTCCAGCGCCAGGGGGCGTTCCGGGGCGTCCGGGGTTTTCAAACCTTGTTGCCGGCTGTGACGGACCTCCGGTGGCAGCCCGCGGGGAAGATCCTCCGGCCCAGGCTCCGCCGCGCCACGGGACCCGGCACGCGCATGGCGGCGGGCGCATGGCAGCGGCGGGCCCTGGCGTCGAGACGCGCCCTCCCCGCCCGGCTAGGCTCGGCCGCATGGAACGCATCTGCCTTCTCGACCTCGACGGCACGCTGATCGACAGCGCGGCCGATATCCGCGACGCGCTGAACCGGCTGATGGCCCGGCGCGGCCTGCCCGGCTTCGCCATGCCGGAAGTCCACCGCATGATCGGCGACGGCGTGGCGGTGCTGGTGCGGCGGGCGCTGGAGGCACGCGGCCAGGCCTTCGACCCCGCGGCCCTGGCCGAGTTCGTGCCTGATTACGAGGCGCATGCGAACGAACAGACGGCGCCTTTCGCGGGCGTGCCGGAGGTGCTGGCCGAGCTGCGCCGGGAGGGCTGGCGGCTCGCGGTCTGCACCAACAAGCCGGTCGCGGCGGCGCGGCTGATCCTGGAGCATCTCGGCCTCGCGCCCCTGGTCGATGCGCTGGCGGGCGGCGACAGCTTCCCGGTGCGCAAGCCCGATCCGGGCCACCTGCTGGGCACGCTGCGGTTGATGGGCGTGACGGCGGAGGGGTCCGCCCCACCGGGTGTGGTCATGGTGGGCGACCATACCAACGACATCCGCTCCGCGCGCGGCGCCGGGGCGGCGCCGGTCTTCGCGGCCTGGGGCTATGGCCTGCCGGAGATGGCCGATGGCGCCCCGGTGGCCGCGAGCCCGGCCGACCTGCCGGCGCTGCTGGCGCGGATCGGCGGCCGGGACTGACCGCCAAGGGGCTGTCCTCCATGGGGCGGAGACGCCCGGCAGCGTGATCCGCCGCAAGGACGGATCGGGCTGCCTCCGCGGCCTGGAATCAGCGGCGGGAGGCCGCGGAAGGCATCTCGCCGATCCGCACGAGGCTGATCGTGGTCTGCCCGAACCAGCGGTTGGGGACCTCCAGCCGCACCGGCAGGACCGGGCCGCCGGGATGGACCTCGGCGAGCCAGGCATCGCCCTCCTGTGGGCGCTGGCGTTCGGCCGGGCCGTCGTCCAGCTTGAAGCCATGGGTCAAGCGGCCGCTGAAATGGCAGTGCAGTGCCCGGCCCGGCCAATCGCCCGAAAGCATCTCCCAGCCCAGGGTGCGAGCGGAAAGCACGCTGCGGCGCCGCCCGTCGAAGACGGCCGCCTGGGCCTCGCACCGCCCGCTGTCCCGCACCTGGCGGAGCAGTGCCGCCACCGCGCTCAGGCTATCCATGGTGCCGCGCCGGGCCTCGGCGGGCACGGGCTCCCGCTCATCCGCATCCAGGGGCGGCAGCAGTTGCCGCAACACCGGCTGCCCGTCCACGTAGTCCAGCACCGTGCTGCGCTGCTCCCCGCCCCAGACACCCTGGGCGACATAGCGCCGGGGCTGCGGCCGGCCGTCGGCCCAGGCCCCGCTGGCCCGGGTGGTCATGGTGCCGCTGCGAAAAAGCGCGGCCACGCCACGCATATGGGTGCGGAGTTCCAGGACATACCCACCGGTGGAATCGGCCGGGTCGAAGCTAGCCTCGACATCCATCACGGTCAGCCCGGCGGCGCGGACCACGTAGCTGGCCCGGACGGGCTCGGCCCGCGCCTGGGCGGCGGACAGGGCGGGAAGAAGCATCAGGGCGGCCAGGAGAAGCGCCCGGCGACCCGGCAACGGCCCGCCCCCGGAGAAACCCGGGGGCGGGCCGTTGCCGGGACGGGGCGCGCGCAGGAAGACGGGGCCTGTCCGCATCCAGAAGCCTCCGGTGGCGAGCCCTTGCATATCGTACGCCTTCCCCCCGTTGACACCCCTGGCGAGGGAGGATAGTTGAGCGCCCACAGCCTGGGTGCGTAGCTCAGCGGGAGAGCACTGCCTTCACACGGCAGGGGTCACAGGTTCAATCCCTGTCGCACCCACCAGGCTGGCTCCTCATGACATTCCGATGCCGAATTCCCATCACCGGAATGGGTTGGCCGCCACCATGGATGTTTCGGCGGGCGTCCCGGCCATCGGCGCCTCCGCGATCCCGGCACAGCGCTGCGCCGCGACCTGCGCCAGATAGGCATTCCGGTCGGTCAGGGCCTTTCCTTCCTTGCCGCTCGCATTCTGGAAATCCATCCCGAACCACAGCACGGGGATGAAGGCGCCAGCCACGCCCATGGCGATGTTCTGGCCGACCTTCGCACCATCCTCGCGTCCCAGCTCCGTGATCTGGCTGTTGTTGGCCGTGATCTCGGCGCGTATGGCCGCGCAGTCCATGGCCTTGTCCTTGTCCTGCACGAGCGCCACGGGATTCGGCGCGCGGCCGGCACAGGCGGCCAGCAGCAGGGCCAGACAGCAGGGAAGGACGAGGCGCATCGGCGAGACCTTTGCCAGGGAAGGATGGCAAAGGCTTACATTGCGAATTCATAACAATCCGTTGCCGCAACCGGACCGAGAAAGCCGGAATTTTCGCGGTCCGGCATCAATCCCAGGCGGACAGGATATCCGCCATCCGGGCTGTCTCCACCTGCTGTCCGTAGCGTTCCCGGTAGAGCGCCAGCAGCGCGTCATGCGTCCGGTCGGAGGACGAGCAGAGCGCATCCGTCGGCAGCACCACGCGGTAGCCACGATCCACCGCGCCCAGCACCGCGGCCAGGACGCAGACGTCGGTTTCGACCCCGGTGATCACCAGCGTGTCCACGTCACGGGCACGCAGCCTTTCCTCCAGCTCCGTCCCGCTCCAGGGCGAGTACACCGTCTTGTCCAGGACCTCGGCGGGCGGGACGAAGCGCGCGAGTGGCGGCAGCAGGTCGATGGCCTCGGGCGGCAGGGCATCCAGCCGCATCTCCGGCCAGCGCTCGTAGTAGCGCCGCCAGGTCCCCCGCCCCTCGCGCGGCGAGCGCAGCGGGATGAAGCGGGTGAAGACCGTCCGCTCCGCATGGCGCTCGGCCAGCGCCTCCACGGCAGGCAGGACGCGCTCCATCCACGGCGTCTCCCAGGGGCTGCCCTGCGAGAAGAGGTTCTGCATGTCCACGCAGAGATGCAGGCAGTGGCCGCCGAGCGGCCCGAAACGCAACCCGTCCTGCGCCTGTGTGATGCCTGTCTGTTCCATGCGCCTTGATCCTCCCGCCGTTCCGAACGGGCGAAAGGGCGAGAGGATGCAGGCGGGCCGGTAGGACGCGCTCCGCCTGGGGGCCGGAGGGCCTATTCCGGCCCCGGCCCTTCCGCCTTTCCTTCCGGCACGTTGCGGCGCAGCTCCTCCAGCCAGGCCTCGGCATTGCCGTCGGAGGGTGCGCGCCAGTCGCCGCGCGGCGAGAGCGAGCCGCCCGCCACCACCTTCGGCCCGTTCGGCATGGCGGAGCGCTTGAACTGGCTGAAGGCGAAGAAGCGGCGCAGGAAGACCTCCAGCCAGTGCCGGATCTCCGGCAGCGCATAGGCCCTGCGCGCCTCCTCCGGGAAGCCCGGCGGCCAGCGCCCCGCCCCGGCATCGGCCCAGGCGCGCAGGGCGAGAAAGGCGATCCTGGAGGGCCGGAACCCATAGCGCAGCGTGTAGAACAGGTTGAAGTCCTGCAGCGCATAGGGGCCGACCTTGGCCTCCGTGCTCTGGATCGCCTGCCCTTCCGTGGCGGGGATCAGCTCCGGCGAGATCTCGGTGTTCAGGATCGAGCCCAGCGTCTCCCCCACCGCCGCGTCGAACTGTTTGGAGGCGATCACCCAGCGGATCAGGTGCTGGATCAGCGTCTTCGGCACGCCGCCATTGACGTTGTAGTGCGACATCTGGTCGCCGACGCCATAGGTGCACCAGCCCAGCGCCAGCTCCGAGAGGTCGCCCGTGCCGAGCACGATGCCGTCATGCAGGTTGGCGGCGCGGAACAGGTAGTCCGTGCGCAGCCCCGCCTGAACATTCTCGAAGGTGATATCGTAGACCGGCTCGCCACGCGCGAAGGGGTGGCCGAGATCGCCCAGCATCTGCCGCGCCGCCGGGCGGATATCGAGCTCGTGCGCCGTGACGCCCAGCGATTCCATCAGCCGGTGCGCGTTGGTCTTCGTCCCCGCGCTCGTGCCGAAGCCCGGCATCGTATAGGCGATGATATCCGTGCGCGGCCGTTCCAGCAGGTCGAAGGCCTTGGCCGCGACGATCAGCGCCTGGGTGGAATCGAGCCCGCCCGAGACGCCGATGACGAGGCGCCTGATGCGGGCCTCGCGCAGCCGCTGCACCAGCCCCGAGACCTGGATGTTGTAGGCCTCATAGCAGTCCTGGTTCAGCCGCGCCGGATCGGCGGGCACGAAGGGGAAGCGCTCCACCGCCCGTTCGAAGCCCAGGTCACCCTCCGGCGCCTCCAGCCGGAAGCCGATGCGGCGGAAGGGCCGTCCGTGGCGGCGGCGGTTGTCGTCGAAGGTGCCCTGGCGCGCCCGCTCCTGCCGCAGCAGGTCGAGGTCCACATCCGCCACCGCCATCTGGTCGCCGGCGGGGAAGCGGTCGCTCTCGCGTAGCACCGCGCCGTTCTCGAAGATCGAGACCTGCCCGTCCCAGGCCAGGTCGGTGGTGGATTCCCCCACCCCCGCCGCGGCATAGACATAGGCGGCGAGGCAGCGCGCCGACTGGCTCTGCGACAGCAGCCGCCGCGTCTCGGCCTTGCCCACGGTGATGTTGCTGGCGGACAGGTTGGCCAGCACGGTGGCCCCGGCCAGGGCGCCCTCGGTGCTGGGCGGCAGCGGCACCCAGACGTCCTCGCAGATCTCGGCATGCACCACGAGGCCGGGCAGGTCCTCGGCGGCGAAGAGCAGGTCCGGCCCGAAGGGCGCCTCCAGCCCCGCCACCGCGATCGTGCCGCCCTCTGTACCGAGGCCCGAGGCGAAGTGCCGGCGCTCGTAGAATTCGCGGTAGTTCGGCAGGTGGATCTTCGGCACCACGCCCAGCAGCCGCCCGTGCTGGATCGCCAGGGCGCAGTTGTAGAGCCGCCCTTCGTGGCGCAGCGGCGCCCCGATCAGCAGCAGCGGCATCAGCCCGGCGGATTCGCGCACCAGCCGCGCCACCGCCGTCTCCACCGCCTCCAGCACCGCATCCTGCAGCAGCAGGTCGTCGATGGCGTAGCCGGACAGGCAGAGCTCCGGGAAGACCGCCACCGCCACGCCCCGCGCGTCGCAGCGGTGCGCGAGGTCCAGCAGGGCATCGGCGTTGCGGGCCGGGTCGGCGGCATGGGCGCGGCCGCTGCAGGCGGCGATGCGGGCGAAGCCGTGCCGGTAGAGGGAAAGGAAGCTCATGCCACGCCCGCCCCATCCCGCTGCAAGGACCGGGGCCCCGGTTCATGGCAATGGATCACGGGCATGGCGGCGTCTCCGGCAGGAAGCGTCCATCCGCGGCGGGAAGCAGGGACGGACGGAAGAGACTTGGCGTCGATCGGCCCGCCCGGCAAGCGCGCAGGCCCGCTGGGTCGCACCGTACCGGGCCGGGGTCTCCCACCGGCCGGGCATCCCCGGCCCCGGGGAGTGGCGCCTCAGCGTGCCGGGGCCGCCCCCTGCCCTGCCCCACGGCTCGCCCCATGGCCCGCCGGGCGCAGCTCGTCCGGGGTCAGGGTGCCGTCGCCGTTCCGATCGGCCATGCGGAAGAAGGCCTGCGCCACCGGCTGGAGTTCCGCCAGGGTCACGCGCCCATCGCCATTGGCATCGGCGGCGCGGAACAGCGCCTCGGCCCGGGCTTCCATGGCGGGTGGCACGGGCCGGTCGGCACGCCGGCCTCCGGCGGCGCGCTGGCTGGTCACATAGACGCGCAGCTCCTCCCGCGTCACGGCGCCGTCATGGTCGGCATCGATCGCGGCGAAACGGGTGGAAAGCGCGGACCAGGCCTCGTCCCAGGTCACCCGGCCGTCGTGATTGGAATCGGCCTCGGCGAAGATCCGCGCCATGCCGTGCGGCACCCGGCCTGTGGTGGGGGCCTGCCGGGATTGGGGGGCCGCCTGGGGCGCGGGGGCCGGGGCCTGGCTGGCGCCCTGGGCCAGCACGGGGCTGGCCAGGGGCAGGCCGAGCAGCGCGCCCAGCACGAAAGCGGGCCAGTGGTTCCGGGCCGGGGTGGCGGTGGTGGAGGTCATGGCGGCGTGTCCTGGTCCCCATGGGAAAGTGCCGCCAATTGGGGTGGGAATGTAACGGGGCCATGGGCCGCCGCGTGAGGAAGAGTGACGAAGTCCCGTTCCTCCTCCGCGCGGCGGGTCCGGGAACCTACCAGCGGTTCCAGGGATCGTTCCGGCGCCGGTCCGCGTCCTGCCAGCGGCGCTGCTGTTCCCAGCGCTGGCGCATGTCCTGCTCGCGGCGCCATTCCGCCTCGCGCCGCCGCTGCATGGTGTCATCGCGCTGGCGCTGCGTGTCGCGCCATTGCCGCTCCTCGATCCGGCGGCGGTCCATCTCGACACGGCGCCGGTCCTGCTCGACCCGCTGGCGCTGCTGCTCGGCCTGGATGCGCGCGCCTTCCTGCAACAGGCGCTGCCCCGCATCGGCGGGCTGCGCCCGGGCCGGCGCGGTCATGCTCAGAAGGGCCGGGGCCAGGAACAGAGCCGGCAGAAGCCTGGCAAGAATTCGGCGTCGCATCATGGTGGCGTTCCTCCCACTTCCTGAACGACCGGGAGGAAGACTTGCTGCCTCCCATGGCAAGGCCGGGGCGATGCCGTGGTGGAACCATGGCGCGGAAGCGGGACCGGGCACGTGGCCCGGCCCGCACCGGGCGGCGTCACCCGCGCGGCGGCGTGCCCGGCTCGCCCAGGTCCCAGTACATGCCGGCGAAGCCGGCGATGCCCTCGCGCAGCGTGGCCGGCAAGGCGTGCTCGTCCGGCCCGTGCTGCTTGCAGCCGTTGTAGGAGTGCGGGACCCAGACCAGCGGCACGCCCAGCGCATCCACGAAGACATCGCCCGGCAGCCCGCCGGAGGTGTTGGGGATCACCTGCACCCGGCTGCCCAGCGCGCTTTCCATGCTCGCCTTGGCCCAGCGCACCCAGGGATGGTCCGGGTCGGTGCGGCTGGCCGGCATGCGGAGCCCGGCATTCTCGATGCCGATCTCCGGGAAGCCGTGCGCGTCCAGGTGACGCCGCAACGTGGCCTCGAAGCCCTTCGGGTCCGTATCCACCGTGTAGCGGATCTGGCAGGTGGCCGTCGCCCAGGGCGCCACGGCATTCACCGGGTTCTCCGGACGCCCCGAGAGCATCGCCAGCACGATGAAGGAGTTCCAGCCGTAGATCTTCTCGGCGGAGGTCAGGCCGGGCTCGCCCCAGCCCTCGACGATCGCCGCCGCCTCGCCCGCGCCGCCCACCGGGCAACCCTCCAGCACGCGCCGGATGGCGGGGGGCACCGTCTCCCCGGCCAGCCAGCCGCGCACCAGGATCTTGCCGTTGCGGTCGCAGATGCTGGCCAGGGCATGGGCCAGCACCACCGCCGGGTCATTCGTCAGCCCGCCCCAGTGGCCGGAATGTACGCCGCCCTGGCGGAAGCGCGCCACGAGGTCGAAATGCCAGGTGCCGCGCGTGCCTGTGGCGATGGTGGGCAGACCCGGTTCCACGCGCGGCCCGTCCGAGGCGATCAGCACGTCGGCCGCCAGGGCCTCCCGGTTCGCGAAGACGAAGTCGCGCAGCCCGGCCGAGCCGCGTTCCTCGCAGGTCTCGATCAGCACCTTCACGTTGAAGCCGAGCCTGCCGCCGCGCTCCGCCAGCACCGCCTCCAGCGCCGAAAGGTTCAGCGCGTGCTGGCCCTTGTTGTCCACCGTGCCGCGCCCGTACCAGCGCCCGTCGCGCTCGGTGAGGGTCCAGGGCTTCAGCCCCTCCGACCACTGCTCGTCCAGCCCGTGCACCGTGTCGCCATGGCCGTAGAGCAGCACGGTCGGCCGCGACGGGTCCTCGATCCGCTCCGCCGTCAGGATCGGTCCGAAGCCTTCCGCCGGGTTGTCGTGGATGCCGACCGCGAAGCCCATCCCTTCCAGCCAGGGGCGCAGCGCCGCCTCCAGGTAGCGGCGGCAATCCGCCGCATGGGCGGGGTCCTGCGAGGTGGAGGGGATCGCCACCAGCGCGGCCAGGCGGTCCCGGAAGCCTCGGTCGAAATATTCGCGCGCGCGGTCCAGCGCGCCCTGCCGCGTCGCCATGGCCAGACTCTCCTGCGGTTCCCGGGAAAACAGGCCGCAGGTTGCGACGAGGGAGCGGCGAAGGAAAGACCCGCGCCGATCTTCGCCCCGGCGCCGGGGCGGACCGCGCCTAGCGCGTCCGGCTGGGTGCCCCGCCATCGCCGCCGGACGCGCCGGCCGCGAACAGCGCCGCCGCGGCGGCGAGCGGCACGAGGCTCAGCAGGGGCATGGCGCTGCCGCTTTCCGGCTCTGCCTCCCCGGGGGAGCGGAGCCCCGCCGGGGCGGCGGGCAGCGCGGCGGGCGGGCGGGCGGCCAGCCGGGGCGGGGCGCTGCGGGGCGCCACGACCACGCCGGAGCCGGAAGGCACCACGACGGTCTTCACGCTCTGGGCCAGGGCCGGCGGGGGCAGCGCCAGAAGGACGGCACAGGCCGCCAGCAGCGGCGGGATCGCGGTCTTCCTTCGCGGGCAATGGCTGCGCGGCACTGGCACCCTCATGCGATCCGGCTGGTGTGAAGGCCAAAACCTATCGCCTTTTCGCGAGGAAAACACTCTTTATTCAACCCATGGTGGCATTCCTGGCGTGCCAGACCAGAAGGGTGCGGCCATCCCATGGCGTCATCACGCCCGCTCATGACAAAGGTCCATGACAGGACCTGTCACAACTGCCAGTCCGGGGCGGCCGTCACGGCCGGGGCATGGCTGTGCGACTGCGCCTCGCCCGATTCGCCAATGGCATAGGCGAGGTCCAGCCGGCTGTGCCCCGCCTTGAGCCAGTTGCTCCAGTTCGCGATCTCGCCCGCCGAGGCGCCGCGCCCCAGCGCGGCATCGTAGAGATCGGCGATGAAGCCGGAATCATCCTGCCCGCCATGGCGGGTGGTGAAGAGCTCCGTCTGCATCAGCTCGGCATAGAGGTCGCGCAGCGCCGCGCCACCGGCGAGCTTCTGCGACCAGAGCAGCAGGGAGGAGGCGTCCGGCCCGCTGTCCAGGACCGTCTCATAGGCCCGGGCCACCTTCGCGCCCTGGGGATCGGCCAGCCAGATGCCCTGCGGATGCTGCGCCAGGAAGAGGTTGCGGCTTTCCACCGATCCGGCGATCCCGGCCGCCAGCGCGGCCTTGCTCATGCCGCCGGCGACGAGCGCGACCTGGTAGTCGATCTCGGACGCGGCGGCGGAGCGGCCGAGCGCGCCCTTGTAGAAGGCCGATACCTGCTGCGCCGTGCTCAGCGCGCCGAAGCGGCTGGCGAATTCCGCGCTGCCCACCAGGTCCGCCGCAAGCTGCGCCGGGGTCAGGCCGGCATCGAGCCGCGCCGCATGGGTCGCGAGGCCGCTGGCATCGGGCTCCCGCATCAGGATGGTCTCGTAGAGCCGCACCACCCAGGCCGCGGCGGTGCCGCTGCCCAGGTCCAGCCGCCCGTCGTCGAAGCGGACCGACTGCGCGCCCGACAGCAGCAGCGTGTCGCCCGCCCAGTTCAGTTCCAGGCCCTTGGGCGTCGCGATCCAGTGGCTGGCATCCGAGGACACGCCGTCGAGCACCGCCACCCCGGCGGCCGAGAAGGCGATGTCCGCCGCCACGCCGCCCGGGGAGAGCCGGACCACCGTGGCGGTGCCGGGCGCGGGCAGCTCGGTCATCAGCGCACCGGCTGCCACGGAAGGGGCGGTGAAGGCGGCCCTGGCCTCCGCCGAACGGCCGATCAGCATCAGCACGTCGATGTCCGACCAGCCATGGCTGGCGATCATGCCGTGCCAGCTCGCGAGATCGGCCGCGCCGGGTGCCCGTTCCAGCGCATCCGCGAAGAGGCGGGTGAGGAAGCTCGCCTCGCTTTCGCCGGAGGGGTGCCGGGCCAGATAGGCCTGGGTCTGCGTCAGGCTGCGGTAGAGGTCCGTCAGGCTGGAGGTGCCGGCGGCGATCGCCTGTTCCCAGCGCGCCAGCGCGGCCACGTCCGGCACGTCGTCCAGCACGGCGTCATAGGCGTAGAGGATCTCCCGCGCCGTGCCGTCCACGACCCAGGTGCCGCCGGGATGCGAGGCCGCGTAGCGCGCCTTCGCCTCGGCGGAAGTGGTGAAGCCCAGCACGATCTGCGCCCGGTCCGTCCCATGCGCCAGCGCGTTCACGTGCGCCGCATAGCCGCCGGCATCCGGCTGCCGCCCCAGGGCAATGGTGTAGAGGCGCGTCACCAGATCGGCATTGGACAGCGTGCCGAAGCGGCTCTGCGCCTCCGCGCTCGACAACAGGCTGCGGGCCATGTTCAGCAGGGTCAGGGCGCCGCCTTCCAGCAGATGCGTGTGCAGGTAGAGGCCGCCGGGGTCGGGATCGCGCAGCAGCAGCGTCTGGTAGAGGCGCGTCACCTGCGCCGCGGCGGAATCCGCGGCCAGCTCCAGTTGGCCGTCCATGAAATCGACCTGCCGCACCGCGCCGAGGTCGAACAGCGTGCCATCGGCGAGGCGCAACTCCAGCGCGCTGCCGTTCAGCCCGGCACGGCTGCCCCCGGCGGCGGCGGCCACCACCGCCACGCTGCCGGTGCCGCGCGCCACCGCATCCACCCAGCTTCCCGCCGCCAGGACGGTGGGGCGGTCGTCGTTCAGGATGGTGCCGGTGGCCTCGCCATCCCCGACCACGGCGCCGCCAACATCGGAAAGCACCAGCCGGAAGCTCTCATCCGCCTCCCGCAGCCGGTCGCCCAGCACCGTCACCGCGATGCTGGCCGTGCTGGACCCGGCCGCGATGGTGAGCTGCCCGCTGGCGGCCTGGAAATCCTGCCCCGCCGTGGCGGTGCCGGACAGTGCGTTCCATCGCAGCGTCACCGGCGCATCCGCCGCGCGCGACAGGCTGACGGCGAAGCGCATCGTGCCGCCGCCGGAACTGCCTTCGGCCAGGCTGGCATCGGCGATCCGCAGCACCGGCGGGGCGGGCGTGTCGTCCTCGCTGGTGACGTTCAGCACGGTGACATCCACCGTCATCGCCGCGTCCTGGTGCCCGTCCGAGACGATGACCGACACCGGCAGGGTGCTGCCGCCCGAGCGCAGCAGGTCATAGCCGTCGCGCAGCTTCAGGACGTTGCCGTTCACCACCTCGAAGCGCCAGTCGTCCTGCGGCGCGACGACGAAGGTGAGCTGCGCGGCGGCACTGTCCGGATCGCTGGCGGCGAGGCGGCCGACGATGCCGCCCGCATCGGTTTCCAGCACGCTGCCGCCGCTGGAGAAGGCGAGGCCGGAGGGCGGCGTGTCGTCCACCCCCAGCAGCGTCACGGCCCAGCCGGTGCCGAGATCCTGCCAGCCGGCCACGGTCTGCACCCGGAGGCTGAAGGCGAGCACCGGGTCCGCCCCGGCGGCCCAGTCCTCCCGGTCCAGCAGCCGGGCGGGGGCGATGGTGACGGTCTGGCCCGCGGCATCCAGCGTGGCGGAGAAGGCGCCGGCACCGGCGCCGGTCAGGGCCACCGCCAGCACGCCCGCCGCCGGCCCGCCGCTGTCGGACAGGGTCAGCCGCGCCGACCAGTCGCCCGCGCCGGAATTCTCCAGGATGGTTCCCGGCACCTGGCCCGAGATCTGTAGCATCCGGAGACAGCCCCCAGCGTCCGCGCCTCTGCGGCACGCCGTCCTGGCACGCCCGTCCCGATGCCCTCCTGGCCCTGGGTTTCTGGCATCCCCTTGCTGAACAGGGGGTTAAGGACCTCCGCCTCCCTCCTGTGCCCGGGGCGCAGTCCGGCCCTGCCCGGCGGGCATTCGCCTTGGAGCCAGGGAAGGGTATAGGGCGGCGCATGATGCGCGCCTTCCGGATCCTGATCGCCGTGCTCGTCCTGGTCCTCGCGGGGGGCTGGGCCTTCGCCTGGTTCCAGCGGGAACCCGGGGAAAGCTGGCCGGACTCCTTTGCGCGGATGGTCACGCGGCAGCAGACCCCGGCCCGGCCCATGATCGCCTCGCCGAACGCGGTCACGCTGCCCTCCGGGGCGCGGATCGGCGGCGATTTCGCGCTCACCGACCAGACCGGCAAGCCGGTGACGGAGGCGAGCTACCACGGCAAGGCGGTGCTGATCTTCTTCGGCTTCACCCATTGCCCGGATGTCTGCCCGACCGAGCTCAGCACCCTGGCCACGGCCATGGACCAGCTCGGCCCCGATGCCGTCCGCGTGCAGCCTCTCTTCATCACCGTGGACCCGGAGCGCGACACGCCGGAAAAGCTCGCCGACTATGTCGGCCTCTTCCACCCCGCCCTGGCCGGGCTGACCGGCACGCCGGAGCAGATCGCCCAGGTCGCCAAGGCCTATCGCGTCTATTACGCCAAGGTGACGCCGCCGGGGGCGAGCGACTATCTGATGGACCACTCCGCCTTCGTCTATCTCCTGGGCCCGGACGGGGCGCTGCGGGGCATGTTCCGGCCGGGCGCGACCCCGGAGGAACTGGCCGCGGCCGCCCGGCAGGTCCTCGGCTGAAGGAACTCCCCGGCCATGGCTCCCCTCCCCCCTTCCACCATCCCGACCGAGGCCCGTCCCGACGTGATTTCCCTGCCCAAGGACCGCATCAAGATCCTGCTGCTGGAGGGTATCTCGGACAGCGCCGTCGCCACCTTCAACACCTCCGGCTACGCCACCATCCGGCGCGAGGCCAAGGCGCTGGAGGGCGAGGCGCTGCTGGAGGCGGTGCAGGGCGTGCACCTGCTCGGCATCCGCTCCCGCACCCAGGTGACGGAGCAGGTGCTGAAGGCCGCCGACCGGCTGATCGCCATCGGCTGCTTCTGCATCGGCACCAACCAGGTGGACCTCGCCGCCGCGCGGCAGCGGGGCATCCCGGTCTTCAACGCCCCCTTCTCCAACACCCGCTCCGTGGCGGAGCTGGTGATGGGCGAGATCGTGATGCTCCTGCGCGGCATCCCCGGCCGCTCCATCGCGGCCCATGCCGGAGGCTGGGACAAGTCCGCCACCGGCGCCCACGAGGTGCGCGGCAAGACGCTGGGCATCGTCGGCTACGGCAATATCGGCACCCAGGTCAGCAACCTGGCCGAGGCTTTCGGCATGCGCGTCATCTACCACGACGCGATCCGCAAGCTGGGCCACGGCAACGCCCAGGCCGCCGCCTCGCTGGGCGAGCTGCTGGCGCAGAGCGACGTGGTGACGCTGCACGTGCCGGAAACGCCAGAGACCACCGGCATGATCGGCGCGGCGGAACTGGCGGCGATGAAGCCCGGCGCCGTGCTGATCAACAATGCCCGCGGCAAGGTGGTGGACATCGACGCGCTGAAGGCGGCGATCGAGGCCGGCCATCTGGGCGGCGCGGCGCTGGACGTCTTCCCCTCCGAGCCCAAGCGCAACGGCGACCGCTTCGTCTCGCCGCTGCAGGGGCTGCACAACGTGATCCTGACGCCGCATATCGGCGGATCCACCGAGGAGGCGCAGGAGCGCATCGGCGAGGAGACGGCGGACAAGCTGGTGAACTATTCCGACACCGGCGCGACGCTGGGCGCGGTGAACTTCCCCGAGGCCAACCTGCCGGCCCGGGCACGCGGCACGCGCTTCATGCATGTCCACCACAACATCGCGGGGATGCTGGCGGCCATCAACGACACTTTCCGCAAGTTCCAGCTCAACATCGCGAGCCAGGTGCTGCAGACCGATCCGGAGCTCGGCTACGTCGTGGTGGATGCCGAGAACGTGGCCGACCCCCAGGCGGTCCTGGCCGACCTGCGCGCCCTGCCCGGCACGATCCGCGCCCGGCTGCTCTACGAGCGCAACTGAGCCGGAGAGCTTGACACGGAAAGGGCCTGTCCGGCGTGCCGGACAGGCCCTTTCCGTGTCTCCCGACGGACGCCCCCGCGAGGCAGGCCCCCGGGATGTCCGCCGGGGGGCCTGTATCCGCGGCTACCGGCTGTTGCCGCCGCGCAGGCCAAGCGGCACGAAGCGCTGGCCCTGCGCCCCTTCCACCAGCATCAGCGCGCTGGGGCGGTTCTGCTTGCGCAGGTCGTCCAGCTTCGCCTTCAGCTCCTGCGGCGTGTTCACGCGCTCCTGCTGCACCTCCACGACGCGGTCGCCGGCGGTGATGCCGCGATCCGCCGCCGGGCTGCCCGGGGCGACCTCGACCACCACCACGCCCTTCGCATCAGGCGCGATGGAGAAGCGCTCCCGCAGCTCCGGCGTGACGGCGGCGACCTTCATCCCCGTGCCTTCCAGCTCCACCAGGGCCGGCTGCGCGGGGGCGTTGCCGGTGCTCGCCTGCTGCTGGTCGGCCGGGATCTCGGAGACCTTCACCTGGACGGTCTGCTCCTTGCCCTCGCGCCAGAGCAGGACCGGCACCTCGCTGTTCACCGCCGTCTCGGCGACGATGCGCGGCAGGTTGCGCATCTCCTGCACATCCTGGTTGTTGAACTTCAGGATGATGTCGCCGGCGCGGATGCCGGCCTTGGCCGCCGGGCCGTCATCCTGGGCCCGCGCCACCAGCGCGCCGCGCGCCCCGCCCTTCAGGCCCAGGGATTCGGCGATGTCGTCGGTCACCTGCTGGATGTTCACGCCCAGCCAGCCGCGCCGCACCTGCCCGCCGGTGCGCAGC